>JBBSET010000038.1:0-38173 GCA_038239485.1 Propionibacteriales bacterium
AGGCGGTCCCCGGGTGCCGCGTGAAGGTCCGGTTCGCAGGCCGTGACGTCGGAGGATTCCTCGTCGAGCGCGCCGACTCGACCGAGCATGTCGGCGGCCTGTCGCCGCTTCGCCGGGTGGTCTCATCCGAGCCGGTGCTGAGCCGGACTGTGCTCGAGGTCGCACGGATGACGGCCGATCGATACGCCGGGACGTTGTCCGACGTCCTGCGCCTGGCCGTGCCGCCGCGACATGGCCGGGCCGAGGCAGAGCCGGCGCCATCGCCTGCCGAGCCACTCGTCGGCCCGCCGGTGCCTCAGCTGGCCGCTTCGTGGTCGGCCGAGCTCGGCGGGAGCGCGCTGATCAACCGCCTCGGCGCCGGGGAGAGCCCCCGCGCCGCCTGGTTGGTCTCGCCACCATCGGACTGGCCCGCCCAGGTCGCGGCCGCCGCGGCAGCGACCCTCTCCGGCGGTCGGGGGAGCATCGTCTGTGTCCCCGACGCTCGCGACGTCGCCCGGGTCGACGCGGCGATCCGCGCGATCCTCGGCGCCGACCAGCACGTCGTTCTCACCGCGGATCTGGGTCCGGCGGTGCGGTACCGCGCTTTCCTGGCGCTCTCCCGAGGCCGGGTCCGGATCGTTGTGGGCACTCGAGCGGCAGCCTTCGCACCCGTCCACGACCTTGGCCTGGTGGCGATCTGGGATGACGGCGACGACCTGTATGACGAGCCCCGTGCGCCCTACCCGCACACCCGCGAGGTGCTGCTGCTGCGCGCCCATCACGAGGGCACCGCCTTCCTCGCCGGTGCCTACAGCCGCTCGGTCCAGAGCCAGGCCCTCGTCGAGTCGGGCTGGGTGGTGTCGCTGGGCGCCGCCCGGGCCCGCGTCCGCGCCGCGACACCCCAGGTGCATGTCACGGGGGAGGTCGAGCACCGGGGCGACGGGCCGGGCGGTGGCGCGGGGGTCAGGATGCCCCGGCAGGTCTTCGAGCTGGTTCGTCAGGCGCTCTCCGCCGGACCGGTCCTCGTCCACGCGCCGCGGTACGGCTATCAGCCGTCGTTGACCTGCGACACCTGCCGGGCGCCTGCCCGCTGCCGCCACTGCACCGGTCCGCTGCGCAGGAGGAAGTCCGGTGGCGTGCCGACCTGCGGGTGGTGCGGTCACGGAGCGGATCCCTGGATCTGCCCCGAGTGCAGCGGTCACGCACTGAGATTCCCCGTCGTCGGATCCCTGCGTACCGCCGAGGAGTGGGGGAGGAGCTTTCCCCAGACCTCGGTGCTGTCGTCGGGAGGGGAGCATGTCGTCGACCAGGTCGGGTCCGGCCCCGCCCTCGTCGTCGCGACACCCGGTGCCGAGCCGCGAGCCCAGGGTGGCTATGCCGCAGCAGTCCTGCTGGACACCTGGCTCACCCTGGGCCGGCCCGGCCTTCGCGCCGGCGAGGAGGCGCTTCGTCGCTGGCTCAACATCGCGAGCCTGGTTCGCTCGGGAGGCGACGGCGGCCGGGTCGTCGCGGTCGGGGACGCCGACAACCGGGTGCTGCAGGCGCTGGTGCGCTGGGATCCGGAGGGGTTCGCCATCCGTGAGCTGACCGAGAGACGCTCCGCCCGGATGCCGCCCGCGGCCCGGCTCGCCACTGTCGCCGGCGATCCGGACGCCGTCGCCGAGGCGCTCCGCTTGCTCGTGCTTCCGGGGTACGCCGACGTGCTCGGGCCCACCGATGCGGCCGATGGTCAGGCCCGGCTCGTGATCCGGACGCCTCAGGAGCGTGGCGCGGGCATGACCCAGGCGCTGCAGCGGATGCAGGCTGCGCGCAGCAGCCGCAAGCTCGTGCCGGTCACCGTGCGCGTGGATCCGATGGACCTGGCGTAGCCGTCGTGTGTCCACCGGCGCCAGTAGACTGGGGCGCTGCTGCTCTCGAGCAGTGCTGTCGAAGCACCGTCGTCCAGCCAATGTCGTCGAGCCGCGTGGAGCATGTTGTGTCAGTTCGTGACATCAGGCTTTTCGGCGACCCCATCCTGCGGACTCCGGCCGTGCCCGTCGTCGACTTCGACAAGCAGCTGCGCACCCTGGTGCAGGACCTCGGCGACACGATGCTCGCGGCGCCGGGAGCCGGCCTCGCCGCCCCCCAGATCGGTGTCGGCCTGCGGGTGTTCACCTATCTCGTCGACGGCGAGGTGTGTCACCTGATCAACCCGCAGCTGGCCCTGTCCAGCGACACCCAGGACGGCGACGAGGGATGTCTGTCGATTCCCGGCTTCTCGTTCGACTGCATCCGCTCCGAGCACGTCGTGGCCGGCGGCTTCACCATGCACGGAGAGCCCGTCGTCGTGGAGGGCAGCGGCGGGCTGGCGAGATGCATCCAGCACGAGACCGACCACCTCGACGGCGTCCTCTTCGTGGACCGGCTCGACGCCGAGACGCGTAAGCTCGCGATGAAGGCGATCCGCCACGCTGAGTGGAGCGGACTCTCGACCCCGACGGTGAAGGCGTCCCCGCACCCGATGTTCGGTCGAGGCAGCTGACCGTGCGGCTGGTCTTCGCGGGCACCCCCGAGGCTGCCGTACCTGCCCTGCGCGCGTTGCTCGAGAGCCGCCACGAGGTCGCCGCCGTCGTGACGCGCCCGGACGCCAGGTCCGGCCGCGGCCGCAAGCTGGGCGCGTCCCCGGTCGCCGCCGTCGCGGAAGAGCACGGCGTCGAGGTGCTCAAGCCGGTCCGCCCAAGCGACCTGGACTTCCTCTCCCGGCTGACCGATATCGGCCCGCAATGCTGCCCCGTCGTCGCGTACGGCGCCCTGCTGCCGGCGGCCGCGCTCGACATCCCGCGCCACGGCTGGGTCAACCTCCACTTCTCGCTGCTGCCGGCCTGGCGGGGCGCGGCCCCTGTCCAGCGTGCGCTCATCGCCGGCGACGAGGTGACCGGCGCCACCACCTTCCGCATCGTCGAGGCACTTGACGCTGGACCGACCTATGGCCTGCTGACCGAGCCGGTCACGCCGGACGACACTGCGGGGACCCTGCTCGAACGCCTGGCGCACCACGGCGCCGGACTGCTGACGGCGACCCTCGACGGCATCGAGGCGGGGACGCTGGTGGCGCGACCGCAGCCCGCCGACGGTCTCTCGCTGGCCCCGAAGCTCACGGTCGACGATGCCGAGATCGACTGGGCCGCTCCTGCCTTCGCCATCGACCGCCGAATCCGCGCGTGCACGCCCGCACCGGGGGCTTGGACCGTCATGGGCGAGTCGCGGCTCAAGATCGCCCCGCCGACGATGCTGCCAGCGCTCGACACCCTCGGGGCGGGGCAGGTCGTCGCCGACAAGGAGACGGTGACGGTCGGCACCGGTACGCACGCCGTCCGGCTCACCGACGTCCAGCCGGCCGGCAAGCCGTGGACCCCCGCCGCCGACTGGGCCCGCGGCCTGCGCGACATGCCGCGCCGACTGGGCCGGTGATGGCCGGCACCGGACGGCCCAGCCGCCGGCGCACCAGCCCCAGACGCCCCAAGGCGCAGCGCACAGGCCAGCACGGCAGAAGCGGCCCACGGACGCCGGTCGACCCCCAGCGGAAGGCGGCGTACGACGCGCTGCGAGCCGTCGATGCCGAGGACGCCTATCTCAACCTGGTGCTGCCGGCCCTGCTCACCGAGCGCGGCATCACGGATCGCGACGCCGCATTCACGACCGAGCTGGCCAATGGAACCGTTCGGCTCCAGGGCACCTACGACGCCATCCTCGACTCGGTGACGACGGGCGGCGCGGAGTCCCTGCAGCCTGAGGTCCGGACTGCGCTGAGGCTGGGTGTCCACCAGCTCCTCGACATGCGCGTGCCGTCGCACGCCGCCGTCGCGACCACCGTTGAGCTGGTCCGGGAAGCGTGCGGCGAGCGACCGGTCAGGCTCGCGAACGCCGTGCTCCGCAGGGTCGACCGCGCCAGCCGCCAGCAGTGGCTCGACCGCGTCGCCCCGTCACGCCACGACGACCTGACTGGTCACCTGGTCGTGGCCCACTCCCACCCACGCTGGGTCGTCGAGGCCTTCACCGACGCGCTGGGCGGTGACCTGGTGCAGGTCGAGGAGGCGCTCGCGGCCGACAATGTCGCCGCAGAGGTGACGTTGGTCGTACGTCCCGGGCTCGTCGCCGTGGCAGATCTGCTGTCGGGCGGTGCGTCACCGGGGCGATGGTCGCCCTACGCCGCCGTTCTCGCCGGTGGCGGCGACCCGGGCGCCATGCCGATGGTCCGGGCCGGACGGGTGGGAGTCCAGGACGAGGGGTCACAGCTGGCCGCGCTGGCGCTGGCCCGGGCCCATGTCGACGGAAGGGACACGCGCTGGCTGGACCTGTGCGCGGGGCCGGGCGGCAAGGCCGCACTGCTGACCGGCCTCGCCCGGAGCCGCGGCGCGACCCTGGTGGCGTCCGAGCGGCTGGTCCACCGCGCCCGGTTGGTTCGATCCGGACTCCGGGCCTACCCTGCCCCGCCGCCGGTCGTCGCCGCTGACGCGACCCGCCCACCCTGGGGGGACGAAGTGTTCGACCGGGTCATCGTCGACGCGCCGTGCACGGGGCTGGGTGCACTGCGCCGTCGCCCTGAGTCCCGCTGGCGCCGTCGGCCGCACGACGTCGACGACCTTGTCGGTATCCAGCGCCACCTGCTCGCGTCGGCGGTCCAGGCGGTCCGCCCTGGCGGGGTCGTCGCCTATGTGACCTGCTCACCGCACCCCGACGAGACGCGAGGCGTCGTCGACGCCGTGCTCGCCGCCCGGCCAGACGTGCGGGAGGAGGACGCCCGCGCCCTGATACCCGAGGTGGACGACCTCGGCAACGGTCCACACGTGCAGCTGTGGCCGCACCTGCACGGCACCGACGCGATGTTCGTCGCGATCCTGCGACGAGGGGCGCACTAGACTCCTGCTCCGATGGGCATTCAGATCTCACCGAGCATGCTGGCGGCGGACTTCGCCAACCTCGAGCGGGCCGCGCACTCGATACCGAGCGCCGACTGGCTGCACGTCGACGTCATGGACAACCACTTCGTGCCCAACCTCACGATCGGGCTCCCCGTCGTCGAGGCCCTCTCCAGGGTCGCGAGCCAGCCGTTGGACTGCCATCTGATGATCGAGGACCCCGACCGCTGGGCGCCTGCCTTCGTCGAGGCGGGCGCCACCAACGTGACGTTCCACGTCGAGGCCTGCGCGGCACCGGTACGGCTCGCCCGCGAGCTTCGCGCCAAGGGCGCGCGGGCAGGGATGGGCCTCAAGCCTGCCACGTCCATCGAGCCGTACGCCGACCTGCTGCCCGAGCTCGACATGCTGCTCATCATGACCGTCGAGCCGGGCTTCGGCGGGCAGAGCTTCCTGGACGTCTGCCTGCCCAAGATCCGCCGCGCCGCCGATCTCGTCGCACGCAGCGGCACGGAGGTGTGGCTGCAGGTCGACGGCGGCATCTCGGCCCAGACCATCGAGCAGTGCGCCGATGCCGGCGCCGACGTCTTCGTCGCCGGCTCGGCCGTCTTCGGCGCCGAAGACCCGGACGCGATGGTCGACCATCTGCGTGAGCTGGCCACCGCTGCGTACCACTGAGCGCCGCGCTGCCGAGAGGTCCTGCGGCTCGGAGGTTGTGCGCCCCATGGAACTGGGCGCTGCGCCGTGGCATGATGGTCGCATACGAGTGACAACACTCGCGTGCTCCGGGGTCGGTGTAACTCCGAACCGGCGGTGATAGTCCGCGAACCGTCCGCTGCCAGCGGTCGGCCGATCCGGTGGAACTCCGGGACCGACGGTTAAAGTCCGGATGAGAGGAAGCACGCCGGGTTTCGTCCCCGTCGCCATCTGGCTTTCGCGGCCAGGTCGTCTGGTGGTGACCCAGCAGCCGATCCTCGCGAGATGAGCGTCGAACGATCCCGAACAGCCTCGGAGTCCGCGTCCGGACGAGAGGCTGCAGATGGCCAGCCGAGCTGAGGTGCGCGCGATGCGTCGCGCGTTCGAGCTTGCGCGAACACCGGGCGTGCCACTCGGCCCCAACCCGCGTGTCGGCGCCGTCCTGCTGGACCGCGGGGGCGACGTCGTGGCCGAGGGCTACCACCGCGGGGCGGGTACTCCGCACGCTGAGGTGGACGCCCTGTCCAAGGCCGGTGCCGCCGCCGCTGGTACGACCCTCGTCGTCACCTTGGAGCCGTGCAACCACATCGGGCGCACCGGGCCTTGCGCCACCGCGGTCGCGGCCGCGGGCATCGCGCGCGTCGTGTTCGCCCAGCCGGACGCCTCCGGCAGGGCCGGCGGCGGCGCCGACACACTGCGCGCGGCCGGTATCGACGTGGAGGCCGGCGTGCTTGCCCAGGAGTCCGAGCGGATCAATGTCGCGTGGACCTTCGCGCTCCAGCGCGGGCGGCCGTTCGTGAGCTGGAAGCTCGCGGCCACGCTCGACGGCCGCTCGGCCGCCAGTGACGGCTCGTCTCGATGGATCACGGGGCCGGCCGCGCGCGCCGACGTGCACCGGCTGCGCGCCGAGTGCGACGCGGTACTCGTGGGCACGGGCACGGTCGTCGCCGACGATCCCCAGCTCACCGTTCGCCACCCGTCGGGCGAGCCTCTCGACGCCGGCCACCAGCCGCTGCGGGTCGTGATGGGCCTTCGCGACATCCCGGCCGACGCCAAGGTGCTCGACTCCGCCGCGCCGACCCTCGCGCTGCGCACACGCGCGCCCGGCGAAGCGCTCGCTGCCCTGGCCGAGCGCGACTGCCAGCATGTCTGGCTCGAAGGGGGCCCCACCCTCGCCGCGGCCTTCGTGGTCGAGCACCTGGTGGACCGCGTCGTGGCCTACATCGCCGCTGCCCTGCTCGGCGCCGGCAGCCCGGCCGTCGCGGACCTCGGCATCGGTTCGATCGACCGAGCCAGGCGGTTGACGCTCACCGACGTCGCAAGGTTCGGCGACGACGTCCGACTCACCATGACCACGACGAGGAGCCGCTGATGTTCACCGGCATCATCGAGGAGCTGGGCGAGGTCGTCTCGCTCGAGACTCAGGACGACAGCGTCCGGCTGACCCTCTGCGGCCCCACCGTCGCCGACGACATCCAGCTGGGAGACTCGGTGGCGGTCAACGGCTGCTGTCTCACGGTCTGCGAACGGTCGGCTGACCGGTTCACCGCCGACGTGATGCAGGAGAGCCTCGACAAGACGTCGCTCGGCGAGCTGGCGACCGGTAGCAGGGTCAACCTCGAGCGCGCCGTCACGGCACACTCACGGCTCGGCGGTCACATCGTGCAGGGCCATGTGGACGGTACCGGCGTCATCGTCGCCCGAGAGCCGAGCGAGCACTGGGAGGTCGTGACCATCTCTCTGCCCCGGGCGCTGGCGAGGTACGTCGCCCTCAAAGGCTCTATCGCGGTCGACGGGGTCTCGCTGACCGTGAGTGCGCTCGCCGACGGAACCGACCCCACCTTTAGCGTCAGCCTGATCCCGACCACGCTCGCCCGCACGACGCTCGGCTTCAAGCCCCCAGGCGACCAGGTCAACCTCGAGGTGGACATCGTCGCCAAATACGTCGAGCGGCTGATGGGCGCGTCTGAACCACCCAGCGCCCCCGTTTCCATCCCACCATCCCCGCCCAACCCGGAGGAGTACTCGTGAGCGTCTTCCAGTCCATGTACGACGCCCATCTGACGATCGGCGGCCATCAGATCACGTGGCGCGAGATCATCGGCAACGCGTTCGGCTTCGCCTCGGCCATCGGCGGCCTGCGCCGCCGGGTGTGGGCGTGGCCGGTCGGGATCGTGGGCAACGTCTTGCTGTTCACCGTCTTCATCGGCACCGCCGTCGTCAACGGGCAGAACATCCCGCTGCTCGGCCAGGCCGGCAGGCAGGTCTTCTTCGTCGCGGTCAGCATCTACGGCTGGCAGCGCTGGCGACAGACCAGAGGCCGGGCCCCGGACACGACGGCACCGGCGGTGCGGCCCCGCTGGGCCAGCGGGAGCGAGCGCGCCACCTATGTCGTGGCCGGGCTGGCGAGCGTTCTGCTGCTCTTCTTCGTCTTCAAGCAGATCGGTGCCGGCTGGCCCGCGCCGACGTGGTACTACCTCGCCGACTCGTGGATCTTCGTCGGCTCGGTGCTGGCGACCTACGCCATGGCGCGGGGCTGGGTCGACTTCTGGCTGTGCTGGATCGCAGTGGACCTGGTGGGCGTACCCGAGCTGATCCACTTCCAGCTCTACCCCTCGGCCTTCCTCTACGGCGTCTACCTGCTGCTGGTCCTCTACGGCTTCTTCGCGTGGCGTCGGATCGCGGCCGATGAGCTGGTCGCCGACCCGATGGCAGAGATGGTGGGGCTATGAGGGCCGTGCGCTTCGACTCGATCGCCCGTGCGGTCGTCGACATCGGCCGCGGCAGGCCGGTCGTCGTCGTCGATGACGAGGACCGCGAGAACGAGGGTGACCTGATCTTCGCCGCCAGCATGGCGACACCAGACCTGGTCGCGTTCATGGTCCGCCACACCAGCGGGGTGGTGTGCGTGCCCATGGAGGGCCTCGCGCTCGACCGGTTGGCGATACCGCTGATGACCGCCCACAACACCGAGCGGATGCGGACGGCCTACACCGTCTCCGTCGATGCGAGGGTCGGGGTGACGACCGGCATCTCGGCCGCCGACCGGGCCACCACCATCAAGCTGCTCGCCGACCCTGCAGCCGAGACCTTCGACCTGGTCCAGCCCGGGCACGTGTTCCCGCTGCGCTACCGCGACGGCGGCGTGCTGGAGCGGGCCGGCCACACAGAGGCCGCTGTCGACCTGGCTCGGCTGGCCGGCCTGACCCCTGCCGGGGCGATCGCCGAGATCGTCGCTGACGATGGTTCGATGATGCGGGCCCCGGCGCTTCGCGCGTTCGCCGACGAGCACGAGTTCGCCATGATCTCGATCGCCGACCTGATCCGGTACCGGCGAGAGCGGGAGCGCCAGGTCCACCGCGTCGTCGAGGCTCGGCTGCCGACCGAGCATGGCACCTTCCGAGCCATCGGCTTCCGCAGCCTCGTCGACGACTCCGAGCAGATCGCGCTGGTCTGTGGCGACATCGGGGACGGTCGCGATGTGCTCGTCCGGCTGCACTCGGAGTGCCTCACCGGCGACGTGCTCGGCTCGCGGCGGTGCGACTGCGGCGAGCAGCTTCGGACCGCCCTCGATACCGTCAGCGCTGAGGGGCGCGGCGTCGTCGTGTACCTGCGTGGCCACGAGGGACGCGGCATCGGGCTGCTGCAGAAGCTGATGGCGTACACCCTGCAGGACAGCGGTCACGACACCGTCGACGCCAACCTCCAGCTCGGGCTGCCCGCGGACGCCCGCGACTACGGCATCGGGGCGCAGATCCTCAGCGACCTCGGCGTGAGGTCGATCCGGCTGCTCACCAACAACCCGGCCAAGGCCGAGGCGCTGGAGGGATACGGCATCGCGGTCACCGAGCGGATCGGCATCCCTGTCGTCTCGAACGACGAGAACCGCCGCTACCTGACCACGAAACGGGACCGGATGGGCCACGACCTCGACCTGCTGTACGGCGGGGGGCTCGAGGTCCCGCTGGCCGCCCACGAGGGCACGGTCTGATGAGCGCTGGTTTCCTCATGAGTGCAGCGGGCCCCATGAATGGAGTGGCCTCATGAGTGGAGCGGCCTCATGAGCGGGGAGGGGCAGGCGCCGCTGCCGCCGCTCGACGCGAGCGGCCTCACTGTCGCAGTGGTGGCTTCGCAGTGGCATCAGCGGGTGATGGACGGCCTCCTCGCCGGTGCTGAGCGCGCCCGCGCCGACGCGAAGGTGACGTCCTGGCAGGTGGTGCGGGCGCCGGGGAGCTTCGAGCTGCCGGTGGTGTCGCTGGCACTCGCCCAGCTGGGGTGCGACGCCGTGGTCGCACTCGGGGTGGTGATCCGCGGCGGCACTCCGCACTTCGACTACGTCTGCCGAGCTGTCACCGACGGGCTCACCCGGGTGGCCCTCGACACCGGCACCGCGGTGGGCTTCGGGGTCCTGACGTGCGAGAACGACGCCCAGGCGCTGGCCCGAGCTGGGCTCCCCGGATCAGTCGAGGACAAGGGATACGAGGCTACCCATGCCGCCCTCAGCACGGCTCTGACCCTGCGGCGCGTCCGGCGGCTGAGCCCCTAGCCGCGCAGCCCCAGCCGCCCAGCCCCGCACGCGTCGAGCCAGCGACCGCCCGGCAGTATTCCTCCCGGCCGGCACGCGACGTCTCCGGAGCCCGGTGGCGAGCGGCAACCCCAACCGCGAGGATGGCCAGATGGACTATCGACGACTCGGCCGCAGCGGTTGCTCGGTCTCGACCTTGGCGCTGGGCACGATGACCTTCGGAGCGGAGACCGACCAGCGAGGATCGCACACCCAGCTGGACACCTTCCTCGAGGCCGGCGGCAACCTCGTCGACACCGCGGACGTCTACTCCGCAGGGGAGTCCGAGCAGATCATCGGGCGCTGGCTCGCGTCGCGTCCGGTGGAGGTGCGCGAGTCGGTGGTCCTCGCGACCAAGGGCAGGTTCCCCATGGGCTCCGGGCCGAACGATGTCGGGTTGTCCCGGCGCCACCTCCAACAGGCCCTCGACGCGTCGCTCCGCCGGCTGCAGGTGGAGTATGTCGACCTGTACCAGGTGCACGCCTGGGACCCGCTGACCCCGATCGAGGAGACGCTGGGTGCGCTGGACGACATGGTGCACGCCGGCAAGGTCCGCTACGTCGGGCTGTCCAACTTCACCGGCTGGCAGGTGCAGAAGGCGGTCGCGACCGCCCGCGAGCAGCGGTTCGAGGTCCCCGTCACCTTGCAGCCGCAGTACAACCTGCTCGTCCGCGAGATCGAGTGGGAGGTGGTTCCGTCGTGCCTCGACGCCGGTCTCGGCCTGCTGCCCTGGTCGCCGCTGGGCGGTGGCTGGCTGACGGGCAAGTACACGCGCGACGAGCGTCCGGCGGGAACCAGCCGCCTCGGTGAGAACCCCGAGCGTGGGATGGAGGCGTACACCGCCCGGTCGGCGAAGCGGCGCACCTGGGACGTCGTCGAGGCCGTCGAGAAGGTCGCCGCGGCGAGGGACGCGACGATGGCGCAGATCGCCTTGGCCTGGCTGGTCGACCGGCCGGCCGTCACGTCGGTGATCCTCGGCGCGCGCACCACCGAGCAGCTGGAAGCCAACCTGGCCGCGGCCGGCCTGCACCTGAGCGCCGACGAGGTCGCGGTGCTCGACGAGGCGAGCGACCCGTCGGTGGCCGACTACCCGTATGGCGGCCCGGGGCAGGAGCAGCGCAGTCGGGTCATCCATGGTGGCCGAGGGTGACCTCCGCGAGTCTCAGAGTCCTGTTCATCGGCGGAAGTGGCGTGATCAGCTCCGCCTGCTCCCGTGTTGCGGTCGAGGCCGGGATCGACCTGTCGGTCCTCAACCGCGGCCGAACCAGCACGCGCCCGCTCCCGGTGGAGGTGAAGGCGCTGTCGGCCGATATCCACGACCGGCGGGCCGTCGAGGAGGCGTTGCGCGGTGAGGACTTCGACGTGGTCGTCG
The DNA here is from genome assembly GCA_038239485.1 of Propionibacteriales bacterium. Classification (GTDB taxonomy): domain Bacteria; phylum Actinomycetota; class Actinomycetes; order Propionibacteriales; family Nocardioidaceae; genus DASQEH01. Next base: position 11,507 of record JBBSET010000038.1, read on the forward strand.
ACTGGCTCGCCTTCACACCGGACCAGGTGAAGGCCGACGTCGAGCTGTTCGCAGGAAGGGTCCGGCAGTACGTCTTCATCAGCTCGGCGTCGGCGTACCAGACCCCGCCGGGCCGGATGCCGGTCGTCGAGTCCACCCCGCTGCGCAACCCGCACCTGCAGTACTCACGCGACAAGATCGCCTGCGAGGACCTGCTGACCGCGGCCTACCGGGACGACGGGTTCCCGATGACCGTCGTCCGGCCGTCGCACACGTACGACCAGACGTCGGTGCCGCTCCGGGGCGGCTGGACGGCGGTCGACCGGATGAGGCGTGGCAAGGAGGTCGTCGTCCACGGCGACGGGACGTCGCTCTGGACGCTGACCCATCATCTGGACTTCGCCCGCGGCTTCGTCCCGCTGCTGGGCAACCCGCGGACCATCGGGGAGGCCTTCCACATCACGTCCGACGACGCGCTGAGCTGGAACGCGATCGCTCAGACCCTCGCAGCGGCGGCGGGTGCCGAGGCACGGATCGTGCACGTCACCTCCGACGCCATCGCCGCCGCCGACCCCGGCTGGGGTGCGGGACTGCTGGGAGACAAGGCGCACACGATGATCTTCGACAACGCCAAGCTCCGTCGTGTAGCACCCGGCTACGTCGCCACGATCCCGTTCGAGCAGGGGGCGCGTGAGATCGTCGGCTGGCACGACGCGGACCCGTCCCGCCAGCAGGTCGACGCCGACCTCGACGCCCTGATGGACAAGCTGGTCGACGCGCACCGGTCCGGCTGACGGCGCCCGGGCCATTAGGCTGGGGGACCTGATGAAGACCTTCGACGACCTGTTCGCTGAGCTGACCCGCAAGGTCGCCGAGCGCGACACCGGGTCCGGTACGGTGGCAGCCGTCGAGGCCGGGGTGCATACCATCGGCAAGAAGCTCGTCGAGGAAGCTGCTGAGTCCTGGATGGCGGCCGAGCACGAGACGCCCGAGCGGGCCGCCGAGGAGCTCAGCCAGCTGCTGTACCACGCGCAGGTGATGATGTTGGCGTGTGGACTCACCCTCGACGACGTCTACGCGCACCTGTAACCGACCAGCCGCTCACCCGGACCACTCCCGACAGCCATATCGAGGCTCACCGTCATGCTCAGGATCGCCGTACCCAACAAGGGCTCGCTCGCCGACGCCTCCGCAGCGATCCTGCGCGAGGCGGGGTACCGGCAACGCCACGACCACCGGGACCTGGTGATGAGCGACCCGGCCAATGGCGCGGAGTTCTTCTACCTCCGGCCCCGCGACATCGCGGTGTACGTCGGAGAGGGGACCCTCGACCTCGGGTTGACCGGTCGTGACCTGGTTCTCGACTCCCGCGCCTCGGTCACCGAACGTCTCACCCTCGGGTACGGCGAGTCACGGTTCTTCTTCGCGGGTCCGATCGGCGGGATCTCCACCGTCGAGGAGCTCGAGGGCCGCCGGGTGGCCACATCGTACGCCGGACTGCTGGAGGACTTCCTCAAGGAGCGCTCGGTGAGCGCCCATGTGGTCCGTCTCGACGGCGCGGTCGAGTCGGCAGTCCGGCTCGGGGTCGCCGACGTGATCGCCGACGTGGTGGAGACGGGCAACACCCTGCGCCAAGCGGGGCTGGAGATCTTCGGGGACCCGATCCTGTCGTCGGAGGCGGTCCTGGTGAGCCGGCACGGCGCGGTGGACCCTGCCGGGCTCGACATCTTCGTCCGGCGCCTGAAGGGGGTGCTCGTCGCCCGCAGCTACGTGATGATGGACTACGACATCCGGGTCGAGCAGGTCGAGGGAGCATGTGCACTGACGCCGGGAATCGAGTCGCCGACGGTGTCGCCGCTGCACCGCGAGGGTTGGGTCGCTGTTCGCTCGATGGTGCCGCGCGACGACGCGCAAGGCGTGATGGACGCGCTCTACGACCTCGGCGCCCGCGGAATCCTGGTCACGAACATCCACGCCTGCCGGCTGTGAACCCGATGCCCGGCAGTGTGAACCCGATGCCCGACAGAGTGACGACCGCGCCCGACAAGGTGACGCTGTGCACGACAAGGTGACGCTGTGCCCGACAAGGTGACGCTGCCACGGCGGTACCGTCCGCTCGGGGCGCGGATGGCCGCCGGGGTCGCCGCGTTCGTCCTGATCGCCTCGATCGGCTTCGTCTGGGTGATGCTGCCGGCCGACGCGCGCGCCACGTTCGGGCTGAGTGAGCGGCTCACCCTCCTCGTCGTGTTCGGAGCGGCAGTGGCTGCGCTCAACGCCCTGTTCCGGACCTCGGCGACGGCCGACGAGGAGGGGCTCACCGTCAAGAACGGCTACAAGCGGCACCGGTACGAGTGGCCGGAGGTCGTCCAGATCTCGCTCAGCGTCAACCGGCCCTGGGCGCTCCTCGACCTCGCCGACGGCGAGACCCTGTCCATCCTCGCCATCCAGATCTCCGATGGCGACCGTGCCGTCCGGGCCACCCGGGAGCTCGCGGCGGTGATCGCGCAGCACTCGCCGCCCGATCCCGAGCCGGGTGGTTGAACCACGTCCCGGCGGCTGTGCCGTCTCAGGCGGCACGGACCAGGCTCACCCCCCGGACATCGGGACAACGTCCTATCTGCGCTCCCAGGGGATCGGCGTGCCTGAGGCTCCCCGATCCTTACGGTGGATATGTCTGTACTCTGTGTGATTGATACGCTACCCTGAGTAGGTAGTACCCTTGCCTCCCGCTGGCGTCGGTTAAGGGGTTGGTCGACGCGAGCGGGAGCCGCATCCGGCACCCCCGGGTGCCACGATGGGGCCATGCCTGGCGCTGAGTTGTCCACCCCGGCCGACCTCACTGCGCGGCCGGCCGTGCTGGTCGGACAGCTCGAGCAGGCCATCGGGACGAGGGCTGCCGCAGAGCTGTGCGCCGACCTCCTGGCGGGGGCGGGGGCGCAGACCGAGCCTTACGCAGCGGCGCTGCCCTATCTCGCCGGTCGGTCCGGCGTGGCCTTCGCCGCCGGCGATTGGTCCGAGGCCGACTACTGGCCCCGGGTCTGGGGCGCGCGGGGACTGCGCTACGTATGGGTCGACGACGTCGCGCCCGCGGTGTTGGCGGGTCTTGGCGACACGAGCTGGCGGGTTGCCGAGATGTGCGTCAAGGTCGCCGGCCAGCGGGGGATCGGCGCGGCGGGTGAGGCGGCGGCGATCCTCGCCGACCACGACCTGCCGCGGGTTCGCGAGGCAGCCGTACGAGCCCTGGGCGATATCGGCGACACCGAACACGTGAACGTCGTCCGTGACGCCCGCGTCGACACCAACCCGGCGGTACGACGGGCCGCGGCCCGGGCGCTGTCGGTGATGGTGGCCCGCCTCGACATCGTCGACGGGGTGGACCAGACCTGATCAGGCGATGGTGAAGCCGGCCACGTGCGACTGGTCGGGCTCCAGGACGACCAGGTCGGTGCCGGTCCGGAAAGCGTTCGGCGGGCATGTCATCGGCTCGACCGCGAGCGCCTCACGAGCCCGGGTCGGCAGATTGTCGCCGCTGAAGATCTGCAGCCATCGGTAGGCTGGGTCGGCCGTCAGGCTCGCGACCCGGTTCGTTCCCGGGTCCCGCAGCGTCACGGTGGTCGGGGGGTCCCCGTCGGGTAGGCCGCCGAAGGCGTGGTCGAAGGTGGTAGCGCCGATCAGCCGCGGCTGCCGGAAGTCGTACGGACCGTCCGCGACGCTGACAGCGGGCTGGGGGATGCCGCGCTCGTCGGCGTCACTGCGCGTCGATGCCGGCATCGTCAGCTCACATCCGTCCAGGCGCCGCCCGACCGTGAGGTACGGGTGGGCCCCATGGCCGTACGGGGCCGGCTTGGCGCCGATGTTGCGAGCCGAGATGTCCACGCGTAGCCCGTGCTCGGTCAGGCCGTAGGCGACGGACAGATCGAGGGCGAATGGGTAGCCTGGCTGCGGCGGCAACCGGTAGATCCAGGTGGCATACCCAAGGGACCGCACGGCCAGCCGCCAGTTGACCCAGCGCGTCAACCCGTGGATCGCATTGCGGACCTTGGCCTCGCTCAACGGAAGCTGGTAGGCGCCGCCGTCGAAAACGTAGGCGCCGTCCTCGATCCGGTTCGGCCAGGGGATCAGCAGCTGGCCACGGCCCGAGGTCGCCATCTCCTCGGGGTCGTAGCCGGCGACGACGTCTTGTCCGTCCTTGCGCAGCGAACGCAACCCACCGCCCACCTCGACCACCTCGGCCTCATAAGGACCGCTGCGCAACACGACTGCCTGACCCGAGGGAGCTACCACGCAAGCGACTCTCGCACATCCTGGGACACATCTGCAGGTGCGCTCGGCCATTGCGCTCGTCGGACTGACGGGCTGGCTCTCTCAGCCCGTGGTGAGATGCTCGTCAGCCCGCCCGCGGGTCCGGTTCGCGACGAACCAGGCCGCCTCGTGTTCGAGCCACGTGAGCCACGCAGCTCGCATCTGCTCGCCGTCGCGTTCGACCCCGCGGGCCAGGCGGACGTCGCGCGCGGCCTCCACCCAGACCAGCACGCTCGTACTCTCCGCGAACGCCAGCGAGCCTGACCCGCATCCCTCCAGCACGAGGACGTCGGGAGGCGCCAGGTCGTGCCACTCCGCGAAGCCCTCTGCCACCCAGTCGTAGCGCTGCCATCTGGCTGCAACGCCGTGCGACAGCGGGACCAGGACCTGGGCCAGGACGCGTGTCACCAGCCCCGGCGTCATTCCCGTCCAGCCCTCGTACATGTCGTCCATATGCAGGGTGGCGGCACGGTGGCCGGCCGAGCACGCGGCTGCCTCGACCGAACGTGCGAGTGTGGTCTTCCCCGAGCCGGCGGGTCCGTCGATGCTCACCAGGTGCGTCGAACCCAGGAGAGGCGGCCCGGCGGCCAGCCGTTCGAGCACTGACGTCTCGATGCTCACCATCTCCGCCATGCTGGCACGCGGGCACCGCAGGATGTGACGTGGGCAGCGGGTCACTGGTAGCGTGGACCCTGACCAATCTGTCCGATCTGCGCACCAGCAGCCTGAGCAAGCTCAGGCTGAGGGGTCAAGGAATGCGTCTTCGCGAGGAGGCGTTGGACAGGGCACAAGCGGAGACCACCTCCCACCCGCATCGACACGAGTCGTCGGGTCAGGTCGCGAGACGCCTCGGTGTCTTGCCGTGCCCCGAATATCCGGAGCATGCTGGTGGCTTTCGTGCGTGACGGCACGAAGGCCATTTTCTGTATCCGGTGGTCCTCGCGGCGACACCCCACAGCTCGACAACACAGGAGGACCCATCAGCACAGAACTACGCGTCAACGACCGTATCCGCGTTCCCGAGGTTCGACTCGTCGGCCCCAACGGAGAACAGGTCGGCATCGTCCGGATCGACGACGCACTGCGGTTGGCTCAAGAGTCAGACCTCGACCTGGTCGAGGTGGCGCCGACGGCCCGCCCGCCGGTCTGCAAGCTCATGGACTACGGCAAGTTCAAGTATGAGAACGCCCAGAAGGCCCGCGAGACCAGACGCAACCAGACCAACACGGTCATCAAGGAGATGAAGCTCCGGCCGAAGATCGACGCGCACGACTACGAGACCAAGAAGGGTCACGTCGTCCGCTTCCTCAAGGCCGGTGACAAGGTCAAGATCACGATCATGTTCCGAGGCAGGGAGCAGCACCGCCCCGAGCTCGGGTTCCGGCTGCTGCAGCGGTTGGCGGGCGATGTCGAGGAGCTCGGCTTCGTCGAGTCCTCGCCGAAGCAGGACGGCCGCAACATGATCATGGTGCTCGGCCCGCACAGGAAGAAGTCCGAGGCGAAGGCTGAGGTACGAGCCGAGCGTGACCGTAAGGCGGCCGAGCGAGACGCGGACCGCGCCCTCGAGCACGCCGAGCGCACCGAGCGGTCGACGGCGGCCAAGGATGAGCCGAAGAGGGAGCGCCGCCGCTCCGAGAACCTCGACCCCGACATGTGATCCACCCCAAGAGCCGCGCCCACCCGCCGGGTGAGCGCACGAACAGACGGAGAGCGGCACCATGCCGAAGATGAAGAGCCACTCAGGCACGAAGAAGCGCGTGAAGATCACGGGCTCGGGCAAGATCCTTCGCCAGAAGGCTGGTCGGCGTCACTACCTCGAGGGCAAGCCCTCGAACGTGACCCGCCGGATGGCCGGCACCGTCGAGGTGTCCCCGCCGGATGCCAAGAAGATCAAGAGGCTCCTCGGTATCTAATCGTCCGCGGCGCAGAGCCGGGCACCCACCAGTTTTCTCAAGGAGTAAGAAGTGGCACGCGTCAAGAGGGCGGTCAACGCCCACAAGAAGCGCCGAGAAGTTCTCGAGCGCGCTGCCGGATACCGCGGTCAGCGCTCTCGGTTGTACCGCAAGGCGAAGGAGCAGGTCCAGCACTCGCTCGTCTACAGCTACCGCGACCGTCGCGCCAAGAAGGGCGAGTTCCGCAAGCTCTGGATCCAGCGCATCAACGCGGCTGTGCGATCGCAGGGGATGACCTACAACCGGTTCATCCAGGGCCTGCACGCGTCCGGTGTCGAGGTCGACCGCAGGATCCTCGCCGACCTCGCTGTCAACGACCCCGCTGCGTTCGCCCAGCTGGTGGACATCGCCAAGGCGCATCTTCCTGTCGTGGGACAGCCCGCCGACGGCCTGGCTGCTGCGGCACAGCAGGAGACGGCCAGCGCCTGAGCCGGCCCGACATCCTCCCGGACAGCTGACCACGGTGACCGCGACGGCGATGACCGTTCGGTCCGTGCGCGTCAAGGCGGCCCGCCGGCTCACCCGGCGGGCCGAGCGCATGTCCGGGGGCCTCTTCCTCGCCGAAGGCCCGCAGGCCGTGCGTGAGGCCCTCGGCGTGGAAGGCTGCGTGGTCGAGGTCTTCGCGACCGAGGAGGCCGGTGACCGGCACGGCGATCTGCTCCGGTCCGCCGCGGCAGTCGGCGTCGACTGGCACCTCGCCGACGAGGCGGCCGTCGCGAGCCTGGCCGACACCCGGTCCCCGCAAGGGCTCGTCGCGGTGTGCCACGTCGTCGACGTCAGGCTCGACGGTCTCGACTGGTCCCGCGTCGCCTTGGTCGCAGTGTGTGCGAACGTCCGCGACCCGGGCAACGCCGGTACCGTCGTCCGGTGTGCGGATGCCGCGGGTGCCGATGCCGTGGTACTGGCCGGTAACTCTGTCGACGCCTACAACGGCAAGGCGGTCCGGGCCAGTGCAGGTTCGCTCTTCCACCTGCCTGTGGTGGTCGAGCCGTCCGTTGAGGAGACGCTGGCGAGCCTCAAGGGCCACGGGCTGGTCGTCCTGGCCGCCGACGGAGCCGGGACCACCTCGCTCGACGACCTACCGGCGGAGCTGCTCTGCTCGCGGACGGCGTGGCTCTTCGGCAACGAGGCGTGGGGACTGCCCGCCGATATCGCCGCCGCGGCCGACCAGGTGGTGCGGGTACCGATCTACGGGCGGGCCGAGAGCCTCAACCTCGCCACCGCTGCAGCGATCTGCCTCTACCGCTCGGCTCGAGAGCAGCGGCGCCGCGCTCGCGATGAGGCTGTCACCCGGCCCGAGGGCTAGCCTCGACTCGTGACCTGCGGGGAGGTGCAGTGACCGAAGCCGACGCGCACGTCCTGGACGTGCTTCCCGACGGCATCGTCATCGCCGACGCCGGCGGCATCGTCACGCATGCCAACGCCGAGGCGCTCAGGCTGCTCGAGGTCGACCGGCCGGACATCCCTGGTGCGTCCCTGCGCGACGTGATGACCTTGCAGGACCTCGACGGGCGCGAATGGCATGACTGTATCGCCCCGTACGACGGGATGTCGGGACGGCGGATCCTCCTCGAGAGCTCCTGGCGTACGTCGTCGGGGCGTGAGGTGCTCGTGACGGGGCGCCTGCACCGCGACCTGCCGGGTGGGAAGGTGCAGCAGGTGGGGCTGGCGATCCGCGACGCGAGGTCGAGGCAGGTCGTCGACCGCGAGCGGTCGGACCTGGTGGCGACGGTGGCGCATGAGCTGCGTTCGCCGCTGACCGGCGTCAAGGGATTCACCTCGACACTCCTGTCCAAATGGGAGCGCTTCACGGAGTCGCAGAAGCTGCTCATGCTGCGCACCGTCGACGCGGATGCGGACCGGCTGACCCGGCTCATCGCCGAGCTGCTCGACGTCGCCCGGATCGACTCGGGCCGCTTGACGATCCGCAAGGAGCCGGTCGACCTCGCGGCGGCCGTCACCCGACAGGTCGAGCCGTTGTCGGCGGCGAACGGCCGGGCGATCTTGCTCCATGTCGTGTCGCGGCCCCGCATCTGGGTCGACAAGGACAAGCTCGCACAGGTCACCGCCAACTTGATCGAGAACGCCGTCAAGCATGGCGACGGCGACATCTGGATCACCATCGCAGACACTCCCGATGGCGGCGCCGAGATGATCGTCGACGACGCCGGCGTCGGGATCACCGAGTCGATCAGGTCGCGGGTGTTCACGAAGTTCTGGAAGAACGGACATGCCGGCGGCTCGGGCCTCGGCCTGTACATCGTGTGCGGGCTGGTCCAGGCCCATGACGGTGAGGTTCATGTCGAGTCGTCCCCGGCGGGGGGTGCCCGGATGCGTGTCGTGCTCCCGGAGGGCCGGCCGGCCTCGCTCAGCTGAGCCCGCCCCGGCCGCGCACCGAAATGAAACGGGTTCGCCCGACGGTCCGATGAGTTCCTACACTCGTCCGGAGTGTCCGTCGTGGGCGGACGCATCAGGAGGAGCTCATCTCGCACATGTCTGGCCCGAACAGCAACTACGACCCGGTGGAGGTAACCCCGTTGCACGCGGACTCGGTGGCCGTCATGCGCGACGAGGCGATCGCCGCGATCGAGCAGGCCGCCGATGTCGACGCTCTCAAGCTCGCGCGACTGGCGCATGCGGGCGACCGTTCCCCGCTGAGCCTGGCGAACCGGGAGATCGGGGCGCTGCCGCCGCAGGCGCGCAAAGAGGCCGGGATGCGGATCGGGCAGGCGCGCGGTGCCGTCAACGAGGCGCTGCGACGTCGAACCGCCGCGCTCGAGACCGAGCTGGAGGAGCGGATGCTCGCGGAGGAGGCCGTCGACGTCACGTTGCCGTACGACCGCCGGCCGCAGGGCGCGCGGCATCCCCTCACGACCATCCAGGACCGCATCGACGACGTCTTCGTGGCGATGGGCTGGGAGGTGGCTGAGGGTCCTGAGGTGGAGGCGGAGTGGCTCAACTTCGACGCCCTCAATCTCGGGCCCGACCATCCCGCGCGGAGCATGCAGGACACCATGTTCCTCGAGCCGCTCGACGCGGGCGTCGTGCTGCGCACGCACACCTCGCCGGTGCAGGCCCGCACCATGCTGACCCGGAAGCCGCCGATCTACGTCGTCTGCCCAGGCCGGACCTACCGCACCGACGAGCTGGACGCCACCCATACTCCGGTCTTCCATCAGGTCGAGGGGCTCGCGGTCGACAGGGGCTTGACCATGGCCCACCTGAAGGGGACGCTGGACCACTTCGCCGCGGCGATGTTCGGCGACGGCATCTCGACGCGGTTCCGGCCGTCGTACTTCCCCTTCACCGAGCCGTCGGTCGAGGTCGACCTGATCTGCTTCGTCTGCCGCGGTATCTCGCCCGATGTCGACGACTGCCGAACCTGCGGCGGCGAGGGCTGGATCGAGTGGGGTGGCTGCGGGGTCGTCAACCCGCGGGTCCTGGTGGCGTGCGGGATCGACCCCGACGTCTACTCGGGTTTCGCCTTCGGCATGGGTGTCGAGCGCACGCTGATGTTCCGCCACGGCGTCAAGGACATGCGCGACATGATCGAGGGCGACGTCCGGTTCGCACTTGCCTTCGGAATGGAGCTGTGATGCGCGTCCCCGTCTCGTGGCTGCGGGACTATGTCGACCTGCCCGCCGACATCTCCGTCAAGGAGCTCGCCGACAGGCTGACGATGCTGGGGCTCAAGCTCGAGGCCCTGCACGAGGCGGGTGCCGACGTCACCGGTCCGCTCGTGGTCGGGCGGGTGCTCGGCGCCGAGCCGGAGCAGCACTCCAACGGCAAGACGATCAACTGGTGCCAGGTCGAGGTGGGTGAGGACCAGCCGCGCGGGATCGTCTGCGGTGCCAGCAACTTCGCGGCCGGCGACCTCGTGGTCGTCGCGATGCCGGGCGCCGTTCTGCCCGGCGGCTTCCAGATCTCGGCGCGCCGGACATACGGTCATGTGTCGGACGGGATGATCTGCTCCGCGAAGGAGCTCGGCCTCGGCGAGGACCACAGCGGGATCCTGGTGCTCGGCGCCGACGAGGCCGACCCGGGCGCAGACGCCGCCGACGTGCTGCACCTGCGCGACGACGTCATCGAGTTCGAGATCAACCCGGACCGCGCCTACGCCTTGTCGGTGCGCGGTGTCGCGCGAGAGGCGGCGTCGGCGTACGGACTGCCCTTCGAGGACCCTGCCCTGACGCTGCCCGCCGCTGTGACAGGCGACGGATACCCCGTCCGTATCGACGACGAGGACGGGTGCGACGCCTTCGTGGCGCTCTCGGTCTGCGGCTTCGACGCAACTCGCCCGTCGCCGCGCTGGCTGGCCAGACGGGTCCAGCTGGCGGGCATGCGTCCCATCTCTTTGTCTGTCGACGTCACCAACTACGTCATGCTCGAGCTCGGCCAGCCCATCCACGGGTACGACCTGGCGAACCTGCGGGGTCCGATCGTGGTCCGCCGCGCCCTCGCCGGGGAGAAGCTCACCAGCCTCGACGGCGTTCGACGAGAGCTCGACCCCGGTGACCTGGTCATCACCGACGACTCGGGCCCGATCGGGCTCGCCGGAGTGATGGGCGGTGAGTCGACCGAGCTGAGCGCGAACACGACCGACGTGCTGATCGAGGCGGCCCACTTCGACCCCGTCATGATCGCCCGGACCGCCCGGCGTCACAAGCTGCCGAGCGAGGCATCCAAGCGGTTCGAGCGCGGGATCGACGCGACCATCGGAGCCGTGGCGGCGCAGCGGGTCGCCCGGCTGCTGGTCGATTTCGGTGGCGGTGAGATTGCGACGACGGCCACCGTCGCGGGCGCTGCGGCGTCCCGGGCCGCCATCTCGATCAGCGCGGACCTGCCGGCAGAGGTCTCGGGCGTGCACATCACCCCTACCGTCGCCCTGGAGGCGCTGAAGGCGGTCGGCTGCCGGGCCGTCCTCGGGGCCGGCCGGATCGAGGCCGTGCCGCCGGCCTGGCGTCCGGACCTGACCGACCCCTACGACCTGGTGGAGGAGGTGGTGCGCATCGTCGGGTACGACAAGGTGCCGAGCGTGCTGCCGGTCGCCCCCGCGGGTAGAGGGCTCACCACCCGGCAGCGGCTGCGCCGACGGATCGGCATCGCGCTCGCGTCGGCCGGCTACGTCGAGGCGCTGACGTACCCCTTCATCGGCGACGGCGACCTCGACGCACTGCACACGGCTGGCGACGACAGGCGCCGGACCACGATGCGGATCGCGAACCCACTGTCGGACGAGGAGCCGTTGCTGCGCACGACGATGCTGCCCGGCCTGCTGCGGGCGCTCGCCCGCAACGTCGGACGGTCCCAGGCCGACATCGGCCTCTTCGAGATGGGCAGCGTGTTCCTGCCGACGCTGGGGGACCGCCCGAAGGCGCCCCGACTGGGGGTCGACCGGGCGCCCACCTTGGACGAATTGAAGGCACTGGCCGCAGCGCTGCCCGACCAGCCGCTGTATCTGGGCGTCGTCCTCTCCGGGCGGCGTGGCCAGTCCGGGTGGTGGGGGGGTGCCGCCCCCGCGTCCTGGGCCGACGCGGTCGAACTGTGCCGCGTCGTCGCGCGTTCCGTGGGTGTCGAGCTCGACATCCTGACCGACCGGTACGCACCCTGGCATCCAGGTCGCTGCGCGCAGCTGCTGATCGGCCCCACCCTGGTCGGTCATGCGGGTGAGCTGCACCCGAAGGTGTGCAAGGAGTACGGCGTGCCGCCGCGCACCTCGGCCGTCGAGCTCGACCTCGACCTGCTCATGCACCATGCCACGCAGAACGTCCAGAGCCCGGTCTTCTCGACATTCCCCGTCGCCAAGGAGGACGTGGCCCTGGTCGTCGACGAGTCCGTCGCGGCAGCCGACGTCCTGAATGCGCTGCGGGCCGGCGCCGGCCCCGACCTCGAGTCGGCCCGGCTGTTCGACGTGTATGTCGGCGAGCAGGTGGGCGCCGGGAAGAAGTCCCTGGCGTACGCGCTACGGTTCCGGGCGCCCGACCGGACCTTGACCGAGGCAGAGGTCCGGGCTGCCGTGGACGCGGCGGTCGCCACGGCCGGTCAGCGTGTGGGAGCGGTCCAGCGCACCTGACGTATCGGCAGGTGAAGGCCGCCCTGAACGATCCGAGCCTGGCGGGTCGCGGGCCCCATCGCCGGGCGCGGGCAAACCGGGGCAGCCGGGGAGGGGTGGGGGTGAGCTGCGGACTGGTGCCGTCGGATGCACGTGGTGCATCTCACCGCACATCGACTCGCCATCGATCCCTTCCTCGGCGTGGCGGCGACCCGTCAGGTTGCATATATGTGCTGACATCCGAATAATCATGTGCATGATGATCAGCGTTGCGGTTGCCGGTGCGAGCGGGTATGCCGGTGGCGAGCTGCTGCGACTGCTGCTGGGTCACCCTGCGTGCGACATCGCGACGCTCACGGCCGATTCCAGCGCCGGCACGGCGCTCGGGACACACCATGCCAATCTGGTCCCGCTGGCCGACCGGATCCTGCAGCGCACCGACGCCGGTACCTTGGCGGGCCACGACGTGGTCTTCCTGGCCCTGCCGCACGGCGCGTCCGCCGCGATCGCCGAGCAGCTCGACGCCGACACCCTGGTCGTCGACTGTGGGGCCGACTTCCGGCTCACCGACGACGATGCGTGGACGATGTTCTACGGCGGCCGGCGGGCCGGGTCCTGGCCCTATGGCCTGCCCGAGCTGCCAGGCCGCCGCGACCGGCTGCGCGATACGAGGCGGATCGCCGTGCCCGGGTGTTACCCGACCGTCTCGACGCTGGCCATCGCACCGGCGGTCGCCGCCGGACTCGGCGACCCAGCGGGTGTCGTCGTCGTGGCCGTCTCCGGTACGTCCGGCGCCGGCAAGGGCCTCAAGCCGAGCCTCACGGCGTCGGAGGTGATGGGGTCCGCCGCGGCGTACTCGGTGGGGACACACCGGCATACGCCGGAGATCGAGCAGAACCTCGCGACGCTGACCGACCGGCGGGTGAGGGTGAGCTTCACGCCCGTCCTCGCACCGATGTCGCGTGGCATCCTCGCGACCGTGTCAGCTCCGCTGGAGCCCGGCGTCGACGCCGAGCTGGTCACAGCGACCTACGTCAGCGCGTACGAGAAGGAGCCCTTCGTTCAGCTGCTGCCCGCCGGCAGGTGGCCGCAGACCAAGGCCACCCTGGGGTCGAACGCCATGCATCTCCAAGTTGCCCTGGACCCCCGGGCCGGCCGGCTGGTGGCGGTCGGCGCCATCGACAACCTCACCAAGGGCACAGCAGGAGGGGCGATCCAGTGCATGAACCTCGCCCTCGGCCTGGACGAGCAGACCGGCCTCAGCACGGTCGGGTTGGCGCCGTGACCATCACCCACCCCCGGGGGTTCCGCGCGGCCGGCGTCGCGGCAGGGCTGAAGGACTCCGGCGGGAAGGACGTCGCGGTCATCGTCAACGACGGGCCGTCTGACGTCGTGGCGGCCGTCTGGACGTCGAACCGCTGCAAGGCGAACCCGGTGCTGTGGAGCGAGCAGGTCGTCAAGGACGGCCGGGCCCGCGTGCTCGTCGCGAACTCCGGCGGCGCCAACTGCTACACCGGCGCTGCCGGCTTCCAGCTCACCCACGCCACCGCCGAGCACGCCGCGGCGCTCGCCGGGTGCGCGTCCGGCGACGTCGTGGTCTGCTCGACCGGCCTGATCGGGCTGCTCAACGATCGGACCGCGCTCCTGGGGGGAGTCACCTCCGCGCTGGCCGCGGCCGCCCGCGCCGGAGGTGCGGACGCCGCCGAGGCGATCATGACGACTGACACCGTCGCCAAGACCGCTGTCGCGCGCGGCGACGGTTGGTCGATCGGAGGCATCGCCAAGGGCGCCGGGATGCTGGCTCCCGGTCTTGCGACGATGCTGGTCTTCATCACCACCGATGCCGACATCTCGCCAGTGCTTGCCGACCAGGCCCTGAGAGCCGCAACCAGGGTGACCTTCGACCGGCTCGACTCGGACGGGTGCATGTCGACCAACGACGCGGTCGTGCTGATGGTCTCTGGCGCCAGCGGCGTCACGCCGTCACCGGAGCTGTTCACAGACATGCTGGTGGGCCTGTGCCACGACCTGGCCCGACAGCTGCTGCGCGACGCGGAGGGCGCCGAGCACGACATCGAAGTGGCCGTGCGCGGAGCCGCCACCGAGGCGGACGCCCTCGAGGTGGCCAGGTCGGTCGCGCGGAGCAACCTGTTCAAGTGCGCCATCTTTGGCAACGACCCCAACTGGGGCCGCATCCTCGCCTCGGTCGGCACCACGGCCGCCGTGTTCGACCCGGCCGACCTCGACGTCGCCCTCAACGGTGTGTGGGTATGCCGCAGCAGCGGCCTCGGCGCCGACCGGAGCCTCGTCGACCTCGAAGACCGCGACGTCACGGTCGAGATCGACCTCAAGTCCGGGCCCGCGGAGGCCACCATCTGGACCAACGACCTGACCACGGCCTACGTCCACGAGAACTCGGCGTACGCCTCATGACCGTCGACTGGCAGCAGGCGACGGCCAAGGCGGCCACCCTCGCGCAGGCGCTGCCCTGGCTGGAGAAGTACCACGGCAAGACCGTCGTGGTGAAGTACGGCGGCAACGCCATGACCGACGACACCCTCAAGACCGCCTTCGCCGAGGACATCGTCTGGCTGCGGTACGCCGGCTTCCGGCCCGTGGTCGTGCACGGAGGAGGGCCGCAGATCAGCGCGATGCTCGACCGGCTCGGGATCGAGTCGCACTTCCGCGGCGGACTCAGGGTGACGACGCCCGAGGCCATGGACGTGGTGAGGATGGTGCTCGTCGGTCAGGTCGGCCGCGAGCTCGTCGGGCTGCTCAACCAGCACGGACCGCTCGCCGTCGGGCTCTCCGGCGAGGACGCCGGCCTCTTCACCGCCAAACGCACGGGCGTCATCGTCGACGGGGCCACCGTCGACATCGGGCTGGTCGGCGAGGTCACCGAGGTGCGCCCCGAGGCGGTCCAGGACCTCATCGACGCCGGCCGGATACCCGTCGTCTCCACGGTGGCCCCCGACGAGGACGGCCAGGTCCACAATGTCAACGCCGACACCGCCGCCGCCGCCCTGGCGGTGGCGCTCGGCGCCGAGAAGCTGCTCGTGCTGACCGACGTCGAGGGTCTCTACCGGGACTGGCCGGCCAGCGACGACATCATCGGCGAGATCGGGGTAGACGCCCTCGAGGAGCTGATGCCGAGCCTGACGAGCGGCATGGTGCCCAAGATGGGCGCCTGCCTGAAGGCGGTCCGCGAGGGTGTGCCGCGTGCCACCGTGGTGGACGGACGCGAGCCGCACGCCGTACTACTGGAGATCTTCACCGACGAAGGGGTCGGGACGCAGGTGCTTCCCGACACTCCGACCAAGATTCGCACCGCGCTACGCCGTACTCAGGAGGGGACGCCGTGACTGATCAGCCCATGACGTCGGGCCGGAGCTCCGTCGCCGTGCTCACCGAGCGCTACGAAGGGGCGGTGATGAACACGTTCGGCCCGCCCAAGCGCGTCCTCGTGCGCGGGGCCGGCTGCCATGTCTGGGACGCCGACGGCAGGCGATACCTCGACCTGATGGCGGGTATCGCCGTCAACTCCCTGGGCCACGCCCACCCGGCGGTGGTGGCAGCCATGACGGCGCAGGCGTCGACGCTCGGCCAGGTGTCGAACCTCTTCGCCTCCGAACCTCAGATCGTCCTCGCCGAGCGGCTGCTGGTGCTGGCCGGCGCCGACGGCGAGGGTCGGGTGTTCTTCTGCAACTCCGGCACCGAGGCCAACGAGGCCGCCATCAAGATCACCCGGCGAACCGGGCGTACCAGGATCGTCGCCGCCCAGGGCGGCTTCCACGGCCGCACGCTCGGTGCGCTGGCGCTCACGGCCAAGGCGGCGTACCGCGCGCCGTTCGAGCCGCTGCCCGGCGATGTCGTCTGGGTGCCCTACGGTGACGCCGCGGCGCTGTCGGCCGCCGTCGACGAGACCACTGCGGCCATCGTCCTCGAGCCGATCCAGGGCGAGGCCGGGGTGATCGTGCCGCCGGACGGATATCTGAGCGCCGCGCGGCGGGTCGCCGACCGCGACGGAGCGTTGCTCTGGTTCGACGAGGTCCAGACCGGGGTGGGGCGAACCGGTCGCTGGTTCGGCTACCAGGCCGAGCAGGTGCAGCCCGACATCATCACGCTGGCCAAGGGGCTGGCCGGCGGCTTCCCTATCGGCGCCTGCATCGGGCTCGGCTCCGCCGGCTCGCTGCTCGGGCCGGGGCAGCACGGGAACACGTTCGGCGGCAACCCGGTCGCGTGCGCCACGTCGCTGGCCGTGCTCGACGTGATCCAGCAGGACGACCTGCTCACCCATGTGACGTCCATCGGCGCCGAGCTAGCCGCGCGGCTGCGGCTGGTCGATGGCGTCATCGCCGTGCGGGGGCGGGGCCTGCTGCTCGCGGCCGACATCGCGCCGGGTACGTCGCCCCTCGTGGCTGCCGCGGCCCTCGAGGGCGGCGTCATCGTCAACGACCCGACCCCTGACTGCCTACGCCTCGCACCGCCGCTGGTCCTCTCGTCGGCGCACATCGACGAGGCGATCCCTGTCCTGTCGTCGGCGATCGGTGCCCACAGCCGAGCCCAGGATGCCGCCGGGCCGGCTCAGCGACACCCCCTGGAGGTGTCGTGATGCGGCACTTCCTACGTGACGACGACCTGTCGGGGCTGGAGCAGGCCGAGATCCTGGACCTGGCCGACGCGTTCGCCAAGGACCGCTTCCACCTGCAGCCACTCGCCGGACCGCAGTCGGTGGCGGTGATCTTCGACAAGCCCTCCACCAGGACCCGGGTGTCGTTCAGTATCGGCATCGCCGAGCTGGGCGGCTACCCGCTCGTCATGGACGCGCAGTCCTCGCAGATGGGGCGCGGGGAGCCGGTCGAGGACACCGCCCGAGTGCTCGGGCGGCAGGTGGAGGCGGTCGTGTGGCGCACCTTCGGGCAGGCCCGGGTCGAGGCGATGGCAGCCGCCGCCGGCGTACCCGTGGTCAACGCGCTGACGGACCTGTTCCACCCGTGCCAGATCCTGGCCGACCTGCAGACGGTGCGGGCGCACAAGGGCAGGCTGGCCGGGCTCACGCTGTGCTACCTCGGCGACGGTGCCAACAACATGGCGCACTCCTACCTCCTCGGTGGCGCGGTCGCGGGCATGCACGTCCGGATCGGGTCCCCGCGAGGGTACGCACCCGACCCGGACGTCGTCGATGCCGCCGCCGGCATCGCCTCGGACACCGGCGGGTCCGTCGCGCTGCTCACCTCTGCGCCCGCCGCGCTCGACGGTGCCGACGTGGTCGCCACCGACACCTGGGTGTCGATGGGGCAGGAGGGCGAGGCCGACGACCGGTCGTCGCCCTTCGTCCCCTATGCCGTCGACGCCGACGCGATGGCCTATGCCGACCCCGGAGCGGTCGTGCTCCACTGCCTGCCGGCCTACCGCGGCAGGGAGATCGCGGCCGACGTGATCGACGGGCCGCAGAGCGTGGTCTGGGACGAGGCGGAGAACCGGCTGCACGCGCAGAAGGCGCTGCTGACCTGGCTGCTCGCCCGGGCGCGGGGGGAGGCGTGATGTCGACCGACGCCCACGTCGTCACCAGCAGGGCTGCCCGGCACCAGCGGATCGCCGAGCTGCTCAGCCGGCTTCCCGTCCGGTCCCAGGCCGAGCTCGCCGACCTGCTCGCCGCCGACGGTCTGCACGTCACCCAGGGAACGCTCTCGCGGGACCTGGTCGAGCTCGATGCGGTCCGCGTGCGGGACGCGCGAGGCGTCCTCGTCTACGCCGTGCCGGGCGAGGGCGGCGATCGTACCCCCCGGCCGGCCGCCGGGTCGGTCACAGCCGGCAACCGACTGGCCCGGCTGTGCGCCGAGCTGCTGGTGAGCGCCGAACCGTCCGCGAACCTGGTGGTGGTCCGGACGCCGCCGGGCGCGGCCCAGTTCCTCGCGTCGGCCATCGACAAAGCCGAGCTGACCGCGGCTCTGGGGACCATCGCCGGAGACGACACCGTCATCATCATCACGCGCGAGCCCGACGGCGGTGCCGAGCTGAGCCGCACCTTGGCCGCCTTCGCTGACCACAGCGACCCCGATCCCGCCAGATGCGGGCACCCCACAGCCGAACCCACCAGAGCCGAACCCACCAGAGCCGAACCCACCCGAGCCGAAGACACACAGGAGACCTCATGACCACGTCACCGCAGGATCGGATCGTCCTGGCCTACTCCGGCGGGCTCGACACCTCTGTCGCCATCGGCTGGCTGGGCGACCAGACCGGTGCGGAGGTGGTGGCGGTCGCCATCGACGTCGGGCAGGGCGGCGAGGACATGGAGGCGATCCGCCAGCGGGCGCTGGCCTGCGGTGCGGTGGAGGCCGTCGTGGTCGACGCCAAGGAGGAGTTCGCGGACGCCTACTGCGCGCCTGCTCTGAAGGCCAATGCCCTCTACATGGACCGCTACCCGCTCGTCTCCGCGCTCTCGCGGCCGCTGATCGCCAAGCACCTGGTCCAGGCCGCCGAGACCCATGGCGCCACCATCCTCAGCCACGGCTGCACCGGCAAAGGCAACGACCAGGTCCGGTTCGAGGTCGGCATCGCGTCGATGGCGCCGCACCTGAAGGTGATCGCGCCGGTCCGTGACTACGCCTGGACCCGGGAGAAGGCCATCGCCTACGCCGGCGAGCACGACCTGCCCATCGACGTCACGTCGAAGTCTCCCTACTCGATCGACCAGAACGTCTGGGGTCGCGCCGTCGAGACGGGCTTCCTGGAGGACATCTGGAACGCGCCTATCGAGGACGTCTACTCCTACACCGCGGATCCGGCCTCACCGCGCGACGCCGACGAGGTGGTCATCTCGTTCGAGTCCGGTATCCCGGTGGCGATCGACGGGCAGCCGGTCACGATGCTCCGGGCCATCGAGGAGCTCAACCGACGTGGGGGAGCGCAGGGGGTCGGGCGCCTCGACGTGGTCGAGGACCGGCTGGTCGGGATCAAGAGCCGCGAGATCTACGAGGCCCCCGGAGCGATGGTGCTGATCGCGGCCCATGTCGAACTGGAGAGCGTCACCGTCGAGCGGGACCTGGCCAGGTTCAAGAAGGGCATCGACCAGCGTTGGGGCGAGCTGACGTACGACGGGCTGTGGTTCTCACCCCTCAAGCGTGCCCTGGACACGTTCGTCGACGCCACCCAGGAGCATGTCAGCGGCGACGTCCGGATGACCCTGCACGGCGGCAGGGCGGTGGCCACCGGGCGCCGATCGGCGTCGAGCCTGTACGACTTCAACCTCGCGACCTACGACGAGGGCGACACCTTCGACCAGTCGCTCGCGAAGGGCTTCATCGAGCTCTGGGGGCTCCCGAGCAAGATCGCCTCCCGGCGTGACCAGCGGCTCAGCGATCACGCGGGAGGGTCGGCCACACAGTGACCGATCCGCCGGAGACGCCGACGACCCGGCTCTGGGGAGGTCGCTTCTCGACGGGACCCTCACCGGAGCTGAGCCGGCTCAGCCGGTCCACCCCGTTCGACTGGCGGCTCGCGGCGTATGACCTCGCGGGCTCGCGCGCCCACGCGCGGGTGCTGGCGCGCGCCGGGCTGCTCGACGCGGTGTCGCTCGCGCGGCTGCTCGTGGGTATCGACACGCTCGCCGCCGCGGTCGCCGGCGGGACCTTCACCCCGTCGGCCGACGACGAGGACGTCCACACAGCCCTCGAACGCGGCCTGGTCGGCATCGTCGGCGACGACCTGGGTGGCAGGCTGCGTGCCGGACGGTCGCGCAACGACCAGATCGCCACGCTCTTCAAGGTGTTCCTGCGCGACCACGCGACCAGTATCCGCGGTCTCATCCTCGACCTCGCCGAGGCGCTCGCGGGGCAGGCCGAGCGCCATCTCGGCGCTCCGATGCCGGGACGCACGCACATGCAGCACGCCCAGCCGATCCTGCTGTCCCACCATCTGCTCGCCCATGCCTGGCCGCTCACCCGGGACGCGTCTCGGCTGCTCGACTGGGACGCCAGGGTCGCTGTCGACTCGCCGTACGGCTCCGGCGCCCTGGCCGGCAGCTCGCTAGGGCTCGACCCGGAGCTGGTGGCCGAGGAGCTGGGCTTTCGCGCCTCGAGCGCCAACAGCCTCGACGGGACGGCCGCCCGCGACTTCGTGGCCGAGTTCGCGTTCGTGCTGGCTCAGATCGGGGTCGACCTGTCCCGGCTGGCCGAGGACATCGTGATCTGGGCAACGGCGGAGTTCGGCTTCGTGCGGCTGGATGACGGCTACTCGACCGGGTCGAGCATCATGCCGCAGAAGAAGAACCCGGACATCGCCGAGCTCGCCCGCGGGAAGGCCGGCCGCCTGATCGGCAACCTCGCCGGGCTGCTGGCCACGCTCAAAGGGCTGCCGCTGGCCTACAATCGCGACCTCCAGGAGGACAAGGAGCCGGTCTTCGACTCCGTCGACACCCTCGAGGTGCTGCTGCCCGCGTTCACCGGCATGGTGGCCACGCTGAGGTTCGACACCGAGCGGATGGCGGGGCTCGCCGCGACCGGTCACTCGCTGGCCACCGATGTCGCCGAGTGGCTGGTCCGGCAGGGGATGCCGTTCGCCGAGGCCCATGAGGTCGCGGGAGCGTGCGTCCGAGCGGCCGAGGCCGGGGGAGTGGAGCTGTGGGAGCTCGGCGACGACGACCTGGCCGCCGTATCGCCCGCTCTCACGGCTCAGGTTCGTGACGTCTTGTCCGTCGAGGGCTCGATCAACTCGCGTGACGCGCGCGGAGGCACCGCTCTGGTGCGTGTCACGGAGCAGCTCACGGAGCTCAGACAGACAGCCACGAGCCTGCGCCGAGCCTCGCCTCGGGCATGATGCTCAGGTGTCGACCGGGCTGGCGGAGCTGCTGGGCGGCCCGTCGTACGACGTGGCGCCCGCTCTGCTCGGATGCCGCTTGGTCAGTGAGTCGGCTGCCGGCACGGTGAGCGTGCAGCTCAGCGAGGTGGAGGCGTACGACGGTGCGTCCGACCCGGCCAGCCACGCCTTCCGCGGTGAGACCGACCGCAACGCTGTGATGTTCGGACCGCCCGGTCGGCTGTACGTCTACTTCAGCTACGGCATGCACTGGTGCGCCAACGTCGTCACAGGGCCCGCCGGGGCCGCCAGCGCCGTGCTGCTGCGAGCCGGCCGGGTCGTCGACGGGGTGGAGCTGGCCCGGCACCGGCGCGGCCCCCGTGTCCGCGACAGGTCCCTGGCGCGAGGGCCCGCCTGCCTGACGCAGGCGCTCGGCATCGACAGCGTCGACAACAGCACCGACCTCCTGGGCGACCGGCGGCTACGTCTGGAGTGTCCCGAGCCGACGACCGCCGACGGTGCGGGGAGGGTCGCCACGGGACCGCGAGTCGGGATCAGCAGCGCCGCCGACGTGGCCTGGCGGTTCTGGCTGGCCGGTGACGCGACCGTGTCGGCATACCGCCGCTCACCCCGCGCAACCTGACCTGCCGATGCGCCGAGGGTCAGGTTGTCGACGCTGAGGGGTCACGTTCTTCAGGCGGGTCGGATGCCGCGGCCCGCATCGCTGCCAGTGCGATCGGTGGCGGTGAGTGGAAGTCGAACGCGCGGAACAGCACAGCATTCGGCACGCCCATGGCGCGCCCCTGCATCGCCGTGATGGCCGGGATCATCATGCGTGGAGCCGGATGGCCGGGGATCGCGGCAAGGTACTGACCGTGAGCCTCGAGGGAGGCGACGCCACGTTCGAGGGCGTCACCGGTGACGTCGACCCCGTGCGTAGGCTTCGGGTCACCGGCGACCAGCAGCCACCGTACCGACCAAGGATCGAGACCTTCGTCGAGAAGGTCTGTGAACACCCAGCGGTTACCGGCGTCACGCACCGCATCGAGCGCGGCAAGCCCCGCGACCCGATGGTCAGCCTGGTTGAGGCCGACGACGAACTCGACGTCCCATGATCCGACCAGGACGGCGTCCGGCCGGAACCTCCGGATCGCCCGGGTGATGTCGCGTCTCATCTCCAGCGAGTACTCCATCACCCCGTCGGGGTAGTCGAGGAAGTCGACCTGCGACACGCCGACCTCGTCGGAGCCCGCTACCTGGTCGCGCACCCGCAGCTCAGCCGTCTGCTCCGGCGCGATGGAGTCGATACCTGCCTCCCCACGGGTCAACAGCAGGTAGGCGACCTCGATCCCCTTCGCGGTCCACGCCGCCACCGCCGACGAGGCTCCGTACTCGACATCGTCGGGATGGGCGACCACGCACAGGACCCGCCCGAAGGCGTCCTCCGGGAAGGGCTGCATGAGGTCCGGCATCTCCGGAGACTATCGAAGCGAAGGTGCCAGGTGTCAACGGTTACGCGCCGTCCCGACCCCCTCGATCCCTCCCACGGCACCGGGGGTCGGACGGCGGTCGGCATCCACGCGGGAGTAGACATGGCGCATGCACCCCGTCGCTGCCGCTGGTCGGTTGTCGGGGACAGCCTGCTCGGGCGGCGCATTCGCTCTGTGCGACCATCGCCGCGTGAGCGGTTCGAGCGCCCCATGACCAGCTCCGACGTCTTCGACGACCAGCTCGCCGCCTGGCGCTCGTGGCAGCGCGAGCCGTGGGGGCGGCTTCGGTACGCGGTGGTCTGGCACGTGCTGCAGCGCCACATCGCCGACCTCGCTGCTGACCGGCTCCGCATCCTCGACGTGGGTGGTGGCGACGGCACCGAGGCGGTCCGGTTGGCGTCCGCCGGACACTCGGTCACGCTTGTCGACTACAGCACCGGCATGCTCGACCTCGCGCGGCGTTCTGTTGTCGACAGCCAGGTGGGCGACCGACTGGTAGCTGTGCAGGCCGGGATCGGCGAGCTCGACGACCTCGACCTGGGACGGTTCGACCTCGTCCTGTGCCACTTCGTCATCCAGTATCTCGCCAGTCCCGCCGAGGCGGTTGCCGCGGCCCGCCGGCGGCTGCGGCCGGACGGTCTGCTCTCACTCGTCGCGCCGAACCCGGCCTCCGAGGTACTGGCAGAGGCAGTTCGTCACCGTGACTTCGACGCCGCTCGGGACCTGCTCGTGGCTCCGACGACTCACGCCGCAACCTTCGATCACGAGGTTGCGCGTATCTCGCCGCAGCAGGGCGAGGACCTGCTCGAGCAGGCGGGTCTGACACTCGTGCACCGCTACGGCGGCCGAATGGTCCTTGATCTGATCCAGGATGACGCGGTGAAGTACGACACCGCCACGTTCGCCGCGATCGAGCGGCTCGAGATCGCCCTGTGCCATCTGTCCCCCTACCGCGACATCGGCCGGTTCTGGCAGCTCATCGCCCGGCGCGACTGCCCGCCCTCAGGCCGGCAGGATCCGACCTTCGAGTAGCCCGGGCACATTCCGTCAGTGCTGAACAACCGCCACGATCTGTCAAGGTGGACGCGTGCAGATCGCCATTCTGGGCCCGGTCGAGGTCCGCGTCGACGGCCGCCCGGTCGAGGTGGCAGGGTCCCGGGTGCGGCGACTGCTGACCAGGCTTGCTGTCGACTCGGGCCGCGTGGTTTCGGTCGACGAGCTCGCGCTCGCTGTGTGGCCGGACGACCCACCGGCCAATGTCGCGAACGCGCTGCAGACCTTGGTCTCACGGCTTCGGCGGGCGCTCGGCGACCACCACCTGATCAGCCAGGAGTTCGGCGGGTATCGGCTCGCGGCCCCTCCCGGAGCGGTCGACGTCGAACGGTTCACCACGGCCGCCCGTCGCGGTAGGGCAGCGCTCATGGAGGGCAGGCCGGAGGAGGCCGCCTCCCATCTCGACGACGCGCTCCTGCTGTGGAGGGGTGACGCGCTCCACGACGCCGGCGACGCCGAGTACGTCCCCGGCCTGGTCGAACGCTGGGAGCAGGAGCGCCTGGATGCCACCGCGGACCGGATCGAGGCGGACCTCGACCTCGGCCGATCCCGCGAACGGACCATCGACCTCGAGTCGCTGGCAGCGGCCCATCCACTCCGCGAGCGGTTCACCGGCCTTCTCGTCCGAGCCCTGGCCGCCGAAGGACGCACGGCCGAAGCGCTGGCCGCGTACGAACGTCTACGCAGCCGGCTGGCCGACGAGCTCGGCGCTGATCCTTCGCCGCAGCTCCAGACCCAGCACGTGGACATCCTTCGCGGAAAGCCGCGCGACCCAGCCGCCGAGGTAGCCGCTCCCACCAATATGCCGGCGCCGCTGACCCGCGTCATCGGCCGGACCGACGAGGTCAAGCGGATCTCCCACCTGTTGGCCACGGCGCGGCTCGTCACCATCGTCGGGCCCGGCGGAGCAGGGAAGACCCGCCTGGCCACCGAAGTTGCCGAGATGTCGCGAACCCATCACCGCGACGGCGTCTGGCTCGTGCAGCTGGCGCCCGTGAGCGAGGAGTCGGGCGTGGTCCGGGCCATGTCGGAGCCGCTCGGCAACTACGACGCCCACCTCCTGGACCTACCGACCGAGACGAAATCCACGGATCCGGTCGATCGACTGATCCAGCGCCTGAGGCCGATGGACACCCTGCTCGTCGTGGACAACTGCGAGCACGTGATCGCCTGGACAGCCACCCTGGTCGACCGGTTGCTGGCTTCCTGCCCGCAGCTCCGTATCCTGACCACCAGCCGCGAGCCCCTGGGCATCGCCGGCGAGGCACTGTGCGTACTGTCGCCGCTGGCGATGCCGGCGCAGGGCTGCTCCGCACAGGAGGCGTTGGAGCAGCCGTCCGTGCAGCTCTTCGTCGAACGGGCTGAGGCGGGCGACGCCGACTTCGTCCTCGACGACGAGACCGTGGACGCCGTGGTCGAGATCGTTCGCCGCCTCGACGGTCTTCCCCTTGCCATCGAGCTGGCCGCGGCCCGACTGCGGGTGATGCCCGTGGTCGAGGTCGCACGCCGACTGTCGGACCGGTTCCGGCTGCTCACCGGAGGCAGCCGCACCGCGATGCCCCGCCATCGCACCCTGCGTGCCGTCGTCGACTGGAGCTGGAGCCTGCTGAGTGCGCAGGAGCGACTGCTCGCCGAGCGGCTGTCGGTGTTCCCGTCGGGTGCGACGCCCGCCTCAGCAGAGGCGGTCTGCGCGGACGACCGCCTCCCCGCCGGGCTGATTCCCGACCTCCTGGACTCGCTCGTCGAGAAGTCGCTGCTCAAGGCCGCCGACGAGGACGGACTTCGCTACCGGATGCTGGAGACGATCCGCGAGTACGGCGTCGAGCGGCTCGCCGACCGGGAGGAGGTGGTGGCGGCGCGCAGCGATCACTCCCGGCATTTCGCCCGGCTTGCGAGCTCCCTCGAGCCCCAGCTCCGCTCGTCCGCCCAGCTGACGGCGCTGCATACGCTGACCCTCGAGCGCGACAACCTGCTCTCGGCGCTGCGTTTCCTCGGCGACAGCGGGGAGGCTGACGCGGCACTGGCGATGGCGGCGTCGCTCGGCTGGTACTGGACGGTCGTCGGCTCCCACGCCGAGGCCATCTGGTGGATGAGGTTCGCGCTCGACGTCCCCGGCGCCACGGACGAGCGGTTACGCCTCATCCTGCAGATGGTCGTCGCGCTGAGCACGATGGCGGGCGGCGGCCACGACGCCGATGCCGCAGGCTCAGAGGACGCAGGGGCGCATTCGCCGGGCTTCGCGGCCGCCAGCCTGCGTGTGCAGGCGCTCGATGCCGAGCTCGACCGCTTCGAGTTCACCGAGCCGGTGCTGGTCGCGATCCGGCCGATGGTGGCGTGGTTCGGCGGAAACGTGGAGCGCGCGCTCGAGCTCAGTGAGAAGGGACTGGCCTCGTCCGACCACTGGACTCGTGCCGCCACGCTGACCATCCGCGCCCATATGGCAGAGAACGAGGGCGACGTCGTTGCGATGCGCCGCGACCTCGACGCCTCTGTGAAGGATCTCCACGAGATCGGCGACCGGTGGCTGTTGGGCTCGAACCTCGCCGCCCGCGGCCGGATCCGAACGCTCGACGGCGACCTGTCCGGGGCGATCGCCGACCTGACCCAGGCGGCAACCTGCCTGGCCGAGATCGGCTCGTCCGACGACCAGGCATTCGTCGGCATCCGGCTGGCGGAGCTGTACCTGCGAGCCGGCGACCTCGACGGCGCCCGTCGGGAGATGGCCCGAGCGCTGCGGGCGGAGGTGCCGTGGGGCCCGGCGGACCTCTTCGAGAAGACGATGCTCATGACCATGGCGCGGATGGCGGGGGATGTCTTCGAGGCCGAGCGTCTCGCCCGGGAGCTACGCGAGCGCATCTCCTCCCTCCACGAGACGAGCCCGCTGCGAGGTCACCTCCGCGCCATCGTCCTCGGCTCGCTGGCCACACACGAGCTCTGGAGCGGCCGGGTGGACGGTGCCGTTCTGCTCGTGGCGGACGCGTACGCTGCGGCTCTCGGGACGCGGGACATGCCTGGGGTGGCGAATGTCGGGGTCGCGGCG
>JBBSET010000039.1:0-37322 GCA_038239485.1 Propionibacteriales bacterium
CTCGCGCAGGCAACATCGAGACGCTGAAACCCACCGCGCCGACGCCCCGAATGCGACACCCCACAGGGGACGCCGGCGCCCCCAACGCTCCGCCTGGCCTGTCACCTCCGATAACGGTTCGGCTACTGCGACGTCGTTACGCGGTAGAGCTGAGGCCAAACAGCGCCGCGATGGGCGTTACCGCTTCCGGTGTGTCCGCCGGCGCCACCACGTGCAGAACCGGGTTACCTTGAACCTCCGACACGCTCCAGGTCACAAAGGAGCAGCAGGTCTGCTCAGCGGCGGCCAGCTCGGCGAGCTCTACCCGCACACCCGCGCCTGGCTGGTATCGGACTTCGAGCCGGCCCCCGACGAGGTGGGCGACGGGGGCAGCCGCCTCGTGGAGCCGCTGCCAACGCATCAGGCGAGACCGGCCGTCTTCCGGGCCTAGCGTGCACGCCAGCGGCAGCGGACTGTGCAGGGTCAGGTTGAGATCTCCGTCCACCATGCCATTCCACGCGGTCAGACCCTGCGCGGTCAACCCTGTCCCTGGAGGTGCTTCGACTGGGATACGTTCCGCCCAACGTTCGGCTATTGACGCGTGTGTGCCCTTCAGCAGGGTGTGGCGTTTACAGCTGGTTTGCTGGTTAGCATCCCCGGATGGCACTCGAGGTCACAGGGATCGGCGCTGACAGCGCCCAGTCGTCGCGGACCGCGCGATGGACGGACGGATTTGCGGTGGCGACGCCCGAGTCCAGCCGACTCCGTGCGATGCACAGGGCCCACCGGGCCATAGCCGCAGCGGCCGAAAGGGCAAGGGTGACAGCGGCAACGCCTTCGCCACCTGGACAGCCGCAGTCGAGGCGGTGTGGTGGGTGGCAGCCCTGGACGACTTGCTTGACAAGGTGGTGGGGAAGGAGACGTACCGGCCGGCCCGCGACGCCGATGACTGCGGCCGAGTCGTACATGGACTGCGATGGCTGCGGCACCTGCACATCCACGAGGTTGCGATCACGGGGGCTGGCGGCCCCAAAAGGCCCTTCTTTCCGCCGCCCGGGGCGGACTACCTCTTGTACATCAGCCCGTCGAATCGGTGGCTGCCCTCAGACAATCTGAAGCCGCGTGACACTGACTCGGACCTGCCGTTGCGTGCCATCTATGACGAGGTGGTCGCCGGCTTGCCCTTGTTCATGGCGACGGAGCGGGCGGCTATATGGCATGACCACGTGATATCTGCCTGCGGCCTCCCACCGTACGTGGAGCCTGACGATTTGACGGTCCTGTAGCGCGGAACAGGATCCGCTTTCGGCGGTCGCGATCGCGACCGAGCCTGAGGTGGAGGACCGCACCCCCGGCCGGTCGCCGGTGACCGATCCGCGATCGGGACGGGCAAGGTCAACCGCCCGAGACGCGTCATCTCCCACGACCGAGGACGCGCCCTGGCGTCCGCATGTACACCTGGCCCACAGCGTTCTTCGCAGCACTGAAAACGCGGACGCCGGCTACCTCGATCTTTGCCTCAGTGCGCCGGCTGGCTGATCCGGCGTCCACGCAGCATGTAGACGATCGGCACGACCCCGCCCGAATCACCAACGCCAGGGCGACTGCCCAGGGCCTTCGACGGAAGGTCTGGTTCTCGCGAACCGGCTGATCTACTTCGCCGAGGTGGGCCGGATCGCCTGCACGTCGCCGCACTTCGGTGAGTCCCTTCGCAAGCGCGACCACGCCACTTGCCATAGTGGAAAGCTCGGCGCATACTTTCCACTATGGAAACTTCAGGAGGCCGTCCGACGCCCGACGAGGCCGCAGCGGCGCTGCTCGACGCCGACTCAGCCCGGGACCAGCTCTCGCACTGGCTGAGGCTACCGTCCTGGTTCCACACCTCGATCGGTCTGGCGGTGGTCGTCCAGACAGCCACCCTGGCCGTGGGAGTGGCCGACCAGAGCTCGGCAGGGATCGGCCTGGCGGTTGCCGGCCTGGTCCCGTTCGTGCTCGTAGCGGTGGTGCAGCTCATCCGCTTCCGAAGGCTGAACGGCGTCTGGGTCAGCGGCCTGGCGAGCAGGGTGGTCTTCGGGAGCGATACGGCGGCATCGACGGCGCACTTCCTGGCCATGGGCGCAGCGATCTGGGCTGCCTTCGAGGAGCGCTGGTGGCTCGTGGGCCTGTGCGCCATCGCCGGCGGGCTGGGTTACGCACTTTGCGGCGTGCGCTGGATGCGGTCCTACCGCGGTGACCCGGCAGCCCACAGCAGGGGTGAGTCGGTCCTCCTGCTCGTCGCCCTGGTCGTTTCGCTGGTCGCCGGAGTCGTGCTGCTGCTGATAGGCGCACGCTGATGGCGGAGCTGGACCGGCATCTCCTGGCCCCGGCCCGGCTCAAGCTGACGACGATGCTGACTGCTGTGTCCGAGGTCGAGTTCGCGGTCCTTCGTGACGGCCTGGGCGTGAGCGACTCCGTACTCTCCAAGCATCTCGCCACGCTCGCCGACGCGGGGTACGTGCGCAGCCGCAAGGGCACGCATGAAGGCCGACGCACGACGTGGTTGGCGCTCTCCCCGACCGGCCGGAAGGTGCTCCGCAACCACGTCGCTGTGCTGCGCGAGATCATCGACGGCGTCGATTGATCGCCACGACGGACTCGCCTGAAGTCCGTCACTAGACAGCCGTCGAGGTCCTCGCCGGCTTTGACGGGGGCCAACCGGGTCCGAGCCGTTCCGATTGACCAACCGTCATCGGGGGTGACCGGCAAGGCTGAGCGCTGGGGGCCGTCCGCGTCCCAGTGGGGTTCCGCATGCGGACACGCTGTTAAGGAGGAGGTGCCCGATCATGCCGAGGGTCGGGCTTGCTGGGTCTGGCGACTGCCAAAAGGTCACGGCACTTACCGCGAAAATCCATCGGCAGCACTTCAGGTTTCGGCCGGTGCGTAGGTCAGGACTCGGACCCCCAGAGGGCGCGGTAGTAAAGGATCCTTGCCGGATCGGGTTCAACGCCGTAGACCTCGTAGAACAGGCCGTCCCAGCCCGGGCCGTAGTTCCACTCGAGGCTCATCGCGCCAACCGCGAGATCGGCCCAGCGGTCGCCCACCGCGAGATCGCCGACGTCGACATTCGCGACGAAGCGCCCCTCAGCGTCGACCAGCGTGTTCGGAGAACAGGCGTCGCCATGTACAAGCACCGGATGCTCGACCGGGGGCCGCGGGCCGAGTTCGGGCGGTGTCCGGGATACCCAAGACTCCCAATGCGACGGAACCTCAGTGACCGCCAGCGCGTGTAGACGGCGGAGGCCTTCGGCGATGGCGCGCACGGCCGGCTCGGGGTGCGCCCGCCAGAAATCGCTCACGGCGGTATCGGCGTCTAGCGCGACGGTAAGCATCCACTGCCCGGCTCTGTCGTCGCCGGAGCTCAGCACGCGCGGGGCCGGATGCCGTCCCTCTAACCAGCGCAGGCGCTCTATCTCCCGCCCGAGGTCGATGGCGGCGCTATGGGGACTCCATTTGAGGTACCGATCTCCGAGCCGCCAGGTCTGGCCGCCGATCTCGTTTCGCCACACTAGTTCGGGCGCGACCGGGTCCGGCTTGGTGCTCTTCCCAGATAACTCGTCAAGGATCGGAGCCGGATCTTCGTCTGGGTTCAGCGTTCGTAAGCGAAGTGTCCACTCGTCGTCGGTGCCACCGGGCACGTCGGAACCGTGCGGCTCGACCGTGTTCACCATCGACCGAGCCTCAAGAATGACGGGCTGGCCCAACGGAGCGCCGTCATCAGTCGATTCACGCGATCACAATAGATCAGCCGCGGCACGGGTCTGCGGCGTCGGTGGCCCAGATGCCGGGCTCCGCCCGACCACCGCCGCATGGAGCGCGCGTTCCCTATAGCCGAACCGCAACTGACGACCCGCAGGTCAGCGAGGTGAGACGCCGTCACGTGAGAGCAGCCGTCGCCGGATAGCCCGTCCGGAGGCCGTCCCGGGACGCGGGGGGGCATGCGGACCGATGTCGAGCAACACGCAGGGCGTGTGTGCCCGGGAACGAATGGCCCCAAGCTCGCGGGGAACCCGACGACTCGGCGCACGGACTTCCCGCGCGGCTGGCCTTGCCGCTACGGCGCCTCGCACATCAATTGCGGGGCGCATGCCGATGCGTCCGACGAGCACCAGCAGTCCGACGTGGGCGGCGTTCTTCTCCGCGCTCCAGTCTGGGTCTATCTGGGTGGAAAGGGCTACCTCGCCGACGACGCGTTCTCCGTAGTCCTGGACGATCATGTACTGCAGGCGGCGTGCCGCGACCGCCCCATGCGCCACCCTGGTCCGGCGACTGCTCCGGAGAGGCAAGTATCGACTACCTCGGCGTAATCTGCCCAGGGGTAAAAGTTTCGTTCCGCCGGTCGTTCCCTTGCTCAACAGCCATGGAACTCTCATGCTGGTTCCTTTCGGTTGCTTTCCAGCGCCAACCACCTAGGCGAAGATCGCGCGGCGGCGTGGCTCCGTTCCAAGGATTTGTTGGCGGCCATTGTCCCCTGACTCCCTGAGCTTCGCCTTCAGGAGGGTGACAGCAGCAGACAACAAGGGAGCCGCGATGACACAAGCCAACCTGCCGACGTACTTGAGCCTCGAAGCCGCGGCCGACGTGACCGGCCTGTCGGTCCGGACGGTGCGCCGTCGGATCAGCGACGGGTCGCTGCCTGCCTACCGATTCGGCCCCAGAAAGATCAGAGTCAGGCTCGAGGACCTCCACGCGCTTGGACGCCGCGTCCCTACTGTCGCGGGCCCCTTTTGACAACCCGATCGCTGCGTGCGCTATTGCACGTATGTTGCACGGAGCCACCTGCTCCAAGTATAAAACTGCCTCTGACCTGCGACGATGCTGGCTCCCGCGATTGGACTCGAACCAATAACCTGCCGGTTAACAGCCGGCTGCTCTGCCAATTGAGCTACGCGGGACCGCGCCCGCTTGCGGGCAACCCCGACAGGTTAGCAACATCGACGGTACGAGTCGCAGGCATACCTCGAGAAGACAGCCCTCAGAGGACAAGACAGCCCTCAGAGCCCGGCAAGCTCTGCCTCCGCCTCCGCCAAGGTCCGACTGGCCACGTGCAGCACGTCGGGGTCGTCGGGATCGAGCCCGGCCGCCAGCACATACGCCCAGGTCACCTGGCCGTCACCGGACGGTGAACGACGTCCGATCACGCTGAGCCCGCGCCGACCGCGGACGGCGGCGTAGACGTTGATCACGACGCTCTTGGTGACCCGCTCGCGGAGCAGCTCGAGCAGCTGACCAGGCTGCTCGACCGGGATCTCGATCCGCCTCTCGGGCTCTCCCCAACCGCTGACCTCGACGATGGCGAGCACGTCGGTCTCGCTGTGCCAGTCGGCTCGTTCGATCTCCTCCCAGGCGACGGTCCGGAAGGTATCGCCCTCGGGTAGGTGCAGGGCTCGGGCGGTGCCGACGTACCACGTCTCACCAGCGCCGAGTGCCCACGCGAGCGGCCGCTCGCCACGGGCGAGCGGAAGGCGGGCGGCGACGTCCGACGGCAGGGCGAATCGGTGCGGCCTCAGGCGCATCAGAGCAGTCCGGCCATCAGAGCGGCCCACCGATGGCCTGCTCGCGAAGGGACTGGCGGTGGCTCTCCAGCGCGATCAGCTCGCCGAACATCCTGTTGTAGTCGATGGTCTCCGTGACCGGGTTCATCCGCTGGAGCTTGGACTTGACCTGGCTGATCCGGCGCAGCGCGGTCAGCTCGCGCAGCCGGACGACGTACGACTGCGCGACCCTGCGGTCCGGCGCGACGGTGAGGTGGAGGGGCTCGACCGACAAGGCGGTGACCATCTGCTCGAGCGTCTCGTCGGTCGTCCCCGACAGCAGTGCGGAGGCGAGGTTGTCCAGCGGACCGCCGAGCGCCGAGACCTCCACGAACAGGAGGCGATAGGTCGGGTGGGTGAAGTCGTCGGGGTCGAGGTCGTCCCAGGCAGCCTCCAGCGTCTGCGGATGCTGAAGGGCGACCTTGAGGACGTCCCGTTCGATGGAGAACCGCCGTTCCCTGGCGTCGGGAAGATTGCTTGCGGCTCGCCGCTGCACCGGCGGCTGTTGGGCCGATGACGGCGAGGCCGGCTTGTCGCGACCGCCCCGCCCGGCTGCCCGGCGTACCTCCGAGCGGACCTGCTCGATCTCGACGCCGACCATGCCGGACAGCTCCCGCGAGAACGCGTCCACCTTAGACTTGTCTCGCACGCTCGCAACCAGCCGAGCCGCCTCCCGGATCGCGTCGATGCGGCTGTCCGCCCGGTCGAGGTCGTAGCGGCCGATCACGTTCTTGAGCACGAAGCGGTAGAGCGGCACCCGTCGCGCGATCAGCTCGCGGACGGCGGCGTCGCCCTCGGAGATGCGAAGCTCGCAGGGGTCGTGACCGCCGGGCTCGACCGCGACGTACGTCTGTCCGACGAACTGCTGGTCGCCCTCGAAGGCCCGCAGCGCGGCCTTCTGGCCGGCCTCGTCGCCGTCGAAGGTGAAGATCACCTCACCGCGGAACTCGTCATGGTCCAGCATCAGCCGTCGAAGGATCCTCGCGTGCTCCTCACCGAACGCGGTCCCACAGGTCGCGACCGCGGTCTTGACTCCCGATAGGTGGCACGCCATCACGTCGGTGTAGCCCTCCACCACCACGGCCTGGGAGCTCCTGGCGATCTCCCGGCGCGCTAGGTCCACCCCATACAGCAGCTGGCTCTTCTTGTAGATCGGCGTCTCGGGGGTGTTGAGGTACTTCGCGTCGATCCTGTCGTCGTCGAAGAGCCGTCGGGCGCCGAAACCCACCACGTCGCCGGACAGCTCTCGGATCGGCCAGATCAGGCGGCCACGGAACCGGTCGTACGGTCCCCGGTCACCGCGGGCGAGCAACCCGGCGATGACGAGCTCGTCGTCGGAGAACCCCCTACCGCGCAGGTGCCGCAGCAGCGCCTCGCCGCCCCGCGGCGCGAACCCGATCCCGAACTGGTCCGCCGCGCCCTTGTCGAAGCCGCGCTCGGTCAGGAACTGCCGACCCACGACGGCGTCGTCCGTGGCGAGCTCGTGGACGTAGAACTCGGCGGCAGACTGGTTCGCGCTGACCAGCCTGCTGCGCTGCCCGGGGTCGCGCCGTGGCGCGCTGTGGCCGTCGTCGACGCAGCGAAGGTCGACGCCGAACTGACCGGCGAGCCGCTCGACCGCCTCGGTGAACCCGACGCCCTCGATCTTCTGCACGAACGAGATGACGTCACCGCCCTCCTGGCAGCCGAAGCAGTGAAAGAACCCCCGAGCCGGGGTGACGTGGAACGACGGGCTCTTCTCGTCGTGGAAGGGACACAACCCCTTCATCGACCCACCCCCGGCGTTGCGGAGGGTCACGTGTGCGGAGACCACCTCGTCGATCCGAGCCCGCTCGCGCACCAACGCGATGTCGTCTTCTCTGATCCGGCCCGCCACCTGGTGAGTCTACGCAGTCCGGACCAGCCCCCGGTGCTTCTCCACGGCCGAGATATCGGTCAGCGACGCGACCTGGTCGACGACGACGCGGAGCCGGGCGGCGTCGTCCGCGGCGGCCGCGAGGTCCGCGCGAAAGACCGGCTCGAGGGCGGCCGGTCCGGCCACGCGCAGCTCCTCGACGAGCTCGGTGAGCAGTTCACGCTGGCGGACATGTGCGCTGACCCGGTCGTCGGCCTTCATCACCAGGTGGGCCGCTATCCCCTTGAGCACGACGATCTCGGCGACCGTATCGGCCGGGACCGGAAGGTCGGCGGCGTACCTGACCAGTCTCGTGGGCAGGTCGCGCGCCACGACCTCCTCCTGGACGGCGAGGCAGAAGCGGTTGATGAGCCAGCTGGTCAGGTTCTTCAGACCCGCGAGCTGCAGCCGGCTGCCGTCGTAGGGAGCCCGCGGCCACGAGTCGCCGGTGGACAGCCGGACGAACGCGGCCTCGATCTCGTCGCTTCCGAGGTCAGGGGCATACCACTCCTGCACCGTCAGCCAGACCTCGCGCCGCAGCCCGGTGTCGGCGAGCTCGGGCAGGCGTACCCGTCCCGCCACGATCGCGTCCTCGACGTCGTGCACGCTGTAGGCGACGTCGTCGGCGAAGTCCATGATCTGCGCCTCGACGCATGTTGTCAGGATCCTCCCCTGGCGCATCCAGGCGAAGATCTCCCGGTCGTCGTCGTACACGCCGAACTTCCTGACCGCTCGAGGTAGTCCGTCCCCATGGCGGCCATGTGGTGGCGGCGCCTCGTCGTAGGACCACGGGTACTTGGTGGCGGCGTCGAGGACCGCTCGGGTGAGGTTGAGTCCGACGCTGCGACCGCCGGCGTCGAGTCGCTTGGCCTCCAGCCGGGTGAGCAGCCGCAGCGTCTGCGCGTTGCCCTCGAAGCCGCCGATCTCGGCGGCCGCGGTGTTCAGGGCCGCCTCGCCGTTGTGGCCGAAGGGTGGGTGGCCGAGGTCGTGCGCCAGGCATGCCGCCTCGACGATGTCGGGATCGCAGCCGATCGCGTGGGCGAGGTCGCGGCCGATCTGGGCGACCTCGAGCGTGTGCGTCAAGCGGTTGCGCGTGAAGTCGCTGCTGGCAGGCCCGACGACCTGCGTCTTGGCCGCCAGCCTTCGCAACGACGCCGAGTGCACGATCCTCGCCCGGTCACGCTCGAAGGTGGAGCGTCCGGACCGGCCGGGCTCGTCGAGGTAGCGCTCGAGGTCAGCGTCGGTGTAGCCAGCTGCGGTGTAGCCCGCCGTCGCGATCTCCATCGCTGCCGACCCTACTGCCAGCCGGCGTCCCGACGACCCCTCCGGGCCACCGGCCCGGCATCGAGGAGGCGCCGGTCAGCGCTTCTTGGTGCTGGGAACGATCTCCGGGTGGTTCTGCCCCCCGGTCTTCTCCCGCTTCTCGGCGCGCTTTTCCTTCAGCGACTTGCCGGACTTCTTGGTCATGGATTTTCGGGGGGACTTGTCGGACATGAGTGCTCCCTAGTGGAATGCCTGTGGCGGCTCCGTATGTCGACACTACGCCGGGGCGCAACCCGATTGCCGGCGTTGATGCTGGCGCGCTGGCGTCACCCGCCCGACACGCCGATCTCAGCCTCGGCGCTGACCATCAGGTCGTCACGGGTCGCGAGCCATCCCTCGGGTAGGGCGACCCGTCGGGGGCTGCCCTGGCGCCCCCGCGGTGTGCCGCGGGTCTCCACCGGGAAGGGCTCGTCGGGGTCGAGCCTGGAGAGCAACCCGTCCAGCGTGGCCAGCGAGTCGATCAGCCCGAGAGACTGCCGGATCTCGCCGCCGGCTGCGAAACCCTTGAGATACCAGGCGACGTGCTTGCGGAACTCCTTGCAGCCGCGCTCCATCCCCGCGTACTGCACAAGGAGCTCGGCATGCCGGCGCATCATCGTCGCCACCTCGCCGAGTGTGGGCAGGACGTCACCGCCCGCGGATGCCGGCTCGAAGAGTGCGGCCAGGTCCCGGAAGATCCAGGGCCGGCCGAGGCACCCACGCCCGACCACCACACCCTCGCACCCGGTGCTCTCCATCATCTCGGCTGCGTCCGAGGCTTCCCAGATGTCGCCGTTGCCGAGCACGGGGATGTCGACGTGCCCGACGAGCTCGGCGATCGCCGACCAGTTCGCCTGCCCGGAGTAGTGCTGCGAGGCGGTCCGGGCGTGCAGGGAGATAGCCGCACAGCCGGCGTCCTGAGCGATCGTCCCGGCATCGAGATAGGTGAGGTGCTGCTCGTCGATCCCCATCCGGGTCTTCATGGTGACCGGCACACCGTACGGCGCGGCCGCCGACACCGTCGCCTCCAGGATCGCCGAGAGCAGCCGCCGCTTCCACGGCAGCGCCGCTCCCCCGCCCTTGCGGGTGACTTTCGGTACCGGACACCCGAAGTTCAGGTCGATATGGGCCACCCCGTGGTCGGCGCACAGGATCTCGGCGGCCCGTGCCATGGTGGTCGGGTCGACGCCGTACAGCTGCACCGACCGGATGGACTCCGCCGGGTCGAAGACGAGCATCCCGAGGGTCGCCTCATCACGCTCGACCAGGCCGCGGCTGGTGATCATCTCGCAGACGTACAGCCCCGCGCCCTGTTCGCGGCACAAGGTGCGGAACGCCGCGTTGGTCACCCCGGCCATCGGCGCCAGCACGACGGGCGGGTCGACCTCCAGGGTTCCGAGCTTCATCGGGCATGCGAGGGGTTCGAGTGGACGAGCCAGCTGACCGGTCCGGCCGGGATGCCGCGCCACTGGACCTGCGAGATCCTGCCGTGGTGCGGTGCCAGCAGCACCAGGCAGACGCGCGCCGTGGCGGTCCTCGTGAACCGCTTCGGAAGAGGCGGGTTGCTGCAGCGTTCGAACGGCGAGTTGAGGGTGACGGGCGGGACGACCAGGCGGTCGGACACCTTCCCGTAGAGCGTCAGCTGCGCGCCGCCCAGATCGCCGCTGCCGGTGTTCGTCACGCCGACCCAGACGTAGTAGACGCTGGACGCCTTCGCGGGGTCGGTGAGGGGGAACTGCCGCAGATCGGCGATCTTCCCGCGCTCGACCTTGGTGACGCGCAGGCTCACCTGAGACTGGCGCGTCTTGCCTGCCCGCCAGGTGACGAGCGTCCGCTGGCCCAGCGCGAGCTCGTCACCGGGGTGACCCCTGTGGTCGGCACGGTCGATCGTCGATGTCGTGACGTCCGTGGTCGACGGCGATGACGTCGATGCCTTGTCCGTGCAGCCGACCAGGACCACTGCGCAGACGACCGCTGCGAGGACGCGGAAGACAGGCGCGCGGAGCGTCGTCAGGTGGGCCACAGGGACCATTGTGCAGGCTGCGCGGCCGTCAGCAGCCCATCAGCCGCTCGGCCAGGTACGCCGAAACGTGGTCCAGACCGATCCGCTCCTGCTTCATCGTGTCGCGCTCGCGGACCGTCGCCGCATCGTCGTCGAGGCTCTCGAAGTCGACTGTGATGCAGTACGGCGTCCCGATCTCGTCCTGGCGGCGGTATCGACGGCCGATGGCGCCGGCGTCGTCGAAGTCGACGTTCCACGACCTCCGCAGCTCCGCGGCGAGCCCGCGAGCTTTCGGTGAAAGGTCACTGTTGCGTGACAGCGGCAGCACGGCCGCCTTTACGGGGGCCAGCCGAGGGTCGAGGCGCAGCACGGTGCGCTTGTCGACGCCGCCCTTCGCGTTCGGCGCCTCGTCCTCGGCGTACGCGTCGATCAGGAAAGCCATCAGCGACCGCGTCGCTCCGGCCGCCGGCTCGATGACGTACGGGAACCAGCGCTCTCCGGTCGGCTGGTCGAAGTAGGACAGGTCCTGGCCGGAGAACTTGGTGTGCTGGCGAAGGTCGTAGTCGCTGCGGTTCGCGATCCCCTCGAGCTCACCCCACTCCGACCCGGTGAAGCCGAAGCGGTACTCGATGTCGACCGTACGGGACGAGTAGTGCGACCGCTTCTCCTCGGGGTGCTCGAAGTGCCGCAGGTTGTCGCGGTGGATGCCGAGGTCGACGTACCAGTCGGTGCGCAGGTCGATCCAGGTCTGGTGCCACTCCTCGTCGGTGCCCGGAACGACGAAGAACTCCATCTCCATCATCTCGAACTCGCGGGTCCGGAAGATGAAGTTGCCGGGGGTGATCTCGTTGCGGAACGCCTTGCCCAGCTGGGCGATGCCGAAGGGCGGCTTCTTGCGTGCCGAGTTCACGACGTTGACGAAGTTCAAGAAGATGCCTTGGGCTGTCTCCGGGCGCAGGTAGAAGAGGCTGCTGTCGTCCTCGACGACGCCGAGAAAAGTCTTCAACATGCCGTTGAAGGGTCGCGGGTCCGTCCAGGCCCCGCGGGTGCCGCAGTGCGGGCAGGCGATGTCCGTCAGCGGGACGGAGTCGGGGTCGTCGATGCCCTTCTTCGCTGCGACCTCCTCCTGGAGGTGGTCGGCGCGGAAGCGCTTGTGGCAGCTCAGGCACTCGGTAAGCGGGTCGGTGAAGGCCTCCAGGTGGCCGGATGCCTCCCAGGTCTTCGTCGGCAAGATGATCGACGAGTCGAGCCCGACGACATCGTCGCGCGACGTGACCATGGAGCGCCACCACTGCCGCTTGATGTTCTCCTTGAGCTCCACCCCGAGCGGGCCGTAGTCCCATGCCGACCGCGTGCCTCCATAGATCTCTCCACAGGGAAAGACGAAGCCTCTGCGCTTGCAGAGGCTGATGACACTGTCGATGGCTGAGTTCGGCACGGCGTGGTCTCCATCCGGCTGGCGGTCGGTGGGTCGGTGCCCCACGGGAACGGGGCAAGGAGCAACATTACCCGGCCGGCCTACCCGTCCGGGGCATCGCCAGCACCACGCGAGCTGGCCTCGTTGGGGATGGTCGCGCCCTCGCCAACGATCACCTCGTACGCCGACGGCTCGTCCAGCGCCCGAGACAGGAGCGGGACGACGTGCATCTTGATCTCATACGACGAGAGGGCCCGGCGATAGGCACCAACGTGCTCCCACGTCGTTGCCAACACCCAGAGCGTGGGGTCGTCGGCGGCCCGCCCCACGGTGCCGCGGATGAACCCGGGCCGCTCCGCGAACTGATGAAGGCATGAGCCGAGCTCGATCATCGCCTGCCCCACAACGCCCTCGTCATACCTGAACCTCGAGATCACCAGCACCGGCCCAGTCTCTCGCACCCGGATCCTGCGGGGCCTGCGCCATTACTTCGTGTAATTGACCAATTCCCCTTTGCTACTGGATCACATATATGTAAACACTCATAACTGCCAGTGATGTCACACCCGGAGGCGAGGCTGACGGAAGAAATTGTTTTGATCACACACGGTGATATCTGATGTATACCACTGATCAAATCGCCCCGACCACGCGAGCGTTGTTCGCGCTTTGCTTAGCTGAGGACGGTCGGCAAAAGGGCAGGTCAGAGGCCATATACGCGATCTTGGCCGCTCGGCGGCATGCCATTCACTAACCACAGGTAAATGGTCAACTACTGAGTGTATGCACCTCTCATGTACCTGCGCTACTAATAGGACTATTCAGATGAATAGTCCGAAATAATGCCTTACGCTAAACCAAGACACCCGCTCCCACGGGCCCGCACCACTCCAAAGAGAAGTTGGCAGGAAATGATCTCGGTTAAGCGCGCCTTGCTTGTCGCACTTCTCGCCATCCTCGCCGTCCTGGGCGGAACGACAGCGGCTCAGGCAGCCTCACCGGCACCGGTCACTTTCACCTACCACTGGGCCAACGGCAGCAACGGCATCGTCGTCCAGCAGATGGGCGTGGTCGCCAAGCGCTGGCAGCTCACCAAGGTCGTCCACAACTGGGACGCCGGCTCGGTCGTCAACATGCACCTCGGCAAGTGTGCCGACTTCCCCACCCAGCACTGCGTGCTGATCAGCTCGTACGACACGGGCGACACCGGCGCCGCCGGATACGCGGTCATCGTCCCCGACAGTGAGACACCCACCATCGTCAAGCTGAACAAGGGCTACTGGAACTGGTCCACCGTCGACAGCATGGCGGTGACCTGCCACGAGCTCGGACACGCGGTCGGCTTCACGCACGAGGAGCCCTCCGGTTGCACCAGCCAGGATAACCGCGAGACGCCCTCGAAGTGGGAGCTCGACGCAGCCGCTCGCGCCTACACTGACGCGGTCTGACCGCGGCTCACCCGCAGCGGGTCGCCCGCGCCATTAGGCTGACCGGGTGTCCACCCCCCGGCCCCCTCGCGGAGGCAAGCGTCCCGACAGCGCTCACTCGGGGAGCGCTCGCTCGGGCAGTGCCCGCTCGGGGAACCCGGCGAAGCGTGCCTCGAGCGGATCGTCAGCCGACCCCGGCCGCAACCGGAGCGCGTTCGCTCAGCACAGCGCCTCCATTCTCGCCCGACTGACCCAGCTCCCCCGCTATACGGTGCCTGGCATCGTGTTGGCCCTGATGCTCGTCGGGCTGACCGCGCCGCTCGGCTACGCGCTGCCAGCACTCGCCCTGGTAGCTGCACTGGTGGCGTGGCTGGCATACCTGTCCTGGCCGGCCCTCGATCCGCGGGGCCGGATGGTACGGACGATCATGATCGCGCTCATCGTCGGGGCTGTTGTCGCCCGCGCACTCGCCTGACCCTGCCCGCTTCGCACGCGTCTTCGACGCCGTGCCACCGCGCTCCCACTCATGGATCCGCGTAGGCGGACGGATGGCCGCCCGCGTCCAGCAGCCTGGGCGGGTGGTCGCGCAGGGTCGCGCGATGGTCGGGGATGTGTGGGAACTTCTCAGCCGATTCCGCCGCGATGGTCACCGGCCCGATGCAGGCGCGCCTGGGCGCCCAGCTGCACGACCAGCTTCGCCGCGTCATCCACACCGCGGTGCTTGGCCTCCCAGCGGCGACTCCCCTTGGGCAGGTCCAGGAAGACCGTGGCCAGGCCGAGCCGTCGCTGCAGCAGACCCTGCTGGGCCGACACGCTCTGTACCCGCGCGTACGGTACGAAGGCGGTCGAGCGACGCCACCGGCCGGCCCGCGAGACCACCCCGGACTCCAGCGACCCAACGCCCAGGAAACGCCAGCCGATCGGGTCGACGAGGCGCGCCTTGTCTCCCACGGGCGTGAACGGTGCCCCATCGATGTCGGGGCCGATCACCGCCGCGATCAGCTCCAGTGCCTTCGCCCGGTCGGCCACGGGGATGAGCGAGGCGCCGTGGTCGAAGTCGGCCCGCCCGCCGGCGATGTCCAGCTTAACTCGGGCCCACCCGAACCGCCGCCACCAGAAGGGCTCGACCAGGCGTACCCCCTGGATCCGGTCGAAGTCCACGGTGCGGTTGACGGTCGACGTCAGTCCGGAGCTGACGCGGATGCCCGTGGGAGTCCGGTACAGCTTGAAGTCGGCGTCGCGAAGCATCGAGACGACCTGGCGCCGCAGCTGAGCGACGATGGCGATGGTCACGGGGATGAGGCCGGAC
Organism: Propionibacteriales bacterium; assembly: GCA_038239485.1. Classification (GTDB taxonomy): domain Bacteria; phylum Actinomycetota; class Actinomycetes; order Propionibacteriales; family Nocardioidaceae; genus DASQEH01. The sequence continues at coordinate 14,901 of JBBSET010000039.1, forward strand.
AGCGCCGCGAGGAATGCCGTCCAGCCGATCACGATCGGCGCCACGACGGCCGCTACGACCCAGACCAGGAAGACGACCCACGCGCTGATCCCGTCGAGCAGGTTCGACTTGATCACCTGCTCGGTCGAGACCTGCGCGATCAGCACGTCCGGTTGCAGCGCCGGCTCCACCGGACCGGCTGAGCCGTCGGCGGGTGCCGGGGCCGGCCGCTGCACGCTGGTATGACGCAGGATCTCCGTGCGGAGGGCGACCGCGTCGTCGAGGCGTAGATAGGCCAGATCCACCGATGCCTCGTCACCGGCGGCCATGTCGAGCCGGACGGCAGCGAGGCCCAGCAGCCGAGGCACCAGCGGCTGGTTGACGTCCACGGACTGGACCCGCTTGAGCCGGACCTGGTTTCGCTGCTTGGCTAGGACACCACGGTGGAAGAGCAGCGTGCCTGACGCTTCGGCCTGGTCGTCGACGATCGCGAAGCCAGTGGCCCGCCAGGACAGCCAGCCGCCGAAGATGAGGACGACCGCCACGCCGAGTGTGATCAACGCGGCCCTGCCCAGCAGGGTGAGCTCGAGGTCGCCGTGGACGGCGTGCCATACCCAGGTGACCCGGTTGAGGTCGTCGCGGAAGATCCCCGCCGCCACTGCCGACACGCCGCCGATGAGCCGCCAGGACCGCAGGAAGGGCGTGAGCGGATGCAACCGTCGCATCTGCGTTCCCGGCGGACCCCCGATGAGGCCGGCGTCCGAACCCGCGCCCTCCTCGGCGACCGCTTCGTCGGGCGCGTCCGGCTTCTCGGTGTCCGACGACGTCATAGCCCTGCCGTCAACGCCTCACCCTTGGCGGCCAGCCGGTCCCGCAGTGCCTGCGCCACGTCGATCGGTAGTCCCGGTATCTCCGCGTCGCTATCTGCGGAGGCCGTCACCAGGGTGACCGTGGCGATGCCCAGCCGGTTCGCGACCGGGTTCGACCGCACCTGGATCACCTGCATGCGGCCGTACGGGACCACAGTCAGCCGGCGGATCACCCGCCCGTGGCGGACCAGAAGGTCCTGCTCGCGCTCGGCGTACCGCCACGACGTCACCATCCGAGGGATCAGGAAGAACCAGAGGAAGGCGCAGACCAGGGCCACCACGGCCGCGACGACGCCGAAGGGCCACCAGGCGGCAGCGCCGTGGCTGCCCAGGACGACGCCCAGCCCGAGAACGAGGACGGCCAGCAGGGCGAGGCCCGCGACCGGGATCCGGCGCTCGGTGACCAGGCGCGGCGAGACCTGCCGCCAGTCCAGCCCGGGCTCGAGGAAGAGCGGGTCACTCGGGAGGTCCCTCACGCAGCCACCCTAACGAGACCGCGGGCTCATCAGAGCATTCCGGCATCGGGTTCCTGGCGGCCGGACTCACGCCGACCCGTACCGGCGGTCCCGCCGCGCGTAGATGTCGATGGCCTCGTACAGGGTCCGCCGGTTGACGTCCGGCCAGAGCACGTTCATGAAGACCATCTCCGCGTACGCGGACTGCCAGAGCATGAAGTTGCTGAAGCGCTGCTCGCCGGACGTGCGCAGCACCATGTCGACATCGGGCAGCTCGGGCACGTACAACGCTCGCGCGAAGGCACGCTCATCGATCTTGTCGGCCTTGATCCGGCCTTGGGCGACGTCACGGGCGAGGCTCCTGGCAGCGTCAGCGAGCTCCGCGCGCCCGCCGTAGTTGACGCACATCGTCAGCGTCAGCACAGTGTTGTCGCGAGTCAGCTGCTCTGCTATCTCGAGCTCCTTGATAACGGAGGTCCACAGCTTGGGGCGCCGCCCAGCCCATCGCACCCGCACGCCCATCTCGTGCATCTCGTCGCGGCGTCGACGGATCACATCGCGGTTGAACCCCATCAGGAAGCGCACCTCGTCGGGCGAGCGCTTCCAGTTCTCGGTGGAGAAGGCGTACGCCGAGATGCACGACACCCCGGCCTCGATGCCGCCCCTGACCACGTCGAGCAGGGCCGCCTCGCCCATCTCGTGCCCGGCCGTGCGCGGAAGTCCACGCTGAGCCGCCCACCGGCCGTTGCCGTCCATGATGACGGCGATGTGCTTCGGAACGAGCGCTGAGGGGATATTCGGCGGAGAGCTGAACGGTTCGTCGGGGCTCTCCTCACCGGACATGAGTCAACGCTCGACGTGTTCGAGCGAGCGGAGGCTGCGCTCGAGGTGCCATTGGAGGTAAGCAGCCACGATCCCGCTGGCGGATTTGCGGTAGCGGTGGTCGACGCCTTCGGCGACCGCCCAGTCCCCGCTGAGAAGCGCGCCGAGCAGGGTCACCGTCTCGGCCGACGGGTTGGCCGAACCTGGGAGCCGGCAGTTGCCACACAGCATCCCGCCGGCGCCGGCGCTGAAGCTCCGATGGGGACCAGCCGCGCCGCAGCGCGCGCACTGCTCGAAGCTGGGGGCATACCCTGCCACCGAGAGCGAGCGGAGCAGGAACGAGTCGAGCACCAGCGTCGAGTCGCGCTCGCCCGCTGCGAGTACTCGCAGCGCACCGACGAGCAGCAGGTACTGCTGGAGCGCCGGCTCCATCTCCTCGGCAACCAGTCGCTCCGCGGTCTCCAGCATCGCGGTGCCGGCGGTGTAGCGGGCGTAGTCGTGCGAGATCGCCTCCCCGAACGGCGCCAGAGTCTCCGCCTGGGTCACGATGTCGAGCGTTCGCCCCCGAGCGAACTGGACGTCGACGTGGGTGAACGGCTCGAGCCTCGACCCGAACTTCGACGACGTCCGACGAACACCCTTGCCCACCGCGCGTACCCGCCCGGTGCTGCGGGTCAGGAACGTGACGATCCGGTCGGACTCGCCCAGCTTCTGGGTGCGCAGGACGACCGCCTCGTCACGGTAGAGGTTCACAGGTTCATTGTGCCTGCCAGTCACGCACTCGCTTACCGATCGGAGTCTCCAGAACGGCGGCGATCCGGTCGCTAAAAGCACACACTCGCGTACTATCAGTGATATCACCTAACATCTAGCGGGCAGCGCTCGGTCAGGCCGCCGCGCCGCAGCAGCGCCAACTTGATACTCCGTCGACCGCCCTGCACGTTAGACAACCCGGGAGGGGCCGTCATCCTCGGCACCCGTCGACCTGAGCCAGGTCGCCATCTGGCGGCCGGGGAGGCCCGCGCACCGTCTCGGGGCTCGACCTCGTTGTTCCACGCCTCCGGCTGGTTCGCGGCCTCATACGGATTCGCGATAGCCGGATACCTGCTTACCAACGCAGCCGCGAGCCGCCTGTTGGGCAAGAACGACTTCGGGTACTTCGCGCTCACGACGTCAGCGGCGCTGATCCTCGGACAGGTCGGCCTCGCGGGCTGGCACCGGGCCGGCCTCAGGGAAGCGGCGACCATCGACCTCGGCGACCAACCAGGGCTCGACGAGCTCCAACTCGGCTCGCGGATGGTCTACAGCATCCTTCTTCCGGCCGTCGCGTTCGTGTCGGGCTCGATCTCGTGTGCTCTGTTCGTCGCTCAAGGGCGAGGGGTGGGAGTGGGGTTTCTGTTCGGGGTCCAGGTCGGCCTGCTCGTCGTGGCGAACGGCCACCAGAAGCTGTGGGCGAGCTTCCTTCGGGGGTTCGGGTTCATCCGGTTCGCCAGCCTCCTCGAGGGCGCCTCAGGGGGCGCCCTGATCGGGATGCTACAAAGCTTCCTCTTGGTGGCGTTGGTTCTCGTGACCCGGCATGCCAGCCTGCAGCTCGTGCTCACCTGCATGATCGCCAGCTATCTCGCGCCGGTGATCGCGGCCAAGCGGCGAGTAGAGCGGCTCTGGGGGCGCCCCAGCAGAGGCCCGCGTGCAGTCGGGCTGCGAACCCTCATTGCGCGGAACTGGCGGGTCGCCAGTGCGCAGGTGGCCGCCTTCACCGCTGTCAACGTGGAAGTCTGGATCGCGGGGGTCGTCTTGTCCGCGACGCAGCTTTCGGAATATTCAGCCGCACAACGCCTGGCGTTCACTGTGGCCATCCCACTCACCGTCCTGCAGGTGGTCTTCACACCCGCCCTGGCGCGCGAAATCGCCCGCGGCTCGCAGTCACGGCTCCAGGAACTTGTCCGAGCAGGCGCAACCAGCGCTGCCGTCCTCTCCGGTGTCTTCCTCGTACCCGTGCTGATCTTCCCAGAGCGAACCCTCACTCTCGTCTTCGGTCACGGCTTCGGCTCGGGGGCCACGATCCTGTTCATCCTGGCTCTTGGTTCGGTGACGAACGTCCTCACCGGGATGTGCAGCGCCCTGATGGTGATGGCCGGATCGGAGGGCATACTCGCCAGGATTCAGTGGCTGTCGATCGCTCTGCGACTGGTGCTGGGCATCGTCGCCGCGCAGCTCCTCGGGACTGTCGCGCTGGCCATCTCAGCAGCCGCGGTGAGCTCACTAGCCTGGGCCTGGCTGGCCGTCTACACCTACCGTCGTCTCGGCATCACCACACTGCCCAGTCTGCGCCCTCATCTTCGTCTGCTCCGGCGGTTGGACGGCTAGGCAGAGCGAGGCGTTCACACGTGCGCACCGGAGTGCCTCGAGTGCCCGGCGTCGACGGGTCGCGCTCGGATCGGCGGCACTTCCTCGTCGGGCGACGCGAAGAGCGACGCCCAGCACCCGCCCATCAGCAGACAGACCACGGGTGAGAAGAAACCCTCATAGAACTGCAGCGAAAGTATCGCGCCGAGCCCACCGAGGCCTAGGAACAGTCCATCGCGGATCTGCCGCGTCTGACCGGCAACAAGCCACAAAGGGACGAAATACATCAGAAACAGGAAGAGCAGTCCGCCGGCTAGTCCGAAGAAGACCACCGTTGACAGGAGGTGGTTGTGAAGTTCGACAGGAGCGCCGAACCGCGCCTGGGTGTCGGCCGCCCAGGCGGCCCGAGGGTATCCGAAGAGCGCACTAAAGAGGTTCTGGTGAACGATCGTCTCCAGTCCTAACGTGAACTGTCCCAGTCTGTCGTCGACGTTGTTGGCGAGGGTCTTCTGACCCACGACAGCCTGAACCAGCCAGGTGTCCTGGAAGTGTGTCAGCGCCACGCCTGCCACGAATGCCGTCGAGCAGATCGCCACGTAGGCCGGCCTCAGCAAGACGAGCGTCGAGCTCCGAGCAAGCACCAAGAACGCGACCGTCACGCAGGCCCAGGCAATGAGCCCGGTCCTGGACTGTCCGACCAAGAACGACAGAGCGACCAGGCACATACTGACAAGCCAGAAGGAGCGCCTCATGGTCGTGCGAAAGACCAGCAGGTACGACCACGCGATGCAACCCATGATGGCGAGCTCCCCATAGCTGCGAGGCACTCCCGCGGTCTTGTAGAAGGTGAAGCCGTAGTTGCGACTCGGACGGACGGCCTCGAAAACCCCGACGCCGGTGATACCGACCACGATCATCAGACAGGAGAGGAGGAGGTAGCCGAGCAGGAAGCTCCTGAAGACCCTCGGGACGCAGCCTGGGGTGAGCGCCATCCACATGAAGCAGACGAACGTGACAACCACGACGAGAGCACGTCCGGCCAGGTAGGGGAACTCGATGGGTTCCTGGTACCAGAAGACTTTCAGCAGTAGGCAGACGATGATAAGGATGCTCACAACGATGTAGGCCGAGGCTGCCCTGCGAAGCTTGGCGCTGAGATTGGAGACCGCCGCCAGCTTGAGCACGAAAAGCAACACGATAACGATCGTGGCAGCCGGCGCGAGTCCCGCTGACAAGCCGCCCGCTGTAGGCCGAGGTATCCAAGGCAGGAGAAACGCGAAGAAGTGCATCGGTCCGAGCCCCAGGCCCGACGAACGGACCCGCACGGAGCCCACTTGGCCAGCGGCAGCGTGGCTCATGACTTATGCCTCACGATCGCGCGATGAACCTGACGCTGGACGACGAGGTGCCGAACCACCTCGTCGAGTCGCCGGCGGTAACGCCACGCCCGCGTGGCCGCATGCCTCGAGAGAACGCGGATATGCCGAATACCCGCCAGCCCCACGAACCGCCAGACGTCGGACCTTGTCGCAGACATGAGCTGGGCACAGGGCCCGTATCCCCATTTGCTCAGCTCACGACGCGCCATCCATTCGACCACGACCGCGTCGCGGCGACCCAGCTCCGACCGCCACGCGTCCCTGCGTGAGCTCACTCCGGCCCCGCCGACCAGAGGGTGTATCGACGACTCCGTTGTGCCCACGGAGAACTGACGTGCTGCCTGTGGGCGCGCCGCCTGCTCCAGGAAGGTACCTACGCCATCGAGGACCTCTGCGGGGTCGCTCACCAACCGTTCATAGCGAACGTGGAGTACCCGCCCCTCGGCATTGGCGGGCGCAAGCCGGGCAATCTCCATGTGCTGTCGCCACAGCCGGGCCGACCAGAGGGAATCATCTCTCCCCATCGTCTCGGCCCGGGAGTAGACCTTCTGTGTGTGCAGCAGCGAGTTCACGACGCCGCGGCCGTCTCGGTAGCAATGGATGTACTTGGCTCCCGGAAATGTACGTTCGACGACGGCGTCCAGAGCGAGAGATCGTCCGAGCTTGAGCAGCACCTGGTCTCGACCCTCGTCGAAGCTCGGCGCATAAGCCTTGATGACTTCGGTCAGGGCAGCCGCAACACCGTCCCCTGACACACGGTCGGCTATCTGCCTGAGAGTCTCAGCGGAAAGGCCGAGGTTGGTTCGCAGTTGTGCGTCGCTCATGAGCAGGCCAAACAGTCGCCGTGTGCCCATCCGTGAGACTCCCTGGTCACCAAGAACCATCAAGAACTCAGGAAGCCGGAACTCTGGCATCACCAGAAGCGACGGCAACTCAGTGGAGATCATGCTGGCCAGATGGGTGGACCCGGATCTCGGCGCGTACGTCAGGAAGGCTACGCGCATGCAGCGCCCTCGCGGCTCCGGCGTTCTGGCTCTCATAGCCGATAGCCGACTTTCGCGGCTGTGGGCTTGGCGATGGCCGAACAGGCTTCCAGAATCTCGGGCGGCCACCCTGAGTAGTTACCGCTGCTGGCCCTGAAACCGTTGGCCGCCCGCGTGCTGGCAGCCTCCATTCCCACGTCGTGTGGGTGCTGGTTGAAAGAAAGGACTGCGGGGTCCCACTTCTCTCCAAGGAAGCTGAGGATCTCGATGAGCACGGCTTCGGGAGAGCTACACAGCTCCTCGTATCTGATTGCGTACGAGGCCTCGCTGGTCTCATCGAAGTCCACCAGGATCTCAGTCTTGTCCACCCAATAGCGTGTAGCCCCGACCCGGATGTCCTCGTTCCGGCGGCAGAATGGCCGGATCGGGTGGTGGAGGACAGTGCCGCCGTTGGTGTGCGAATGCACTTGATCGAGCGGGTGCCGGTGGATGGTGACGAACTGAGCCTCCGGAAAGATCTCGACGAGGTGCGGAAGGGCGTCGACGTACGACGGTGACTTGTCCGCCCACCGCGCCTTGCCAGCCGACCGTGCGTAGTTCTCGAAGAAGTAGGCGCCCAGCCCCTCGATCCGTTGCTCGACGTGCTCACGGTCGAACCCCATCGAGTCCAGTCCGACCATGGCCCGTTGATCCTTGAGCAGCGACACCAGATGAAGCATGAAATCTGACTCGGGGGGGCATGCAATCCTCGGATGGCTGTCGATCGTGTAACGAAGTAGCGTGGTCCCGGAGCGATAAACTCCGACAAGAAAGATCGGATGCTCGGACATTGTCGCAGGGACTGCCTGCGTCACTCTCACTGTTGATCTTCGCCTCACCAGGTCGACATATACCTGGCGTGGGAGCCGACGCCATTTCATGATTGATCGTCCCCGCTCGAATGACTGGCACGGTCGAACAAATGAGTGAATGTGCGGGCAATGATGCCGACATCGCTTTTCCATGTCGCAGTCTGGGCATATGCCAAGCTCAGTGCGATCTTCCGAGGGAGTATCTCCTCGATATACATGGCCTCCGGGTCGACTGCCCCGCTCAGAAGTGATGCCTCTTTGATATATGCAATCGAGGCGGGGTCGGTAAGCCCCGGTCGATAGCTCAGCAGCGGGGTATAGGCTGGCGAGCACAGCGCCACGTAGCACGGTATTTCCGGTCGATAGCCGACGATGCTCATCGATCCAGCGATCACATTCAGCAGCTGGGGAAGCTCGTCGATCTTGGCGGCCCTGAGAACATGGCCGACTTTTGTGACCCTACGATCGGCGCCGACAGTCAGCGATCGTCCATGTGCTGTTGCAGTCATCGTTCGCAGTTTCATGATGGTGAAGATCGACCCGCCACGACCTACACGTTGCTGTCGGAAGATGATCGGGCCATCCGACTCGAGACGGATCGCGATGGCCGCGACAGCGAGGAGGGGAAGGCATACTACGAGGCCGACCAGCGAGCACACCACGTCCACGACACGTTTCATGAGCGCGCGGGGCCTCCGATCGCTTTGACTGCATCCACGACTCTGGCGATCTGGGCCTGCGTGATGTCCGGAAAGAGGGGGAGGGAGATCATTCTCGAGAACAAGCCGGCCGAGACCGGCAGATCCTCCGGCCGGTATGCATAGCGTTCCTCGAGCAGGGGCTGCATATGCAGCGGCTTGTAATGAACGCTGCCGGTGATCCCCTGCGCACGTAGCTCCCACAGGATCCGGTCCCGCTCGTCGGCGGCCGTGTCCTCGGGAAGCAGGACCACATACAGGTGATCGGCCGAGACCACATCGCTTCGACGCCTCAGCGGCGTCATCCATGGGATCGGGGCCAGCAGATGGTTATAGAAGGTGACGGCCTCCGCGCGCAGGCCCCTCAAGTGCTCAGCCCGCTCGAGCTGGGCGAGCCCAAGCGCGCCAGCGAGGTCGGTGAGGTTCACCTTGTAGCCGAGTTCCACGATGTCGTAGTCCCATGACTTCTTGATGTCGAACCTTGACCAGGCAGACCTAGACAGCCCGTGCAGGCTCAGCGTGCGGATGCGTTCGGCGCGGCTCTCGTCATTGGTCGTGACCATGCCGCCCTCGCCGGTCGTGAGTGTCTTGTTCGCGTAGAACGAGAAGCAGGTCGCATCGCCGATAGACCCGATCGGGGCACCGCGATAGGACGCGGGAAACGCATGGGCGGCGTCGTCGACTACGGCCAGGCCCCGAGCCTCGGCCACCGCCAGGATGCCATCCATCTCACAGGGTTGCCCTCCATAGTGCATCGGCATAACCGCTCGGGTTCTCCTGGTAACAGCTTCCGTCACGAGCCGAGCATCGAGGCAGAGATCCGCGGGATCGCAGTCGACGAGAACCGGCGTTGCCCCAAGGTGCATGACGACCTCGGCCGCGGAGGCGAAGCTCATGGTCGGGACGATGACCTCGTCCCCGGGGCCGACTCCCCACGCCTTGAGCGCCAGCTGAAGAGCCGCCGTGCACGAGTTCACCGCTACGGCGTGCTTGGCACCCACCGCATCGGCGAACTCAGTCTCGAAACGAGCCACGACGCCACCCGTGGTGAGCCATCCCGAGTTGACGACCTCAAGCAAGTTGGCCCGCTCTTTGCCGTCGAGGTTTGGGACGAAGAACGGGACGACGTCAGTCATGATCGACTGCTCGGACGGCCGGCTCATCGGCTCTGCGAGCCAGATCGCAGACAAGCCTGAGCATCGGCCGCGACGGTGGACCGACCTCAGAGTCCGCGGTGAACTGAAGCCTCTCGTAGAACGTGATGACCAGCCGGTTGTCATCGCGCGGTGTCAGAACGTACATCTGATTCCGGCCGCGACCGTGCGCGAGGTCCCCGAAGCGCAGCACAAGCGATGTGCCGTGGTCGCGCCCACGGAACTTCGGAGAGACTGCTAGTGAGGCGAGCTCGGCTCCGCACGAGCGCAGCTTCACGCTGGCGCGTTGACCGGCCTGAAAGTACCTCTGCAGGAGCCTGAGACACAGTGTCGGCCGACGCACGAGGGCAGGCAGGATCGCGAGGAACATTGCGCCTTGTTGCCGACGGATACCAGCGTAGAGCTGACCCGGGCGAGTGGAGCCGGCTGCGAACCCGACCGTCTCGCCCTCCGCAACCGCTACCAGCAGGATGCCGTCAGTCGTGCTGAGCGTCAGCTCGTAATAGCACCTCAGGAAGCGTTCTCCGAGGAGGCTCATGAAGTTGGTCGGAAATGCTTGGGCGTGCAGCGCGACGATGGTCGCCATGTCCGAGGATGTGGCCGCTCGAACGACGGCGGTCATGTCGACACCCGGTATCGGCGATACGCTTCCAAATACGCGTCGGTCATCGTGGCGAGCCGATAGCTTTCCTCGTAGCGAGCTCGCCCAGCAGCGCCGACGATGCCGCGAAGCGAAGGCGACCTCAAGAGCCTGCGAATCTCCTGGGCGAGACGAGCAGGGTCGGCAGTGGGTACCGTCGCGGCCCCACTGTCGCCGATCGCCTCGAGATTTCCAGCAATGGATGTTGCCACGACGGGGGTTCCGGAAGCCAGCCCCTCGAGTAGCGCGATTGAAAGTCCCTCGCGGACTGAGGGAAGCACGACAATGTCACTCGCGAACACCAGTTCCTCGACATCCGAGCAGAATCCGGTCAACGTGACTGTATGTGTGAGGTGTCGGTCCTTTATCATCTGAGTCAGGTCATGCATCAGGGGCCCATCGCCGACGATGAGGCATTTCACGCCGGCTGTCTGATCTCGTGTCACGAGGCTCATCGCCTCGATCAGATACTCGAGACCTTTCTGGGGCGCCAGCCTGCCCGGGCAGATGATCAGGACGTCGTCGGCGTCCGCAAGCCAGTCCGAACGAATGTCGGCGCGCGGACGAAAACTTCGTTGATGCGGGTCAGGCACGCCATTCGGTATGGACATGACCCGAGCGGCGCCCCATACGCGTCGACTGCTGAGAACCCTGGCATTGACATCGCTGACCGTGATCACGACGTCGCCGAACATTGACGCTATTCGCTCTATCGTCATGGCGGCGATTTTGGTGCTGCGCCTTGAACCCTCGTGGAACGGGAGCCCGTGGACGGTATGGACGATCAACGGCACCCCGGCCAGCCGCGCGGCGATTCGCCCAACTATCCCGCCTTTGGTGGTATGCGTGTGCACGATCGCGTACCTGTTCGAGCGGAGAAATTTCCTCAGTCGCAACAATCCGGCCAGGTCAGCCAGTGGCCTGATCGGGCGGCGGATGACGTCGAGGTCGACGACTCCCACACCTCTGTCTCGCAGCGTCTCCTGGAACCGCTGGTCAGTGGTCAGAATGTCAACCGAGTATCCCTCTAGCACAGCCGCATTCGCGATGGCCTGGATGACTTTGGCGCCTCCGCCGAAAGTCGACTCTCCAACCACATGCAGTACGCGGGTGCGGCAACCTACAGTATTCAGCATTCGGTGGTCATCACACGGTGCCGTGGGGGGAGAGCTGTGCAACTTCCTCACCCATGGTCAGACACATGTCAGCCATCGACGCGACTAGCGTCGTCGGAGAGTCCGAAGGGTCGAGGAGCAGCACATTGAGTCCGTTCGATCCAGGCACCTGCACGTGCGACACAAGCGGGTGGATTGGACGCTCATCTGGCTCCCCTGCGCCTAAGAGCAGCTCATGGAGTTTCTCTCCTGCGCGAAGACCGGTGTACTCGATGTCACAGGGCCGTCCGGACATGTTGATCAGCTGTCGTGCAACGTCATCGATGCGCACGGCCTTGCCCATGTCGAGGACGAGCGCCTCACCGTCCCGGCCGATCGCCGCGGCCTGAATGACCAGCTCCACCGCCTCACGCACGGTCATGAAGAACCGGGTGACGTCCGGGTCGGTGACGGTGACCGGCCCTCCGGCGGCGACCTGGGCGGCAAAGGACACCAGGACGGAGCCGCGACTACCGAGCACGTTGCCGAACCTCACGCTGAGATACGTCCCCGAGGATTGCACGGCTATCGACGCCGTCAGCCCCTCGGCGATCCGCTTCGAGTAGCCAAGGACGCTGCACGGGTCGGCCGCTTTGTCCGTCGAGATGTTGACGAAGGTCTCCACGTCGTTGTCACGGGCCGCCTCGAGCACCGTCAGGGTGCCCCAGATATTGGTTTTGACAGCCTCGGAAGGGTACTGCTCGAGCAGCGGCAGGTGTTTGAGTGCCGCGGCATGGAAGACGACCTGCGGCTTTCTGGCTCTGAACAACGTCTCGACGAACTGCCCGTCGCGGATGTCGCCCAGCACGATGTCACTGGAGTCGAGCATGGCTCTGCCGTGGATGGACAGCTGTACCGCGTGCAGTGCGGACTCGTCGCGGTCGAGCATGATGAGCTCAGATGGATGGTACTTGTGGAGCTGGCGACAGAGTTCGGATCCGATCGATCCTCCCGCTCCAGTGACCAGCACTCGGCGGCCGGTGACGCAGCTCGCTATCGATTCCACGTCCGTCTCCACCTGGTGACGACCCAGGATGTCCTCCATATTGATGTCACGCACTGAGGTGATGTCGACGCGACCGTCCAGCAATTCACTGACACCTGGCAGCACCTTCACGGTCAGCCCGGAGGCGAGCGCCGCCTCGGTTACCGTGCGCAGCGCCGCTGCCCCGATACTGGGAATCGCCACCACGAGCACGGAAGCACCGACAGCCCGAGCAACCGTCTGGAGATCTGCCACCGTTCCGAGGACAGGGACGCCATAGATCCGTAGGTGTCGCTTGCTCAGGTCGTTGTCCAACAGTCCTACCGGTTCCCAGCTCACGTCTGTCGCCCGCTTGTTCCAACCTCTCTCGGCGGCCCGGCGCATGGAGCGGATCAGTTGGCGGCCGCCATCTCCGGCTCCGAGGATGAGAACCGGCACGGAGTTGTCCATCGGTCGGAACCGCCGATCCACCTCGTCCGACACACGCCAGACCGCCCGGCAGCCACCGGTAATGACCAGGACGACGAAGATGGACATCAGCGGGACCGATCGAGGCACCCAGGGATCGGTGAGGGCGGCGTTCACCGCAAACAGCACGACGCCGCTCCCGCCGATGACCGACCCGAGCGTGAATATCTCCTCCAGGCTGGCAAGTTCGGCGCGGCCGTGATGCAGACGCTGCCGCCATGCCAGCGCAATGTAGACAGTCACGACGAGGAACCACGACGCCGCCAGTGGCCCCCACCGCACCATGCGAGCGTCGAAATCCATCCGTGCCAGCACGGCAAAGGTCAGTGCCATCGCCCAAGCAGCGGAGTCGAATGCGGTCAGCAGGATGCGCCGGCGCTCGCGGAGGCGCTGCAAGCTGTTGTTGCTGAGCACGAGGTCCCCTCGGATTGCGTTCCGATGAACCTTCGACATCAAGGCTCACTGTCACCGTTCGTTCACGTAGAGTAATCACTCTAGGTCGAAATAACTTCCAGTGACCGTTGATTGCCCAGACGGCTGGGATCTGGCCTTCGCCCTCAAGGAGAGATCCACTGTGGAACTGCGCGACTACATCCGAATCGTTACCAGGCGGTGGAAGCTCATCGCTGTGTGCCTGCTGCTGATCGTGGCGGCTGCGGCGGCTCTGACTCTTCGCACCACGCCCCAGTACGCCTCCACGTCGAAGCTCTTCGTCTCAACACCCAGCGGAGCCTCGTCAGATCCCTACCAGGGCGGCTTGTTCTCCGAGCAGCGTGTGGCGTCTTACGCCAACCTTGTCACCGGCGTGGACCTGGCCCAGCGTGTCGTCGACAAGCTTCACCTTCATGAAACGGCACTCGCGCTGTCATCGGAGGTGACCAGCAGCGTCACACCGGGCACGGTCATCCTTGAGATCACCGTGACCGACCCCCTACCGGCGCAAGCACAGCGGCTGTCGGATGCAATGTCGACCGAGTTCACCGGCTTCGTTGCACAGCTTGAAACGGCCCCCGGCAAGTCGACCTCGCCGATCAAGGCGACCATTGTCGATACCGCGAGCCTCCCCACGTCTCCAGTGTCACCCAAACCCGTCCGCAACCTTGGGCTAGCGGTCATCCTCGGACTGCTGGTGGGCATCGGGATAGCGGTCCTCCGCGAGACGCTCGACACGAGCATCAAGTCCGCAGAGGACATCGCCAGCACGATGGGTGCGGCGATGCTCGGCTCGGTCCGGTACGACTCCCGAGCTGCCAAGCAGCCGCTCGTGACCGAGCTGGACCTGCACGCGGCCAGGGTGGAGGCCTTCCGAGTGCTCCGGACCAACCTGCAGTTCGTCGACGTCGACAAGGACTCCAAGGTCGTCGTCGTGACCAGCGCACTCCCCGAGGAGGGCAAGTCGACCACGGCCGTGAACCTGGCCATCACACTGTCCCAGGCGGGCCAGAAGGTCCTGCTCATCGAGGGCGACCTCCGACGCCCGCGTCTGCCCGAGTACCTGCACCTGGAGCCGACCGTCGGGCTGACCACCGTCCTGATCGGCAACGTGGAGCTCGAGGAGGCCATCCAGCCCTGGGGAAATGACGGCTTGCACGTCATCACCAGCGGCAGTACCCCGCCCAACCCCGCCGAGCTGCTGCAGTCCATGGCGATGGGGACGGTGCTGGCCAAGGCCCGCGCTGCCTATGACATCACCATCATCGACGCTCCCCCGCTGCTTCCGGTCACCGACGGAGCGCTCCTGTCAGCCCAGGGCGACGGGGCCATCATGGTCGTGCGGTGTAACAAGACAACGAAGGACCAGCTGGCCGAGGCGCACCAACGACTGGTCTCCGTGGATGCCCGAGTACTGGGCTGCGTGCTCAACATGGCCCCCGAGCGAGGCGCTGACAGCTACGGGTACGCCTACGGTTACGGATACGCCCCCGAACCTCCAACTCCCCCCGGCCGCCGGCTCGGGAAACGTCGCCGTCTCCGCGGCATCGGGGTCGACACCCCGTCGCCGTAGGCGCCGTGAGGTCTCGCCGCTGCTAGTGCCAGGGCAAGGACGACCGCTCGTCCCAGTAGCTCGCTGCCGGTTCCGCGAGCGCCAGAAGCCGGTCTCCGACAGCTGACCCGTCGACCCGCAGCGCACCCAGGTTGCTGGTCAGCTGGGCCGCGGAAACTGCGCCCAACAGCACCGTCGGCCGGCTAGGCAGGTCCAGAGCGGCGGAGAGGGCCACCGCGTCTGAGGTGCCGCCGACTTCGGACGCGGTCGTCGATAGCGAGGCCGGGGCCGCCCGTCCGGCCAGCCGCCCGTTCGCCAACCCCTCCTTGACGATCACCCACCAGCCGGCGTCCGACGCCTCCGCCAACGCGGGTCCGACGGACGGCTCCAGCAGGTTCCAGGTGGCCTGGACCGCGGAGAAGAGTGCGGTGCCACCGACCGTGACGGCGAGAGCCTCGCGTAGGACGCTGGCTTGGTCCGGCCCGCTCGTCGACAGGCCGACGCGCACCCCGCTGTCGCGCAGCGCGGCAAGCTCGTCGAGCAGCCCGCGGTCAGTCAGCGCGGGTGAGTCCGGCGTGATCGAGTGGACCTGGTAGAGGCGGACCCGGTCACCCAGCAGGGCGGCCGTCTCGGCCCACTGCCGCCGAAAGGCCACCACCGAATGGTCCTTGATCTCGTGGAGCTCGGCCTCGACCCGCCAGTCGCCGACGTAGCGGTAACCCCACTTGCTCGACACGACCACGTCGGCGGCAAAGGGGCGTGCGGCCAGCCAGGAGGCCAGGAAGTCCTCGGCCAGCCCGTACGACCGCGCCGCGTCGACGTGGCGGATCCCGGCCGCGTAGGCGGCGTCGAGCACATCCCAGGCCCGATGCCGCAGGATCTCGACCGAACGGTCAGCGCCGAGCACCTCGCCGTGGTCGAGCGTGATGTAGCTGGGCCGACCGAGCGCGGCGAGCCCCAGGCCGAACCGGGAGACGGACAACTCTTTCACGCTACCCATCATGCCGGGTTGCGCGGTCTCCCCCTACCCGCAGATAACTTAGCGTACTATTACGGATACTTAGTGTGACCAAACACCCGGATGGGGAACGTATGAAGAGGCAGTTCACGATTGCCGGCGCGATCGCTTTCGTCATGATCGCCGCGGTCGTCGCGTGGGGGGCGGGGACGAACTTCCAGACGGGGTTCGAGACGGCATACAGCGTACCCGTCTGGCCCGCCTATACGCCGCCGGCCACCGGTCCGACGAATCCTCAGGGTCCCCAATGCGGCACCTACCCCGGGTCGGTCTACACCGCGACAACACTGCATCTGGAGACGACCAGCGTGCGTGCCGGCGCGGCGAACTCAGCGACCGTACGCCTGCAGACCCAGGCCGGCGGCGCCCCCAAGGGGTTCGCGAACCTGACGATCCAGCCCACGGACGGCAGCGGAGCCAGCCAACAGCTCGTGGCGCGACTCGACAACGGAGTGGCGACCTTCAACCTTCCCCGCGACCTGAAGGCGAGCCACTACACCGTCGAGGCGACCTATCTGCCGACGAACTGCTCGCACTGGGCCGCGCCCCAGGTCGGGTCGCAGGGCCTCACTGTCCACTAGCAGGCCGTGGTGCCTGAAGCGTGCGGCGTCGAGGTCGAGCATCCGGATGGGCGGTAAGGGTTGAGCGTGTCACATTCGGACCACCACTCCGCCGCGCGTCGGCTGCGCCGGCGCCGGCGCATCATCCGCGAGGTCATCCGAGGTCTTCTGCTCGCGGGTGCCGCAGTCATCCTCGTCGTCGCGTTCAGCGTCTACCAGGCGATGCAGGCCCGCAATGCGCTGAGGGATGCCAGCCGCCACTTCAAGGAGCTGACGACGGCCGTCGCCGCGGGTGACTCCACGGGAGCCGCGGACGCCCTCTACGCCGCGCAGAAGTCCACCCTCGCCGCTCAACGAGACACCGGCGGCCCCGTGTGGTGGCTCGCCAGCAAGACTCCCTTCATCGGCAACGACGTGACAGCCATCCGTACCGTCGCCGACGTGGTCGACCAGGTCGCTCAGGGGGTGCTGCCGACCTTGGTCGACGCGAGCACCAGGCTGTCGGCGGGCGGCCTCCAGCCGTCGAACGGCGTCGTCAAGCTGGCCGATATCGAGCGGCTCGCACCCCTGCTCGCCCGCGCCGACACATCGCTGTCGCAGGACCTGACCACGGTCAGGTCCATCAGTACCGGCTCGTTGATGGCACCTATCGCCCGGCCGGTCGCCCAGGTCGAGGCGAAGCTGGCCACGGTCAGCGCCGTCACGAGCAGCGCGTCGAAGGCCGCCGACCTGCTGCCGCCGATGCTCGGCGCCGACGGGAAGCGAACGTACCTGGTGCTCTTCCAGAACAACGCAGAGATCAGGGCGACTGGAGGAATTCCTGGCGCTGTGGCGACGATCACGGCGAACCACGGGGTCGTCACGCTGGGCCGACAGGGTACAGCCGGGGCTCTCGGCCACTACACGCGCAACATCTTGCCGCTCACCCACAACGAGAAGGCGCTGTTCAGCACCAAGCTCGGTGTCTTCGCGGCGGACATCAACTTCACCCCGAACTTCCCCCGGACCGCCCAGCTGGCGCAGGCGATGTGGCGGCGGGCGACCGGGCAGACCGTCGACGGCGTGCTCTCGACAGACCCGGTGGCCTTGTCCTACCTCCTCGGCGGCACGGGTCCTATCGCTCTGGGTGACAAGCAGAACCTGACAGCCGGCAATGCGGTCCAGCTGCTTCTGAGCCAGATCTACCTGGACCAGCCCAACACCAGCAAGCAGAACACGTACTTCGCCGATGCCGCCCGAAGGGTCTTCGAGGGCGTGGTGTCCGGCCAGGGCGACCCGGCCGCCGTCTTCTCGGGTCTGCGCCGAGCCGCCGGGGACCACCGCATCCTTATCTGGTCCGACCACCGCCGTGAGGAGGCGGTCATGCGACCAACGGCGGTCTCCGGCGCCCTGCCAGCCGCGGTCACCCCGTCACCCCAGATCGGCGTCTACCTGAACGACGGCACCGGAGCAAAGATGGACTACTACCTCGGCTATCACGTCGCGGTCGACTCGACATCTTGTGCGATGAACGGCGTCCAGAGCCTGGCCGTGACGGTCACGATGTCGTCGAAGGCGCCGGCCGACGCGGCGACGCTGCCAGTCTCGGTGATCGGACCCGGGCTCGGGGCCAAGCCTGGCTCGATCCGCACCAACGTCTTGCTCTACGCGCCGACCGGAGGCCGGATCGAACACCCGATGATCAACGGCAAGACCTTGATCTCCGCACCGATGGTGCAGGACGGTCGCCCGGTGGCCGCTCAGACCATCGACCTGGCGCCCGGACAGTCGGACACCTTGACGTTCGACGTCACAAGCGGCCTCGAGCAGGCGGCCACCGCTGACGTGAGTGTCACCCCTGGCCTACCCGGCAGCGGGATCAGCTCGGTATCGCCGACCAGCTGTCGGTAAGGCGCGCCTCAGTCGGTCGGCGGCGCGAGGCCGACTGCAATGCTGCGGCAGGCGGCCAGGATCCGCTCGGCTGTCAGTCGGTGTGCGGCCGCCGGCCGGCCGTACGGGTCCTCGACGTCGTAGTTCTCGATCCGCGCGGCGCCGCGATGGGCGGCAGCGAGCTGGACCGTCTTCGCCGGGTCACCAGCGCCGGCGCTCAGGGCGTCCACCGTCGAGACCAAGTTGGCGAGCTCCAGCAGGGTGAAAGTTCGGTGGAGGGCGTGGGGCACCTCCTCCAGCACCATCCGACGGTGGTCGCTCGTGGCCGTGAGGATGAGATCGGTCTGCTCGCCGAGCTTGGCTGTGAACGAGCGAGCACGAAAGCCGCTGGGGTCGCCGCCGAGGCGACGCAGCTCGGCGGCCGCGGGAGGGTCCATCTCGGCGCCGTCCAAGGCACGTACGCCAGCGCTGCTCACCTCGAAGCGCGGGTGGTCCGTCACCGCTCGGTCTGGCGCGAGGAGTCCACGCAGCAGGTGCTCCGCCATCGGCGATCGACAGATGTTGGCCGTGCACACCACCACGATCTCGAATCGCCGGGGGTGATCGTCAGCGTCGGAACCGTCCGCAGCTGCGCTGGTCATGTGTCCAGTGTGCTCCGTCTCTCGCACCAAAACCGTTGGTACGCCGGTACCAGGCACTGACATGCTCCTCGCCATGACCGACCACGCGCTCATCGACCGACTCGACACTTACTACGACGCCGTGCCGCGCCTGCGTGCCGATACCGAGGAGATAGGGCCGTTCACGCTCTTCGTAGCCAGGTCGGGTTGGCCCTACTACGCGCGGCCGGCCAGACGGCAGACCACGCCGGTGACCGTCGCCGACGTCGAGCTGGTGCTTGCACGGCAACGCGAGCTGGCCGTGCCGCAGTCGATCGAGTGGGTGGGTGAGGCGGCGCCGGACCTGGCCGCCACCGTCGAGGCGGCCGGCGTGAGGGTCGAGCAGTGCCCGCTCCTCGTGCTGGACGGTGCGCCGCGTGGCAACGCCGCTCACGCGCGGATCCTCAGCAGCGACGAGCGTGACGTTCTCGTCGCCTCCCGCGCGGCGGTGTCTGCCGCCTTCTCGGCCGGGGGCACCGCCGTCGGGGACGAGGGCACCGAGTCGCGCGACGCGAGCCTCGACTCCCCCTTCGCCGCCATCACCGAGAGCGTCGTGGCGCGGATCGACGCCGGTGAGCTGACGACGGCCGCAGCCTTCGCGCCCGACGCAGGCCCGGTCGGCGGAGGCAGCTACTCGCCGGTCGCCGGCGTGGCGGAGATCGCCGGCGTGGGGGTGCTGCCTGCGTACCGCCGGCGCGGTCTGGCTGCCCAGGTCACCTACCTGCTGGCGGCCGACGCGCTCGCCCGTGGTGCGACGACGGTGTTCTGCTCAGCCCAGTCCGACGATGTTGCCAGGGTCTACGAGGGCGTCGGCTTCGTCCGGGTCGGCACTGCGTGCATCGCATCGGCCGACGGCGACCACGCCGGTTGAGCAGCTGCGACTCGGGGGACGCGTGCGGGTCGTCACTCCATTTCGATGGTCACCGGGTCGCCGCGTCGTAGCCTCTCGAGGACACCCCGGCACCAGTTGTTGTCCGCCCGGATGCCGTTGCGCGCCAGCTTGCGGTTCAGCGTGTGGGCCGCGGCATCGAGGTCATCACGCTCGGTGCCGCGGACCACGGCGGCGATCAGGCTGGTGATGCCCGCGCCGAGCTCTTCGCGGACATCGAGTAGGACAGGACTGCTGTACATGGAAGGCTCCCAACGACTCAGGCGCAGCCGGCGGACCGGCACCGGCTGCTCAAGCAGGTATGTAGGTGGAGAATAGCCCTCTAAACTACGCAACGTGGTCAAACAGGCACATAAAGTTCGCACTGGCTCTCGAGGCAACCCGTTCATCGTGTTGAGCACGACCGACTGGTCGGTGCGGGGTCGGGTTAGGCGTTGCATTCTCGCGGGGACCGGTTGACCGCGGAGATGACGGCCTTGAGAGAGGCCGTCACGATATTGGGATCGAAGCCGACCCCCCACCGGAGCTCCTCGCCGACGGCGCATTCGACGTAGGCCACGGCGATCGCGTCCCCACCCGACGACAGGGCGTGTTCGGCATAGTCGAGGACCCGGACGTCGAAGCCGATCCCACCGATCGCCGACACGAAGGCGGCGATGGGCCCGTTGCCGACACCTTCCAGCGTGTGCCGCTCGCCGTCGACGTAGACGTTCACCATGAGGGCGTCCCGCTCGCCGGCTGCTGACGAGGTGTGGACGGAGTTCAGCTCGAGCGGCGTACGCCGGTTCAGGTACTCCGCCTGGAAGGCCGCCCAGATCTCGTCGCCGGAGATCTCACCGCCCTCGGTGTCGGTGAGCTCCTGGACCACGCGGCTGAACTCGATCTGGAGTCGGCGAGGCAGCTCGAGCTTGTGCTCAGCCTTCAGGATGTAGGCCACCCCGCCCTTGCCGGACTGCGAGTTGACCCGGATCACAGCTTCGTACGATCGGCCGACGTCCTTGGGGTCGATCGGCAGGTACGGCACCTCCCAGACGGCCTCGCAGACGGGAATGCGGTCGGCGTCGGCCTGGCGCTCGAGTGCCTCGAGCCCCTTCTTGATGGCGTCCTGGTGGGAGCCGGAGAAGGCGGTGTAGACCAGGTCTCCACCGTACGGGTGGCGCTCGTTGACGGGGAGCTGGTTGCAGTGCTCGACGGTGCGGCGGACCTCGTCGATGTGGGAGAGGTCGATCATCGGGTCGACTCCCTGGCTGAACAGGTTCAGTCCCAAGGTGACCAGGCAGACGTTGCCGGTCCGCTCGCCGTTGCCGAACAGGCAGCCCTCGATCCGGTCCGCGCCGGCCAGGTACCCGAGCTCGGCCGCGGCGACAGCGGTGCCCCGGTCGTTGTGCGGGTGCAGCGACAAGACGACCGAGTCGCGGTAGGCGAGGTTGCGGTGCATCCACTCGATGGAGTCGGCGTAGACGTTCGGCGTGGCCATCTCGACGGTGGCCGGCAGGTTGACGATCGCCGGGTGGTCGGGCGTCGGCCGCCAGACGTCGTTGACGGCGTTGCAGACGTCGACCGAGAACTCGAGCTCTGTCCCGGTGTAGGACTCCGGTGAGTACTCGAAGGAGATGTCGGTATCGCCGATGTCCTCAGCCAGCTTCTGGCAGATCTGGGCACCGCGGACGGCGATGTCGCGGATGCCGTCGCGGTCCAGGCCGAAGACGACCCGGCGCTGCAGCGTCGACGTCGAGTTGTAGAGGTGGACGATCGCCTGCCGGGAGCTGCGGACCGCGTCGAAGGTGCGCTCGATCAGCTCCTCGCGGGCCTGGGTCAGGACCTGGATCGTGACGTCGTCAGGGATGACGCCGTCGTCGATGATCCGCCGGACGAAGTCGAAGTCTGTCTGGCTGGCCGCCGGGAACCCGACCTCGATCTCCTTGTATCCCATTGCGACGAGCAGCTGGAACATCCGGCGTTTGCGGTCGGGTCCCATCGGGTCGATCAGGGCCTGGTTGCCGTCGCGCAGGTCGACGGCGCACCAACGGGGTGCTCGTGTGATGGTCTTGGTCGGCCAGGTCCGGTCGGAGAGGTCGATCGGGGTGAAAGGGCGGTAGCGCTCGAACGGCATACCGCTGGGCTGTTGCGGATGGAAGGCCATGGGGGCTGCTTTCACGATGCTGGGGACGAATGGGGCGTCATGTCACCGGAGCAGCACCAACTCCGCGACGAGGGGTCCGGCTCAGCGAACCTCGCCGCGGCGGATAAGAAGGAGTCCGCGCACGTCAACCAGCATGGTCCGATCAGGCTAACACGCTCGTGGCTGCCGGGTGCCGGTCGGCGACTCACCTACAGTGGGCCAGATGTCCGTACAGCACGTGCTCCTTCCGCCAGGGCGCGACGGGGCGTATCGGCCGGCCGGCCGGGGTCACCGGCGCCTGACCGGGTTGGGGGTCGCGGTCGCCGCGGCACTGATCCTGACCGGCTGTGGGGGCTCGTCAACCCCCAACGCGTCGTCGACATCGAGCACGGACAGTGCGACGGTCACCGATCCCACCGGGTCGACCGGTACGAGCGCCACCACACCCACGACCGCACCGGCCAAGCCACCCCCACCGGCGCCGCGCACAGCTCAGTGCCGGGAGCTCAGCTATGCGAACACCTTGGTGTTCACCAAC
>JBBSET010000040.1:0-37147 GCA_038239485.1 Propionibacteriales bacterium
CAACGGCGGTGACATCTCGATGTTCATCGGCCTGCCTGTCGCCGGCATCCTGTACTACGTCCTGGGCCAGTCGATCGACGTGGAACGAGAGACCCGGGTCGCCGACGAGGAGGAGCGGGAGGTGGAGGCGGCCGCTGAGTCCCATGGCCGACCGTAGGGCGGGAGCTGAGGCCGTGGACATCGAGCAAGCGGACGGTTGGCAGACCGCTGACGACATCCGGCTCGGCCGGGTCACGTCCGTCGAGGTGGTGACTCGCGCCCTCGAGCTGATCCACCACGCTCAGCCGGTGCTCAACGCCTTCACGGCGGTGTTCGACGACGAGGCGCTGGTTGCGGCGCGGGCCGCTGACGACATGGTCCGCCGCGGCGGGCCCATACCGCCGCTCACCGGTGTACCCGTATCCGTCAAGGACCACATCTGGATGGCGGGAGCCCTGGCCACGAACGGGTCGCGTGCCCTGGCGGACTTCGTCGCGACCGAGGACGCGGTCCCGGTAGCGAGGCTGCGCGAGGCGGGCGCGGTGATCGTCGGCAAGACCAACAACCCCGAGTTCTGCTACCGGGGCTATACCGACAACCTCCTCTACGGGCTGACCCGCAACCCGTGGGACACCGAGCGAACGCCGGGCGGGTCCAGCGGCGGCGCAGGGGCGTCGGTCTCGGCCGGCCTGACCACGATGGCGCTCGGCACGGACGGCGGTGGCTCGATCCGGATCCCCGCGTCGTTCTGCGGTGTCGTGGGGCACAAGCCGACCTTCGGCCTGGTGCCGAAGGAGCCGGGCTTCAAGGGGTGGAAGACGCTGTCGGTCGACGGCCCGCTCGCCCGTTCCGTACGCGACGCCGCCCTGATGCTCTCCGTGGTGGCGGGCCCAGCCCCGGCCGACGACATGACCTACCCCGGGCCGCCGACAGAGCGCTATCTGGAAGCGGTCAGAGAGCCGTTGGACCTGCGTGGGCTGCGGGTCGCCTGGTCCGCCGACCTCGACATGATGCCCGTCGACGAGGACGTGCGCGCCGTCTTCGCGGCGGCCGTCGAGGTGTTCGCCGGGTTCGGCTGCGAGCTGGTCGAGGCCGCGCCGCGAACCGGTGAGCCGACCCAGCTGTGGAACAGCATCGCCCTCCCGGAAGGCTTCTCGTCGGAGGGTCCACTGCTCGCGACCTCCCGGGGGCTGATGGCGCCGGGTACCGCTGACATCATCGAAGCCGGCCAGGGCGTGACTGCGGGGGAGTACGTCGACGCCCTGCACGAGAAGGCCCGCTACACGCGGGTCTGGGCGGAGTTCTTCGAGCAGTACGACCTGCTGCTGACGCCGACGATGCAGCTGACGGCATTCGGCGTCGGCCTGGAGACGCCGAGCGAGATCGAGGGCCGGCCGGTGGACCCGTTCTTCGACGACTGGTGCACGAGTGTGGTGCCGGCGAACCTGACCGGGATGCCCGCAACGTCCGTGCCGGCCGGGTTCGGGACGGGCGGTCTGCCGGTCGGGTTGCAGATCATGGGACCGCGCTGGTCCGACGCGCTCACGCTGCGAGCCGCCGCCGTCTTCGAGCGTGAGCTCGGCTGGCAGCGGTTCGTGCCGCCCGCTATCGCGGGACCGCGGTGATCGGGCAGGTCGGTCCGGGCGAGCGGCTGAGAGGGACGTGCACCTGCTCGAGACCGACGACTGCCCGCGCAGGCCCGTCCGAGAGCAACGCCGACACCGCGGCTACAGCGTCTTCGTGTCGCACAATGCCAGCAGCGTTCAAGCTAGGTGCAACCAGCCCCGGGCGATCGGCGACAGGCTACTTGTCGTCGGTGCGCCTCTTGAGGTACCACTCGAACTCGCGCGCGATCGCGTCTCCTGACGCCTCGGGAAGGTCGGCGGTATCGCGCTCCTCCTCGAGCGAGCGGACGTAGTCAGCGACGTCGGAGTCGTCGGATGCCAGCTCGTCGACGCCGCGCTGCCACGCCTTGGCCTCCTCGGGCAGGTCGCGCATGTCGATGGGCGCCTCGACGAGGTCCTCGAGCTGGCCGAGGAGCGCCAAGGTCGCCTTGGGCGCGGGCGCCTGTGAGACGTAGTGCGGGACCGCCGCCCAGTACGACATGGTCTGCAGGCCACGTCGGTGCGAGGCTTCCTGGATCACACCGACGATCCCGGTCGGCCCGGTGTACCGCGACGGCTCCAGCCCGAACCGGTCGGCGAGATCGGGGTCCGACGAGATCCCGTTGACCGGCACGGGACGGGTGTGGGGGACGTCGGCGAGCAACGCCCCCAGCGTCACGATGGTCGAGGCGCCGACGCTGACTAGAAAGTCCAGGAGCTCCTGGCAGAAGCTGCGCCATCGCAGGTTCGGCTCGATGCCGGTGACGAGGATCATGTCGCGCTCCGCCGGGCCAGACTGGCACCACCAGATGCTTGTCGTGCGCCAGGAGATCTCTCGGTCGCCCTCGGCGTCGAAGCCCACATGGGGCCGGTTCACCTGGAAGTCGTAGTAGTCCTCCGGGTCGACGGACGCCAGCAGGCTGGCCCGCCACCCGACCAACAGATGGGAGATCGCCTCGCTGGCAGCCTCTCCGGCGTCGTTCCAGCCCTCGAACGCCGCGATGACGAGCGCGTTGTCGAAGTGCTTGTCCGCCTCGATGTTGATCACCACCCCAGCCTACGGGCCAGAGACGCCCCGGGCGCGAAGTCGAAGACGCTCCCAGCCTCCACGACGCTCGACGGCTGATCCAGTCTGAGAGACTGATGTTCATCCTTCGGACGGCGCCGAGGAATGCCGCGCGGCCGCCAGGGACACTGACTGACATGGGAGTTGCCGTGGGTGGAGGTCCGGCCGCACTTCGGCTCGCGCTCACCCAGCGGGTGGTCGTGGCCGACGGGGCGATGGGAACCATGCTGCAGCAGCACGACCTCGGGCTCGACGACTTCGAGGGCCTCGAGGGCTGCAACGAGATCCTCAACGTCACCAGAGCCGACGTGGTCCGTTCCATCCATGACGCCTACTTCGACGCCGGTGCGGACTGCGTCAGCACCAACACTTTCGGTGCCAACTACGCCAACCTCGGCGAGTACGGCATCGCCGGGCGGATCGCCGAGCTGGCCAAGGCGGCGGCCGACATCGCCCGCGGCTGTGCCGACCAGTGGGCCACGGCGGACCGGCCCCGATGGGTGCTCGGGTCGGTCGGACCGGGCACCAAGCTCCCCACGCTCGGCCATGTCGGCTTTCGTACCCTCCGCGACGCCTACGCCGAGCAGGTCCGCGGGATGCTCGACGGCGGCATCGACGCGGTTCTCATCGAGACCGCTCAGGACCTGCTCCAGGCCAAAGCCGCGGTCATCGGGGCCAGGCGTGCGATAGCGGCCAGCGGCCAGGACGTCCCTGTCATCGTCAATGTGACCGTCGAGACGACGGGCACGATGCTGCTCGGCACGGAGATCGGCGCCGCGCTCACCGCCTTGGAGCCGCTGGGGATCGACCTGATCGGGCTCAACTGCGCAACCGGTCCCGACGAGATGAGCGAGCACCTGCGCTACCTGTCGCGTCACGCCTCGGTGGCCGTTGCCTGTATGCCGAACGCCGGGCTGCCGTCGCTCACGACCGACGGGGCCGCCTACCCGCTCACCGCGCGCCAGCTGGCCGACGCGCACGACACCTTCACCCGCGAGTTCGGCGTGGCACTGGTCGGTGGCTGCTGCGGTACGACGCCGGAGCACATCCGCCAGCTCAGCGAGAGGGTCCGCGGACGCGAGCTCGCCACCCGCGCACCGCAGCACGAGGCCGGCGCTGCCTCGCTGTACCAGCTGGTCCCGTTCCGTCAGGACACGTCCTACCTGTCGATCGGGGAGCGGACCAACGCAAACGGCAGCCGAGCCTTCCGCGATGCGATGCTGGCCGAGAAGTGGGACGACTGCGTCGAGATCGCCCGCAGCCAGATCCGTGACGGCGCCCACCTGCTCGACCTGTGCATCGACTACGTCGGCCGTGACGGGGTCGAAGACATGCGTACCGCCGCGGCGAGGCTTGCCACTTCGTCGACCCTCCCTGTGATGCTCGACTCGACCGAGCCTGAGGTGGTCGAGGCGGGCCTCGAATGCCTGGCCGGCCGCAGCGTCGTCAACTCGGTCAACTACGAGGACGGCGACGGTCCCGGCTCCCGGTTCGCCCGGGTGATGCCGATCGTGCGCGAGCACGGGGCGGCCGTCGTCGCGCTGACGATCGACGAGCAGGGCCAAGCGCGTACCGCCGCCTGGAAGGTCCAGGTCGCCTCCCGGCTGATCGACGACCTGACCGGGCGATGGGGGATGCGGACCAGCGACATCATCGTCGACTGCCTGACCTTCCCCATCGGCACCGGACAGGAGGAGACCCGCCGCGACGGCCTCGAGACCATCGAGGCGATCCGGGAGGTGAAGCGGCGCTATCGCGACGTGCAGACCACCTTGGGCGTCTCCAACATCTCCTTCGGCCTCAGCCCGGCAACCCGGGTGGTGCTCAACTCGGTGTTCCTGCACGAGTGCGTCAAGGCAGGGCTCGACTCGGCCATCGTGCACACCGCCAAGATCGTCCCGCTCTCCCGTATCCCCGACGACCAGCGGCAGGTCGCGTACGACCTGGTCTACGACAGACGCACCGACGACTACGACCCGCTCCAGACGATGCTCGAGCTCTTCGCCGGCGTCACGACGACCGACACGAAGGCCACCCGCGCCGCCGAGCTCGCCGCCCTTCCCCTGCCGGAGCGGCTGCAGCGCCGCATCGTCGACGGCGAGAAGCTCGGCCTCGACGTCGACCTCGACGAGGCGCTGACCACCAGGCCGGCCCTGGAGATCATCAACTCCGACCTGTTGTCGGGGATGAAGATCGTGGGTGAGCTGTTCGGGTCGGGCGAGATGCAGCTGCCTTTCGTGTTGCAGTCGGCCGAGGTGATGAAGACCGCGGTGGCGTTGCTGGAGCCGCATATGGAGAAGACCGACGACCGCGGCAAGGGCACGATCGTGCTGGCAACGGTCAAGGGCGACGTACACGACATCGGCAAGAACCTGGTCGACATCATCTTGTCCAACAACGGCTACACCGTCGTCAACCTCGGCATCAAGCAGCCCGTGAGTGCCATCCTCGACGCGGCAGAGGAGCACGACGCCGATGTGATCGGGATGTCCGGGCTGCTCGTCAAGAGCACCGTCGTGATGAAGGACAACCTGCAGGAGCTCAACCAGCGCGGCATGGCCGAGCGCTGGCCGGTCATGCTCGGCGGCGCAGCTCTGACCAGGGCCTACGTCGAGCAGGACCTGGCCGCCCTCTTCGACGGCGAGGTCCGCTATGCGCGCGACGCGTTCGAGGGGTTGCGGCTGATGGATGCCGTGATGGCGGTCAAGCGCGGAGATCCCGGCGCCGCGCTGCCGATGCTGCGGGACAGGCGGGTGAAGGGCCAGGTCGCGCCGCAGCACAGTACCGAGCCGCTCGACATCCCGGCCAGGTCCGATGTCTCCACCACCAACCCGGTTCCGACGCCACCGTTCTGGGGGAGCCGGATCGTCAAAGGAGTTCCCCTCGCGGAATTCGCCTCGTACCTGGACGAGCGGGCCACGTTCATGGGCCAGTGGGGGCTGAAGTCGTCGCGCGGCGACGGACCGTCGTACGAGGAGCTGGTCGAGACCGAGGGGAGGCCCCGGCTGCGCAGCTGGATGAGCAGGCTCCAGACCGACGCCATCATGGAGCCCGCTGTCGTGTACGGGTACTGGCCTTGCTACAGCGACGGCAACGACCTGGCCGTACTCGACCCCGACGCGCACTCCGTCGAGGTCGCCCGTTTCACCTTCCCCCGTCAGCAGCGCGACCGGTACCTCTGCCTGGCCGACTTCTTCCGGCCCAAGGACAGCGGTGAGCTCGACGTCGTCGCCTTCCACCTCGTCACGATGGGAGCCCGGGTCAGCGAGGTGACCGGCGAGCTGTTCGGGGCGAACGCCTATCGCGACTACCTCGAGCTGCACGGCCTGTCCGTCCAGCTCACCGAGGCGCTGGCGGAGTACTGGCACGCCCGGGTCCGCGGAGAGCTCGGGTTCGCCGGCGAGGACTCCGCCGACATGGGCGCAGTCTTCCGGCAGGCCTACCGGGGGTCGCGGTACTCCTTCGGCTATCCCGCCTGCCCCGACCTGCAAGACCGGGAGCAGCTCGTCGCCCTGCTGCGACCAGACCGGATCGGGGTCACGTTGAGCGAGGAGCTCCAGCTGCATCCCGAGCAGTCCACCGACGCTCTCGTCGTGCATCACCCCGAGGCAAAGTACTTCAACGCCCGATGACGTGTCCGCCGACGGTCGCGCCCTACCAGGACGAAGGTCGCGATGAGTGAGCTCCAGGGTGTGCTGTTCGACATGGACGGCACGCTGTGCGACTCCGAGCCGGCCTGGATGGCCGCGGAGCACACGCTGGCGGAGCGCCACAGCGCCGAGTGGACCGAGGTCGACGCGCACCACCTGGTCGGCGCGGACCTGCTCGACGCCGGCGCCTACATCAAGGAGCGGATGGGTCTGGACCAGACACCGGCTGAGATCGTCGACGACCTGCTCACCCTCGTCATCGAGTCGGTGGGCCGCGACGGCGTCGACTGGCGGCCGGGGGCGCTCGACCTGCTCGAGGCCTGCAATGCGGCAGGCATTCCCACTGCGCTGGTGACGATGTCCTACCGCAACTTCGCCGGTGCCGTCGTCGACGCGCTCCCGAGGGGTCGATTCGACGCGCTGGTCACCGGCGACGAGGTGGCGGCCGGCAAGCCCGCTCCTGACCCCTACCTGACCGCTGCCGCGACCCTCGGCGTCGACGCCGAGTCCTGCGTGGCGATCGAGGACTCGCCGACGGGGGCGGCGTCGGCGGCGGCGGCAGGCTGCGTCGTCCTGGTCGTACCGAACCATGTTGACGTGCCGATCAGCGGTCGAATGGTCGAACGAGCGAGTCTCGACGGGCTGTCCACTGACGACATCAGGCGGCTCGCCGCCGGCCGCTGAGACCGCCCGCGCCGTAACCGTGTCGTGACATCGGTGTGCTGACAGCGTGCGCCCCGCCCCACTAGGGTCGCAGGATCATCTGAGCGTTGGACGTCCGACGGGAGCATCATGCTGGGAAACAGGAAACGCCTTGTCGCGGTCGGCGGAGTGGCCGCACTGCTGTTGGTCGCCGCCTGCGGTTCGAACCGCAGCACCGGCTCGAGCGGTGGTAGCGGCGGGTCATCGAGCGCCAGCTTCACGCTGGGCACGACTGACACGGTCACAGCCATCGACCCAGCCGGCTCGTACGACCTCGGATCGTCGACGCTGCAGTACAGCATCTTCCAGACCCTCGTGACGATTCCGGCGGGCCAGACGACGCCCGTGGGCGACGCAGCCCAGAGCTGCACGTACGGGGACCCGTCGACACTGACATGCAAGCTCAAGCCGGGCCTGAAGTTCTCCAACGGCGACGCGCTGACCTCGTCCGACGTCAAGTTCAGCTTCCAGCGCGCGCTGGCGATAGGCGACCCCAACGGTGCCGCGATCTACCTGCTCGGAGACATCGCGGCGACCGACAAGGCCGGCAACGTGACCGGCCTCGCCAAGGGCGCGATCGACACCCCTGACGACACCACCGTCGTCTTCCACCTCAACAAGCCCGACGTCACGTTCGAGTACATCCTCACGTACCCGGGCACGGGTGCCATCGTCGACGAGCAGGTGTTCCCCGCGGACAAGAAGATCGCAGACGCGGACGTGATCGGCTCGGGGCCTTACAAGCTGAGCCAGTACAAGGCCGGCCAGCAGGCGGTGCTCGAGAAGAACGGCAACTACAGCGGCGACCGCGAGGGCAAGGCTGCGCAGATCTTCATCTCCTACTACCAGCAGGCCACCGACCTGAAGCTGGCGGTCCAGTCCGGTGAGATCGACGTGGCCTGGGACACCCTCGGCCCGACCGACATCACTGCGCTGAAGTCCGACAGCAACGTCACTGTCGCACAGGGTGCCGGGGCCGCCATCAGGTACTGGGTCTGGAACAACGCAAGCGGTCCGGGCAAGGAGCTCGCCGTCCGCAAGGCGGCCGCGTACATCATCGACCGTAACGCCATCGCGAAGAACGCCTACGAGAACACCGTCAAGCCGCTGTACTCGATCGTGCCGCCCGGCCTCCCCGGCCAGACGGACTCGTTCAAGAGCACGTACGGGTCCTCCCCTGACATCGCCGCCGCGAAGAAGGCGCTTTCCGACGCCGGGATCAGCACCCCCGTCACCATCACCATGGGCTACACGCCCACGCACTACGGCCCGAACACGGTCGACGAGGCGACGGAGTTCTCGCGTGAGCTCGAGGCGAGTGGCCTCTTCAAGGTCTCCCTCAAGAGCGTCGAGTGGACGCAGTACCAGACGATCTACAAGCAGGGCGCATACGACCTGTGGATCCTCGGCTGGTACCCCGACTACCTGGACACAGACGACTACCTGTCGCCGTTCCTCGTCAACGGAGGATTCTTCGGCAACGGCTACAAGAGCGACCAGGCCAACCAGCTGGTCGCCGACGAGCAGGGCTCGACGAGCACCGCGACGCGGATATCTGACTTCCAGAAGCTCCAGGCCCTCGCCGCGAAGGATGTGCCCTTCATCCCGAGCTGGGTAGGCAACAACATCGCCGTCTACCGCTCCGGTATGCAGGGGGTGGAGCAGACTCTCGACCCGGCCTACATCTTCCGCCTCTGGACGATCTCCAAGTCCAGCTAGCCCGACGGCTTGGTCTGAGCCGGGGAGAGGTCGGTTGTGGCCCCTCCCCGGCTCGCGGGGTAGAGAAAGAGTCGCATGAGCGCATCGGCGGGGTCCCTTCCCCGGTTCGTCATCCAGCGGGTGCTCCTGGTCATCCCGATGATCTGGATCTTGATCACTTTGGTGTTCATCGTGCTGCGGGTGGCACCCGGCGACCCGATCTCAGCCGCTCTGGGAGGCAAGCTCAACGCGGCTGCCCTGGCCCGGGCTCGCCATCAGTTCGGTCTCGACAAGCCGCTGATCTCCCAGTACGGCGACTACCTCTGGTCGGTGCTGCACCTGGACTTCGGCCGGAGCTTCACCGACAACCAGTCGATCCTGTCGGTGGTGCGGGACAACGGCGGCGCGACGCTGTCGCTCACGTTCGCCGCGTTCATCGTCGCACTGGCCATCGGAATCCCGCTCGGTCTCATCGCCGGCCGGATGCGCGACTCCGCGGCCGATGTGGTGATCAGGCTGTTCGCCATCGTCACCTACGCCGCCCCGATCTTCTTCGTCGGTCTCCTGATCCAGATTCACGTGGCGCCGATCCTCGGGCTGCCGACCAGCGGAGACGCCTCCCCCGAGACCCTGTTCATCGTCCCCGAGCGGACGCACATCCTGCTGCTCGATGCACTGCTGAGCGGGGACTGGTTGTCGATCGAGGACGTGCTCAAGCATCTGGTGCTCCCCGCCTTCACGCTGGGGATCGCGATCTGTGGGGTCTTCGTGCGGCTCGTCAGGGTCAACATGCTGCTGACGATGCAGAGTGACTACGTCGAGGCGGCCCAGGCCCGGGGAATCTCGCAGGGCAAGGTGACGCGCAACCACGCGTTCCGCAACGCGCTGGTACCCGTCATCACCATCATCGGGCTCCAGATCGCCCTGCTGCTGGGAGGTGCCATCTTGACCGAGACCACCTTCAACTGGCCGGGGATCGGCCAGAAGCTGTTCAAGTACATCGCCGGACGCGACTACGGCGCCGTACAGGGCTTGGTCACGATCTTCGCCCTCGTGGTCATCTTCGCGAGCCTCGTCGTCGACATCGTCAACGCCCTCATCGACCCCCGAGTGAGGTACTGATGCGTCGGATAGCAGCAATGTTCGCCGCCCCGTTCTCGAAGACCCAGGGTGTGGCGCGCTGGATGCTGGTGGTCGGCGCGGCGATCACCAGCGTGTTCCTGATCCTGGCATTATTCGCCCCGTGGATCGCGCCGTACGGGTTCGCCCAGTTCTCGTCCGGCGGAAGGCAGTTCCCGAAGCTGGGGCATCCGAGCTCTGCCCACTGGTTCGGGACCACGGACCTTCAGACCGACGTCCTGTCCCGCGTGATCTGGGGCGCGCGCACCGCGGTCGAGGTCGTTGGCCTCGCCGTGATCTTCTCGCTCGTCCTCGGCTTGCTCCTCGGGATCGTCTCGGGCTACTTCGGCGGGTGGCTCGACCGGGTTCTCGTCTTGGTGATGGACGCCATCTTCTCGTTCCCCTCGCTACTGCTCGCGATCGTGTGCGCGTTCCTGTTCACGAACATCATCGGCAACGGGATCTTGTTCCTCACCAGCGGCGTGGTGGCCGCCGCGCTGTCGCTGACGGCCATCTACATCCCGCAGTACTTCCGTGTGGTTCGCAACACGACGATCAGCGCAAAGGAGGCGACGTACGTCGAGGCGGCCCGTGGTCTGGGTGCCACTGACGCGGTGATCATGCGCCGGTACCTGTTGGGGAACGTCATCCAGAGCGTGCCGGTGCTCGGAACACTCAATGCCGCCGACGCGATCGGGACCTTGGCAGCGCTCGGGTTCCTGGGTCTCGGCATTCAGCCGACCCAGGCGGCCGAGTGGGGCTTCGACCTGCAGCGCGCCCTCGACGACGCCGGACTCGGAATCTGGTGGACGTCGCTCTATCCGGGCGTAGCCATCGTGCTGCTGATCACGGGGCTGACCCTGGTCGGGGAGGGGCTGAACGAGACGATCAATCCGCTGCTCCGCAAGCAGCGACTCGTGCCGGTCGACATGACGCGACGCGACGCCGGCGGGCCGGACGACGATCATCAGGCGGTGGTGTCATGACGTGGGTCGAGCAGCTGCCCGCAATGCCATTCTCGACCGGGCCGGTGGTGGACGTGCGCGACCTGCGGGTCTGGTACGGCACACCGCGTGGCGCGATACGGGCCGTCGACGGGGTCAGCTTCTCACTGAACGGCGGCGAGACACTGGGTCTCGTGGGCGAGTCCGGCTGCGGCAAGTCGACGCTCGGCCGCGGCCTGATGGGGTTGCTCCCGGAGGGGGCAAAGCGTGACGGCCAGGTGCTGTTCAAGGGCGACGACATCCTGCAGATGAGCGTCCACGAGTCCCGAGCGATGCGGGGCACCGATCTCGGGATGATCTTCCAGGAGCCACTGACCAGGCTCAACCCGCTGATGCGGATCTCGAAGCACTTCGAGGAGACGATCAAGCAGCACGAGCCCTCGCTCAGCAAGGCGGCGACTCGCGAGCGGGCGATCGAGGTCCTCAACCTGATGGGGATACCGCCTACCCGGTACCGGTCGTACCCTCACGAGTTCTCGGGCGGGATGCGGCAGCGCCTGATGATCGCGCTCACGCTCGTCCTGCGGCCCGCCTTCGTGGTCGCCGACGAGCCATCCACGGCGCTCGACGTGCTCGTCGAGGCTCAGATCATCAAGATCCTCAACGACCTGCGCACGAACTTCAACACCTCGTTGCTGCTCATCACCCATAACCTCGGCATCGTCGCCGAGGCGTGCGACCGGGTCGCTGTCATGTATGCCGGGCGGATCGTCGAGCAGGGTGATGTCCGGGAGGTCTTCGGCAACCCGCAGCACCCCTACACCCGCGAGCTGCTCCGCTCGACGATCAGTCTCAGCACCACCGGCCTGAACTTCATCCCCGGTTCGCCGCCCGACCTGATCGACCCTCCGCCGGGATGCCGTTTCCATCCACGCTGCCCCGACGCCATGACGGTGTGCAAGGACAAGGACCCCGTCCAAACCGTCATGGCTGCCGGGACCATCGTCGAGTGTTGGCTGCACGGCCCGAAGCAGGACATCCCCGCCGGCGGGGAGACCCGCCTTCCGCGAAAGGAGATCGGTGTTGCCGACGAAGCCTGACGGGTCCGCGTCGGCCGACCCAATTCTCGATATCCGCGACCTGTCCGTCCGCTTCTCGCTGGGCGGCAGCACCCTCGCTCGCCTGCTGGGTCGCGACACCGGCGTGGTGAAGGCAGTCGACGGCGTCAATCTCACGCTCGTCAAAGGGGAGGTCGTCGGGCTCGTCGGGGAAAGCGGGAGCGGCAAGTCGACGCTGGGTCGAGCGCTGCTCGGGCTGGTCCCTGCCGCCGACGGCTCCATCGTGTTCGACGGAGACGACATCGCCGCCTACTCGAAACGCCAACTACGCGATCATCGTCGGCACGCGCAGATGATCTTCCAGGACCCGAACGCAGCGCTCAACCCCGCGATGACCGTCGAGCAGGGGGTCGGGGACGCCCTCCGGATCCACGGCATCAGCTCGGCCACCGAGCGTCGCGAACGGGTGGTCGATGCGCTCGAACGGGTCGGGTTGTCGCCGGTCGACCTGTTCCTGCCCAAGTACCCACGCGACCTGTCAGGCGGGCAGAAGCAGCGTGTGGTGATCGCGCGGGCCATCATCATGGGTCCACGGCTGCTGGTGGCGGACGAGCCCATCTCGATGCTCGACATGAGTGTGCGGGCGAAGATCCTGCAGCTGATGCTCGACCTCAAGTCACAGCTCGACCTCACCTACGTCTACATCACGCACGACTTGGCCAGTGCGAAGTTCTTCTGCGACAGGATCGCGATCATGTATCTCGGGAGGGTCGTCGAGATCGGGGATACCGAGAGCATCTTCGCCGATCCCAAGCATCCGTATACGAAGGCTCTGCTGGCCGCCATCCCCGATCCGGACCCGAGCCGCAAGCTGCCGCGCGACCTCCTCAAAGGCGAGATCCCGGACGCGGCGAGACCGCCGCACGGATGCGCGTTCCACCCGAGGTGTCCGGCGGCGTTCGACCGGTGCGGCTGGGAGGGACGCGACCTGGTCGCCGCGCTTGAGAACCACTGGCTCAAAGCCGCCGCGGCCACGTACGACATCGAGCGGTCGAAGATCGCGAACCTCGACGCGCTGGGCGCACAAGACGAGGGACCTGCGGTGCTTCGGCCGTCCGGCCGGGGGAGCGTCGCCGACCTCGAACGCCTCCTCGACGACGTGAGGGCAGACCCCGAGAACGAGAACTTCTCGAGCGGCGTCAGTGGGGTGAGCAGAGACCACGGCGCTGTGACCGTGGAGTTCACCGAAGGCAGCGAACCACGGCTGCGACCCAGCGGTGGCGTCCAGGTCGCCTGCCATCTCTACTGACACCACGCTCGTCGAACCACCTCGCCTCGCGACGGTGACCTGGTTCGGTCCGATCACGGGCTCCCACGACAGCGCTGCGGCGCTGGTTCACGAGACCGCGGGGAGCACCTGTGCGCCGGGCGCTGCTGCCAACGCCAGCGCCCCCCGAGGTGGCTCCCGATCGTGTTCGGATCCCGACTCAGGTCGGGGCAGCGGCGGCGGGGTGCCGCCCCAGGCCGGGCAGATGGCCTGGTGGTCGCACCAACCGCACAGCGCCGACTTGTTCGGCCGCCACTCCCCGGTCTCGTGAGCGCGTCGGATCGCTGCCCACAGCGCCTCGACCTTGCGCTCGGTCGCCAGCAGGTCGCGTTCATCGGGCTCGTAGCGGAGTACCTCGGCGTTGCCCAGGTAGACCAGCTGCAGCATCCGGGGGATGACGCCGCGGGTGCGCCACACCACCAACGCGTAGAACTTCATCTGGAACAGCGCCTTCGCCTCGAACTGGACCGACGGCGAACGGCCGGTCTTGTAGTCCACGATGCGAAGCTCGCCGGTCGGCGCGACGTCGACGCGGTCGATGTATCCGTGCAACACCAGACCCGAGCCGAGCCTGGTCGCCACATGGACCTCGCGCTCGGCTGGCTCGAGACATCGAGGGTCCTCCAGGCCGAAGTAGCGGCCCAGCAGGTCACGGCACTGGTCCAGCCAGGTCGCCAGGTCGGGCGCATCCTCGCCGAACATCTCGGCGAGCTCGGGCTCGCGCTCGACGAGCTCCTCCCACGCGGGGCCGAGCAGCAGGTTCGCCTTGGCATGGGTGCGCTCACGGGCGGGCTCGTCGAAGAGGTGCTCGAGCACCTTGTGCACGACTGAGCCCCGGACGGCGTCGATGCTGGGAGCCTCCGGGATCCGGTCGATGACCCGGAACCGGTACAGCAGCGGACACGACATGAAGTCTGCGGCCCGGCTCGGCGACAGCGAGTTGGTGCGGGTGAGCCCGACCAGGGCATCGGGGCGGGACGCCTCGCTCTCCTGCCCGGACGCCGCCGGGGCAGGCTGCGACACGTCCGCCAGAGCCGGAATGAGAGGGCTCGATTCACTGGTCATGGTCGCCAGGCTAGGACAGCGCGCCGACAGTATCGACCAGGCTCGGCGGCGCCGATCGGCTGATCACGCGGCTGCGCGGCCGCCACCGGCTAGCGTTGACGCGTGAGCCAGTCGACCAGCCAGCCCAACCAGCGTCGCCGGACACCCGGCACGCACCTGTTGGGCACGGTCGCGGGCATCGACATCACCGTCTCGAACTCCTGGTTCCTGATCGTCGGGTTCTTCGCGATCATCCTCAAGGACCGGGTCGACGGTGCCGCTCCCGGCCTGGGGAACTGGGCCTACCTGGCCGGTGCCACCTTCGCGGTGCTCTTCTACGCCTCCGTGCTGCTGCACGAGATCGCCCACGCCCTGGCGGCGGTTGCCTTCGAGATGCCGGTTCGGTCGATAAACCTGCACTTCATGGGAGGCGCGACCGACATCGAGGGCGAGGCCGAGACGCCCTGGCGCGAGTTCACGATCGCGGTCGTCGGACCGCTCACCTCCCTCGTCGTGGGAGGAGTGTGCTGGGTCGCGTTCAAGCAGACGCACCACGGCCTCATCTTCCTCACGCTCGGCGGCCTCGCCTGGGCGAACATCGTGGTGGGCGTCCTCAACCTGGTTCCTGGCCTGCCCCTCGACGGCGGGCGGGTGCTGCAGGCGGTCGTCTGGGCGGTCAGCCGGCAACGGTCCACGGGTGTCGTGGTCGCGGCCTGGGGTGGCCGGGTCGCAGCCGTGGCGGCGACGGGATACCCGTTCGCCCTGGTGGCGTTCGGCGGCTCTCCCGACATCTTCGACTACCTCTTCGCAGTGCTTGTGGGCTCCTTCCTCTGGGGTGGCGCGTCACAGGCGCTGGGGATGGCGAAGATGCGTCAGCGGCTGCCCGGCCTGCAGGCTCGCCGGCTGGCCCGGCCTGCCATCGGGGTGCCGGCCGACCTGCCGCTCTCGGAGGCCATCCGGCGTGCCCAGGAGGCGCGGGCCGGATCGGTCGTCGTGGTGTCCAGTGACGGTCGGCCGTCGGGCATCGTCAACGAGGCGGCCGTGGTGTCCACTCCGAGCGACCGGCGGCCTTGGCTGCCGATCGGCGACCTGGCCCGGCGCATCGAGTCAGGCCTTGTGCTCCCGGCGGATCTGGGCGGTGAGCCGCTGCTCCTCGCGATGAGCCGGACCCCGGCCACCGAGTACGTCCTGCTCGAGCCGGACGGCACCGTCTTCGGGGTGCTGGTGACGAAGGACGTCGAGGCCGCGGTCCAACCCGAATGACGCCACCCGCTCCCGCGCGGCCCGGGGGCAGCGCGGGGACGACGGTGGGTGCCCATGTCCGGCGATGAGCGGCCAACCCACGAGGGGGTCGCCGACGCGCCGATGTCGGGTGTGCGGCGAGGCCCGCTGCGTGCCGGCGAGCGGGTCCGCCTCACCGACCCCAAGGGGCGCAAGCGCAGCGTCGTGCTGGAGGCAGGCAAAACGTTCTTCACCCACAAGGGCGCGATCGAGCACGACTTCCTGATCGGTGGGCCGGACGGCAATGTCGTCACCTCGTCGGGAGGCGTCGAGTACCTGGTGCTGCGGCCGCTGCTCGCCGACTTCGTCGTCTCGATGCCGCGCGGGGCCGCGGTCGTCTACCCCAAGGACGCTGCGCAGATCGTCACCATGGCCGACATCTTCCCCGGCGCACGGGTGGTCGAGGCGGGAGCGGGCTCCGGCGCCCTGACCTGCAGCCTGCTGCGCGCGGTGGGGGAGTCGGGCACCGTGACGTCGTACGAGCGCCGGGAGGAGTTCGCCGACATCGCCCGTGCCAATGTGACGGCGTTCTTCGACGGTCCGCACCCGGCCTGGCGCCTCACCGTCGGCGACCTCGCCACCGACCTGGCCGAGCGCGATCTCGACCGGGTGGTCCTCGACATGCTGGCGCCGTGGGAGTGTGTGGACCCTGTCGCCGACGCACTCACACCGGGCGGCCTCGTCTGCGCCTATGTCGCCACCACGCCACAGCTGAGCCGCTTCGTCGAGACGGTCCGGCTCCACGGCGGATTCACCGACCCCGCCGCCTGGGAGACGATGGTGCGCGGTTGGCACGTGGAGGGCCTCGCGGTGCGGCCCGAGCATCGGATGAACGGCCATACCGGCTTCCTCGTCACGGCCCGTCGGCTCGGTCCAGGAGTCGTCGCGCCGCGGCCCAGCCGACGCCCGGCGCCCGGCGCGTACGGACCCGACTACACCGGTCCGCGAGGAGCGGATGTCGTCTCCGGCGCCGAGGCAGCGAATTCAGACTGATATCGACACGTAACCTGAGGAGGACGACAACGCGGTCAGCCCAGGTATGGTCGAGGCAGGTAGTCCTCCAGTGGAGGTGGTTGTCGTGAGTTCACAAGACGACGGTCTCGGTCGCCGCGGGCGTCGAGCCGACGAGTTCCAGAGCCAGATCGGGTTCCTCGAAGCCGAGATCGCCGAGCTGCGCAGACGTCTGCTCGACGCGCCGAGCGCCACCCGCTTCCTCGAACAGCGACTTTCCGAGACGCAGTCGTCGCTGGCGTCGCTGACCTCGCAGAACGAACGCCTCGCCTCCACCCTGCGTGAGGCACGTGACCAGATCCTGACGCTCAAGGAGGAGATCGATCGGCTGGCACAGCCGCCGACCGGCTTCGGGACGTTCTTCGGCAGAAACGAGGACGGGACGGTCGACGTCTTCACCGGCGGTCGCAAGCTCCGCGTCAACGTCAGCCCAAACGTCGAGGTCGGCGAGCTGGAGCGTGGCCAGGAGGTCATGCTCAACGAGGCGCTCAATGTCGTCGCGGCTCTCACGTTCGAGGAGGTGGGCGAGGTCGTGATGCTGAAGGAGATCCTCGCCGACCGTGAGCGGGCGCTGGTGATCGGCAACGCGGACGAGGAGAGGATCGTCAGGATCGCGTCGCCGCTTCACGACACCACCCTGCGCGCCGGTGACTCCGTGCTGCTCGACACCCGGTCGAACTACATCTACGAGCGGATCCCGAAGACCGAGGTCGAGGAGCTTGTGCTCGAAGAGGTCCCGGACATCGACTACGCCAACATCGGCGGGTTGATGAAGCAGATCGACCAGATCAGGGACGCCATCGAACTGCCGTACCTGCACCCCGGGCTCTTCGAGGAGCACGAGCTCAAGCCCCCGAAGGGCGTCCTGCTCTACGGGCCGCCCGGATGTGGCAAGACCCTGATCGCCAAGGCGGTCGCCAACTCGCTGGCCAAGAAGGTGGCCGAGAAGACCGGTGAGGAAGGCAAGTCCTTCTTCCTCAACATCAAGGGTCCCGAGCTGCTCAACAAGTACGTCGGCGAGACCGAGCGTCACATCCGCCTGGTCTTCCAGCGCGCCCGAGAGAAGGCAAGCGACGGCACCCCGGTCATCGTGTTCTTCGACGAGATGGACTCGCTGTTCCGCACCCGCGGCTCGGGGGTGTCCTCCGACGTCGAGAACACCATCGTGCCCCAGCTGCTCAGTGAGATCGACGGTGTCGAGCGACTCGAGAACGTCATCGTCATCGGGGCGTCCAACCGCGAGGACATGATCGACCCCGCCATCCTGCGCCCCGGTCGGCTGGACGTGAAGATCAAGATCGAGCGACCCGACGCCGAGTCGGCCCGCGACATCTTCACCAAGTACCTGACGTCGACGCTGCCGCTGCACAACGACGACCTGCTCGAGTTCGGCAACAACCGGGCCGAATGCGTCGCGGGCATGATCCAGCGCACGGTTGAGCGGATGTACACAGAGTCCGAGGAGAACCGCTTCCTGGAGGTCACCTACGCCAACGGCGACAAGGAAGTGCTGTACTTCAAGGACTTCAACTCCGGCGCGATGATCCAGAACATCGTCGACCGTGCCAAGAAGATGGCCATCAAGGACCTGTTGGACAACAACCAGCGCGGGATCCGGGTCCAGCACATGCTGCAGGCATGCGTCGACGAGTTCAAGGAGAACGAGGATCTGCCCAACACGACCAACCCCGACGACTGGGCCAGGATCTCCGGCAAGAAGGGCGAGCGGATCGTCTTCGTCCGGACCCTGATCTCCGGCAAGCAGGGCACCGAGCCCGGCCGGTCCATCGACAACGTCGCCAACACCGGCCAGTACCTGTAGCGGTCGGCTACTTCTGGGTGAGACGACCGGCCGCGGCCCGGATCAGGACGGCGGCCCAGGTGCGGAAGGGTCGCCAGGGCTCCGCGATCTCGTCGAGCTGCTCCGGTGTGCACGGGGATGTCAGCTCGTAGAGCTCCGTCACCAGGCTGCGGAGCATTGGCTCCTCGCGCGGCAGCACGTCGGTGAGCCCGGTGGCCCGGATCACGATCAACGAGGCGTAGAAGGGGCCGATCCCCTTCAGCCGCACCAGGTCGCGCCCAGCCGCATCGGCGCCCAGCGAGATGAGCCGGTCGACGTCGAGGAGACCGTCGAGCGCGGCTTGCGCGACGCCGTGCATCCGGGCCAGCTTGTCCGGAGGGATCCCCGGGAAGGCCTCCACGCCGAGCAGCTGATGTGGCGTTGGAAGCGCAGCGGTCGGCTGGCCCGCCACGTCGAAGGTCGTCCCGTGTGCCTGCGAGAGCCGGTCGCGTACCTCCGCCATCTGCTTCGCGGGTCTCCGGGCGCTGAGCACCGACCACACGGCTGCCTCGTAGGGCGAGTAGAACAGCGGCGGCCGAAGGCCGGGGGCAACCGCCTGAAGTCGTGCGATGACCGGGTCGCGTCGTCCCACCTGCTCGAACTCGCGCGCGTCGTGGTCCAGTGAGAGCACCCGGGCCACCTGACGCTCGACGGCGGAGGGGTCGGTGCCGTCGAGGCTCGCATCGAACTCGACATGGACCGAGTCTGCGTCCTGCCGAACGGCTGCGCCCACCTGTGCGGCGTGTCCGTCGAGCACGAATGCCAGCCGCATCACCCCGGTGAACTGATCGGAATGTCGCTGTCCGAAACCGAACTCGACCGACTCGCGGAGCTCGAACCGACCGATGGGCGTGATCGTCACAGTCTGTGTCATGTCGATATCCTCCAGGTGGGCACCGACACTCTTCGCAGCGATCCGACGCTAGCGTCGTAGCGTCGGCTGAGCCGCACGTAGGCTGCTTCCATGACGGTGCGGCGGATCATGGGGACCGAGACGGAGTTCGGCATCTCCGTGCTGGGGAATCCGTCCGCCAACCCGATGTTGAGCTCGTCGCAGGTCGTCAACGCCTATGCGTCGCTGCGGGACCGCTCGCGCCGGGCTCGCTGGGACTTCGAGGAGGAGAGCCCGCTGCGGGACGCGCGTGGGTTCGACCTGAGCCGGACCGTCGCCGACCCCAGCCAGCTCACCGACGAGGATCCCGGCCTCGCCAACCTGATCCTCACCAACGGCGCACGGTTGTATGTCGACCACGCACATCCGGAGTACTCCACCCCCGAATGCACCAACCCGCATGACGTGGTGCTCTGGGACAAGGCTGGCGAGCTCATCGTGGCAGCCGCGGCACGCGCCATCGACATCCCCGGCCAGAACCCGATCGTGCTGTACAAGAACAACACCGACAACAAGGGTGCGTCGTACGGCGCACACGAGAACTACCTGATGCGCCGAGACACGCTGTTCCCCGAGATCATCCGGCACCTGACACCGTTCCTCGTCAGCAGGCAGGTGATCTGTGGCGCCGGCCGGGTGGGAATCGGGCAGGACGGTCACAGCCACGACTTCCAGATCACCCAGCGCTCGGACTACTTCGAGGTCGAAGTCGGCCTGGAGACCACCCTGAAGCGCCCGATCATCAATACGCGCGACGAACCGCACGCCGACCCTGAGAAGTACCGCCGCCTGCATGTCATCATCGGCGACGCCAACCTGTCGGAGGTCTCGTGCTACCTCAAGGTGGGGATGACCTCGCTGGTCCTCGCCATGATCGAGGATCGGGTGTTCACCAGTGACCTCAGCGTCGACGGTCCCGTCAACGCGTTGCACGAGGTCTCCCACGACCCGACCCTGCAGCACCTGATCACACTGAAGGACGGTCGCACGATGACCGCGATCGACCTCCAGGAGATCTACCTGGAGACAGCCCGTAAGTACGTCCAGGACCGATTCGGCTCCGACGCCGACGAGCAGACCGTCGATGTGCTGGAGCGTTGGGAGTCGGTCCTCACCCGGCTTCGCGAGGACCCGATGCTGTGCCGAAGGGAGCTCGACTGGGTGGCCAAGCTGGCGCTCCTCGAGTCGTACCGGGACCGCGACGGGCTCGAATGGGACGATCCCAAGCTGCATCTCATCGACCTGCAGTACGCCGACATGCGCCCCGACAAGGGTCTGTATCACCGCCTCGTCGCGCGAGGGTCGATGGACCGCCTGCTGGACGACGCCGACGTGAGACGTGCCGTCGACGAGCCCCCGGACGACACGCGGGCGTACTTCCGCGGCCGCTGCCTGGCCAAGTACGCCGACAGGATCGCCGCCGCCTCCTGGGACTCGGTCATCTTCGACCTGCCCGGGCGTGACTCGCTGCAGCGCATCCCGACCATGGAGCCGACCCGCGGCACCCGCCAGCACGTGGGCGAGCTGCTCGACCGTTGCAGCACGGCTGAGGAGCTCTTTGCGGCCATCACGGCATAGATCCGACCATTCACCCGGTAGGGTTTCGATGCAGGCCCGCATCGACCAGGAGGTGGCTTGATGGCACGCGAAGGTGGACAGCAGCACAAAACCACACGCAAGACCTCAGAGCAGGACGAGCCACTCGAGTCCGCGCCGGCCGACTCCGTCGCAGAACGCAAGGAGAAGCTCGACGACGACGTCGACGCGATCTTGGACGACATCGACGAGGTCCTCGAGTCCAACGCCGAGGAGTTCGTACGAGGCTTCGTTCAGAAGGGCGGCGAATGACGTCGGTTCCGCAGTCGCGCCTGTCAGCCGCCTACATGGCCGCCGCGAACCCGTCGTTCTCGGACTTCCTTGCCCAGCAGGCTCCTGACCTGCTGCCGGGCCGCCGCCCCGCGCCGTCAGGCCCCGTCGCAGTCGAGGCGCCGCACGGAACCACGATCGTGGCGGCGACCTTCAGCGGGGGCGTCGTGATGGCCGGCGACAGGCGGGCGACCATGGGCAACGTCATCGCGCAGCGCGACATCGAGAAGGTGTTCCCCGCTGAGGAGTACTCCGCCGTGGGGATCGCGGGCTCCGCCGGGCTCGCC
The DNA here is from genome assembly GCA_038239485.1 of Propionibacteriales bacterium. Taxonomy (GTDB): domain Bacteria; phylum Actinomycetota; class Actinomycetes; order Propionibacteriales; family Nocardioidaceae; genus DASQEH01. Next base: position 21,369 of record JBBSET010000040.1, read on the forward strand.
GTCGAGCTGATCCGGCTCTTCCAGGTCGAGCTCGAGCACTACGAGAAGATCGAGGGGATGCCGCTGTCCCTGGACGGCAAGGCGAACCGGCTCGCGGCCCTGATCCGCGCCAACCTCGGGATGGCCATGCAGGGCCTGGCCGTCGTACCCCTGTTCGCCGGCTACGACCTGCACAGCGGGCTGGGCCGGATCTTCTCCTACGACGTCACCGGCGGTCGCTACGAAGAGCAGGCCTTCCACTCGGTCGGATCCGGCTCGGTGTTCGCTCGCGGGTCCCTCAAGAAGCTCTACCGGCCGGACTTCAGTGGCCGCGAGTGCGCCACCGCGACCATCCAGGCGCTCTACGACGCCGCCGATGACGACTCGGCGACGGGCGGGCCGGATCTTGCCAGACGGATCTTCCCCGTGGTGGCCGTCGTCACCCAGGACGGCTACGTCCGGCTGTCGGACGCCGAGGTCGCCGCGATCGCCGACGAGGTCGTCGCCGCCCGGATGCAACGCCCAGACGGCCCCGCCGCCCCGCTGACCTGAGAGTGAGTACGCGTTCCCATGTCGATGCCCTTCTACGTCTCGCCCGAACAGCTGATGAAGGACCGGGCCGACTTCGCGCGCAAGGGCATCGCCCGTGGGCGCTCGGTGGTGGTGGTTCAGTTCGCCGACGGCGTGCTGTTCGTCGCCGAGAACCCCTCGCAGGCGCTGCACAAGATCTCTGAGATCTACGACCGGCTCGCGTTCGCGGCTGTCGGGCGCTACAACGAGTTCGAGAACCTGCGTATCGCCGGAGTCCGGCTCGCCGACATGCGGGGATATTCCTACGACCGGCGTGACGTCACGGGCCGCGGTCTCGCGAATGCCTACGCGCAGACCCTCGGCACGATCTTCTCCTCCGGCGGGGAGAAGCCGTACGAGGTCGAGATCTTCGTCGCCGAGGTGGCCGACACCATGGGGGACGACCAGATCTACCGGCTGACCTACGACGGCTCGGTGGCCGACGAGCACGGATACGCTGTCATGGGCGGCTCGGCCGAGCAGGTGAGCGGCTACCTCTCCGACCACTACGCCGACGGTCTCGACCTGGCCGGGGCGCTACGCCTGGCGGTGCAGGCGCTGGGTCACGACGACGTGCAGCCTCGAACCGTCTCCGTCGACCAGCTCGAGGTGGCGCTGCTGGACCGGACCCGGACCAAGCCGCGCAAGTTCCGGCGGATCTCGGGTCCGCAGCTCGGCACGCTGTTCACCGCCGCACTGGCGCCGGCGACCGAGCCGACGGTTGAGGCGACCGGCGCCGGACCGGACGAGAGCCAGACCGCCGCCGCGGCCGTGACTGCCCCGGCCGCCGAGGGCGACGGAGCGACGACACCAGGTGACGACGACCTCAGCGACGATCCCAGCGACGTCCTCGGTGATTTACCGGACACCCCCGTTGACGGGGACTGACGCAGTCGCCCGTCAGTCCCTGTCGGCACGCCTGTGCGCCCGTTAGGCTGACGACGTGGACCGGCGGATCTTCGGGATCGAGAACGAGTATGGCGTTACCTGCACGTTCAAAGGTGCCCGGCGGCTGTCTCCGGACGAGGTCGCCCGCTACCTCTTCCGCCGGGTCGTGTCCTGGGGTCGTTCCAGTAATGTCTTCCTGCGCAACGGCGCCAGGCTCTACCTCGACGTCGGCAGCCACCCCGAGTACGCGACGCCCGAATGTGACTCGGTTGTCGACCTGGTCACCCACGACAAGGCCGGCGAGCGGGTTCTCGAGGGCCTGCTCGTCGACGCGGAGCGGCGCCTGCGCGAGGAGGGCATCGCCGGCGACGTCTACCTGTTCAAGAACAACACCGACTCGGCCGGCAACTCCTACGGCTGCCACGAGAACTACCTGGTCGGCCGGCACGGAGAGTTCGCCCGGATGGCCGATGTCTTGATCCCCTTCCTCGTCAGCAGGGAGATCATCTGTGGTGCGGGCAAGGTGCTCCAGACGCCGCGCGGTGCCATCTACTCGGTGAGCCAGCGCGCGGAGCACATCTGGGAGGGCGTGTCGAGCGCGACCACCCGTTCACGCCCCATCATCAACACCCGTGACGAGCCGCACGCCGACGCTGAGCGGTTCAGGCGACTGCACGTGATCGTGGGCGACTCCAACATGAGCGAGACCACCACCATGCTCAAGGTGGCGACCACCGACCTGGTGCTGCGGATGATCGAGGCCGGCGTGGTCATGCGCGACATGACGATGGAGAACCCGATCCGTGCGATCCGCGAGATCTCCCACGACATGACCGGGCGCCGCAAGGTGCGGCTGGCGAACGGCCGCGAGGCGTCCGCGCTCGACATCCAGAGCGAGTACCTCACCAAGGCCCGGGACTTCGTCGACCGGCGCGAGATTCGCACCCCTGTCATCGACGCGGCACTGGACCTGTGGGAGCGGACGTTGAAAGCCGTCGAGTCCGAGGACCTCAGCCTGGTCGAGCGCGAGATCGACTGGGTGATCAAGTATCGGCTGATCGAGCGGTACCGGGCCCAGCACGGCCTCGGCCTCACCTCCGCCCGGGTCGCCCAGCTCGACCTGGCCTATCACGACATCCGGCGGACCCGCGGCCTCTACTACCTGCTCGAGAAGCGGGGCGCCGTGGCCCGGGTGACCACCGACCTCGCGATCTTCGAGGCCAAGTCGGTGCCGCCGCAGACGACGCGGGCCCGGCTCCGCGGCGAGTTCATCCGCCGCGCGCAGGAGCGTCGGCGCGACTTCACCGTCGACTGGGTGCACCTGAAGCTCAACGACCAGGCTCAGCGCACCGTCTTGTGCAAGGACCCGTTCCGCTCCCACGACGAACGAGTCGAACGCTTGATCGAGTCCATGTGACGGCTAGGCTTGGCCGTCTTGTGCAGTCGGATCTGATCCATGAAGGGGTTTCACGTGCGTCGCGTCGCCGCCGGGCTCGTCCCGCTGATCCTGCTGCTCACGGCGGCCTGCGGAGGTAGCACCACGCCCACGCCGAAACCCACGCCGGGCACCCTGGCCGACGTCAGTGTCTCGGGCTCGCCGAACCACAAGCCGACGGTCACCTTCAAGGCGCCGCTGTCGTTCGCCTCCACCGCCGGCAAGGTGATCGACAAGGGGCCGGGCACGGGAGCCGCGATCCAGGCGAACTCCGTCGTCACGGTCCAGTATGTCGCGATCAACGCCAGCGACGGCAACCAGTTCGACAGCAGCTGGAAGGCGGGCAAGCCCGCCACCTTCGGCCTCGGCCAGGTGATCAAGGGCTTCGGCATCGGTCTGCTCGGGGACCACGCCGGCGACCGGGCGCTGATAGGCGTCACGTCGAAGGACGGCTACGATCCCGTCGGCAACGGCACCTCGATCCACAAGGGGGACAGCTTGGTCTTCGTCGTCGACGTCGAGAAGGTCTCGAACCCGCTCAAGACGGCGACCGGAAAGGCGATGGCCCTTCCTAGCTTCGTCCCCACTGTCATCTATGACTCCAAGGGCGTGCCGACCGGGTTCAAGGCCACCAAGCCCACGCCGAAGACCCTCGGCAGCCTGGGGGTCTACCCGATCATCAAGGGCACCGGCCCCGTCGTGAAGAAGGGCCAGACGATCGTGGCCAACTACCTCGGCCAGATCTACCCCGACGGCGCGGTCTTCAACGAGTCGTACAGCACCGACACGCCGATCTCCAAGCCGATCGGCGTGGGGCAGCTGATCCCTGGCTGGGACACCGCACTGGTCGGCCAGACAGTGGGGTCCCGGATGGTTCTGACGATCCCGGCAGCCGACGCCTACGGCAGCACGGCGCAGGGCTCGATCCCCGCCAACTCCGACCTGATCTTCGTCATCGACATCCTCCAGGCCTACTGACAGCATCACGTACGGGAAGCACGGGCAGGAGGGGTGGGCGCTGTGACGGCGAAGAAGTCAGAACGGATGATGAACCTCACGATCTGCTTGTTGGTGTCTCGCCACTTCATCGGCAAGGACCGCATCCGGCAGGCCGTCGACGGCTACCGTGACCTCAGTGACGACGCCTTCGACAGGATGTTCGACCGTGACAAGGAGGAGCTGCGTATCCTCGGGGTCCCGATCGAGGTCGGATCGATCGACAAGGCGTTCGAGGACGAGGTCGGCTATCGGATCCGGAGGGACCGCTTCGAGCTCCCGGAGATCAGCCTCGAGGCGGACGAGGCTGCGGTCGTGGGCCTGGCAGCCCGGGTCTGGCAGCATGCGAGCCTGGCGTCAGCCACCACCCAGGGTCTTCGCAAGCTTCGGGCCGGCGGGGTCGAGGTCGACGAGTCGGCCCTGTCGATCATCGAACCGCAGCTGGCGACCGACGAGCCCGCCTTCGACCCGATCTTCGAGGCGGTCACCGAGCGCCGCCCGGTCGAGTTCCGCCATCGGCGCCCAGGTGTGGAACAGCCGGTCACTCGCCACCTCGAGCCGTGGGGCATCGTCAGCTGGCACGGCCACTGGTACGTCGTCGGCCATGACCGCGACCGCGGTGCCGAGCGGATGTTCCGCCTGTCGAGAATCGTCGGCGACGTCAGGTTCATCGGCCCGTCCAACGGCTATCAGCCACCGGAGGGCCTTGACCTGCGTGCTCTGGCGGCGTCGCTGGCACCGCCGCGACCGCACGACTCGGCCACCGTCCGGGTCAGGTTCGGTACCGCCGGCCCGTTGCGGCGCCGCGCCTCGCGGTCACGTCCCGTCGACGAGTCCTGGACCGAGCTCGAGCTTGCCTATGGCAGCGGGGAGTCGCTGGCCGACGAGCTGCTGTCCTACGGCCCGGATGTGATGGTGGTGAGCCCCCCGGAGGTCCGCGCGTCGGTCGTCCGCAGGCTCTCCCTGCTCGCCGCGGAGCCTGCTCGGTGAACGCCAACGCACAGGACCAGGTGGCGCGGATGCTGGCCCTCGTGCCGTACCTGCGTGGGCGCGACGGGATCGCCCTGGACGACGTGGCCCGCGACTTCGGCGTCAAGCCGGCGCAGATCGTCAAGGACCTGAAGGTGCTCTGGTTCTGCGGGCTGCCGAACTCGGTCACGGGCGACATGATCGACATCGACATGGAGGCGTTGGACGGGGAGGGCGTCGTGAAGCTTGCGAACGCCGACTACCTCACCCGGCCCTTGCGGCTCGCCCCGCACGAGGCCCTGGCCCTGGTCGTCGCGCTCAGGGCGCTGCGTGAGGTCAGCGGACCGGGGGAGCAGGATGCAGTCGACCGCGCGCTCACCAAGCTCGAGGCCGCCGCGGGCGAGGTGTCGGCCAAGGCGTCGGCCGTGGACATCCACATCGACCCGGTCGACACCCGGATCCGGATGACGGTGGACCAGGCTCTGCGCCAGCATCGCCAGCTCGACCTCACCTACTATGTGCCCGGACGGGACGAGTCGACCGAGCGGGTCGTGTCGCCGATGCGCCTGATCTTCTCTGAGGGCCATGGCTATCTCGAGGCGTGGTGTCATCGCGTGGAGGAGGTCAGGATGTTCCGGCTTGACCGGATGCTCGAGCTCACGATGCTCGACACGCCTGCGTCGTCGCCGGCGAACGCTCAGCGCACGGACCTGTCCAAGGGGCTCTTCCAGCCTGACGCCACCGACCAGCTGGCGCTGCTCGACCTGGCGCCGTCGGCCCGTTGGGTCGCCGACTACTACCCCGTCGAGGACCGGCGTGAGCAGGACGACGGCCTGCTGCGGATAGGGCTTCGCTTCAGCTCCGACGGATGGCTCCAGCGACTCGTCCTGAGGCTCGGTGGGGATGCCACATTGGTGGAACCGGCTGGCCTCGCCCAGCGCGTCCGCCGGCGGGCCGCGGAGGCGCTGGGTCAGTACGCGGACAGCGACGGTGCGTAACAACGAAAGCGTGACTGACAGACGCCCCCAGTAACACGGCGTACCATGGAAATCGCCCCAGATGTACCCGCCTATGAAGAGGAACTGACTATGCCGGACCTCGGCTGGCCCGAACTGATCATCATCGTTTTCGTCCTCATGCTCCTGTTCGGGGCCAAGAAGCTCCCCGACATGGCCAGAGGTACCGGGCGCGCCCTGCGTATCTTCAAGGCTGAGACCAAGGGCCTGATGAACGACGAGGACGACGACGTGCCCGCGAAGCCAGTACGCACGGCCGGACCGGTGGCCGATCAGACCACCGCGACCGTCGTGCCCCCAGTCCAGCTGGCCCAGCAGCCGATCGTCGACGCGCAGATCGTGTCGCCGGTCGAGCCGCTTCCGCCGACGCACGTCGAACACGACCGCTGAACGAGCCCGTCTCCCGGGCCACCAGCCCGCGCGTCCTGCCGCCCGCGCCTCGGCGCACTGACGGTGGACCGCACGCGGTTCCGGCGCCCGCGCCCCGAGAGCGGACAGCGATGAGGATCTCGGTCGTGGACCCCTTCGACCTGCCCGACTGGCTCGGCGCGTCGACCGTGGCATGGCACTCCACCTCAGCCATCGACGGCGCGGCGCAGGTCACCGGACAGCTCCGAGCCGACAACGACCTGGTCCAGGACCTCGACCTGCTCGCCGTCGACGCCGCCTTCCCGGTCCCGGTGTGTCCCGATATCGAGCGTAGGCTGGCCCACCGGTCATGGCACTACGGCGAGGTCATCCTGCTCGGGATCGACGGCCGCGTCGCCGCCGGGGTGCCTGGCATGGAGTTCGACGCCAACTTGGCCTGCGAGACGCTGCGCCGGGTGGCTCGCTCGGTAGCGGCCGACACCGGCCGGTTCTCCGCGTGGATCACCCTCTGAACGGAGGCCCGCAGTAGTCTCGCGTTCGTGACGACAGCGAGGGCACAGCCGAGCCGATGAGCATTCTCGACGACTTCGCACACCTGTACGACTTCACCCTGGACTCGTTCCAGCGGCATGCCTGCGAGTCGCTCGAACGTGGCCGCGGCGTGCTGGTGGCCGCACCAACGGGGTCGGGAAAGACTCTGGTAGGGGAGTTTGCGGTCCACCTCGCGCTGGCAGGCGGCGGCAAGTGCTTCTACACGACGCCGATCAAGGCCCTGTCCAATCAGAAGTTCGCCGACCTGACGATGCGGTACGGCGCCGACAAGGTGGGGCTCCTCACCGGTGACAACTCGATCAACGGCAACGCGCCGGTCGTGGTGATGACGACCGAGGTGCTGCGCAACATGGTGTATGCCGGCTCGACGACGCTGACCGGACTGCAGTTCGTGGTGATGGACGAGGTCCACTATCTGGCCGACAGATCCCGCGGAGCAGTGTGGGAGGAGGTCATCATCCACCTGCCCGAGTCCGTCAACGTCGTCTCGTTGTCGGCCACCGTGTCCAACGCCGAGGAGTTCGGCGAGTGGCTCGCGACGGTGCGAGGCAGCAACGACATCATCGTCGAGGAGCGCCGGCCGGTACCCCTCTTCCAGCACGTGATGGTGGGTCAGCGGCTCTATGACCTCTTCTCCGACGCGGAGGCAGACACCGACTCCGCCGTGGCCGGCAGTGCCACCGTCAACCCGCGGCTGACCCAGGTGGCGCGCGACGACTGGCGCCGCTCCCGCACCCGCGACCACCGCAGCAAGCGGGGTGTGCGCGAGCGCCCGCACGGCCGAGCCCTGGTCCCCTCCCGGACCGATGTGGTCGAACGGCTCGACGCCGAGGGTCTGCTGCCGGCGATCATCTTCATCTTTAGCCGCAAGGGCTGCGACTCCGCCGTCCAGCAGTGTCTGCACGCCAACCTGAGGTTGACCTCGGCGGCCGAGCGTGCGCAGATACGCACCTTCGCCGAAGCAAGGGCGTCGGTGCTGCCGACGTCGGACCTGGAGGTGCTGGGCTACCCGGAATGGCTGGAGGCGCTCACTCGTGGTATCTCCTCGCACCATGCCGGCATGCTGCCGATCTTCAAGGAGTGCGTCGAGGAGCTCTTCTCGCGAGGCCTGGTGAGGGTCGTGTTCGCGACCGAGACCCTTGCTCTCGGAATCAACATGCCGGCCCGGTCGGTGGTGATCGACAAACTGTCGAAGTGGAACGGCGAGACGCACGCCGACGTGACACCGGGGGAGTACACCCAGCTCACCGGCCGGGCGGGCCGTCGTGGCATCGACGTCGAGGGTCATGCCGTGGTGCTCTGGGCGCCTGAGTTCGACCCGAAGGCTGTCGCGGGGCTGGCGTCGACGCGTACGTACCCGTTGCGGTCGTCGTTCCACCCGTCCTACAACATGGCCGTCAACCTGGTCCACCAGTACGGCAGGGACACCGCCCGGGAGCTGCTGGAGTCGTCGTTCGCACAGTTCCAGGCAGACCGAGCGGTCGTCGGGTTGGCGCGTCAGGTCCGCAAGGCGGAGGAGGCGCTGGCGGGATACGCCGACGCGATCGAGTGCGACCGCGGGAACTTCATGGAGTACGCCGAGCTCCGCCGGGCCCTCTCGGACCGGCAGTCCTCGCTGTCGAAGAGCCGACGCAACGACCGCAGGGACGCCGCGATGGACTCGTTGGACCGGCTGCGCGTCGGCGACGTCATCGACGTACCCGCCGGGCGGTGGGCGGGCCTCGCCGTGGTCATCGACCCCGGGGTGGCGTCTCAGCGAGACGGGCCGCGTCCGCTCGTCCTGACGGCGGGGCGCCAGGCGCGCCGGCTCTCCGTCGTGGACTTCCCCACGCCGGTCGAACCGCTGACGCGGATGCGGATCGCGAAGACCTTCAACGCCCGCAACCCGCAGCAGCGCCGCGACCTGGCCGCACTGCTGCACGAACGTACCCGCGACCTGCCGGGCCACCGCCGCGGTGCGCGCGACCGCAGCCCCGCACAGGATGACGCCGAGATCCAACGGTTGGAGACGGCGGTTCGCCGGCATCCCTGCCATGCCTGTGTGGATCGCGAGGACCACGCGCGATGGGCCGAGCGCTACCTCCGGCTACAGCGCGAGACCGAGACGATCCGGCGCCGCATCGACCAGCGGACCAACACGATCGCCCGCCAGTTCGACCGGGTCTGTGAGGTGCTCGAAGAGCTCGACTACCTGGTCGGGGACCAGGTCACCCCTGCGGGGGCCTCGCTGTCTCGCATCTACAGCGAGCTCGACCTGGTGGCCGCCGAGTGCTTGCGACGGTCGACCTGGGACGCACTGGAGGCTCCCGCCCTCGCCGCGGTGCTGTCGGCGCTGGTCTACGAGTCGCGCGGCCTCGACGACATGGACCGGCCGCGGGTGCCCGGCGGCGAGGTCAGGCGCGTCCTGGCCGACATGGCATCGATCTGGGCCGAGCTCGATGCGATCGAACGCGAACACCGGTTGAGCTTCCTCCGCGAGCCCGACGTCGGCTTCGCCTGGGCTGCGTACCGCTGGGCGGGCGGTGCCGGCCTGGAGGATGTGCTCAGCGAGGTCGACCTGGCGCCCGGCGACTTCGTGCGATGGGTGAAGCAGGTCCTCGACCTGTGCGAGCAGATCGCCGACGCCGCCGGTGACTCCCGGCTGCGGCACACCGCCCGCGAGGCGGTCCGCTCGATGCGGCGGGGCGTCGTGGCCTACTCCGCCGAGGTCGACGCCTGACCCTGCCGAGGTGCAGTCGAGCCACGCCCGCAGCCGCAGGAGCGCCCGTTGGGCGGGAGTCACCTAGCCGCGGGCCGCCAGCGCCTCCAGCACCCGCGTCATGGATGAGCCGAGCCCGTGCCGCTCCGCGAGCTGCTCGACCGGTCCGAGAGCGTCGGGGGCGACGGGGCGCAGCGTGCAGTCGACCGTGGGTAGGTCGATGTCTCGGCACACCTGGACAACCGTCGGTGCCACGCCCAGGTAGTCGGCGGCCGCTGTCAGCTTCGAGCGGGTAACGACCGCCAAGGACGAACCGGGGTCCGCCGCCGCCTCGAGTACCCCGGCCAGGTCGCCATAGCGCTGCATGAGGCTGGCCGCAGTCTTCTCGCCGATCCCCGCGACCCCCGGGAGGCCGTCGGATGAGTCGCCGCGCAGCACGGCGAAGTCGACATACTGCTCGGGCAGAACGCCGTACTTGGAGACGATCGTCGAGTCCGTGAGGATCTCCAGTCGCCCGACCCCTCGCGCGATGTAGAGGACTCTCACCCCTGAGGCGTCGTCGACCAGCTGGAAGAGGTCGCGGTCACCGGTCACGATGTCGACCGGACAGCTCGACGTAGCACTGAGCGTGCCGATCACGTCGTCGGCCTCGTAGTGCTCGGCCCCGACGACGGCGATCGAGAGGGCGTCGAGCACGTTGCGAATGATCGGCACCTGACGCTCAAGAGGGTCGGGGGTCACCTCGACGTCGACACCACCAGGTTTGGCGGCAACGACCCGGTGCGCCTTGTAGCTCGGGATCAGGTCGACCCGCCACTGGGGACGCCAGTCGTCGTCCCAGCAGCAGACCAGATCCGTGGGCTCGTACGTCGTCACCAGCCGGGCGATGAAGTCGAGCAGGCCACGCACCGCGTTGACCGGGGTACCGTCCGGGGCGCGCATCGTGTCGGGCACCCCGAAGTACGCCCGGAAGTACAGCGAAGCGGTGTCGAGAAGCATCAAGCGAGAGCCCACCCCGCGATGATCGCATGGCTAGAGTGTCGCCATGACTGCAGATCTGGCGTCGCGGATCCGGAGGGTGCAGTCGGCCATGGCCGGAACCGGTGTGGGGGGGCTGGTCGTCACGGCGGGAGCCGACCTCCGCTACCTCAGCGGGTACGACGCCACGCCGCTCGAGCGGCTGACGGCCCTGGTGGTGCCGGCTGAAGCCGAGCCCGTCCTTGTCGTACCCGAGCTGGAGCGGGCCGAGGCGGACAAGTCACCTGCTGCACTGATCGGGATGAGCGTGCTGCCCCACGGTGAGACTGACGACGCCTTCGGCCTGGTGATGTCGCTGCTCGACGGGGCCGAGGTCATCGCGGTCGACGACCACATGTGGGCGAGCCGGGTCTTCCGGCTGCAGCAGACGGCGCCGGGCGCGGACTGGAGACCCGCGTCGACCCTGATCTCCGGCCTGCGCATGCGCAAGGGCAGCGACGAGATCGCTTCCCTGCGGCAGGCCGGCGCCGCCATCGACCGGGTGCATCGCCGGATGGGCCAGTTCCTCAAGGTCGGCAAGTCCGAGCGCGCCGCCGCCGTCCTCATCGCCGAGGCGATCCTCGAGGAGGGACACACGACCGCCGACTTCGTCATCGTCGGCTCCGGCCCCAACGGCGCCTCGCCCCACCATGCCGTCTCCGACCGGGTCATCGAGGAAGGTGACAGCGTCGTCGTCGACATCGGCGGGTCCACGGCTGACGGGTACTGCAGTGACTCGACCCGCACCTACGCGGTCGGCGCTGAGCCCGACGCCACCGTCATCGCCTACTACGACGTGCTCCTCGAGGCCCAGCGAACCCAGTGCGACTTCGCACGTCCCGGCGTGACGGCCGAGGCGGTCGACCGAGTCGGACGTGCGGTCATCACCGACGGCGGCTACGGCGAGCAGTTCATGCACCGCACCGGACACGGCATCGGCCTGGAGACCCACGAGGAGCCCTACATCGTCGAGGGCAACGAGCTGCTGCTCGAACCGGGGATGGCCTTCTCCATCGAGCCCGGTATCTACCTCGCCGGCCGGCACGGCGCCCGGATCGAGGACATCGTGGTCACCACCGCCGACGGCATCGAGCGCCTCAACAGAACGACGCGAGAGCTCACGATCCTGGAGGGTTGATGACCGAACGCTCGATCGAGGACATCGACCGGTTGATCTGCCAGCTGCTCGCAGCCGACGGGCGCATGTCGTTCACCGAACTGGGCAAGCACACCGGACTGTCGACCTCGGCGGTCCACCAGCGCGTCAAGAGGCTGGAGGCCCGCGGCGTCATCCGGGGGTACGGCGCCAGCATCGACTTCCGCGAGGTGGGGCTGCCGTTGACGGCCTTCATCTCGATCCGTCCGATCGACCCCTCACAGCCGGACGACTCGCCGGTACGCCTCGCGGACATCACCGAGATCGAGGCGTGTCACTCGGTGGCCGGAGACGAGTCCTACATCTTGAAGGTGCGGGTGGCCGAGCCGAGTGATCTGGAAATGCTGCTCGCACGGATCAGGTTGGCGGCGAATGTCTCCACCCGGACCACCATCGTCTTGTCGACTCCGTACGAGCAGCGCCCGCCGCAGTTCTAAGGCTGCGCGGCCGAAGAACGTGACTCCGACGTGGAAGAACGTGTCTCCGCGACGCGACACTGGGGGATATCTAGACGGGGAGCCGCTCCTGCTCCTGGGCGGCCTCGCGCGATGCCTTCGCCGCCTGCTCGGCAGCGGCCAGGTGGTCACCGGCGTGCTGGCGCCACCACTGCTGGCCGACTTCGGGCAGGGTGTGGATCGGGTCGTAGTAGTCGTAGGTCCGGGTCAGCGCCTCGGGATCCGCGAGCTCGATCGAGGTGCGGTAGTTCTTGGTCCAGTAGGAGATGCCGAACTCGCGGTCGTACGACTCCAGCTGGTGCACCCAGCGCTTGCCGACGAAGGGGACGTCACACACGATCCGTGGCGTCGCGAACCCGGGCAGGTAGCCCATGATGCCGTGCTGGAGCTCCTGTGCCCTCGCCACGCTGACCCGCCAGTGCTCGCTGAACGGGATCATGTCGCACATGTAGAAGTAGTAGGGCATGATCTGCGCGCCGTCCAGCAACGCGAAGCACAGGTCGAGCAGGGTGTGCGCTTCGTCGTTGACCCCGCCCATCAGCACGCCCTGGTTGCGGACATCGCGGATGCCGGTGTCGAGCATCGCACGGGTCGCCTTCGCCACCAGGGGCGTCACCGAGTTGGCGTGGTTGACGTGGGTATGGATGGCGATGGACGAGCCGCGCTGGTGCGCCTTCGTGGCCAGCCGTTCCATCCCGGCCCGGACGTCGTCTTGCAGCCAGTGCTGCGGCAGGCCCATCAGCGCCTTGGTCGCGAGCCTGATGTCGCGGATGTTGTCGACCTCGAGCACAGCGTCGACGAAGGCCTCGAGCCGCGCCCACGGCATGTTGGCCACGTCGCCGCCCGACACCACGACGTCGCGGACCTCGGGGTGGCGACGCAGGTACTCCAGCATCGAGTCGATCCTGTCGACGGGCTTGAGGGTGAACTTCAGCTTGTCGATGACGGGGGTGGAGTTACCCACCAGGTCCATCCGGGTGCAGTGCCCGCAGTACTGCGGGCAGGTCGAGAGCATCTCGGCGAGCACCTTGGTCGGGTACCGGTGGGTGAGGCCCTCGGCGACCCACATGTCGTGCTCGTGCAGGCTGTCCCGGGTTGCGTGGGGGTGGCTCGGCCAGTCGGTACGACGGTCGGAGAACACCGGCAGCATGTAGCGGCGGACCGGGTCGGCGTACATCGCCTCGGTGGTGGGGAGGCTCGACGGCACCATGGTGTTGACCATCTGGGGCGGGACCAGCATCGACATGGTGGCGCGTTCGGCCTGGTCGCGCTCGAGGTCGGCGTAGAAGCGGTCGTCGAGGAGGCCGCCATAGACGGCCCGCAGCTGCTTGATGTTCTTGACGCAGTGCGCACGCTGCCACTGCACCGAGGCCCAGTCGTCGGCTGTGACGTCCTTCCAGCCCGGAAGGCGGGTCCAGTCCGGTTCGACCAGCTCGCCTCGCCGGTAGGCGTAGGGCTGCTCCATGCCGCTGGGCGCGCTCACACTCGACCTCCTGAGGAATCACGTGACTGCTGAGTTGTTTGAGCTGATTTCTCATGCCAGAGTACGGGAAGATGTGCGGTAGCAGCAACGACATGCCGGACATCTTCCGGCCAGGCGCGCATGAGGGGAGACGATGTGTCGAGCGACCCTACAGGGCTCCGTCGCGTGCTGGAGCCCGCCGGCGTGCTCCCGCAGGCGGCCCTGCGCCTTGACACCCACCGTGAGCTGGGCCCGGACGAGATCGCCGTCACGGTGTCGCGGCTCAACCTGGACGCGGCGTCGTTCCGTCAGCTGACGACCAAGCACGGGGGAGACGGAGCCGCGGTCCGCGCCGAGGTGCTCGCGATCATCTCCGCGCGCGGCAAGATGCAGAACCCGGTGACCGGGTCCGGAGGCATGCTCACCGGGGAGGTCGACGAGGTCGGCCCGGACGCGGCCTCGGACCTCGCGGTCGGCGACGCGATCACCACCCTCGTGTCGCTCACGCTGACCCCGCTGGTCGTGACCGACGGCCTCGAGAGCTGGGACGGCCTGAGCGAGCAGGTCCCCTGCCAGGGGTACGCGATCCTGTTCGGCCGGACCATCGCGGCCAGGCTCCCCACCGACCTGCCCACGCCGCTCGCCCTCGCGGTGATGGACGTCTGCGGCGCGCCCGCGCTGACGGCGCGCGTCGTGCGGCAGTACGCGGACCGGGGTTCTGCGCCGGTGGTCTGCGTGGTGGGGGGAGCGGGCAAGAGCGGGTCGCTGTCGCTGGCGGCGGCACGCGACGCCGGCGCCCGGCACACCATCGCGGTCGTCCCGGTCGCGCGTGAGGTGGACCTGCTCGCCGGCAGGGGGCTCGGGGACGAGGTCACGCTCGCCGACGCCCGTGACCCGGTCGCGCTGTCCGAGGCGGTGGCCAAGGCTGGCGGGCCGGCCGACATCACCGTCGTCTGCGTCGACGTGCCCGGCTGCGAGGGCGGAGCGATCCTGTCCACGGCACAGGGCGGCACGGTGATCTTCTTCTCGATGGCGACGTCCTTCACGGCGGCCGCACTCGGCGCCGAGGGCCTCGCCGCCGATGTCACGATGCTGATCGGCAACGGCTACGTCCCCGGTCATGCCGAGTACGCCCTGCACCTGCTACGGGCCCATGCAGGCGTCCGCGGCCTGTTCGAGGCCAGACTGGCCGCCGAGACGGCAAGATGAGCACCATGGGCCACCCGCCGAGCGTGCTGCTGCGTGGCGGGTCGGTGTATGCGCCGGGCGTGCCCGGTGCGACCGCCATTCTCACGGTGGGCGCCACGGTGGCCTGGGTCGGCGCCGACTCCGACGCCCCGAGCCGCGACGCCGACCAGGTCGTCGAGCTGCAGGGACGGCTCCTCACGCCGGGCTTCGTCGACGCCCACACCCACCTGGCGTCGACCGGCTTCGCGCTGGCGAGCCTGGACCTGTCGACGACCACCAGCCTCGGCGACGCGCTCGGCTCGCTGGAGCGAGCCGGCGCGGACCAGCCCGGTCCGGTCGTCTACGCGCACGGCTGGGACGAGACCCGCTGGGCCGAGGGTCGAGCACCCACGGCGGCGGAGGTCGACCGCGCGGTCGGGCATCGCGTCGCCAACCTCTCCCGGGTCGACGCGCACTCGGCCGGCGTGTCGACGGCGCTGCTGGAGCGGATGCCGGCCCTGGCCGGCCTGGACGGCTGGCGGGGCGACGGCGCCGTCGAACGCGACGCCCACCATGCGGCCCGCGGCGTGGTCGACGGGCTTCGCACGGCCGGCGACCGCGTCCGGGCGCTGCGGACCGCCCTGCTGCATGCCGCGAGCCGAGGCATCACCTCGGTGCACGAGCTCAATGCCCCCCACATCGCGCCTTACTCCGACTTCGCTGCGATCCGGGAGCTCTCGGCAGAGCAGGTCCTCCCTGAGGTCGTCGCGTACTGGGGCGCCCCACCCGGCGACATCGACGGCGACGTCGCCGGCTACGCGGGCGACTTCTGCGTCGACGGCGCGCTCGGGTCCCGGACTGCGGCACTGAGCCAGCCGTACGCCGACGCCGACACGTCCGGGCATCTCTATCTCGACCGAGACCAGGTCCGCCGGCATGTCGTCGCGTGCACCGAGCGCGACAGGCAGGCTGGCTTCCACGCGATCGGGGACCGCGCACTTGTCGAGGTCGTCGCCGGCTGCGTGGCCGCCGCGGACGAGCTCGGAGATG
>JBBSET010000041.1:0-36082 GCA_038239485.1 Propionibacteriales bacterium
AGTCGACCACGAACTACGCTTCACCTACGGAGTGCCTTCCGGCTGGAGTACTTGAGACGTCGTAATCCCAAGTTTCCCCTGCTCAGAGGGCACTTCCGTGCTTAAACACGCGATCAAACCCCAGACGATGAATGATCCAGGCTAGCCCGTGGCTTCACCGCACTTGCTCTCGAGGAACACCATCAGGGCACTACTTTCGCCCAAGATGAATGGCTGGACCTGGCCGCCGCTCATCTGCCCGTGCACAAACTTCGCACGATATGGGCCGAGGCGAGCCTTGAACATCGCGTCAAGCGGTACCTGCGGAATCAAGTCGTACTCGGACAAGCTGCAGAGGTCGGCCTGCTGTTCCGCCGACAGCGCCGCCCAAATGTCTTCGAACTTGCGGGCGGTGAGGGGAGTCATCTCGTAGGCCATGAGGAACAGCCTCCCACTTTTCAGCAAACGCTAGCCCCCTCCCCGGTTGAGTCAGGAGGGGCTAGGCCGCCCACGCCCGCGAAGGCGGCACCCCGGAAACGCGCCTAGGGTGGAGAGAAACCTGCGGCGTCAACGTCACCCGCCCAACGGGCGGCGCAGCAACCACGGCGCGGGAGCGATGGCAGCGAGCGGTCAATCATGTCCTTTCCGTCCGCACAGACCTGACCAGCGCCGCAGTAGGTGACCCCCTCGGCTCCTAGCCATGAGACCGAGGGGGTCGCTTCCCCTCGTGCCAACTGCGGTGTTTGTCGGTCCACTTTGCATCATCGGGCACCACGGCCCCACAGGTTAGGCAAGCGACGACCGAGCGCAAACGCAGCATTCGCTCGAAACCATCCGGGGGGCGATGCGCTAACGCTCTCAAGTCCCCCTTCGGGGGGCTGGCCGGCTGAGGCGCGATGTCCGTCACTCTGCTGAGACTAGACCGCGCCTCGACGGGAGTCGACGCTTCCGCCCGAGCTTGCGCTTGACGGCCCAAGGCTCGCGCTCGATACCTGCGCCAGCATCACGCCACGGTCCGATGCGGCTGTTTGAACTAAGTCAACGCGAGCTCTTGACAATCGACGCGTCCGACGATAGGCCAGTCACATGAAACGAACTCTGGCAGGCTGCTTGCTCACCCTCGGGCTGCTAACAGCGCCCCTCGCTTCCGCCAGTGCATCGACAAGCGTGCAGAAGGTGCACTTTGAGACCACCCTGGATGCTTGCGGGGAAAGCATCTTCCTATCGGGGCCTCTCCTGTTTACCATTACAGAACAGCAACTTCACAACGGAGGCTCTCTCTTCGCCTTTCATGCGCAACCGCAGGGAATCAGGGGCACGTCGAGCAGCGGTGCTACGTACCATGCAAACGGTTTGACCCGTGACATTTCAGTGGTGGTGCCGCACGGTGGCTTCACTGAAACGTTCATCAACCGTTTTCACATCGTAGGGACGGCTGGTGCTCCCACATACTACGTGCGGGAGACAACTCACATCACCGTCTCAGCGTCCGGCGACGTCAGGGTCTCCATCGACAACTATCGTGAGACCTGTATGTAGCAGTTGCGCTCACCGGCCTACTCCGTTGACGGCCAGCTCCCAGCAGTTCGAGCCGCTCAAAACCGAAGGACCTGAGAGGTCTCACCGATGTCTTGGGTGTCGATCGGGCTACGCCGAGCGACCCGCGGGTCTGGCGTGCGCTCACCGTTGCAGTCCGAGCCGCCGCGCGTCCATCTTCGCCTGATACTCAGCCTTGCGTCGCTGGGACTTGTCGCACCCCGCCTCGTGCGCCCGCCGCTGGAAGTCGTGCAGCGCACAGAGAATCCAAGACGAGGTCGGCCGCGGTCCGAGCGCGTCGAGGCTACGCCAGCGAAGGCGGCACCTCGGAGCGCGCGTAGGGTTGAGAGACCTGCGGCGTCAACGTCACCCGCGCCGCGGGCCGACATGCAACCACGGCGCGGGAGCGATGGCCCAGCGAGCGGACCCTTCCCGTCCGCACAGACCTGACCAGCGCCGCCAGTAGGTGACCCCCTCCTAGTGGGGCGCGTCGTTAGTGTCTAGGCGGTTGGTGTTGCGGGAGAATGGGTTATGCCTGGTCGTCCCGCACTTGCTCTTGCCCTTCGTGATGGTGCTCCTCGGTGGCGAACTCGCTCGTCATGAGAAGTCGGTCTGCCAATGCGGCGACGCGGTCGGCAGCGGCTGCTTCGCGGTCCTGTCTTGAGAGGCGGCGGGCATGGAAGGGGCGGGCGTCGTGGATGGAGTAGTCGACGCCCCAGGTGGCGGCGTCGTGTTCGGCTTCGATGTCGCGGGCGTTTGCGTCGCGATCTCGTTGGTCGGCGAGCTCGTCGCGGCGCTCGGCCGCTGCGCGGATCATCGCGAGTGTGGTCTCGGTGAGGGGGTCGTGACTCACGCGTCTGCCTTTCGGGCCGGTTCCGGCCCGTGTCACCCCTCGAGGAGTGCGGGGGGGCGCTGCGCTGTTGAACGCCGGATGTAGTCGGTGGGCGGACTTCGGAAGAATCCACCTTTACGTTACACACAGTAACAGGACAGCGACGCCCTGATGGATTAGTCACTAAACTTAGAGCGGGTGGCGGGCCCTCACCCGAGACCGAGAGCCTGGCGCTGGAAGCGGGTAAGGGTTTCCGGGCGTCTGTCGGTACATCGGGTGAGGTCCGCGGGTGCCCTGGTTCTCGTGGCAGGGCAGTTACAGACGATACGCGTTCACTCGCTCACCGTCACTGGTAATGCCAAAAGGTATGGTAACAACTGGAATCTCCTATTGTGGACGCCGTCTGGCACATGCCTGGCAGACAGCTGGGGGTGTGGCACGTGATCTCTGAGTTCGTCATGACGACCCAGCAGCGCCAGTACACGGCGTGCAACAAGCTCAACAGCGCCGGATATCGCGCGACTCCCGGCGATGCACCGGAAGGGCCCACCGTCATCGTGGAGCACCCAGCCGATGATGCGAACGGGCCGGCGGTCATCGTGTGGTCGGTGGACCCTGGCGCCGAGCGCTACTGACTCGACTGATCCTCCCCGTCGAGCTCGACGATCAGCGGTTCCCCGGCACGTACGGTCCGTACCGCGTTGCGGCACCAGTCCTGGTCGGCCTTGATCCCCGAGCGGTCCAGATCGATCCGTAAGACGGCCGCGGCGGTATTGACAGGTTCGCCCTTGGTGTGGCGGTCGTTCATGGATACGACGTGGATGATGTCTGCTATCAACCCCGCGTGGTCCCACCCGTGGCGCTCAGGGGAGGCGGATGGCATCACACAGACCTCTCAAGCGGGAACCAGCCAAAGTGCTTGAGCGGGTTGAGACCACGATACAGCCAGTATGTCCGAGTAATACCGAAAAGGCGGGGGGTTCACCAGCCGTACTTTGTGGTGCTCGCACCAGCTCTGATGCGTTCTTGGTTGCGTGGTCGTTGTGGTTGTCATCGGGTGCCTCTCTACTGATGGTGTGTGCTTGTCCAGAGAGGTTATGACTCAAAACTTGCCCCTGTCGTCTTCCTGATCATGCCGATCACCTTGCTTTTCGCGTTCTTCCCCGGCGTCGTCGGACTCAACATGCTCGCTCCCTAGACACGATCAGCACGATCAGCCACCACACGACACGAGAAGGACGACTGATGACACGAGGCACACTGATGGGTCGGTTGCACGCCCGCACCGAGAGAGGCGACGTGCCGGGATGGGTGATGATCACCGTCATGACGATCGTGATCGCCTCAGCGATCCTGGTGATCTTCCAGGACCGGGTGACGACGTTCCTTAGCGACACGTTGAACCAATACATGTAGATGGCCACGTCGCTTCGGCGACACCGTGCGTGGCTCGGGCGGCGGCCATCGCGGTGGACGCGGTCGGAGAGTGGCTCCGCGATCGCCGACTTCGCCCTCGTGTCGGTGGTGTTGGTGCCACTGTTCTTCGGGGTCCTCCAGCTGGCCCTGATCTGGTACGTCAAGACGACCTTGACGTCGGCTGCGTCTGAGGGCGCTCATTACGGTGCGACCTTCGACCGGACGGTCGCGGACGGACAACAACGCACCTCGCAGACGATCGCGGACGTCTTCGGCGCCAGGTTCTCCACCCGGGTGTCGGCGAGGGCGACATCACTGGACGGACAGCCCGGCGTCGAGGTCGACGTCCGTGCCGACGTACCGGTACTCGCGTTCTGGGGACCGACCGTGACGGTCGACGTCAGCGGGCACGCGATCAAGGAGGTGCTCCCCTGAGGCGGCACCGCCGACAGACTCGCGCGGGCGAGACCGGGTCGGCCCTGATCGAGCTGACCTGGCTGGGCCTGCTGCTGCCGATCCCGCTGGTCTACGTCGTCATCACACTCGTCACGGTGCAGCGGTCCGCGTACGGCGCGACCGAGGCCGCTCGGGCGGCCGGCAGGGCATTCATCTTGTCCCCTGATCTGCAGAGCGCCAACGACCGGGCCTACCAGGCGGCGAGGATCGCGATGCAGGACCAAGGCGTCGATCTGGCCCGGGCCGATCTGCTCATCGAGTGCGGGCCGACGCCGCAGTCCTGCCTGCAGCCCGGCTCGACCGTCCGGGTGCGGATCGACCTCGACGTCCGGCTACCGCTGATGCCGACCGTGCTTGGTCGGTCCGCGGGGAGCGTCGCCGTCGATGTGTCGCATACGGAGCCGTACGGGACCTTCCGCGAGGCCCGACCGTGACATCGGCTGCGGCCTCGTCGCCGAGCCGGCCCAACGAGTGCGGCCAGATCACCGCCATGCTGGTGCTGTTCAGCATCTGCCTGCTGCTGGCCATCATCGCGGTCACCGATATCTCCGGCAGCTATTTGCGCCGGCAAGCCGCGATGTCGCTGGCCGACGGCGCTGCCCTGTCCGCTTCTGACGCGGCCGCGGCGGGCAGCGTCTACGGTTCCGACGACGACGGCTTCGTCGCCATCGACGCCAACGCCGCGTCGGCCGCCGTCACGTCGTACCTCCGAGCGACGGGCGCGTACGACGACTACCCGGGCCTCGACGTCCATGTCACCGTCGTCGGCCACACCGTCGAGGTGTATCTGACGATGCCGTACGACCTGCCCATCACTGTGCCAGGAGTGGTGGGTGCCGCCACCATCCACGGCAGTGGCGCCGCTGAGATGCCGATCTACTGACGCACTCGACCGTAGCGCTGACCGGGCCGGCCATGGGCAGGCAGACCTCCGTGCCTTTCGTCAGCGGCGAATGACGTTCTCGCAGGCGATGAACCGGTCCGCCGGCTCCCGTCGGCCCAGTAGGACCACCCTGTCTTGCCCATCGCTGCAGTTGACGATGTCCTTGACGCCGTCGGCCGGAACAATGATCCGGTCGTTGCCCCCCAGGGCGAACACTCGGTCCGGACGCTCCGTCAGCGCCAGCACGTCCGCGTGGGCCGTGCCCTTGATGGTGTGAGGTGCGGTGGAGGGTGCTGAGTGTCGGTGCGGGGCCACCGAGCCGGCGCTATCACCGCGATGAAGCTGGCTGTCGAGGCCGTGGGCGAGGTGGCCGCCGGAGAGGCCGACCCCCAGCAGCGAGACGAGAACGACCAGCACGGCCGCGTTGCGCGGGCCACCTCGCGGGTAGACCCGCTCCACCAGATCCTGGTGCCACGTGCCAGGGTCGGTGCGCTTCACCGCTTCGACGGCGGCCAGCACACCGCAGAGCCGGAACGTGACGTAGCAGCCGACGGCCGCGACCACGGCCGCCCCGAGCGCCTTGGAGATGAGGCCGAGCGCCCCCTCGAACCCGAACCGGTGCAGCATGATGTGGTAAGCCTCGGGGAGGCTGCGCCCGTCGGCCCGATGGCGGAGCAGCAGGACCTCGTGTCCGTACGCCCCGTGCGTCAACAGGTAGCAGGACCACAAGGTCGCGCCGAGGGCGACGGCGACGACGCCTGCCCACCACAGCGTGGGTAGGTCACGCTGGCGGTTGCCGGAGACGAGGGCCGCGATCGCGACCAGCGCCGCCCCGAACGCGACGCCTCGTACAGTGTTGACGATCGCCTCTGAGTACACGGCGAACAACACAGCGGCGGCCGTGGCCGCGATCAGCGGCGCCACCAAGAACCAGAAGACCTGCGGCGACTCGTCCAGGTCTGTCCGCGACGGGAACCGCCGCCCCGGCCAGAACGAGCGCCGACCCACATAGGCGGCGATGACGGCGTGCGTCGCGTTGTACGCCGGCGGCTCGACCCGCGTCACGTCCGTGGTGGTGATCTCGGCGGTCGCGGTCGTCGACCCCCTGACCCGCTCGGCGTGGCCGGTGGCACCAGGCCCGATCGGGGCGGATCCGATCACGTCGGACTGCTTCACGGCGGACGGGATCACGGCGGTCTGGATCGGGGCGGTCCGATTCGGGGCGGTGTCGACTGACGCGGCCTCGACCGGGGCACCCCTGTGCCAATGCACGACGGCGGCCAACATCAGCGCCATGCCGAGGATGAGCACGGCCACCGCGAGGCTGCCCGAGGGACTCTCGAGAAGCGTCCGCAGCCCGGTCACCCTGCCCCCTCGCGGCGCGTCGACTGCGCCGGAGCGACACTCTATAGCCTCGTGAGAAACCCTGGAAGAAGCGTGCGCTCACCCCGGTAGGCGGCAGGGCAGTGTTACAGCGCCGCCTCCGTCGAGGGCCGAAGTGTCACAACGCCTGCGGTAGGCTGGCGGTATGGATGGCAACGACGTCGATACGCCGGACGAGATCGCTCCAGACCGAGTCGTCGCGGAGCCGGTCGCGGTGCCGGCTGCGGATGCTGATAGCGCTTTCCAGGCGATCATCGACAGCGGGGGCCGGATCGAGCCGCGCGACGCGATGCCGAAGGCCTATCGCACCAGCCTGATCCGGCAGATGGCCCAGCATGCGCACTCCGAGATCATCGGGATGCAACCTGAGGGCAACTGGATAAGCCGGGCGCCCAGCCTTCGTCGCAAGGCGATCCTGATGGCGAAGGTGCAGGACGAGGCCGGGCACGGCCTGTACCTGTATGCGGCAGCAGAGACACTAGGTGCCGACCGTGCCGAGCTGCTCGATCTGCTCCACAGCGGTCGGCAGAAGTACTCCTCGATCTTCAACTACCCGACGTTGACCTGGGCGGACATGGGGGCCATCGGGTGGTTGGTCGACGGCGCGGCGATCGTCAACCAAGTGCCGCTGTGCCGCTGCTCGTACGGTCCGTATGCACGCGCGATGGTTCGCGTGTGCAAGGAGGAGTCGTTCCACCAGCGGCAGGGCTTCGAGATCCTCAACACCCTGTCGCACGGTACGCCGGCCCAGCACGCGATGGCCCAGGACGCCGTGGACCGGTGGTGGTGGCCGAGTCTGATGATGTTCGGCCCGCCCGACGACGCGTCTCCCAACTCGGCCCAGTCGATGGCCTGGGGCGTCAAGCGCTTCAGCAACGACGACCTGCGGCAGCGCTTCGTCGACATGACAGTGCCGCAGTCCGAGGCGCTCGGCCTCACCATCCCCGACCCGGACCTTCGCTGGGACGCCGACCGCGGCCACTACGACATCGGCGAGGTCGACTTCACCGAGCTGTTCGACGTGATCGACGGACAAGGCCCGTGCAACGAGCAGCGGATGCGGCACCGGCGAGGGGCGCACGACGAGGGCGCCTGGGTACGGGACGCGGCGACGGCCTATGCCGCGAAGCACTGGGCCGGAGTCGACAACGCCGGCACCGCGGGCGCAGCGAAGACCGGCGCCGCCGAGCATGTCGCATGAGCGGCCGGCCGGAGTGGCCACTGTGGGAGGTCTTCGTCCGGGCCAAGCGCGGGCTCAGCCATGTGCACGTGGGAAGCCTGCACGCACCGGACGCACCGATGGCCGTCCGCAACGCCCGTGACCTCTACACCCGCCGGCAGGAGGGCGTATCGATCTGGGTCGTCCGTGCCGACGCTATCGCTGCCAGCAGCCCGGACGAGAAGGACGCGTTCTTCGACCCGGCCGCCGACAAGATCTACCGTCACCCGACCTTCTACTCCGTCCCCGAAGGAGTCGAGCACCTGTGACACCGCCGGTGTCGGACGCGCTCAGGCAGACCGCCTTCTCGGCCGCCGACACCTTCACCTACGTTGTCCGGCTGGCCGATGACGCCCTCGTCTACTCCCAGCGCACAGCGGAGTGGATCGCCGCGGCTCCGCAGCTCGAGGAGGATGTCGCTCTCGCCAACATCGCCTTGGACCTGCTCGGCCAGGCCCGGTCGCTGCTGACGTATGCGGGACAGCTCGAAGGGGCCGGACGCGACGAGGACGCGCTGGCCTACCAGCGCGACGAACGCGACTTCCTCAACGCCCAGATCGTCGAGCTGCCGATCGGCGACTTCGGCTTCACGATCGCCCGGATGCTGCTCGTATCGGCCTACCAGTACGCCCTGTACACCGTGCTCCAGGACTCCACCGACGCGATGCTCGCCGGTGTCGCCGCCAAGGCGGTCAAGGAGGTCGACTATCACCGCGACCACGCCACCCAGTGGACGGTCCGCCTCGGCGACGGTACCGACGAGTCACACCGGAGGATGCAGCAGGGGCTGGTCGATCTCTGGCCCTACGTGGGAGAGCTGTTCGAGTCCGACCGGCTCGGGACGGCGCTGGCTGCCGATGGCATCGCCGTCGACCCGGCGACGCTGGAGGAGCCGGTGCTGGCCTACGTCGAGACCGTCATCGCTGCGGCCACGTTGACGGTTCCCGAGACGACGGTTCGACATACCGGGGGCAGACGTGGTGTTCATACCGAGCATTTCGGGTACGTGGTAGCGGAGATGCAGCACATCGCCAGGTCCCACCCAGGAGCACGGTGGTGACCACGCTCACCGCCGCAGGTGCAGACATCATCCGAGGCATCGTCGCCGCCGTCCTGGATCCCGAGGTGCCCGTCCTTACGATCGACGACCTGGGAATCCTGCGCGACGTCACCGTCGACGCCGACGGCCACATCGATGTGACGATCACGCCGACCTACTCAGGCTGTCCCGCGACGGAGGCGATTACCGCCGACATCACGTCCGCGCTGGCCGAGCACGGACTTCGCGACGTCGGTGTCCGCCTGGTGCTGTCGCCGGCGTGGACCACGGACTGGATGAGCGACGCGGGCAGGCAGAAGCTGCTCGACTTCGGTATCGCCCCGCCGGCGCCGTCGGACGGGCGACCCGTCCTGGTCGCGCTGAGCGTTCGGTGCCCGCAGTGCGGCTCGCCGGATACCCGCGAGCTGAGCCGTTTCGGCTCCACCGCCTGCAAGGCCCTCTGGGTCTGCTCGTCCTGCAGAGAGCCTTTCGACCACTTCAAGGCAATCTGAGGTGGCGAGGCGCCGGCACGCGGTCTTCCACGCCCTCACGGTCTCCAACGTCACGCAGCTGACCGACGACGCCGTCTGCATCAGCTTCGATGTGCCCGCCGACCTCGCCGACGAGTACGACTTCGTCCAGGGCCAGCACCTGACCATCCGTACGTCTCTCGCCGGTGACGACGTGCGGCGCAGCTACTCCATCTGCTCGCCGGCCGGGTCGGGACAGCTCAAGATCGGCGTCAAGGTCCTCCCGGGGGGCCACTTCTCCGGGTTCGCGGTCGGCGGTCTCGCGGTCGGCGACGAGCTGGAGGTGATGACGCCGTCCGGCCACTTCTCCACATCGCTCGACCCTGCGAACCACAAGCACTACGTCGCCATCGCGGCCGGGAGCGGGATCACACCGATCTACTCCATCGTCGCCAGCGCGCTCGAACAGGAGCCGGACAGCCGCGTCACGCTCATCTTCGCCAACCGGACCAGCCGGAGCGTGATGTTCCTGGAGGAGCTCGAGGACCTGAAGGACCGCTACCGGGACCGCTTCCACCTCATCCACGTGCTCAGCCGCGAGGCGCAGGACGCCGAGCTGCTGTCCGGACGTCTCGACGCCGCGCGCCTGACCAAGATCAACGAGACGCTGGTGCCGATCGAGACCGTCGACGACTGGTTCCTGTGCGGGCCGTTCGAGATGGTCGTCGAACTGCGTGAGGCGCTGATCGAGCAGGGAGTCCTGACGACCCGCGTGCACACCGAGCTCTTCCACGTGGCGACCCGCCCCCGCGACCGCGAGGCGTCGATCGCCGACAGCTCAGAAGGGTCTGACGTCACGATCAACCTCGACGGCCGCCGTTCGACCTTCAGGCTGGCGGGCGACGACGTCCCCGTCCTCGAGGCGGCGCTCAGGGTGCGCGCCGACGCGCCCTTCGCCTGCAGGGGTGGCGTCTGCGGTACCTGCCGGGCCAAGGTCGTCGAGGGCGAGGTGGTGATGGACACCAACTACGCGCTCGAACCGGAGGAGATCGACGCCGGGTACATCCTCACCTGCCAGAGCCATCCGGTCAGCGACCGGCTGTCGGTCGACTTCGACGCCTGAGCGGCTCTGTCGGCCGGGGGTGCCAGACTGACCCGCATGTCTGTAGATGCCACCGCCGCGACAGGGACCACGACGACAGACCCGTCTGCTACGCATTCCCCCGAGGTGATCGACATCGAGTTCCGCACCGATGTGGCAGTCGAGCTCGTCCGGTCCTCGGCCAGTGACTCCGACGTCTTGTTCGCCGCCCGCGTCTCGACCAAGGGCGAGCAGTCCCTCGACGACGTCGGCGCCGACGCGAGCAGGTCGTCCGGGCTGATCAACTACCTGATGCGTGACCGCCACGGGTCACCCTTCGAGCACAACTCGATGACCTTCTACGTCTCCGCTCCCATCTTCGTGTTCCGTGAGTTCATGCGGCACCGGATCGCGTCGTACAACGAGGAGAGCGGCCGCTATCGCGAGCTTCGTCCGGTGTTCTACGTCCCCGGACCTGAGCGCAGGCTGGTGCAGGTCGGCAAACCCGGGGCGTACGACTTCGTCGAGGGCACCCCCGAGCAGTTCGAGCTGGTGCAGCAGGAGACCGAGAGGGTGTGCCGCGAGGCGTACTCGTCGTACCAGCGGATGCTCCATGCCGGCGTGGCACGCGAGGTCGCGCGGATCGTGCTGCCGGTGACCATCTTCTCCACCATGTACGTCACCATGAACGCCCGCTCGTTGATGAACTTCCTGTCGTTGCGGACAAAGCGGGACGACTCGGCGTTCAAGTCCTTCCCGCAGCGCGAGATCGAGATGGTCGCCGAGCGGATGGAGACGGAGTGGGCCGCCCTGATGCCGCTGACCCACGCGGCTTTCGACAAGAACGGCCGGGTCTCTCCCTGATCGCAGGTCCCGTCAGAGACGGCCGAGCCCGCGCCGAACGGCGGCGCTGACGTCCCGACCTCCCGTGGCTCGGAGTCGCGGCCGGCAATGTCGGGGGCGACCGGTAGCCTCCTGGTATGACGTCGACGGCGGCTCCGTTCGGGCGGGTGCTCACCGCGATGGTGACCCCCTTCGACCGTGAGGGGGCGCTCGACCTCGACGCTGCGGTCGCTCTCGCCACCCACCTGGTCGACAACGGCCACGACGGGCTGGTGATCTCCGGTACGACGGGGGAGTCCCCGACGGTCGACCCCGACGAGCAGCGCGACCTGCTGGCGGCGGTCGTCGACGCCGTCGGTCGCCGGGCGAAGGTGGTGGCAGGAGCCGGTACCAACGACACCGCCCACTCGCTCATGCTCGCCCGCAACGCCGCATCGGTCGGGGCCGACGGGCTGCTCGTGGTCACGCCGTACTACAGCAAGCCCTCCCAGGAGGCGATCCTGGCCCACTTCCGCGCCGTCGCCGACGCCACCGACCTGCCCATGATGATGTACGACATTCCCGCCAGGACAGGCGTGAAGCTGAGTGCGGAGACGCTGGCACGGGCGTCGGAGCACGACCGGATCGTGGCGGTCAAGGAGGCCAGCGGCGACCTGTACGCCGGCAGCTGGCTGTTGCGCGAGACGGGTCTGGTGATCTACAGCGGCGACGACGCGCTCAACCTCGCCTGGCTCACGGTGGGGGCGGTCGGAGTCGTGTCCGTCGTCGGCCACGTCGCGGGCCAACGCTTCGCCGATATGGTGGCGGCGGTCGACAAGGGCGACCTCGAGGCGGCCCGCGAGATCAACAGCTCGGTGCTGCCGGCCGTCGACGCGATCATGACCCGTGCCCCTGGAGTGGTGATGGTCAAGGCGGCGCTGGAGATCCTCGGGCTGCTTCCCACCCGGCAGGTCCGGCTTCCTCACCTGCCTGCGACGGACGACCAGGTGGCCGCGCTTCGGGGCGCGCTGACGGAGGCGGGCCTGCTGGAGGCTGAGCCGATCGAGGACGATGCCCGGTGAGCCATCCGCATCCCGAGCTCACGACGCCGGAAGAGCTACCTGCCGATGGTCTTCGTGTCATCCCTCTCGGCGGACTCGGCGAGGTCGGCCGCAACATGGCGGTGCTCGAGTACCAGGATCGGCTGCTCATCATCGACTGCGGAGTGCTGTTCCCCGACGAGACCCAGCCCGGGGTCGACCTGATCCTGCCCGACTTCGAGCCCATCCGGAGTCGGCTGGACAAGGTCGAGGCGGTCGTGCTGACGCACGGTCACGAGGACCACATCGGTGCCGTCCCCTACCTGCTGCGCGAGCGCCCCGACATCCCTCTCGTCGGCTCCAAGCTCACCTTGGCCCTGCTCGAGGCCAAGCTCCGCGAGCATCGTCAGACGAGGTCGCCCAAGCACCAGGTACGCGAGGGCGACCGGCTGTCGTTCGGGCCGTTCGACCTCGAGTTCGTCGCGGTCAACCATTCGATCCCAGACGCGCTGGCGGTGGCGGTCCGGACCGGCGCCGGAATGCTGCTCCACACCGGCGACTTCAAGCTCGACCAGCTGCCCCTCGACGGTCGGATCACCGACCTGCGCGCCCTGGCGCGCCTCGGTGAGGAAGGCGTCGACCTGCTGCTCATCGACTCGACCAACGCCGAGGTACCCGGCTTCACCACCGCCGAGAAGGACATCGCGCCCGTGCTCGAGCGGGTGTTCCACCACAGCCGGCAGCGGATCATCGTGGCCTGCTTCGCCTCCCACGTCCACCGGGTCCAGCAGGTGATGGACGCCGCGGTGACGCAGGGCCGCAAGGTCGCCTACGTCGGTCGCTCGATGGTCCGCAACATGGGCATCGCACGCGACCTGGGCTATCTGAGGGTTCCGCCCGACACGCTCGTGGACATGAAGGAGCTCGGCAAGTACGCCGCCGACGAGGTCGTGATCATCTCGACCGGGTCCCAGGGCGAGCCGCTCTCGGCGCTGGCCCGGATCGCCCATCGCAACCATGACCGCATCCGGATCGAGCCGGGCGACACCGTCGTCCTTGCGTCCAGCCTCATCCCGGGCAATGAGAACTCCGTCTACAAGGTCATCAACGGCCTGACCCGGCTGGGCGCGAACGTCGTACACAAGGCCAATGCCATGGTCCACGTATCCGGCCACGCCAGCGCCGGTGAGCTGCTCTACTGCTACAACATCTTGAAACCCCGCAACGTCATGCCCGTCCACGGCGAGGCCCGCCACCTGGTGGCCAACGGCCGGCTCGCCGCCGAGACCGGCGTGCCCCGCGACCGCGTCGTGGTCGCCGAGGACGGGATCGTGGTCGACCTCGTGGACGGTGTGGCGCGCATCGCCGGCAAGGTCAGCTGCGGCTACGTCTTCGTGGACGGCTCGTCGGTAGGCGACATCACCGAGAGCGACCTGAAGGACCGCCGCATCCTCGGCGAGGAGGGCTTCATCTCGGTGATGGTCGTGATCGACAGCAACGCCGGCAAGATCATCGCCGGCCCGGAGATCCACGCTCGAGGTTTCCTCGACGACGAAGGCGTCTTCAAGCAGGTCCGCCCGTTGATCGCCGAGGCCATCACGACCGCGATCAGCGACGGCAACGACAACCCGTACCAGCTGCAGCAGGTGATCCGCCGCACCACCGGTCGATGGGTCAACCAGGCCTACCGTCGGCGTCCCATGATCATCCCCGTGGTGCTCGAGGCCTGAGGCGATGACGGAGCTCGGCGAGCCGGTCGGGTCTGACCGTGCCGAGCGTCTCCGCAAGGCCCTCGCACCACCGGTGGCGCTGCTCGCCTCCGCGATGGGCCTGACCTGCCTGCTGAGCATGCTGGCGATGGTGCGGTCCCTCGCTCAGCTCACCGTCGTCGACGGGCAGTTCGTCGGCTGGATCGGAGTCGGAGCCGCCGCGAGTGTCGGCGTGGCCGCGGCCGGCCTCCGTGCCGGCGACCGGCTGGGGTCCGGACCTCCGCTCGCTCTGGGCGCGATGGCAGGAGTCTTCGGCCTCACGCTCGGGCACGCCGTCAACGGCTCCGAGCAGCTGGCGGCAGCGATCGTGACCTGCGGAGTGGCCGCCGGCGGGCTGCTGGGTGGCGTTGCCGGGATGTCGGCAGACCTGCCGGGCGGTCAGGCGCGAGCGGTGACGCTCGCCTGGGCGGTTCCGCTCGCAGCCGGGTGGCCCGTGTTGGTCCGCGGGGCGATCACGACCGGCGCCGGCGTCATCGACGTCGTGGTCCGGGTGCCGATCTGGGGTAGCGGAGCGGCGGCATCGGTCGTCGTGATGTGGAGCGTCCTCGCGATGCTGGTCGAGCCGGTGACCGAGCGGGTGCAGGGGTGGTCGAGCTGGGAAGGCTCCTGGGCGGTGGTGCTCCTGACCTGCGTCGTCGTGTTGGTGGCGTTCACGGTCCTCGGCTTCCATACCGAGCTGTCGCAGGTGTGGCTCCGCCCTGTCATCGTGGCCGCGACGGCGTTTGCCGTCGCCGGCTGGGGCCTCACGCTCGTCGTGCTGCCGGGGTCGTCCGCCAAGCTCGCCCTCACCGGCGTCACCGCGGTGATGTTCGTGGTCCCATCGACTGTCACCTTCGCGATCGCCGATGCACGTGCCAACCCCCACCCGCTGAGCTGGGTGGTCGTGGGTCTGATCAGCCTCGCCGCCGTCGGGGGTGGCGTCGTCGTAACGGTGGGGAAGCGCGACGGCTCGACCCTGGTGCCGGGCAGCTTGGCGCTGTGCTGCGTGGCGGCCCTCGGGGTGGGGGTGATCCCGGGTGACTCCGCCGCCATCGGCCTCGCGGTGGCCGTGCTGCTGCTCGGAACCGGGGCGGTCCTCGTCGCAGCCCTCGGGTCGGTGGCGGCCGACCTCGAGGCGACCCGGTTCGTCGGCCTCGCGGCCGTGTGCGCGCTGGTGCTGGGTGCGGTGGTCGCGGTGCCACTGAGCTGGGCGCTGCTAGGCGAGATCCCCGTCCGAAACCCCCAGCTCTGGGCGGCGGGCCGCCTCTACGCCGGTCTGACGGTGGCGGGCACCAGCATGACGGCGGCGTACACCTGGGTTCTGCGCGGCAGGATCCGAAGTGCCGGGAGCGCCGGGAGCGACGCGCGCAGCAGAGTGGGCGCCCGACCAGAGCCTTGGTACCAGCACACGCCGAAGCGGGGATGAGGCGGCCCCCTCGAGCCGTCTCATCCCCGCTTCGGCGTGCATCCCCCGGAGGGCGGTGCTCCTAGTCGCTCTGCTCAACGTGGATCATCGGGTCCTTGAGCTCGAAGAAGTAGTCGCCGGTCTGCCCGAAGTCGTTGTCGGAGATGACGACTCGCAGGCTGTGCCTGCCTGGGCCGATGTTGCGGCAGTAGTTCTGGGCGAAGGTGCTGTAGCCGGGTGCATCCGAGGTGCTGCCGGTGTTGAGGTCGGACGGAGCCATCGGGACACCGTCGAGCAGGACCTTGACCTTGCCCTGGCTCCCCGAGTAGAGATAGGACTCCGCTGACAGGTTGACACTCAGGACATCCCTCCCGGTCCGGGGACCGTGCAGGCGGATGATGCTGCCGGGCATGATGATCTGACCGTCGTCGCTGCCGGTGTAGATCCAGCCGCTGACCCCGCGGTTGCGGGTCGCCTTCTGCACCCCGCCGTCACAGGTGGTCGTGGACGAACTCCTCATCGCGCTCATGGTTGGTGCGGCGGGCTGGTGGCCGCCGGCGGCGTTCGCCTGGGTGCCTGCGCCCAGACCCGCCGCCACGATGGCTGCCGATGCCAGGACGGGTGCCGCGATGACCATTGACTTCTTGAACACGGGGACCTCCTCAAGTCTCGATTGTTCCGTGTCGTTCGTGGGCTAGGACGACGCGAGCGCAGCGCTGATACGTGGGCTCTCGGATGTATCTGCGGTGGCGGATGCGGCTCCTGTGGCGGCCGGCCGCGCGACGTGAGGGGTGAACGTTTCGTGACGTGAGCCAACTCGGTCGACTCCTGTCGGCGATTCACTAGGATGCACGAACGCGCAATATGTGCGCAGGACCGGCGACGTGCACGTATCACGCCAGGCCTGATCGCCCTCCTCGGGGGCGTGACCGTCACCGAGCTCAGCGAACCGAAGGGGCCTGACGTGACTCTGAAGAACCCGCAGGCGGGGTCGGACGAGGTCTCGGTCTGGGAGCAGTCCGCCGACCATTTCCGACGCTGGCGGGCTGGCGACCACGCTGCCCTGGACGATCTCGTCAGGTCGCTGACCCCGGTGCTCTGGCACGTCGTGCGGTCGTACGGACTGCCGTCGGACCAAGCCGAGGACGTCGTCCAGACCGCCTGGCTGACACTGGTACGACGCCATGAGTCCATCAGCGACCCGCAGGCCGTCTCGGCCTGGCTGACGACGACGGCGCGCCGCGAGGCGTGGCGGGTGTCCAAGGCGGCTGGGCTGGCCGTGTCCCTCGGCGACGAGGTGATCGAGTCCCGTCTGCCTCACCACAACGACACCGCGACCGAGGTGGTCACTGCCAACGAGCAGAACAGGCTGTGGGACTGCGTGCACGAGCTGTCGCCGCGCTGCCAGCGGCTGCTCAGGATCGTCGCTTTCGACAACCGGCCGGACTATGCCAGCATCGCCGAGGAGCTCGGGATGCCAATCGGAAGCATCGGCCCGACGCGCGGGCGTTGCCTGGCGAAGCTGAAGGCACTGATAGGTCTCGAGGATGGAGCAGACGATGTCTGAGCGCGACGCCCTTTTCGGCGAGATCGCAGCGATGTGGCAGGACCGGGACCCGATGCCCCCCAGCCTGGTCGACAAGGTGTTGGTGGCGATCGAGACCGAGAACCTCGACGCCGAGTACGAGCTGCTGCACCTGGTCGAGCGCAGCCGCGAGCTCGCGGGCGCCCGAGGAGTCGGCGACGCCGTGACCATCGCGTTCTCAGGGGGCGCCTTCTCACTGCTCCTGCGGGTCAGCGCGGTGGGCGACAAGGCCTGCCGCGTCGACGGGTGGGTGAGCCCGCCCCAGCCGATGCAGGTGACGGTGACCCAGCAGTCGCGGACCATCCAGGCGCTGGTCGACGCGCTCGGTCGCTTCGAGATCCCCCAGCTCCCGACCGGCCTGACCCGGTTCTGGCTGCTGTCCGATGACGCCGGCGACGACCCGGAACGGTCGTTCGCGACCCCAACCTTCGAGCTGTAGAAAGGGCCGATCGTGGCCGACCGACCAGATGTATCCGGCGACTCCCAGCAGGACCCGGCGCCCAGCCCGCGCAGCCCCTTCGACCGCAACCCACGGCTTCCGTCGCGAGACGTTCTGGACCGTGTCGAGGGTCGGGTGCTCGACCCGGGGACCGCACTGACGCTCAACGGGGTACTGCCGCGGCCGACGGTGTACGTCGGGCCGCGACTGGTGGTGGGAGCGCACCGCGACATCGACGAGGTACGGCGGATGCTGGACCCGATCGCTCAGGCGCTCGGCTGGCGGGTCGACATCGACCAGACCTTCCCGCAGTCTCGTGCCAAGGGCCGAGAGGGGGAGCGCTCGATCGGAGTCACCCGGCTGCTCATCTCGGTCAACTCCGCGACCGCCGCGGTTGCCCCGGACGGCTGGGTCCTGCTGCAGCAGGCGCGCGCCCAGTTCGGCATCGAGGCGCTGGTCGGCATCGGACTCGAGCACATCTTGTCGGTGGCGGGCATCCAGCCGAACCCGTTCGACCACTCCAACCCGTTCGACCACTCCAACCCGTTCGACCACTCCAACCCCGCACCGAGCTACGCGATCGCGTCATACGGCTCGCCTGGCAGCGGTGGCCGCCAGCCGGTCGCCTGTATCGGCCCCCGTCCGCACCGCCGCACGACGTCGGAGCTGACCGGTCGGCGGCCGGTCGTCGCCATTCTCGACACCGGATGCGGGCAGCACGACTGGCTCGACGACGTCGTCAGGCTGGATGTGCAGCTCGACGGTGCCGACATCGGCTACGGGCCGACGAGCCCCCACCCGAACCCGGAGATCGGCGGCGACCATGTCGGGCCACTTGACGGCGACATCGACCCGTTGGCCGGCCACGGCACCTTCATCGCCGGCCTGGTCCACCAGGCCTGCCCGGATGCCGACATCGTGGTCTGGCGGATCGTCAACTCCAGCGGCCCGATCGTCGAGTCAGACTGGATCGAGTCACTGACGAAAATCACCGAGCTGGTGCGTCGTGCGCATGAGGGCGAGCCTGGAGGCCTCGCGATCGACGTGCTCAACCTGTCGATGGGGTACTACCACGAGACGCCGAAGGACTCGCTTTTCGACCCGACGCTCTACCACCTGCTCAAGTTGCTCGGGAAGTGCGGGACCACGGTCGTCTGCTCCGCGGGCAACGACGCCACGGCCAGAGAGATGTACCCCGCCGCCTTCGCGCCATGGTCCAACCACAACGGCCCGGTCAAGCCGCGGGCGGACTGCGTGCCGATCGTCTCCGTCGGGGCACTGAACCCCGACCTGATGTCGACCGCGCTGTTCAGCAACACCGGTCCCTGGGTCCGGGCTTACGAGCCGGGCGCCGCGGTGATGAGCACGATGCCGCCGTTCCAGGGCGGTCTGCAGCCGCTGGCCCGCACGACCGCATATGGACGTGACCGGGCCGCGATCGACCCCGACAACTATGCGCGCGGCGCCGGACGGAAGGGGGGGTTCGCGTTGTGGAGCGGAACGTCGTTCGCGGCCCCGATGATGGCGGGTAAGGTCGCCGCCTATCTGGTCGACAAGCTCCCCGCAGAGGGCGCTGCGGACACCAAGGCGGCGGCGGTCGCCCGCGGTTGGGACGCGGTAGCGGCGGTCGCCGGCATCGCGCCATGATGGTGGGGTGGTCAGCGCCGCGGAACTACATCGCCGAGGGCTCATCGAGACCAATGCCGGCCGCCACACGGAGGCGCGCAAGCACTTCCTCAAGGCCCTCGACCGTCACCCCGACCCGGAGCTGACCGCCCGCATCCAGCTCAGTCTCGCGCACGCGCAGTTCGAGCTCGGCAGCACCGAGGAGGCGCTGTCGCTGTGCCACACCGCGCTGTCGATGAGGGGTACCTCGGGACAGACGCAGGGTCTGATCCACTCCCAGCTCGGCGTCGTCCATAGCCGCGCCGGCAACGGTGCTCAGGCACTGCTCGAGTTCAGTCGCGCCCTGCTTCTGCTGGACGAGTCACCGGCTCCCCGCGCCACCGCCCTGCTGAACAGGGGCAATGTCCACTTGCAGCGCGGCGATGTCCAGCTGGCCCTGGCCGACCTCGACGCTGCCCAGCGGCTGGCGGGTGGGGCGGGACTCGAGGTGATCCGCGCCAAGGCTGAGCACAACCTCGGGTACGCCTCCATGCTGGCCGGCGACCTGACCGCCGCCCTGCGGCACATGGAGCGAGCCCGAGGAACCCTCGAGGGCCTCTCGCCCGTCTATCGGGCGGTCTGCAACCAGGAGCGCGCCGAGGTGCTCGTGGCGGCGGGCATGGTGAGTGAGGCCGAGAAGTCCTTCCGGACCGCGGCGAGGGCCTACGGGTCGCATGGCCTGCGGCAGCGGCAAGGTGAGGCCGAGCTGCTGCTGGCCAGGCTGCTGCTTCGCGACAGCCCTCCGGAAGCCGGCCGGATAGCCCATCGGGCAGCCGGGCGGTTCCGGGGCAGGGGCAGCGAGTCGTGGGCGCTGCGCGCCGACCTGGTATCGGTCGGCAGCGCGGTCGCGACCGGGCGGTGGTCGCGCGCGGTGCCGGACCCGGACCAGCTCCAGGCCGACTTGACGCGTCACGGCCTGCGCCAGGACGCGAGGATGGCGGCGCTTCAGGCGGTCCAGGTCGAGATCCAGGCCGGGCGGGCGGGCGGCGCGTCGCAACGGCTGGCCAGAGTCCGCATCACGAGGGACGACCCGCTGCCGACCCGGCTGCTGGCTCGCGAGGCCAGGGCCAGGCTTGCTTCGCTGCAAGGAAGGCGAGCCACGGCGATGGGCCATGTCCGCCAGGGCTTGCGCGACCTGCACGAGTGGCAGTCGTCCTTCGGCAGTCTTGACCTGCAGAGCTCTCTTGTGGGGCACGGCCGTACGTTGGCGCTCGAGGGGCTCGGGCTCGCGGTGGACGACGGGCGCCCCAAGGTGGTCTTCGAATGGGCCGAGCGCGCCCGGGCGCTCGCCGGGCGGGTCACCCCGCTGAGGCCACCCAGCGACCCGGTCACGGCGAGCCGGCTGACGGAGCTGAGACAGCTGCAGTCCGAGATCGACCAGGCGGAGTCGCGCGGCGTTGTGCCGCGGTCGCTGGTCGTCCACGCCAACGAGCTGAGGGACGAGATTCGTCAGCACGCGTGGTACGGCGAGGGCTCAGGACTGGTCATCGAGCCGGCGGGGATCGATGAGGCGGTGGCGGCGCTGGGCAGCTCCGGCGGCGTGGTCCTCTCGTACATCGTCGTCGAGGGCCAGGTCCACTGCCTCGTCGTCACGGCCAGCCACCCGGAGCTGTGCTCGCTGGGGCCGCTCTCGAAGATCCGCGCCTTCCTCGACGGGATGCAGGCAGACCTGGATCTCGCAGCGGCCCGACTGCCGAGCGTGATGGCTGCGGCCATCCGCGGCTCGCTCGACCAGCGGCTCGCCCTGCTGGGCCAGATCCTCGTCCAGCCGGTGGAGCCGAGGATCGGCAACGGCCCGGTCGTGATCGTCCCGTCCGGCTCGCTCGCCGGCGTGCCGTGGTCGCTGCTGCCGGGTCTCTGTCAGCGGCCGGTGACGATCCCTCGGTCGGTGACGTCCTGGCTCGCCGATCATGGGCGGGAGTTCGCCTTCGGGAGTGCGGGTTTCGTTGCCGGCCCTCGCGTCGACCGCGCCGGCGAGGAGGTACGCCGGGCGAGCGCGCCCTGGGAGGCTCCCACCGTTCTCGTCGCCGGCGACGCACGCTCGGCCGCCGTGCGTCAGGTGGCCTCGACGGTCGACGTCTTCCATGCGGCCGCACACGGTCGACACTCCGCCGACAACCCGCTCTTCTCGGGGCTCGAGCTTGCCGACGGGCCATGGTTCGGCTACGACATCGACCAGCTCGACGACATCCCCTCGACAGTCGTGTTGTCGGCGTGCGAGGTCGGGCGGTCGTCGGTGCGGTGGGGGGAGGAGACGATCGGGATGACGGTCGCGTGGCTGCACGCGGGGGCCCGATGCGTGATCGCGTCGCCGGCTCTCGTCAACGACGACCTGGCCTGCGAGGTGCTCGCGGGCACTCACCGCTTGCTGGCTGCCGGCGTGGCGCCGGCGGTGGCACTCCATGAGGCGACCCAGGCCGTCGACGTGGAGGCCCCCAGTCCGTTCATCTGCTTCGGCTCGGGCTGGTAGGTCCGCGGGCGCCGAAACCGGCCCTCCGGTTGCGCGAGCTAGGTGGCGAGCGGTCGGCCGATCTCCCAGTGGTGACCGAACGGGTCCTGGATCCGCCCCAGCAACCAGCCGTGCGCCTCCTCGACGGGCGCGACGAGGGTGGCACCGACGGCGACGGCACGGATGACCATGTCCCGGGGCTGGTCGACGACGAGCAGCAGTCGTACGGTGGTCCCGCCGAGGGACTCGGGGCTGTAGTGCTGGTTGAGCGGGGACTCGTCGGATACCCAGAACAGCGAGCTGCCGACGCGAAGCTGGGCGACCACCGCCGGGTTGTCCTCCGTACCGCCGACGCGGTGGGTCTCGTCGGCGCCGAAGGCGGCGATGTAGAACTCGATCGCCGCCTGGCCGCGTCGTACCGACAGCTGCGGCGAGAGACCGGGCTGGAACCACCCGGCCGGGTGCTCATCTGGCGTCATCACCGATCCTCCTCACCCCGCACGCGCTGGATGCCTCTCGGGCGGGAGTACAGACTGGCACGCACTGTAGGCAGACACTAGTGACGATCGACGAAGGGGAGGGCGCTCTTCAGCCGTCAGCGGCATTCGTCGTCTTTCGGCCGCGTCATCCCAGGCCCGGCGCCGGGTCGGTCCGCTCGGCCGCTAACGTCGGCAATACTACGAGGAGTAGGTGGCGGCGAACGCGGAGGTGCATCGATGGACGTCCTGGACATCGCCCGGTGGCAGTTCGGCATCATCACCGTCTATCACTTCCTCTTTGTCCCGATCACCATCGGTCTGTCCGCCATCGTGGCGGGCCTCGAGACGGCGTGGCTCCGGACGAACCGGCCCGACTACCTCAGACTCTCGAAGTTCTACGGGAAGCTGTTCCTCATCAACTTCGCCCTCGGCCTGGTGACCGGGATCGTGCAGGAGTTCCAGTTCGGCATGAACTGGAGCGACTACTCGCGCTTCGTCGGCGATGTGTTCGGCGCCCCGCTCGCCATCGAGGGCCTGGCCGCGTTCTTCCTGGAGTCCACCTTCCTCGGGCTGTGGATCTTCGGCTGGGACCGGCTGCCGCGGCGGATCCATGCCGCGTGCATCTGGGTCGTCCACCTCGGGACTCTGTTGTCGGCGTACTTCATCTTGGCCGCGAACTCCTGGATGCAGCACCCGGTCGGCTACGCCTACAACCCCAGGACCGGGCGCGCCGAGCTGACGGACTTCTGGGCGGTGATGACGAACTCGACGCAGCTCGTCACCTTCCCCCATGTCATCGCGGCCTGCTATCTGACGGGCGGAACGTTCGTCGCCGGCGTCGCGGTGTGGCTGTTCGTCCGGCGCTCGACGGCCGAGCACGACCGGCCGATGTACCGGCGGGCGATCCAGATCGGCGCGGTGGTGATGATCCTGGGCGGTATCGGGGTGGCGGTCACAGGCGACGCCCAGGGCAAGATCATGACTGAGCAGCAGCCAATGAAGATGTCCGCGGCGGAGGCGCTGTACCAGACCAAACAGCCGGCGTCGTTCTCCATCTTCACCATCGGCACGCTCAACGGGTCGAAGGAGGTGTTCTCGATCCGGATTCCTCATCTGCTCTCCTTCCTCGCGACCGGAAGCTTCGACGGGAAGGTCGACGGCATCAACGACCTGCGGGCGAAGTACGAGAGGACCTACGGTCAAGACCCGGGAGCGCAGTACTACTCGGCAGACGGCTACGTCCCGATCATCCCCGTGACCTACTGGTCGTTCCGGCTGATGATCGGGCTGGGGATGGCAGCGGCGACAGCGGGAGCCCTGTTGCTGTGGCTGTTTCGACGGGGACACTCGCTCGTGGATCCGCGCTGGGCCTGGATCGCCATCGCGCTGCCCATCATGGCCGACCTCGGCAACACCTTCGGCTGGATCTTCACCGAGATGGGTCGTCAGCCATGGGTCGTCTTCGGGTTGATGACCACGGCGCAAGGGGTGTCGCCGGGCGTCAGTGTCGCTCAGGCGCTCACGTCGCTGATCGCGCTCGTGCTCGTCTACGCCGTGCTGATGGTCGTCGAGGTCGGCCTGCTCGTGAAGACCATCCGCGCGGGTGCGGACCCCTTCGAGGAGCCGCCGGACCCGTCGTCCTCCGACCACGACGCCGACCGCCCGCTGGCGTTCGCGTACTGACGACAAGGGGCTGACAGGGCAATGGAGCTCACGACCGTCTGGTTCGTCATCATCGCGGCGCTCTGGGTCGGCTACTTCGTGTTGGAGGGCTTCGACTTCGGGGTCGGCATGCTGCTTCCCTTCCTCGCGCATGGTGAGGTCGAGCGCCGCGTCATGATCAACACGATCGGTCCGCTGTGGGACGGCAACGAGGTCTGGCTTTTGGTGGCCGGCGGAGCCACCTTCGCAGCCTTCCCGCAGTGGTACGCCACGCTCTTCAGCGGTTTCTACCTGCCGCTGCTCCTGATCCTGCTCGGGCTCATCGTGCGGGGAGTGGCGTTCGAGTACCGGCACAAGCGCGACGAAGCCCGGTGGCGGGCCCGCTGGGACGCCGCGATCTTCGTCGGCTCCGTCGTCCCGTCAGTCCTGTGGGGCGTCGCCTTCGCCAACATCGTCCGAGGTGTCGACATCGACGCTGCGCAGAACTTCGTCGGCTCGACCTTCGACCTTCTCAACCCGTTCGGCCTGCTCGGAGGCGTCACCACCACCTTGCTGTTCCTCACTCATGGGGCCTTGTTCATCGCGCTCAAGACCGACGGGGAGATCCGCCACCGCGCGCGCCGGCTGGCGATCCGGCTCGGACTGGCGGCCGCCGTCGTGGCGGTCGCCTTCATGGCCTGGGCCCAGTCGCTGAGCGGCAACGCCGGGTCGCTGGTGATGTTCGCGGTCGCGGCGGTCTCCCTTCTTGCGGGCCTCGCGGCCGCGTCGTGGGGCCTCGAGGGCTGGGGGTTCGCCGGAACCTTCGCGACGATCGGGATCGCTGTCGGGGCGCTGTTCGTCGCCCTGTTCCCCGACGTCATGCCGTCGTCGTTGAGTGCCGCCTACTCGCTCACGACGACCAACGCCGCCGCGACCCACTACTCGCTGCAGGTGATGACCGTCGTCGCGATCATCTTCGCCCCCATCGTCTTGGCCTACGAGGCGTGGACGTACTGGGTGTTCCGGCGGCGGATCAGTACCCACCACATCCCCGGCGACGTGGTGGCGTCGGACCCGCTGTCGCAGCAGACGTGACCCTGCTGGATCCCGCGGCCCTTCGGCTGCTGCGGCCGGCGCGCCGTGACCTCGTCACCGTCGTCGTCGCGTCCGGCGTCCAGAGCCTGCTCGTGATCGCTCAGGCGTTCGCGGTGGCGGCGATGATCGTGGCGTTGACGCGAGGCGACGACCTGTGGGGCTGGGGCGCGGTCGTGACCGCGGTGGTGGCCGCCCGGGCCGCCGTCGGCTGGCTCGGCGACGCGATGGCGGCCAGGGCCGCGGCCACGGTCGGGGTCAGCATCCGGCGGCAGGTGCTGGCGCGCGCATTGGATCTCGGGCCGCAGTGGCTCGCGGCGCGCAGCACCGGATCGCTGGTCGCACTGGCGACTCGCGGCGTCAGTGCGATAGAGCCGTACCTGACCCGGTACCTCCCGGCTTTGCTGCTGGCTGTCACGCTGCCGCTCCTCACCGTCGTCGCGATCGGCACCCAGGACCTGCTCAGCGCGGTGATCGTCGTGGCCACCCTGCCCCTCGTGCCGGCCTTCGCCGCGCTGATCGGCTGGGTCACGCAAGCGCGGGCACAGCGTCAGTGGCGGGAGCTGGCGGTGCTCGCGGGCCACTTCCTCGACGTGGTGAGCGGGCTGCCGACGCTGGTGGCGTTCCGTCGGGCGGATCACCAGACCGCGACCATCCGGGCGATCACCCACCGCCATCGTCGCGCGACGCTCGACACACTTCGATTGTCGTTCGCGTCGTCGGCCGTTCTGGAGCTGATCGCGACCATCTCGGTCGCCCTTGTCGCGGTCTCGGTGGGGCTGCGGCTGGCGGCGGGACACCTTGACCTCAGAACCGCTCTGGTAGTACTCCTACTCGCGCCCGAGGCGTACTGGCCGCTGCGCCGGGTGGGGGCGGAGTTCCACGCCGCAGCGGAGGGGAACGCCACCTTCGCCGACGTCTCCGCACTGCTCGCCGAGGAGCCCGCCTGGGCCGGCGGGACCAGCGTGGTGGACCTGCGACGAGCGGTCATCTCGCTCCACGACGTCTCGGTCACGTATCCCGCGCGCGCGTGCTCGGCGCTCGCACCGGTGACCGTCGCCATCGCGCCAGGCGAGCTGGTGGCCGTCGCGGGTCCCTCGGGCGCCGGCAAGTCCACCCTGCTGAGCGTGCTCGCCAGCCAGCTCGCCGCGACCGGCGGCCGCGTCGAGATCGGGGGAGTGCCGCTGGCGGAGGTGGAGCGACGGAGTCTGATGGAACAGGTCGCCTGGCATCCCCAACGGCCCTGGATCGCGACCGGCACGGTCGCCGACAACGTCCGGCTGGGGCGCCTCGAGGCCACCGAGGCCGAGGTATGGGCGGCCCTTCGACGCGTCGGCCTGGCTGACGTCGTCACGGCGCTGCCGGGGGGTCTTGCCGCCGACGTCGCAGAGGACGGCCGAGCGCTCTCGGCAGGGCAGCGCGCCAGGCTCGCCCTGGCCCGCGTCGTCGTGGCGGACCGCCCGGTCGCCCTGCTCGACGAGCCC
The DNA here is from genome assembly GCA_038239485.1 of Propionibacteriales bacterium. GTDB lineage: Bacteria > Actinomycetota > Actinomycetes > Propionibacteriales > Nocardioidaceae > DASQEH01. Next base: position 26,144 of record JBBSET010000041.1, read on the forward strand.
ACGGCCCATCTGGACGTCGAGACGGAGGCTGTGGTGCTGGCGACACTGCGATGGCTCGCCGAACGCTCGACGGTGGTGGTCGTTGCCCACCGGCAGGCGGTGCTCGACATCGCCGACCGGGTCGTCGTACTCGCTGCCGCGCCGGCCCCGGTGGCGTCGCATCGACGTGTCGGGCCGGGTCTGGACCCACGGCCACCACCTCGACCGCCGACCGCGGGTGGACGCGAGGCGGCGGAGGACGCCGCCGATGCCGGTGGCGGCGTCCGGCTCTGGCTCGGGATGGCGCTCGGTGCCGGTGCCGCCACGGCCGGGGTCGCGCTGACGGCGACCGCCGGGTGGCTGATCGTGAGGGCGTCCGAGCGACCTCCCGTCCTGGTCCTCCTCGTCGCCATCGTCGCTGTCCGGACCTTCGGCATCGCCCGGCCGCTGCTGCGGTACCTCGAGCGGCTCGTCTCCCATGACGCCGCGCTCCGCACCTTGGCCGACAAGCGCGCTCAGGTGTACTCGGCGCTGGTCCCGCTCACCCCGGCGGCGCTTGGCCGGCGGCGCGGCGACGTGTTGGCCGGCGTCGTCGACGACGTCGACGCCTTCGTCGACCGGCGGCTGCGGGTCTTGTCTCCCGTCGCCACCGCCGCGGCCGTTGCCGTAGCAGCGGTCGTCGCAGCCTGGTTGCTGGACGGCCGGTCCGCGCTGGTACTCGCCACTGCCCTTCTCCTTGCAGGTGGCGGCAGCCTGGCAGGCAGCAGGCTGGCTGTCTCGCGGGCCGAGGCGGACTTCGTGGACCGGCGCGCCGAGCTGTCCCACCGGGTGACCGAGGTGCTGCGCGGCTCGGCCGAGCTGACGGCCTGGGGTGCGGCGCCGGCCGCACTCGACGCGGTCGACGACGCGGGTACCGGTGCGGCCTCCTGCGCGGTCCGTTCCTCGGCCGGCGCAGCGGCCGCCCGCTGGTGGGCCACCCTCGTCCTCGGCGTGGCCGTGGCCGCGACCGCCCTGGTGGTGGCATCTGGCGTCGGCACCACCGTGACCCCGGCGCTGGCGGCGCTGCTGGTGCTGATCCCCCTGGGACTGCTCGACGTCGTGACCCCGCTCGCCGATGCTGGCGCGATCTCCGCTCGCAGCGAACGCGCGCTGCACCGACTCGACGAGACCCTGGCTGCCAGGCCGGCCGTCGTCGAGCCACAGGAGCCGGTGGCGCTCCCGTTGGCGCCGTCGCGAACGCGAGACAGCCGAACGCACGGGCGGTCGGTCGAGCTACGCGACGCCACCCTCGGCTGGGGCGCGACACCCGTGGTCGCCGGCCTCGACCTCGACATCCGCCCCGGTCGCCGGGTCGGGGTCGTCGGGCCGTCCGGAAGCGGTAAGTCGACCTTGGCAGCCGCCTTGCTTCGCTTCCTCGACCCGCTCGACGGCACGATCGCGCTCGACGGTTGCGACCTGCGGCAGCTGCGTACGGCCGACGTCCGAGGATGCGTCGGCCTCGTCGACGACGACCCGCACATCTTCGCCTCGACCTTGGCGGAGAACGTCCGCCTGGCCCGTCCCGAGGCGTCCGACGAAGACGTCCAGGCGGTGCTGGACCGGGCGCACCTGGGCGCGTGGTCGCGGTCGCTCCCTGCCGGGCTCGGCACCTTCGTCGGCGACGGCGCTGCTGCGGTGTCGGGTGGGGAGCGGGCCCGGATCGCGCTGGCCAGGTCGCTGCTGGCCGACCAGCCCGTCCTCGTCCTCGACGAGCCGACCGCTCACTTGGACGCCGCCACCGCGCGGGCCGTGATCGCTGACCTGTTCGACGCGTCGGGCGGCCGCTCGGTCATCGTGATCAGCCACCGGCGCGAGGACCTGGAGCAGGTCGACCAGGTGCTCGACCTGGCGGTGATCGCGGCCCGTACCCCGAAGCAGCCTCTCCCCTAAGGTGTTGCCCTAGCCAGTCGACGGCCCCGAACCGGGCCCTGTCGCGACGCCCGGAGGCCGACATGAGCGAGCCGCGCAAGACCTTCGTCGTCAGTGATCCGCACGGTCACCGCACCGAGCTCGAGGCTGCACTGCGGGCCGGGGGTCTCGTCGACGGACGCGGGAACTGGTCGGCGGGGGAGACGACGCTGTGGTTCCTCGGGGACTTCCTCGACCGCGGGCCCGACGGCGTCGGCGTGGTCGAGCTGGTGATGCAGCTGCAGCGGCAGTCGGCCGAGTCCGGCGGCCTGGTCGGAGCGTTGTTGGGCAACCACGAGGTGCTGGCGGTCGGGATGTACCGGTTCGGGGAGATCAGGGCGTCAGCCGTATCGCGGGAGACACGGCAGGTCCAGCAGATGTGGTATCGGAACGGCGGCAACGTCGACGACCAGCTGCGGCTGAGCGACGACCACGTGAGCTGGCTGACCTCCCTGCCGGCGATGACTCTCGAGGGCCGCCACCTGTTGCAGCATTCCGACACGCTGCTCTACCTGACCTACGGCAGCACCATCGACGAGATCAACGCGACCTTGACGGCGACACTGGCCGGTGACATCGACGACTGGTGGGAGTGCTGGAGCCGGCTGACCCACCGTCATGAGTTCGTCGACAACGGCCCACCCGCCGTTCGTGAGCTGACCGGGCGGCTCGGCGGGAGCCGGATCGTGCACGGCCACAGCATCATCGCCGACATCCTCCACGTGGAGCCGTACCAGGTCACCGGTCCCTACCTGTATGCCGAGGGCACCGCGCTGGCGATCGACGGCGGCCTCTACGCCGGCGGGCCGCTGCTGGTGGTCGACCTCGACAGCTGACCTAAGGTGTCGGTCCATGGAGACCAGGGCGATCGACCCCGCCGACATCGGTCGAAGCTACGACATCCGTACCCGTGCCTTCGGTCTGCACCCGTCAGCAGAGCGACCGGAGTGGGAGAGGCGCGCCCAGGAGGCGATCGACGAAGGGCGCAGCGTCGGCGTCTATGACGGACGTCTGCTGGTCGGGCGGGCGATGATCTGGCCGTTCCGCCAGTGGTGGGGAGGTCGTGCCGTACCGATGGCGGGGGTGGCCGGCGTCGTCGTCTCGCCGGAGTACCGCGGCCGAGGTGTCGGCACTGCCCTGATGCGCGGCCTGATCGCGCGCGGGCGCGACCTCGGCTTCGCGCTGTCGGCCCTCTATCCGGCAACGGTCCCCGTCTATCGCGGGCTGGGCTGGGAGCTCGCCGGCAGCCAGTACCGCGTGACGATCGAGACAGGTCTGCTACGGGCCCTTCGTGGCGGAGCGGTCGCCGTGCGCGAGGCCGGACCCGACGATGCTCCCTGGATGCTCGACCTGATGCGTTCCCAGTACCAGGCCGGCCGGGCGTGCGGTCCCAAGGACGAGACCGAGCAGGAGCTGCGTGCGGAGCTCGCCGACGACGCCGTCTTCGCCTACCGGGCCGAGCACGGGTACGTGATCTATGGCTGGGAGGGCCGCGACCTCGTCGTTCACCAGATCCTGGCCGCCGACGCGCCCACCGCCAGGGCGCTGTGGGCCGTGGTCGGCTCCGGGTCGTCGATCGCCAAGAGCGTGCGCGCCTACCTCGCGCCGGACGACCCGGTGCACCTGCTGGTCGGTGAGCCGGTGTTGTCCGCCGTCGACCGGAGCCGCTGGATGCTGCGCTGCCTCGACGCGACGACGGCGGTCCCCGGACGTGGCTTCCCGGCCGGGCTGTCGGTCGACGTACCGTTGGCGATCGACGATCCGGAGGTTGCAGAGAACTGCGTCAGTGGGCGGCTTCGTGTCGAGGACGGACATGGTGAGCTCGTGGCCGGACCCCTCGAGGTGGATCCGGTCCGGCTGGGGCCGAACGGTCTGGCTGCGCTGTATGCCGGCACCTCGGTGAGCGCACTCGTCGGCGCCGGGCTCGCAGTGGGCGGCGACGCGGACAGCCTGGCGCAGCTCGCCGCCGCGTTCGCCGGGCGCCCCGCCTTCCTGCTGGAGTACTTCTGAGCTCTCCACCAAGGGGGCATCCGCTCCGCCGCCGGGGCGTGTTACACATGAGACTGTTGTGACTATCGCGTAGCGTCGAGGCATGGCGACCCGAACGTCCTCCTCGTCGCGGTCGCGCGGCAGCTCAGGTTCTCGTTCAGGCTCGTCCGGGCGCCCCACCAAGCGTTCGCAGTCGTCGAGCACGACGAGGAAGCCGGGCGGGAGCACGCGCGCCCGCGCATCGTCACCGCGCCCGCGCAGGCCCGGTCTGATCGAACGTCTGCTCGCCGGTATCGGCAATGCGGTGACGGCCGTCTGGCTCGGCGTCGCCCACCTGATCGGGGCACTGGTGCGCCGGATCGGTTCGACCGCTCGCGACCTGGACCCCGAACACCGCCGCGACGGCATCGGGCTCGCCCTGGTGGGGCTGGCGATCGTGGTCGCGGCGGCGGAGTGGTGGCAGCTACCGGGCGGTGCCGGTGACGGGACCCGCACGGTCGTCGAAGGCACCGTGGGGATGGCCGGGTACGCGGTTCCGCTGCTGCTGCTCGCGGCCGCCTGGCGGACGATGCGAAAGCCCGACCTCAACGGTCCCGCCGGCCGCTCGGTGATCGGCTGGCTGGCGATCGCCCTGGGCCTGCTCGGGATCATCCACATCGCCCACGGGCTGCCGCGTCCCAGCGGCGGCATGGCGGCGATGCGCACAGCCGGGGGAGCCGTGGGCTACATCGGCTCGGCGATGGTCGCGGACCTGTTCCGGAGCTCCTTGATCGCGGTCCCGCTGCTCGTGCTGCTGACGATGTTCGGCGTCCTCGTCGTCACGGGAACGCCTGTCTACCGGGTCCCGTCGCGGCTGGCGGCGCTTCGTGACAGGGCGTTGGGTCGGGTGCCGGCCGCGTTGAGTGACACTGCCGACTCCGACCCCGACGCCGTCACTGAGCCGGTCCCTCCTCTCGCGCCGCTCAACCGGGCCAGCAGACGACGCCGCGTGGGCTCCATGTCCACCGACGACTCGGACGACAACGGCTCGGGGAATGGCCGCGACGGCGCCGCCGTGTTGGAGGACCGCGCCTTCGCCGCACGCGGCGGCGCGACCCCAGCCGACGGCGAGGACGGCGCCGACGGGCAGCTCGAGCCGCCACCCCATACGCCGCTGCCCCAGCGAGTGGAGCAGCTCAGCCTCTCCGGCGACATCTCCTACAGCCTGCCGGGCAACGAGGTGCTCAAGCCGGGCAGCGTCCACAAGGCCAGGTCGAACGCCTCCGACGCCATCGTCGACCGGCTCACCGAGGTGCTGGAGCAGTTCGGTATCGATGCGCAGATCACCGGCTACACCCGCGGTCCTACCGTCACCCGCTACGAGGTCGAGCTCGGCCCGGCCGTCAAGGTGGAGAAGGTGACGGCGCTGAGCCGCAACATCGCGTACGCCGTGGCCAGCGCCGACGTCCGCATCCTGTCCCCGATCCCGGGGAAGTCGGCCATCGGCGTCGAGATCCCCAACCTCGACGCCGAGATCGTCTCCCTCGGCGACGTGTTGCGATCGACCCAGGCTCGCAGCAGCCACCAGCCGATGGTCGTTGCGCTCGGCAAGGACGTCGAGGGCGGCTTCGTGGTGGCCAACCTGGCCAAGATGCCGCACCTGCTGGTCGCCGGCGCCACCGGCTCCGGCAAGTCCAGCTTCATCAACTCGATGGTGTGCTCGGTGCTCATGCGCGCCACGCCCGACGAGGTCCGAATGATCATGGTCGACCCCAAACGGGTCGAGCTGACCGCCTACGAAGGCATCCCGCATCTGATCACCCCCATCATCACCAGCCCGAAGAAGGCCGCCGAGGCATTGCAGTGGGTGGTCCGCGAGATGGACCAGCGCTACGACGACCTGGCGAACTTCGGCTTCCGCCACGTCGACGACTTCAACGCCGCCGTCCGTTCGGGGAAGGCCGTGGCGCCGCCCGGAAGTGAGCGCGTCCTGACGGCATACCCCTATCTCCTCATCGTCGTCGACGAGCTGGCCGACCTGATGATGGTCGCCCCGCGCGACGTCGAGGACTCCGTCGTCCGGATCACCCAGCTCGCGCGTGCCGCCGGAATCCATCTCGTACTCGCCACCCAGCGCCCGTCGGTCGACGTGGTCACGGGGCTGATCAAGGCCAACGTGCCGAGCCGGCTCGCCTTCGCGACATCCTCGTTGGCCGACAGCCGAGTGATCCTCGACCAGCCGGGCGCGGAGAAGCTGGTCGGCAAGGGCGACGCCCTGTTCCTGCCGATGGGCGTCAGCAAACCGGCCCGGGTGCAGGGTGCCTGGGTGACCGAGGACGAGATCAAGAAGGTCGTTGGTCACTGCAAGAAGCAGCTCGAGCCGACCTACCGCGACGACGTGACCGCGCCGCAACAGGCCCGGCGCGACCTCGACGACGACATCGGCAACGACCTCGACCTGGTATGCCAGGCGGTCGAGCTGGTCGTCACCACCCAGTTCGGCTCGACCTCGATGCTGCAACGCAAGCTGCGAGTCGGCTTCGCCAAAGCCGGCCGGTTGATGGACATCTTGGAGAGCCGCGGCATCGTCGGTCCCTCGGAGGGTTCCAAGGCACGCGACGTACTGATCAAGCCCGATGACCTCGACGACGTCATCGCAACTCTTCAGGGGGAGTAATGGCGTCAGGGGGAGCAAGCGCGACGGACGGGGTGACATCGCCTGACAGCGCGGTGCCGGCAGACCCGGCGCCCGACAGCGCACTGTCACGCAGCGATGTCGTCGTGCGCCGGCGCCGAATGCTGATGGCGGCCGCGGCCGTCGCCTCGTCAGCGCTGGCGGCGGGGTACCTCGTCCGGTTCTCGGCCACCGGCAGCCCTACCAGCGCCACGGTCGGCATTGCTCTCATCGTCATCGCGGTCTGCTTCGGCTACGCCTGGACCGATGCCCGCGTCCCGCTCCTCATCGCCGACGCGACCGGTCTGCGTATCCGGCTCGGATCGGCCTGGACAGGGGTCCCGTGGGAGCTCGTCGACACGGTCACCGTGGAGGAGCGCGGGTCGCTCCGAGACGGCCAGGTCACGGTGGGTACCCTGGCGGGCGCCGACGTGCTGGCGGGAGCGAACCGGCGCACCCGGTGGGCAGCATGGCTCAACCGCTGGCTGTACGACGCGCCACTCGTCGTCCCGTTCGGGCTCACCACCAGCGTCTCCGTAGCCGACCTCACCGGCTCGCTCGAGACGCTGTCGGCGGGTCGGGCGGCCGTCGTCGTCCTGAACGGCCCGGAGCCGGAACCTGAGGTGACCGTCGAGCTCAGCTTCCCGAGGGCGGCCGTCGACCCCGACCCTGCCCAGGCCACCGCCCCCGCTGACGAGCGGGCCACCGTTGCCGCCGCCGAGCGGGCCGCCGCCCCCGCCGACGAGCGGGCCACGGCACCCGCCGACGTGACGCCGGATGCGGCACCGGAGCTCCTCAGACCTCGGCGCCGGCACTGGATCTCGTTGGCACCCAGCCGGTTCGGTGCCCCGCGGACGTCGGTCGGCGACTATGCCTCGACACCGGCACGGCGCGAGGACGTCACGATTGCGGCTCGCTCCGGCGGCGCTACAGCAGGGTCGCTGGCGTTGTCCGAGCCCGTCGCCAGGGCAAGCCAGACACTGCCCGAGATCTTGCAGCTGCGGCGACCCGCCGAGCCCGACCTCGGCCGCCGAGACGGCAGCGCCGGGGTCGACACCGCCGCAGGCACCAACGTCTCGCTCATCATCGACGCCACCACCGATCTCACCGCCCGCGCCATGCAGCGGGTCCGCACCTCGCCGACGGTCCAGGTCGGCGCCGCGACCGCCCGGCCGTCGCGGCCGGAACTCGATGTTCCGATGTCGGGAACGGTGATCGGCGGGCGGCTGACCGAGGCACGCACGACCCTGGGCCTCTCCATCGACGAGCTCGCCGAGCGGACGCGGATCAGGCCGTACGTCATCGAGTCGATCGAGGTGGACGACTTCTCGCCGTGCGGCGGCGACTTCTACGCGCGAGGCCATCTGCGGATGCTGGCCCGCGTGCTCGGCGTCGACGGCGGGCCGCTGATCGAGGCCTACGACGAGCGGTTCGCGACGACGCCCGTGAACGCCCGGAAGGTCTTCGAGGTCGAGCTGGCGACGGGGTCGACGGGAATGGTGAGAGGAGGCGCGTCCGGCGCCAACTGGGGCGCGCTGATCGCGGCCGTGCTCGTCCTGCTTCTCATCTGGGGGGTGGCTCGCTATGTCACGGGCAATGTCGGCCCCGCAGCGGCTCACCACTCGGCACAGCACGCGCACCATCGGTCCGGCCAGGTGTCGCCGCAGCCGCCGGCCCACGTCCGCCCGGCGCAGGCGCAGGTCAAGCTCACGGCCACTGGTGGCTCACGTGTCAAGGTGCTGGACGGGCGCGGCAAGGTGCTGTTCACCGGTGTCCTGGCTGCCGGCGGCGTGCAGAAGGTCAAAGGCCGGGCTCCGTTGCGCGTGCACGCTGCCGACGCCGGGGCCGTCAGGTTGAGTGTCAGGGGCAAGCCGCTCGGCCCGGTCGGCGCTGCGGGTGTACCCGGTCATCGACTCGTCCCCGCCGCCACCACCGACGGCACGCTGGCAGGGACCGCCCGTCGGGGCGCAGCATCGAACGGCGCCGCAGGTCTCGGCTCCTCCAGCGGCTAGCCGGGTCGACAAGCGTCGCTGGGACGGGCCGAGGGTCACCGAGCGCGAGTTTGTGCCGGACGCTGAGCCAGCGCGCATACTGGAGGCACCTCATGACGACCGCGAACCGTATCTTCCGCACTGTGCCGCCGCCAGCTCTCTCGGACTCCGCTGACCCTGGCGACGCGGCCCGGTTCGAGCCGGTCAACCGCCCCACGGTCGCTCTCGTGACGCTCGGTTGCGCTCGTAACGACGTCGACTCCGAGGAGCTCGCCGGGCGGCTCGACAGCGGTGGCTTCTCCGTCGTCGACGACGCCGACGCGGCTGACGTCGTGGTCGTCAACACCTGCGGATTCGTGGCCGCAGCCAAGAAGGACTCCGTCGACGCCCTACTCGAGGCGGCCTCGCTCAAGGAGGACGGGACGGCCCAGGCGGTCGTGGCGGTCGGCTGCCTGGCCGAGCGGTACGGGAGCGAGCTCGCCACGTCGCTCCCCGAGGCCGACGCGGTGCTCAGCTTCGACGACTACCCCGACATCTCCGGCCGGCTCCGCGCCGTGCTCGCGGGTGAACAGCATCAGGCGCACACCCCGAGGGACAGGCGTGCCCTGCTGCCGATCACCCCCGTCGAGCGAGCGCTCGCCCGCGCACCATCCCTGCCCGGCCATGCCCAGACCGCCCCCGACCTCCCACGTGGGCTGGCCCCGGCGAGCGGACCGCGCGCGATCCGCCGCAGACTCGGGTCCGGGCCGATGGCACCGCTCAAGATCGCGTCGGGGTGCGACCGGCGGTGCTCGTTCTGCGCCATCCCGAGCTTCCGCGGATCCTTCGTGTCGCGACGTCCGACCGACATCCTGCTCGAGGCTCGCTGGCTGGCGGGCCAGGGTGTGCGCGAGCTGTTCCTGGTCAGCGAGAACTCCACCTCGTACGGAAAGGACCTCGGCGACCTGCGCATGTTGGAGACCCTGCTCCCTGAGCTTGCGGCCGTGGAGGGCGTTCGGCGGGTCCGGGTGTCGTACCTGCAGCCGGCCGAGACACGGCCGAGCCTGGTCGAGGCGATCGCGTCGACACCAGGGGTCGCCCGGTACTTCGACCTGTCGTTCCAGCACGCGTCGGGTCCGGTACTGCGCAGGATGCGACGCTTCGGCGACGCCGAAAGGTTCTTGGGCCTGCTGGACCAGATCAGGGCGCAGAGCCCCGAGGCCGGCGCCCGGAGCAACGTCATCGTCGGGTTCCCCGGTGAGACGCAGGCCGACCTCGACGTCCTCTGCGGCTTCCTGGTCTCCGCCCGGCTCGACGCCGCCGGCGTGTTCGGGTACTCCGACGAGGACGGCACGGAAGGCGTCACGCTCTCGGGCCATCTCGACGACGACGAGATCTCCG
>JBBSET010000042.1:0-34021 GCA_038239485.1 Propionibacteriales bacterium
AGCTCGCTGCCGACGCAGGCGCCGACCATGTGGTCGACTACCGCAGCCAGGACGTTGCTGCCCAGGTCCGCAAGATCTCCAGCCGCGGTGTCGACATCGTCGTCGAGGTGTCTCCGGCGCAGAACGCCGCGCTGGATGCGGAGGTACTCGCTCCGCTCGGCTCGGTGGCGATGTACGCCAACAACGGCGGCAACGAGTTCACGATCCCGGTGCGGCCGAACATGGTGACCAACGCCCGCTGGCAGTTCGTGCTGCTCTACACCGCCCCTGCCGAAGCCAAGGGCCACGCCATCGACGACATCTCTGCAGCCCTCCTCGACCGAGCCATCGACGTGGGCGAGCACCGCGGGATCGCACTCCACCACTTCACCCTCGACCAGGCAGCCGACGCCCACCGCGCCGTCCAGGAGTCGGTCGTCGGCAAGGTACTCATCGACCTCGCCGACGGCTAGGCGAAACTCGCCGACGGCTAGGCGAAATTCGGCCGGCGCTACGGCTTGCTGCGCGTGACCTCGCCCTGGCTGAGACCGCCCCGCGGCCCGAGATCAAGGTCTGGGCTGCCAGTCCGGCTGATAGCCGTTCGTCAGAAGCTGCCGGTTGGCGCCGCCGATCTGCTGAACATAGATCTTCGCTGTGCCCGAGGAGGAGTTGGTCACGGCGATGCGCGTGTTCGCCGGGTCCGGCGCGGGGCCTGTGTCACCGGCCCGGCCGACATAGCCCGGGTAGATCACCTGGGACGGTTGCGGGTTGGAGTTGGTGTCGTCGAGCTCCACATCTGCAAATCCGAACTGCCCGGCGGGGCCGAAGGCGAGGTCCGACCAGTTCGCATACCCGCAGCAGTCAGCGCCCACCGCGCTGTACTGGGACGCGTCCTGGGTCGAGAGCGAGTACATGTAGATCGTGTCGTCGAACTGGCCGTCGACGTGGTCGTAGACCGCGATCGTGTCGCCATCGGGAGACCAGGCGAGGAACCGGTCGACGTCGATCGCGTCATCGACGTAGTTGGGATCGCAGCCCGCGCACCCTGAGTAGGTCCCACCCAGCTTGGTGAGGCCGCCGAACGGGGCTGTGGACCGAATCTTCGTCAGGTCCGTGTAGCCCCCCGAGCCTGCACCGAACGCCAGCCATTTGCCGTCAGGCGACCAGGTCGGCTCCGTGACGGCACCGAGGTGGGTCACCTGGGTCTTGGCGCCACCTGCCGCGGACATCACCCAAATGTCCTTCGAGCCGGTTGAGGTCTCGTGGACATAGGCGATGCGGTTGCCGTTCGGAGACCAGTGCGGCCGATAGTTCTTCCCGCCCGTGGTGAGCTGCGTGAGCCCGGTCCCGGCCGAGCTGACGGTATAGATCTGGTTCGAACTCACGAAGGCGATCCTCCCGTCGCCCCCCGGGTAGGACGCCGACGCGGAGGGCGCCGCGAAGGCAAGCAGCGCCCCGAGCACGCCGATGACGGCAGCAGCCGTACCGAATCGGCTCCGACGATGGGTGGGCTGCCTGCTGGAGTGACGACGTGCCATGGGTCGATTCCTGACCTGAGAGAGCATGTGCCTCCCGGCCAGGCGTGCCCTGCGGGAGGCGTCGAACGAGGTCGACGAGCCTTCAATTTGCTGGGGTAATCGGATTAAACGGGTAATATCATGACAATCATCATGGAGCACCACGCACAGTGACCGATCGGCTGCACTCGTCAACGTAACCCACACCGCCTGGCCGCGAGGGGGTTTACACATCGGAATCGGAGGTGGTGGGATACCGCTATGACTGTTCGTACGACGCGTTGGCCGACCGGGGTGCCGTGCTGGGCCGGTCTCGGCACCAATGACGTGGAGGCCGCCCGAGAGTTCTATCCCGCTGTCCTGGGCTGGACCTGCCCGCCCGCCGACGAGGAGTACGGCGGCTACGTGATGGCCGAGGTGGACGGCTCCGCCGTCGCTGGGATCGGTCCCCTGCCGGACCTCCAGCAACGACCGGCTTGGATGCTCTACCTTGCGAGCGACGACGCCGACAAGACGGCCGACTCGATCACTCAGAGCGGCGGTACCGTCCTCGTACCCCCCGGCGACATAGGCCCGCTCGGCCGGATGCTGGTCGCCAGTGACCCGGCCGGAGGCGTCTTCGCCGTCTGGCAGGCCGGGACGCATATCGGTTCCTCGCTGGTCAATGAACCAGGAGGCATCACCTGGGAGGACCTCCGTTCCACCGACCCCGACCTCGCGCGGACCTTCTACAGCCAGGTGTTCGACTTCGACTTCCATGAGCTGCCGGGGGCCGGGCCGGAGTACACCACCTTCCATCTCAGCGGGGACGAGGCGCCACTGGGTGGGATGGGACCCATGTTCGGGGCTCCGGACGGCACGCCGTCGCACTGGTTGGTCTACTTCAGCGTGAGCGATGCGGCCGCCGCCGCCGATGCAGCCGGTCGGCTCGGCGGACAGGTGCTCGCGCCGCCGTTCGACACGCCCTACGGACAGATGGCGGGCCTGGTCGACCCAGCAGGTGCCGTCTTCTGGATCGCGCAGTTCGTCCCGGACCAGCCCACCCCCGACCACACCGGCTGACCGGCTGGCTGCCTCGACCACCTGTGCCGCAACGCACCGACGAGTCCTTCGATCGGGCCGTCCAGCACGAGGAGCAGGAGCGGCCGCGCACCGACTGACGGCACCACGAGTGATACGACCAGCGCCAAGCCCATGATCGCGGTATTCCGGGCCGTTCAGCAGTTGCGTCGTGAACGGGAGCACCACGATCGTGAACAGCCACAGCTCATGCAGCTGAAGTCGGCCAACCTTTCGTAGCCGCGGCGCGTCTGCTCGATGAGTGGTTTCACGCTTGGTCACGCCTACGTGGTCCGCAGCGCCAATGCGACCACGAGGTTGTGACCAGGTTGCTACCGTGGACTGTTGGCGTCCGCGACCCTTTGCATCGGTCGACACCCCCCTCGACCAGATAGGAGGCACACGTGCGCAAGGTGATCGTGGCAGGTGCGATGGTTGTCGGCCTGTCGGCCGTGACCGCGAGCCAGCCGTCCGTGGGGATGACGGCCATCGCGCCGTCTTCGCGTGGAGTCCAGCCCGCGCTGAGCTGCCCGCGACAGGTCTTGTCCGGCATGAACCTCGCCAAACGGGTCGGCCAGCTGTTCGTGGCCGGAGTCAGCAGCACCTCCCCGAGCCATGCCGAGCTGCGCACGATCCGGCGTTGGCACCTCGGTGGCGTGATCCTGATGGGGCACACCGCCGACGGGGTGGCCGCGACCAGCCAGGTGAGCAAGGTGCTCCAGAGGCAGGCCACGCGCGGCACCACGAACGGCGTGCGGCTCTGGGTCTCGGTGGACCAGGAGGGAGGCTACGTCCAGGTGCTCAGCGGTCCCGGCTTCTCGACGATACCGACGGCGCTGGACCAGGGCAGCCTGGCCCATGGCGTGTTGCGCAAACGGGCGACTCGATGGGGACGCCAGCTCGCCGCGGCAGGAGTCAACCTGGACCTCGCCCCGGTGATGGACACCGTTCCTGCCGGCCTCGGGACGGCCAACAAGCCGATCGGCTTCTACTACCGCGAGTACGGCCACACGCCCGGGGTCGTCGCCGGACATGGGACGGTCGTGAGCGCTGGCCTCGCGGCGGCCGGCGTCCAGAGCACCGCGAAGCACTTCCCCGGGCTGGGCAGGGTGCGCCGCAACACCGACACGGACGCCAACGTCGTCGACCGGGTGACAACCCGCCACGATCGCTACCTGCTGCCGTTCGAGAAGGCGATCGAGGACCGGGTGCCCGTCGTGATGGTCTCGCTCGCGCGCTACGCACTGATCGACAGGCCCCACGTCGCGGCGTTCTCCCACGTGGTGATGCGCGGCATGCTGCGGCGCGACCTCCGCTTCCGCGGTGTGATCATCTCCGACTCGATGACCGCGACGGCTGTGCACGACGTCCCGGTGGCAGACCGGGGCCTGCGGTTCCTGCGTGCCGGCGGCACAGTCGTCTTGTCCGTCACGGCGTCGTCGACGAGGACGATGGCCGCCGCGGTCCTCGCCCAGGCGAGAACCGACGCCCACTTCCGTGCAACCGTCCGCGACGACGCGCTGACCGTGCTGCGGATCAAGCATCGCAACGGGCTGCTGCCCTGTTAGCCGTCACGCGGTCGGTGCGATCGCCGAACGTCCGGATTTCGCCTGTTTTGCATCCGCTGGGCGTCAGGTGACGAATAGCCTTATGACGGCGCCCGCCGGCAGAGGAGGAAACATGCCATCCGAGGTCGACCACCCGGCTACCGCGCATCCCTTCCTGATCACCCGGCTCGGTGCTCCGCAGCGATGGACGCTAGCCCTGGCGGCCTCGGTCGCGGCTACCGCACACATCCCGGTGATCGCCCCCCACCTGCACGAAGCGCCCTACATGGGCGTGCTCTTCATCATCTTGACGACGGCCTGTCTGGTCCTCGCGGTGGCGGCCGTCGTCCGTGACACCGCGGCCGTCTACGCCCTCGCGTCGCTCACCTGTGGGCTGGCCATCGTCGGGTATGCGGCAACTCGCCTCGTCGCCTTCCCCATGCTCGCCGACGACGTCGGCAACTGGATGGAGCCGCTGGGCATCGTCTCGATCGTCTCCGAGACCGTCGTCGTGGCGTCGGCGCTGTCAGCCCTGCTGGCGTCGCCGGCGAAGCTCCGCCATCTCGGCTGACCGCCATTGTTACCTCGGTCCATCGAAATAGTAGGGTCGGTCCCGGCCGAGATCTAGAGGAGAGTCGATGAGCGAGTCAGCCGAACGGCACCACCCCGGTACCCCGATGATGGACCCCACCTTCTACCGCTGCGCCGCCGAGGCCATCGCGGCCCCGCGCGAGAAGTTGGCTTACGTCGTCGCCTTCGACCGAACCGGACAGAAGGCGGACGCATTGAGCGTGATCGACGTTGACGAGTCGTCGGAGGAGTTCGGCACAGTCGTCGGCTGGGTGGATCTGCCGACCAAGGGCGACGAGCTCCATCACTTCGGTTGGAACGCCTGCTCGAGCGCCTTGATGCACGCGGGGCACGACATGGGCGACGAAGGGCTCCAGCGTCGCTATCTCCTGCTGCCCGGCCTTCGTAGCTCTCGGGTGCATGTCTACGACACCCAGCCTGACCCGCGTTCGCCACGGCTGTACAAGACCATCGAGGCCGAGGAGCTGGCTGCCAAGGCCGGGTACTCGCGTCCGCACACGCTGCACTGCGGCCCGGACGGGGTCTTCCTGACCTGCCTCGGCGGCGCGAACGGCGAGGAGGGCCCCGGTGGGATCGCCCTGCTCGACCACGAGACCTTCGATGTGCTGCGCGCGTGGGAGACCGAACGCGGGCCGCAGTATCTGGCCTATGACGCCTGGTGGCACCTCAACCAGAACGCCCTGATCACCAGCGAGTGGGGTACCCCTTCGATGATCGAGGACGGGATCGTGCCGGAGCTCCTGCTCGGGCAGAAGTACGGTCACCAGCTGCACTTCTGGGACCTCGAGAAGGGCCAGCACCAACAGACCGTCGACCTCGGCGCGGAGAACCAGATGGTGCTCGAGCTGCGGCCGTCGCACGACCCGGATGCCACCTGGGGCTTCGTCGGCGTCGTGATCTCGACCGCCGACCTGTCCGCCTCGATCTGGCGGTGGCACCGGGAGGGCGGGGAGTGGACGGCCGACAAGGTCATCACCATCCCCGCCGAGCCCGCGAACCCCGCCGACCTCCCGCCCGCGCTCCAGCCGTTCGCTGCCGTCCCCCCGCTCGTCACCGACATCGACCTGTCCGTCGACGACCAGATGCTCTACGTCTCCTGCTGGGGCACCGGCGAGCTCAAGCAGTATGACGTGTCGGACCCGGCAGCCCCTCGTGAAGTCGGGTCGGTGCACCTCGGCGGCATCGTCCGGCGTACCGCGCACCCGTCATCGCCATCGGAACGGCTCGCCGGCGGGCCCCAGATGGTGGAGGTCAGCAGAGACGGGCGGCGCATCTTCGTCACCAACTCGCTGTACGGGTCATGGGACGACCAGTTCTACCCGGCCGGTGTCGGCGCTTGGCTGGCGAAGATCGACACCGACCCGGCCGCTGGCGGGATGACGCTCGACGAGGGCTTCTTCCCGCATGGTGACGAGTTCCGCGGTCTCCGCGTCCACCAGGTCCGGCTCCAGGGCGGCGACGCCTCGTCGGACTCCTACTGTTACCGCTGAGTCTGGTACCGCCGCCCTCGTCGGCGCAGGTGTTCTCCTCAATGCGTTAGGGGGCCGTGAACGGCAGGCATCGGGACGGGCAACTCCGGGCGACCGTCGGGTTCGGGGCGATGATGTGGTGGCCATCGCAGACCCGCAACGGGACCGCGATCCTGGCCGGTGGCCTCGCGGGTGCCGTGCTCGCTCGTGCCGAGCCGGTCGCACTACCGACGTCGTGCGGGAACCGATCAACGGGTCCAGGTACTCCTGATGAGTAGGGCCGATACGCGGGAAGGTTGCCGAGATGAGCCGGGACGACGAGGCGTACAAGGCATTCGTCGTCTCGCGCTATCGCGTCCTGGTCCGGGCAGCCGTTCTCCTCGGCTGCCGCTCGTCTGATGCCGAGGATGCCGCCCAGGATGCTCTTGTCCGGTGCTACAGCGCCTGGCCGCGGGTGAGCTCGGCCAACAACCCGGACGCCTATGCCTACCGGGTCCTCGTCAACGGGATCTCGCGGGGGCGTCGGCGCAGGTGGCGCGGTGAGGACCCCTTCGCCGATGTCCCGGAACCGCCCCCCCGTCGCCGACCCCGCTGCCGCGTTGACGGTGAGCCACGCCGTGCGGGCGGCGCTCGACACGCTGGGTGTCGACCAGCGCCAGGTCCTGGTGCTGCGGTACTTCCTCGACCTGAGCGAGGCCCAGACGGCCGACGTCCTCAGAGTCGCCCCCGGCACCGTCAAGAGCAGGGCGTCGCGAGCAATCGCGTCGCTGGCGAAGGACTCGTCCTTGAGAGAGCTGCTCGTCACTCGAAACGAGGAGGACCGATGACCAAAGACGACGACCTCGCAGCGCTGCTGCACGCTGCGGCCGACGAGATCGAGGTGCCGCCAGCCCCGGCCGAACTGCTGGCACTCGCCGGAAGGCGCCGAGTTCGCCGGCAGCGCACGCTCGGGGCCTTCGGCGCGGTCGCCGCCGTCGCCGTCATCGCGGTCGGTGTTCCCCTCGCTGTCCGATCGCCGGACACCGCCCCCGACGCGGCCGGCACCTCGCCCCCAACCCGACCACCGCTCGCGGGCTGCGCACCGGCCCTTCGCCCGGCCGTCCTGCCCGTCTGGGCGCGAGGGGGGTTCAGCGACCCTCGGCCGCGAGTCCGCTATGTCGCCAGCCGAACCGGTGCCATGGTGGCCATCGAGTTCGCCCCGCTGTTCTCCCCGCCGGCGGCGGACAGCAACAACAAGATCTTGTGGGTGTCGCGGCTGCCGCAGGAGGGGGCCAGCACGCTGAGGATCGACGCGCGCCTCGCCGGTGCCCGGTCGGCAGTGGTCCGCAGGGTTCAGGGCGGTCCGGGCCCCTCGATCATCAACCTGCCCGAACCCGGCTGCTGGCATCTCACCCTGCGATGGTCCGGGCACGTCGACACGATGGATCTGGCCTACCTGTCACGCTGAGCGGCAGCGGGTATCACCGTCCGCGCGGCACACTCCTGCGAGACGACAGCATCGCGAGCCGACGAACGGGGCCCACCCATGCATAACCTCACCCAGCGCCCGAGCACCTCGCTACCCCAGGCACCACACCCGCGTCGGCCGTCCGTCCGGACACGAGCGCTGACGGCGGTCGTCGTGCTGGTGTCGCTGTCAGCCGTCTTCGCCGGATCGGCGTCGGCGCTCAGCGTCGCGCACCCGACGGCGAACCCAGCTGCGACCAGCGCGAGCCCACGAGGCGCCCAATTCAGGTCTCCCTCGAAGAACATCATCTGCGCCATCACCCCTGCCGGGCGCTACAGCCAGGCTCGCTGCGACATCCACAAGCACTCCTTCACGGCTCCACCCAAGCCGTCGTCCTGCCATTTCGACTGGGGCTTCTCGCTCGAGGTCAAGCAGCAGTCACACTGGAACTGTGTCAGCGACGCCGTCACGAGCTCTCCGCACGTTCGGACCCTTCCTTACGGCCATTCGCGCCTGGTGGGTCATGTCCGATGCACCAGCCGCAGGACCGCGATGGTGTGTCACAACGTCGTCTCCGGCCACGGCTTCAGGCTGTCCAAGGTAGCCGTCACGCTCTTCTGAGCCTGGCGACTGGCGGCACCCAGGGAGGAAGCCCGTGGGTACACAATCCGTCAGCTTGGGTGCACAATCAGTAAGATGCGACGTCTCGCAGTGGTGCTGACCGGCCTGTTCATGGTCACCGCCGCCGCGTGCGGCAGCGGTGACTCAACGAGTCGCACCGCTCCCGGCGCTGGCCCGGGAGCCTCACCGGGAGCATCCCCGGCGGCCTTCACGAACTGGCCGACGTACCACCGCAACAACCGGCGCACCGGACACACGCCGGTGGCCGGCCCCACCAACCTGCGCCGGGCCTGGACCGACCACTTGCGGGGCAGCGTCTACGGCGAGCCGATCGTCGTCGGCCGGATTCTCATCGTCGCCACCGAGCGGAACTACGTCTTCGGACTCGATGCCCGAACCGGCAAGCACCTGTGGCGAACGCGCCTCGGGACACCGGCGCCGCTCAGCAGCCTGCCCTGCGGCGACATCGACCCCGAAGGCATCACCGGGACGCCGGCGTACGACTCGGCGACCGGCTCGGTGTTCGTCACCGCGGAGACGGTCGGCGGGCACCACACACTGTGGGCACTTCGAGCCACCACAGGCGCCAAGCGGTGGCATCGCAGTCAGGACGTCGAGCACAACCGCAACCGCAGCGCCGAGCAGGAGCGATCCGCTCTGCTGGTCACCGGCGGACGGGTCATCACGACCTTCGGCGGCCTGGCCGGCGACTGCGACAACTACGTCGGCTACGTGACATCGGTTCCGACGAACGGCCAAGGACCGACGCACAGCTACGCCGTCCCCACCGCCCGCGAGGCGGGGATGTGGTCGCCGGCCGGCCCGGTCACCGGCCAGAACGGCAATGTGTACGTCAGCAGCGGCAACGGCGCCGAGCTCAACGGCAAGTGGGACAAGAGTGACTCGGTGACCGAGCTGACGCCGACGATCCTCAAGCGCCTCGCCGTTTTCGCGCCCAGCACCTGGCGTCAGGACAACACCGCCGACCTCGACCTCGGCTCCTCGTCTCCTGTCGTGGTTCGTGCCGTCCACAGGATCGTGATCGCGGGCAAGCGTGGCACGGTCTACCTGCTCAGGCCAGGGCTCGGCGGCGTTGGCGCCGATATCGCCCAGATCGACGGATGCAAGGCGTTCGGTGGGGCCGCGGTCATCGGTCGTACGGTCCTGCTGCCATGCCGGGGAGAGAGCTCTATCCGCGCGCTCACAGTCCGGGCGCACTCGCTGCACTGGTCCTGGACGGCATCGAACCTGTATGCGAGCCCGGTGGTCGCCGCGAGCATGGTCTACGTTGCCGACGCCGACAGCGGCGACCTGGTCACCCTGAAGCTCTCGACCGGAGCCGTCGTCCAGCGGATCCATGCGGGCGCCATGACCCACTTCCCGTCCTGCGTCGTCGATGGCGCGATGGTCTTCGTCCCCACCCTGACGGGCGTGACAGCCTTCGCGGGGTCCTGACCGAGGCTGCTCCCCCGGCGCACGAAGTGGCTCGGGGGAGGGGGACGGACAGTTCAGAGGTGTGTGGAGGGTGCCGTGAGCTCGCGGCCGGTGATCGCCGCGAGCCAGTCGCTCGGGGTCAGCAGCCGCTCATCGAAGCTGGGTGCCTGACGCCAGGCGGACACATAAGCGGCTGCGGTGACGGACTCGGCGCGGGTGCGGTCGACGACGACCGCGACGACCATGCCGAACACCCGGTGCGAGGTAGCGTCGTAGAAGCGCCCGAAGGCGAGCTGGTCGCCCTTGGCGACCCGACCGAGCAGCCGAACCAAGTCCTGCTCCGTCGCCCGCCGACAGCCTCGGTGTGGTGGGTGGGATCCCACCGCACACGGCACCATACGGCTCCGCTTCTCAGCAGCCGCCCTGCTCGCAGGCGGATGCGAGCCGCGTGACTGCTTGGCTTCCGACTCCATAACTACTGAGAGTAGTCTTATCGTCACAACTTTAGAAGGTTGATTGATTAAATCTCTCTTTGCATAGGATCGCCACCGATCCAGATCTCGGGAGGTGACGCAAACCGGGTGCGGGCTCCCGGGGCAACCCACCGGCAGACGAGCCACCGCATCAGGCTGACTCAGCAGGGTCACGGCCGGTCTAGTGGGGCGCGTCAGAGTTCTGGGGCTCGTCTCGGTAGCGGCCCTCGACGAGGTAGGACAACCGCCGCAGCGCCTCCTTGTTGCGCGGCACGATGATCGGCTGACGAAGCACCCGAGGCATCAGCCCGCCAGGCCCTGCGACGACGTCCTCCTCGATGCTCACCTGGGTACCAGTGGCCCCGTCGGGGGCGAGGACCAGCCTCACGTTGGCCTCACCTGCCGGCCAGCCGCGTGCCTTCAGCACGAGCTCGCGGCCGGGGTCGGAGTACAGGACCTCGGTGGTGTCGCTGATCACGGCGGGCCAGATCCCGAACGAGTGGTGGACGCGGCTGCCGACCTCCGGCCATCCCGGGTCCACGCCCCTCACCCGGGAGGCGCCGACGACCCAGGTCGGGTAGACCCAGCCGTCGGACAGCACCGCCCAGACCGCCGTCGGGGGCGCGTCGATGTGGCGCGTCACAACTGCGCTGCCCGCGAGGTCCCAGGTGTCGTCCATCTCGTTACTACCTCCGTCGAGGACCAGCTGCGGCTGGTCGTCAGCTGCTCGTCGACGGGTCCGCAGACCCACCGCACCCCAGGGGCCGTGCTCGGCGTCCCCAGCGGGTATCGGGCTCATGACATTGCCAGCATGCGGGGCGATCCGGTAACGCGACAAGCCGCCTACCCGCATCAGAGGCGACACGAGCGCGTCGAAGACGGTCGGCAGGGCCCGGAACCCGAAGACCGCGAACGGATTCGCCAGTCCCACGGAGCGCTCACGCCGAGGTCTGTCGGCCGCGCGAAGGATCGCCCCCGCCACCTTCTCAGGCTGGTCGACCGGAGGGGGTGGGCGGCCCTGCCACCCGGTGTAGTTCGCGGCCTGGAGGTAGGCGGGCGTATTGACGCTCCCCGGTGAAACCAGGCTGACATTCACTCCGGGAAGTCGCCTAGCCTCGAGCTGCACGACCCGGGCCAGCCCGTGGACCGACCACTTGCTGGTGACGTAGGCACCCATGAACGGCACGGCGATCTTGCCGAGCAGCGAGCCGAGCAGAACGAGGTCGCCGCGGCCTTGCGACTCGAAGAGCCGCAGGGCCGACCTCGAGACATTGGCGGTCCCCGTCAGGTTCGTCGCCATCACTTTGTCGAAGACGTCCGCCGGGATGTCGACGAAGCGGCCGTACGCGACGACCGCAGCGGTGTGGACCACGACGTCGACGCCACCGAACCGCTCGATTGCCGCCGCGAAGAGGGCTTCCACCGCCGATCCGTCGACGACGTCGGTCGGAACGACGAGGGTCTCGGCGCCGAGCTCGAAACACTCCTGCTCAGCCTCAGCCAGACTGACGACCGATCGTGCGGCCAGGACCAGGGCAGCCCCGTCGCGGGCGAACGCGTGCGCAGCCGCCCGCCCGATACCGCTGGAAGCGCCGATGACGACCACGACGCGGCGATGGGACGAGGCCTGCGAGGTCATGGCGTGAGGAGGACCTTGACGCAGTTGTCCTTCTTGGCCTGGAACATCGCGTATGCCTCGGGGGCGTCCTCGAGGGGAAGCACGTGGGTCGCGAGGTCCTCCGTCCCGAGCGGGTCTGCGTCGTCCAGGACCAGGGGCAGGATCTCGTCGATCCAGCGCTTGACGTGACACTGGCCCATCCTGAGCTGGATGCCACGGTCGAACATCTCCATCATCGGCAGCGGGTCCACCTCGCCGCCGTAGACCCCGCTGACGGAGACGGTACCGCCGCGGCGGACCGACTTGAGGGCCGTCGTGAGCGCGTCCAGCCGGTCGATCGCGACCTTGTCGGTAAGGGGTCTGGCCAACGCGTCGGGCAGCAGGCCGACGACCGTCTGGGCCGCCTTCGCGGCGGGCGAGCCGTGGGCCTCCATCCCGACCGCGTCGATGACCGCGTCCGGCCCCCTCCCGTCGGTCATCTCGATGAGAGCCTCGGTCACGTCGCCCACCTCACGCATGTCGAGCACCTCGATGCCGTGTGACTTGGCAAGCGCGAGCCGCTCCGGCACCAGGTCGACGCCGATGACGCGCTCGGCGCCGAGGTATCTCCCGATCCGGGCGCTGAACTGCCCGACCGGACCCAGTCCCAGCACGGCCAGCGTGCCGCCCTCGGGCACATCGGCATACCTCACCGCCTGCCAGGCGGTGGGAAGGATGTCCGACAGGTACAAGAAGCGTTGGTCGCTCGGCCCTTCCGGCACCTTGATCGGCCCGAAGTGTGCCTGCGGGACTCGCAGGTACTCCGCCTGGCCGCCGGGGACCGAGCCGTACAGCGAGGTGTAGCCGAAGAGGGACGCCCCCTTCCCCTGCTCCCTGACCTGCGTCGTCTCACACTGCGCGAAGAGCTGGCGCGAGCACATCCAGCACGACCCGCAGGAGATGTTAAACGGGATGACCACCCGGTCACCAGGCCTGATGTGGGTGACCTCGGGGCCGACCTGCTCGACGATGCCCATCGGCTCGTGTCCGAGGATGTCGCCCGGGCTCAGGAAGGGGCCGAGCACTTCGTAGAGGTGGAGGTCCGAGCCGCAGATCGCTGTCGACGTGATCTTGACGATCGCGTCCGTCGGCTGCTCGATCCGAGGATCGGGAACCGTCTCCACCCGGACGTCTCGTTTGCCCTGCCACGTCAATGCCCTCATGCAGCTTCCCTCCATGATGATCATCGCTGGGGTGGCGGTCGCGTCGAGTGCGGCTGCGCCAACTCCGGTGTACCCGCTTTCATCCGAGATGATCGCGCGATGTCAGGA
Organism: Propionibacteriales bacterium; assembly: GCA_038239485.1. Taxonomy (GTDB): domain Bacteria; phylum Actinomycetota; class Actinomycetes; order Propionibacteriales; family Nocardioidaceae; genus DASQEH01. Next base: position 13,066 of record JBBSET010000042.1, read on the forward strand.
CTCTGCCCGGGCGACGCGGTGCAGCCGCAGGTCGTGGAGCGCGCCACCAGCGGCAACCGCCGTCAGATACGTGCCGAATGGCTGGCGGCGGCGGTCGGTCGGCGAGCCGGGGTTGAGCAGGCGGAGACCGAGGCTGCGCCCGGACGCCGGAGCGGTCGTGTCCCACGGGATGTGGCTGTGACCGAAGACCAGGACGTCGGTGTCAGGGAACAGCTGGGCGCAGCGCCGCTCACGACCCGCTGCCGATCCGGTCTCGTGGACCACGGCGACGCGCACCCCTCCGAGCTCGACCCTCGCCACCTCTGGGAGCCGGGCCCGAAGCGCCGTGCCGTCGTTGTTCCCATGGACCGCCACCAGCCGTCGAGCCCGGGCAGCCAGCTGGTCGAGCAGGGTGACGTCGACCCAGTCTCCGGCGTGCACCACCACATCCGCCTCGTCGACGGCGAGCCACAGCTGCTCAGGCAGGCCCGCCGCGCGCTTCGGCACGTGCGTGTCCGCCATCAGCAGCAGCCGGACCTCACCGGCGAGGGGTGTCATGATGCCAGTGTCGACCGCGGACCCGGTTCGACGACGGCCGGGGTTATCGTGTGACGGGCGACGGCGACAGGGGGACGATGATCGACCTCGAGGGCAGCGACAGCTACGTCGTTCACGCCGACAACCTGGACGTCCTGGCCACGCTCCCCGACGACAGCTTCCAGCTCGTCTACATCGACCCGCCCTTCAACACCGGCTCGCTGCAGGCGCGCAGAAGCCTGACCACGACCCGCGACGACCACGGTGACCGGACCGGGTTCGCCGGTCGACGGTATTCGACGGTCGAGACCGGGCATGCCGACTATCCGGACACGTTCGACGACTACTCGGCCTTCATCGAGCCGAGGCTCATCGAGGCCAGGCGGGTGCTCACGGAGTCCGGCACGCTCTACTTCCATATCGACTGGCGTGAGGCGCACTACTGCAAGGTGTTGCTCGATGTCATCTTCGGCCGCAGCTGCTTCCTCAACGAGATCATCTGGGCCTATGACTACGGCGGCCGGGCGCGCGACCGGTGGCCCGCCAAGCACGACACCATCCTCGTTTACGTCAAGAACGTCTCGCGGCACCTCTTCGACCAGGGCCAGATCACCCGTATCCCGTATCTCGCCCCAGGGCTGGTCACTCCGGAGAAGGCGGCGAAGGGCAAGCTGCCGACCGACGTGTGGTGGCACACCATCGTGCCAACGAACGGCAAGGAGAAGACCGGCTACCCGAACCAGAAGCCCGAAGGTGTCCTGCGCCGGGTCCTGGAGCCGTCGTCGCGACCGGGTGACTGGGTGCTCGACTTCTTCGCCGGCAGCGGCACCACCGGCGCCATCGCCACGAGCCTCGGCCGGCGCTTCGTCCTCGTCGACTCCAACCCGCAGGCCTGTCAGGTGATGGCACGCCGCCTCGGCACCAGCGGCGTGGTGCATCTCGACGACACCGACTTCAGGAGGGTCTCGTGACCGGTTACGACGTGGACGCCGTCCGGGCGCACTTCCCGGCGCTGAAGGAGGGTGCCGCCCACTTCGACGGGCCGGGCGGCTCGCAGGTCCCTTCGGTCGTCGCCGAGGCGGTCAGTGCGACGCTGTCGTCGGCCATCGCCAACCAGGGACGGGTAACACCGGCGGAGCGAAGAGCCGACGACATCGTCTCTGGCGCCCGGCTCGCCGTCGCCGACCTGCTCGCCGCCGACCCGCGCAGTGTGGTCTTCGGACGCAGCATGACGCAGCTCACATTCGACATCAGCCGCGCGTTGGCGAAGACCTGGGGTCCGGGCGACGAGATCGTCGTGACCAGGCTCGACCACGACGCCAACATCCGGCCCTGGGTACTCGCCGCCGAGTCGGTCGGCGCGACTGTGCGGTGGGCGACCTTCGACCAGGCCACCGGCCGTCTCGATCCGGACCACGTCCGTGCCGTGCTGAGTCCGCGCACCCGCCTGGTCGCCGTCACCGCCGCCTCCAACCTGATCGGGACACGTCCGAACGTGGCGGCGATCGCCCGCCTGGTGCACGGTGTCGGCGCGCTGCTGTACGTCGACGGGGTGCACGCCGCCCCGCACGCCGTCGTCGACATCGGCGAGCTCGGCGCGGACCTCTTCGTCTGCTCGCCGTACAAGTTCTTCGGGCCGCACTGCGGGGTGTTCGCCGGCCGGGTCGACGTGCTCGAGGACATCCACCCGGACAAGCTGCTGCCGTCGAGCGACGACATACCGGAGCGCTTCGAGCTCGGAACGCTGCCATACGAGCTGCTGGCCGGGGTGACCGCTACGGTCGACTTCCTCGCTGGCCTGGCTCCTGGCCCGTCCGAGACCCGTCGGGGCCGGCTCATCAGCGCCATCAGCGCCATCGAGTCCTACGAGGACGGCCTGCGCATCGACCTGGAGACCAGGCTCGCAGGAGTTGCCGGGCTCGTCCCGTACTCACGGGCCCCGCGTCGCACACCGACGCTGCTGCTCGGGTTCACGCACAAGCGCTCCTCCGATGCGCAGCGCTGGCTCGCCGACCGGGGGGTGAACGCGCCGGCCGGGTCGTTCTACGCGCTGGAGGCCTCGCTCGTGCTCGGCCTCGGCAGCGCCGGGGCTCTGAGGATCGGGCTGGCGCCCTACACCGACCAGTCCGACATCGACCGCCTCGTGGACGGCCTGACCAGCTTCGTCACAGCTCCCTGACCGCACGGGCTGTGGACAGCCGCGAGGTCGTCCACAGCGCTGCTGACGTGCCTGTCGAGCCGGTGACCGCCGACCTAGCGTCAAGGCCTCACCCGACATCAGGAGGCTTCGATGACATTGCCACGCCTGCGCGGACTGCCTGGACCGCCCGGACTCCCCCGGACTTCGCGCGTCCCCTTCAGGCTGGTCCGAGTGCTGACATCACTCGCGCTGGGCGTGGGCCTCTGGCTCGGCCCAGGTCTGGCCGCGACCGCCACCACCGCGGCACCGTGGGGACCGTCGCCTGGACGGGTCACGCCGATGATGCCGGCTGACGAGTGGCCGGCCGGGCGGACATCTACCGGGCAACAGGTCAGCTGGACCGCCCATCGTTCCCGGCACACGTCCTACCGCCAGGCCACCGGATGGTGGGGGGCCGCCACCACGAAGATCCGGATCCGCAGCGCTCGCGCGCCGCATCTTTACCACTTCCACCTCCGGCTGCCGGCGCACGTGCAACTGGCCAAGAATCACTTCGGCGAGGTCGTGGCCAGCCGCCGGGGCCACGTGGTCGGGCTCCTCGGACACCCCTGGGCCAAGGACGCCGGGGGGCACCATCTCCGCAGCTGGTACACCGTACATGGACGGGTCCTCGTGCAGCACGTCCGCTTCGGGCGCCACACCCGCTTCCCTGTGACGGCAGACCCCTGGTGGAACCCGTTCACCTGGCACTGGTCCTCGCTCTTCGCCGTGGCCTGGTCGGAGGTGACGTCCTGTGGTGAGGGAGCGATCAAGACGATGAGCTACGTCGCCGCGCCAACGGCCCTGACCAACATCCTCCTGGTGCACGTCGCCGGGCGGGCGGCGCTGATGGTCCCCGGCGGCGCCTACGCCTACGCTGCCCTGGCCGTGTACGGCTGCCTCGGCAGCTACTTCGGATCGGACTGAGTGGCATGGGACCACGTCCTGGCGGACCGACACGCCGTCGCGTCGTCATCGGCCTCGTCTTCGGCCTGTCTCTGGTCGTTCCCAGCGTGCTCGTGTCGGCGGCGCTCGAGCGTGTCGGGGCGCCGGGGTTCGTGGGCTATCTCGGCCAGCTCGTCACGGTGACGGCCATCCTGTTCGCCGTAGCCTGGTACCAGCGGCGCGGCAACGCTCGCGACGGACAGGGTCCGCGACCACCCCCCAGCGGTGGTTAGGCCGAGGCCTGGCTCAGCCGAACAGCTCACGGACGACCGAGCTCCTGGCCACCAGCCTCCCCGAGTGCCACACATGCGTCGGGGGATCCTGGCGGCGCAGCGCCTCTGGCCAGGTCGAGGCGGCGAACAGCTGGAGGTCCGCGCGAGCCCCTCGGTGGACGCCGTACCTGTCACTGATCCGCCAGGACCTCGCGGGGGCGGACGTGACGCCGGCAAGGACGAGGTCGAGGTCGGCCGCGGTGGTCAGGTGGGCGGCGTGCGCGGCGAAGAGAGCCACCTCGAGCATGTCGCCGCGACCGAAGGGGGTGACGGCGTCGAGGACGCAGTCCTGTCCGAAGGACACGTCGACCCCAGCAGCCAGCAGCTCGGCGATCCGGGTGGCACCCCGCCTCACCAGGTCGACGTCGCCTCGTCCTTGCAGGACGAGGTTCGTCATCGGGTTCGACACGACCGCGATACCCGCGTCCCGACAGCCGGCGATCATGCGAGCAGCGTGGGCGTCGTCCGCAGCGGCGAGCGAGAAGACCTGCCCCACCGTGACCCGGCCATGCCACTGTCGTCTCACTGTCTCATCGATGACCATCTCGAGGTTCCTGACGGACCCGTCGTCGGTCTCATCGACGTGCATGTCGACGTCGGCACCGAACTGCTGCGCGATGTCGAAACAGATACGGATGTGCTCGCGCTGGTCCTCCTCGGTCCGCTCCCGGTAAGGCATGCCCCCGACGATGTCGGCACCGGAACGCATCGCTTCGACCATCAGCTCTGCGGTTCCGGGGGCGCGCAGGATGCCCTCTGGGGGGAAGGCGACGGTGGTGACCTCGGCGAAGTAGGCGCAGTCGCGGGCGGCGGCCAGCACACCTTTGAGAGCCGTCAGACCGGTGCTGCTGTCGACGTCGACATGTGACCGCAGCCGCGTGGTCCCGCTCATCACCGACGCGTGGATGACGCCGCGCGACCGCCCCCGCACCTCCTCGACGGTAAAGAGCCGCTTCGCCTCTCGGCCGGCGTCGATCGCGCCCGACAGCGTCCCGTCCGGCTCGCTCACCCGGCCGCGCGACATCGCCGTATCGAGGTGGATATGGGTGTCGACGAATGCCGGCAGCAGCAGCCCGCGCTGTGCGTCGATCCGCTCGACCGCCACGGCACCCGCATCCTGACCGACGGACGCGATCTGACCGCCGTCGAGGTGCAGGTTGACGACCTCGCCCGAGGCCAATGTCGCATTGTTGATCGTGAACTGCATCGAGTTCCCTTGCTCTTACGCCGCGTGGCGAGCCTGCCACCCCTGATCAGCAAACACCAGTGGGTTGCCAGGAGGCCCAAGGAGGCTCGCCCGGTCAGCGGACGTCGGCGTAACGCAAGGCACTTCGTGCTCTCGCTTTAGCGGCCTCCACCTCACGATCTCGCGGCGGAGCCGAGGTCACCAACGCGTCGAGCAGCTGCGACGTGGCCGCTGACACCGCTAGGACGGCGCGGTCGAATGCTGCCTGGTTCGCCGCGGACGGCTTCGACGCGCCGCTGATCTTGCGGACGTACTGGGTGGCGGCGGCCGTGACCTCGTCGGTCGACGCGGGCGGAGCGAAGTTGTGCAGGGTTCGGATGTTTCGACACATGGCACCAGCGTAGGAGACGCCGCCGCGGCACAGCCAGCCACTCGACTGATAGCCCGGAGGAATCATGGGCCCACGCTGTGACCCAGCCCTAATGACATCCGCGAGGACGCTCGCGGATCCTCCACGTGTAGGCCGCCCGGAGCCTGAGGGCTCCTCTCGGACCGAGGCAGAGTGCGTTTGATGCACACCGCAGTGGGAACAAGGGGGTCAAAGGAGGCAAACATGGCAGGAATTCTCTGGATCATCGCGGTGATCCTGGTCATTGTGGGCATCGTGACGATCTTTCGCGGATCACTCCTCGCGGGCATCGCACTGATCGTGATCGGTCTACTCGTCGGGCCAGGAGGCGTCAGCCTCTTCACCAAGTAGCGAGCCGGGCGGCTCACCGCACTGGCGTTGGCGGCGCCGGCTCAAGGGAGCCAGCGCCGCCACACAGTTGCATGGGTGTTGAGCCACGACGCGACGTCAGCCGGTCCGACGTGGTAGCCACTCAGCGCGACCAGCTCGAGGATGTTCGCCACACTCGGTTTGTCGAGGTGGTAGCTGTAGACGAGTGAGTAGGCGGGACTTCCCGAAGCCGCGAACGCACTGTTGGCGATCTTGACGTAGGTGAACTCGTTGAACGAGCACAAAGTTGACCTCTTGTCCCGCTGGCAGGGCTGAGCTGCTGAGCCGGGGACGTCGATGACGCGCTGCCCCGGCCGATCCCCGAGCAGGCCACGAGGGCCTTCGGCAAGGTAGACGTCGGGCATCCTCAGCTTGTTGTCGAGGCTGGGCTGCTGCATCAGGGCTCCCATGCCTTTGACCGGCTCGACCTGGTTGTAGTTGCGGACGGCATAGTCGAGATGCTGGAAGGCCACGAACGCGTGGGCCAGCGCGAGCAGCGCCGGAACCGTCGTGATCGCCGGAGTCGTCGTCGGCCCCCATCCGATCCCGTCGACGTCGGCGAGGTCCCCTGCGCTCGCCAGGCCACGCTGGCTCATGAAGTACGGCGCCAGCATGGTGACGACGCCGTGGACGCCGTTGGGGCCCACCACCGTGACGGGTCCGCCAGGACCGCCCAGCTTCGAGCGCAGCCCGTTGACGCCGTAGCCGTCGAGGTACACGTCGGCCCCGCCGGTGGCCACCAGCCGCCACGCCTTGCGGGAGGTGGTCCTCACGTACGCGACGCGGCAACCGAGGCTGTCGCGGGCGATGGCGCCGATGATGAACGCGCTGGCTTCGTAGCCGTTCGTGGGATCGTAGGCGATGGTGAAGTTGCCACAGGGACCGGACGCAGACGGCGTTGTGGCAGTCCTCGCGGCCGGGTGGACGGGGGCACCAGCATGGCAGCCGGCGAGAGTGGCGCTGGCGCAGAAGAGCGCGGCCAGGGCGACGATGCGCCGACGTAGCCCGCTTCTCAACGCGTCCACACTCCCACCCGTCTCCCGCCGGGACAGGATACCCAGGTCACGAGCGCACTAGCGTCTCCGGCATCCGCAGCGCGAACATGCCTGCGACTCCGAGAACGACGGCGCAGGCAGCGAATCCTGCACCGAACCCGATATTGTCGGCAAGCCACCCTGCAGCCAGCGGACCACTGATCGCACCCGCGTCGGACGCCATCTGGAAGACCGCGACCACTTTGCCGCCCCGGCCGCGCATGACGTCTCCGACCACAGCCCCGGGGGCGGTCCCTGCGAAGGCCGCACCGATCCCGATCGTCGTCATCGCGAACAGGTAGAGCGGCAGGGCCGTCGTCAGGGCGAGCAGCGCAAGCGACACCGCAGCGATGAAAGCCCCGGCGATCATGGCCGGCTTGCGGCCGCGACGATCCACGAACCGCCCGGCCACGGTCAGCAGCACTGCCTGCGCCACTGAAGAGAACAGGAACCCGACACCCGTCCAGATGGCCCGCTGGTGCAGCGACTCGGTGACGAACAGCGGGATCAGACTCGCCCGCACCCCGAAGAGCGACCAACCCACAGCGAAGTTCACGGCTACCGCCGCCCGGTAGGCCGGATGACGCCATGCCTCTGCGAGCGAGGTCGACTGCTGCTCCTCTTGACCGACCTCGGGCCCGGCGGACCGGAGGATGCCGTCTTGGCTCGTCGGCCCCATCGGCAGATCGTGACGGTTCCTTGCGGTCTCGAGGAAGACGGCACCGATCGACCCCGCGGCGACGAGCGAGACGGCGTAGACGTAGAAGGGCAACCGGAGGGAATAGTCGGTCAGGAAGCCACCGACGAGCGGGCCGAGCAGCCCGCCGATGAGGAAACCTGACTGGAAGAGGCCGGTAGCCCGCCCCCTGCTGGCGCCGGGAACGACGCGGAACAGCAGAGCTGTCGCCGAGATGGTGAACATCGCCGACCCGACACCCCCCACCCCGCGCAGGATCAGCAGCTGCTGGTAGCTCTGCGAGAGCCCCGCGAGCCCGGTGGACACCGCCACGATGGCGATCCCGGTAGACAGGATCACCCGCTCGCCGAATGCGTCGACCAACCGCCCGCCTCCGAGTGCCGAAACGAACCGCATCAGCGCGAACGCGGAGATGACGGCGCCTGCGGCCGTCTTCCCGACGCCGAAGGACCGGGCGAACTCGGGGATCGCCGGGGCCACCACACCGAAGCCGACCGCAACGGCCACGGCAACAGCTGCGAGCACCCCGACCTCACGCGGGAGGTCGTCGAAGGGGCTCTTCACCTAGCCGGCGAGGGAGGTGTACCAGGGTGGCTGCCGTCCCGCATGTCAGACGCGACGGACGAAGAGGTGGCTGGCGGCCTCGCCGTCGATCTCCGCAGACTCCCCGCCACTGCCGACAAGGACACCCTCGGCGCCGCGCGCCACGGTGATCACCTTGCCGGGCAGGGCTCCGACCCGGCGTAGCACCGCCATCAGCTGCTCGTCGGTCTGGATCGGCTCGGCGATCCGTCCGACGATGACGTGCTGCTCAGCGGCGGCGGCGATCCGGTCGAGCGGCTCGACCCCGTTGAGGAACTCCTCAGCGATCAGCTCACCCTCACCGAGCTCCGCCAGGCCGGGGATCGGGTTCCCGTACGGGGACACGGTCGGATGGTCGAGGATCTCCAGGAGCCGTCTCTCGACGGTCTCCGACATGACGTGCTCCCACCGGCAGGCCTCGACATGGACGTCCTCCCACTCGAGCCCGATGACGTCGACGAGCAGGCGTTCCGCGAGCCGGTGCTTGCGCATCACCCTGGTGGCGAGGCGGCGGCCCTCCTCCGTCAGCTCGAGGTGGCGGTCGCCCTGGACGGTGAGGAGCCCGTCGCGCTGCATTCGGGCCACCGTCTGGCTGACAGTCGGCCCGGACTGATGGAGACGCTCGGCGATCCTGGCGCGCAGGGGTACGATCCCCTCTTCTTCGAGCTCGAAGACGGTGCGAAGGTACATCTCCGTGGTGTCGATGAGATCGGTCACGCGTCCTGCCCGCCTCTCCGCACCCGTGGTCGTCGCCCGCGCTTCATTGTGTCCCATCGCGGAGATGAGTCCAAGCGTCCCGGTTCCGCAGCCCGGCCAGGCGTTCGGCGGCGCGCAGAATGGGCAAGGATGCACCTATGTCGACAGCAGTGATGTGGTTCCGCCGTGACCTCCGGCTCGCCGACAACCCGGCGCTGCTCGAGGCGAGCGACGCCGCCGACGAGGTGCTCCCGATCTTCGTCCTCGACCCTCGTCTGTGGGACCCCGCCGGGCCTTCTCGCCGCGCCTACCTGCTGGCCAGCCTCGAGTCCCTGCGCGAGAGCATCGGCGGCCTCGTCGTGCGTACCGGGGACCCGGTCACCGTGATCCGGGGCCTGGCCGCTGCCGTGGACGCGGTCAGCGTGCACGTCGCAGCCGACTTCGGCCCCTACGGCTCCCGGCGCGACGCCGGTGTCCAGGAGGCGTTGCACGGTGACGGGATCGACTTCGTCAGGACCGGTTCGCCGTATGCCGTGGCACCCGGCCGGGTGCTCAACCAGCAGGACGGCGGCTACCAGGTCTTCACCCCCTTCTCGAAGGCATGGCGCGAGCATGGCTGGCGCAAGCCTCCCTCGGCTCCGCGGGGCGTCAGCTGGCGCACGTCCGAACGCTCCGACGATATGCCGACGGTGGACCTGCCGGCGGACCTCACGCTGCCGGCAGCCGGCGAGGCGACCGCACGGCGACGTTGGCGGGAGTTCCTCCACAGCCACCTCGATGGCTACGGCGACCAGCGGGACCGGCCCGACCTGGACACCACCTCACGGATGTCGGTGCATCTGAAGTGGGGCGAGGTGCACCCGCGCACGCTGCTCGCCGACCTCGAGGATTCGTCGGCCTCCCGCACGTCTGTCGACCGGTACCGCCTCGAGCTGGCCTGGCGCGAGTTCTACGCCGATGTGCTCCTGCGACGGCCGGACTCGGCCCGGGAGTACTACCGGCGCGAGCTCGCCGGCATGGACTACGACGACCCGGGCGATCGGTTCGACGCGTGGCGCGACGGCCGGACCGGGTACCCGCTCGTCGATGCGGGGATGCGTCAGCTGCGCGCCGAGGGCTGGATGCACAACCGGGTCCGGATGGTCGTCGCGAGCTTCCTCGTCAAGGACCTGCACATCGAGTGGCAGCACGGCGCCCGCCACTTCATGCACTGGCTCGTCGACGGCGACCTCGCATCCAACCAGCACGGGTGGCAGTGGACGGCCGGGACGGGTACCGACGCCGCGCCGTACTTCCGCGTCTTCAACCCGATCGAGCAGGGCAAGAAGTTCGACCCGGACGGCGTCTACATCCGGCGCTGGGTACCGGAGCTGCGCGACTGTCCCGACGACGAGCTCCACCGGCCGCACCAGCCGATCGTCGACCACGCGGTCGAACGCCGTGAGGCGCTGGCTCGTTACCAGTCCGTTCGGGAGGGGTCGGCGTGACCGGTGCCCGTAAGGGGACGATCACACTCGACGCCCGCTTCTGCGGTCCCCCCGGCTCGGGCAACGGCGGGTACGTCGCCGGGCGCCTGGCGGTGTACGTCGGGGACGAGCCGGTTTCCGTGACGCTGCGCCGCCCACCCCCGCTCTGCGTGGCCCTCGACGTCGACGTCAGCGCCGGCTCCGCGCGGCTGATGGACGGTCAGGACCTGGTCGCCGGCGCCGAGCAGGGCGCGTACGCGCATCCGGTTCCGGCGCCGGTCACTGTCGACGAGGCGGTCGCGGCCGAACCGTCGTACCCGGGGCTGCGCGACCACCCCTTCCCGACGTGCTTCGTCTGCGGGCACGAGCGCGCGGGCGCCGACGGGCTCGCCCTGATGCCGGGGAAGACCGCGGCCGGGCGAACCGCCTGCACCTGGATCCCGGACGCGTCCCTCGCCATCGATGAATGGCAGGTCGACACCGCCCCGGAGTTCATCTGGTCGGCCCTGGACTGCCCTGGCGGCTGGGCATCCGACGTCGAGGCGCGCCCGCTCGTCCTCGGCCGGATCACCGCGTCGTACGACCGGCTGCCGAGGATCGGCGAGACGTACGTCGTCGTGGGCGCGCTGCTCGGCACCGACAGACGCAAGACGTTCACCGCATCGGCTCTCTACGACTCCAGCGGGTCGCTGCTGGCCCGGGCCGAACATGTCTGGATCGCGATCGCCACCACCGTCATCTGCTGACCGAGCTGCGAGACCCAGCTGCCGACCCACAGCCGACGGCAATCCCGGTGGGCCCCGAAGCGGCCGTAGGTCCGTCATCACCTTGCCGAGACCACCGGTCCGGCCGACACTGTAAACCTCTTGTTTGGCCATTTCCGGCGACGTACGGTGTAGCCACACATGAAGGGAGGTGGTCCTACAGATGTGTTCCTATAGGACTTGTGAGGTGGCTAGCCGCTAGGCAGTCATACAACCGGACGGCGTAGCGAATCCACGTTGGCTACCCGACCCGCGGGTGCTGGAAAGAGTCCGCCAGCCGTGGCCCATGCCACGTCAGCCCGCGGGTTTGCCGTTCCTGGAGCGGTGCGAGAGATGACCGTGTCCACCAGCCGACCCTGCCGATCAGGCACTGGGTAGATTCACAGTTATGACGTCCGACCAAGTCCGCGACATCGCCTCATGGCGCCGCGAGTACGAGGACCACGGACTGACGCAGGCCGATCTGGGCGAGGACCCACTCGCCGCATTCCTGACCTGGCTGGGCGCCGCCAAGGTGGCCGGGGTGCACGAGCCGAACGCGATGGTGGTCTCGACGGCAGATGCACACGGGAACCCCTCGTCGCGCATGGTGCTACTCAAGACGATCGACCAGCGAGGCTTCGTGTTCTTCACCAACCTCGACTCCCGCAAGGCTCGGGAGCTGAGCACCCACCCAGCGATCTCCCTGCTCTTCCCCTGGCATCCGCTGGAGCGCCAGGTCAGGGTCGAAGGGCGGGCGTCGGTCGTGGACGACTCCGAGGCCAACGCCTACTTCCGGTCGCGCCCTCGCGGCTCCCAGCTCGGCGCGTGGGCCTCCCCACAGTCCGAGGTGGTACCGGATCGCGACTATCTCCAGCAGCGGTACCAGCGGATCAGTGACCGTTTCGACGGAGTCGACTCGGTCCCTCGGCCGCCCAACTGGAGCGGCTACCGGGTCCGGCCGCACCGGATCGAGTTCTGGCAGGGCCGGCCGGGGCGGATGCACGACAGGATCGCCTTCGAGCGCGCCGACGACGACACCTGGTTCGCCGAGCGCCTCGCGCCGTGACGCGCAACGCGCTTCACCGATGCGTCTGCCTGGGGTGGGGGCTGCGAGAATGGCGGCGACCCCGAGCGCAGCGCCGACGTGTCGCCGGCGGTACCCCACCGAACCCCGTAGAGAGTCCACGTGCCCACTTCCACCCTGACCATCCCTGCCGACCTCCTGCCCGCCGACGGCCGCTTCGGGGCCGGGCCGAGCAAGGTGCGCGTCGAGGCTCTCGACGCCCTCGCCGCCACAGGTAGGCGCCTGCTGGGTACGTCGCACCGCCAGCCGACGGTGCGGAATCTGGTGGGAGCATTGCGCCAGGGCCTCACCGAGCTGTTCTCCCTCCCGGATGGGTACGAGGTCGTTCTCGGAAACGGCGGATCGACCGCCTTCTGGGACGTTGCGACCTTCAGCCTGATCCGAGAGCGCAGTCAGCACCTGTCCTTCGGTGAGTTCTCCGCCAAGTTCGCCGCGGCAGCGACGGGGGCGCCGTTCCTCGGCGACCCGACCGTCGTGACGTCGGCACCCGGTACCCGGCCGGAGCCCTGTCCAGAGGAGGGAGTCGACGCCTACGCCTGGCCGCACAACGAGACCTCGACGGGCGTGATGGCACCGGTACGACGGGTCTCCGGATCCGACGAGGGCGCCCTTGTCCTCGTCGATGCCACCTCCGGAGCGGGCGGTCTCCCGGTCGACCTCAGCGAGACCGACGTCTACTACTTCGCGCCACAGAAGTGCTTCGCGTCCGACGGCGGCCTGTGGGTCGCCCTGATGTCACCGTCCGCCCTCGAGCGGAGCGCCCACATCAAGGCCGACGGCCGCTGGATCCCGGCATTCCTGGATCTTCAGACCGCCGTCGACAACTCGAGGCTCAACCAGACCTACAACACCCCGTCGCTGGCGACGCTGTTCTTGATGAGCGAGCAGACCAGCTGGCTCAACGGGCTGGGTGGGCTGTCGGCAGCCGTCGACCGGACCACAGCCTCGTCGGACGCGCTGTACGCCTGGGCCGACAAGTCCGAGGTCGCCACCCCCTTCGTTGCCGAGCCCGCGGACCGCTCGTTGGTCATCGGCACCATCGACTTCGACGAGAGCGTCGACGCCGCCGCGGTCGCGAAGGTGCTTCGGGCCAACGGGGTCGTCGACACGGAGCCCTACCGCAAGCTGGGTCGCAACCAGCTGCGCGTGGCGATGTTCCCGGCCGTCGACTCGTCGGACGTCGATGCGCTGACGTCGTGCATCGACTGGGTCATCGAGCGGCTCTGACGGCCGCGTCACTATCGGTACTCCAGCGATCAGGAGCTGCCCGATGGCGTCTGTTCAGCCGTTTCCTACTCAGGTCGCGGCGAGGTCCGGCGCAGCTGACGGTGGCGCTGTCGCAGAGCCAGGCCGATACCGAGCACCACCAGCAGAGCGACCGCAGCTGCGCAGAGCACCACCCAAGCGACCGTCCGCAGCCCCTGGTGGTCACGTGAAGCGACGACGGTCTCCGTGCGAACGGTCGTGGTCGTGGTCGCCGGTGGCGCCGCGGGCGAGGACCTCGCCAGGTCGGGCAGGGCAACCCGGATCACCTTGGATCTCTTCCCCTCCGAGCCGACCCAGATCGCACGTCCACCGGGCGGGCCCGCCACGGACTCGCCCTGAGGCTCCGGCGGCAGCACGAAGCTCGTGACCTGGTGCCAGCCAGGGAAGGTGTAGACCCGGGCCACGAAGTAGGTACGGATGACCACATAGTGCTGAGACCGGATGAAGGTGGCGTCGGTGGCGACGATGGGGGCTGATCGGATCGGCGTCAGCAGGGCGTGCCTGCGCTGGAAGACCGACGGGGGGGTCCGGTAGATGCGTGCGCCCGTGAACTGCTTGCTGGCGATGAACACCCGACCGGATCGGGCGTCGAACAGGATGGACTCGGCGTCTCGCGGGCCGTTGGAGTACCGCAAGGTCACGGCCTGGGGGCGAACCCACGACCTCCCCCGGCCGGGTTGGCGGATCTTGTACACGGCAACGTGGTCGCGGTTCTTGTTGTTGTCGCCGACATCGCCGATCACCAGACTGCCGTCGCTTCCCCCGGCCATCGCCTCGAAGTCGATGGCGTTGACGCCCTTCAACGACGTTCGACCGACCAGGTGGCCGGTGGCCGAGCTGAGGACGTAGATCGTCGCGGAGTCGCCTGAGTCGTTGGCCGTGTAGACCAGACCGGGATGCACGGTGCTCACGACCAGCGAGCTCGACTCGATGATCATCGGAGACGAGATCGTGAACATCACTCGCGGAGCCGCGGTATGGGCGCTCGCGGGAGGCGGGAGCGGCCCACCGGCCACGGCGAGGACGAGGAGGAGCAGGGTGGCGACGACACGCGGACAGCGCCTAGGGCTAGGCGCCGGCATCGACCATGCCCTCGCTCAGCAGAGGGTGGTCGACCGACAGCATCCCAGCCAGCGCCGGATGGACCTGCCACTCGTCGCGTAGCGCTCGATAGCCTGCGACCGTCTCCGCACTCGGCGGGGCGTCCGTCCGCACTGCCCTGATCAGGGCGTTGCGGGGAGTGTGCTCCGAAGCGACGAACTCGATCACCTCCACGCGGTAACCGACCATGCGCAGGATCGCCGAGCGCAGCGCGTCGGTGAGGACGTCGGCGAGGCGCTCCCGCAAGATGCCGTGCCTGGTCACCAGCCGGTAGGGCGCGGGGATGTCGGTGCTTGCGAGCTGACGCTGGATGTCGTGGTGGCAGCAGGGAGCGGCGAGGATGACGGGGGCCCTCCACTCGGCCGCGCGTGCCAGCGCCTCGTCGGTCGCGGTGTCGCAGGCATGCAGCGCCAGCACGAGGTCGGGTGGGTCCGCGACCGAGGCAGCCCGGATCGTGCTGTCGACGAAGCGGACCTGGTCGCCGACTCCGAGCCGCTCGGCGGCGTCGTGGTTGTGGCCATGGGCCTGCGCCTTGACGTCGATGCCGACCACATCGACAGGCAGATGTCTCACGGCACTGAGGTAGCGGAGCGCGGCAAACGTCAGGTAGGCGTTCCCGCAGCCGAGGTCGACGACACGCAGCGGTCGCTGGGCTGACATCGCGGGGCCGGGCCCGAGGGCGACCGCATCGGCGACCACGGGTTCGAGGGCGGCGAGGAAGTCCTGCACCTGTCGGAACTTCGCCATCCTGCTCGGCTTGATCCGACCTCCCGGCTCCGCGATCCCGAGCACCTCGAACAGCTCGTCGCTGTCCTCGAGACGTCGCCGCTTCGCGCGGTCGTGCCCACGGTCGGGTTCCACCGGCGCAGCCTGGGGGGATCGGTGCAGGAGAAGATTGCCCTTCTTGGTGACCCGTACCTGGACCGTCTCGGTCGATGTGTCGACGGTCCAGTTCGCGTATCCCGCGTCGAGCAGGGCGTCGATCTCCGCGTCGGCCGCGAGTCCGGCCGCGACGTTGCGGGTATGGGCCTGGGTGTCGTCGTACGACGTGACCTGTAGGAAGCGACCGGCCTTCAGGTCGACATATCGCATCTCGACTCGCCGGTACGGCACGATGCTGTTGCGCTGCCGTCCGGACAGCGTCGCACGGACCAGCCTCGAGTCATCGCTGAGCAGGCTCGACGTGACGGTGCGGGCGTCCGAGGTGGACTCCGATACGCCGAGTGTCACCTGACGGCGGAGATGACGACGATGGCGAGGACGAGTGCCAGGACGCCAGGGATGAGCATGCGGCGATACCTGGGGTGCATGCTGAGGAGGCTACCCTGCTCACCCCAGGCACTCCACGAGCCGGCTGCGGAACTCGGCCGCGACACTCGCTTCCCCGGTGATCTCGACGCCCTCGTCACCCACGCGGCCCCAGAGCCAGAGGAAGACCGGCATCGGGTCGCCCGTCACGCCGGCCACCGGCGCCGTCGAGGCATCCCGGGAGACCGAGACGGCCTTGCGCCGTACGTCGCACGACCAGTGAGCTCCACCCGAGTCCACCGCCACCACGGCATCGACCGGGTGCTCGGTGTCGACCCGGCCGTCCCACCACGGGCCGGCCAACGTCACCCGAAGCACCTCGTCGATGCCGTCGAGGGCGAGGTCGGGGGCAATCGTCGTGGGGTCGCCATGGGCGAGCTCGGCGTCGTAGCGGTGGACGGCAACCTCCAGGGCCATCCGGCGAGCCCAGAACCCGATCGTGGTGTCGTCCTTGGAGAATGTGGTCGTCTGCTCGTGGAACGCGTGCCGGGAGAACTCCGCGAACAGGTCGTCCTTCGCTTCGCGCAGGAACCCGATCTCCTCGCGGTCGTCGAAGTCCGCGGGCGGCCACGGGCTCGGCCACGCGTTGTCGGCCATCACGCGGACCTTGTGCTCGTACACCCCGGCGGTGTGCCAGACGACCTCGGCAACGTCCCAGCCCGGGCAGGACGGTACCTGTTCTTTCAGTCCACGCGTCGCGAGCTCCAGCAGCCGCTCCGTGTCGCTGTCGATCAGCTCGAAGTACCGCTCCGGGCTCAGTCTCGTGGTCGGGGAGCCTGCCATGGGGAGGTCGGTGTCAGTCATGCCGCCATGGTGGCAGGCTCAGCCGACAGTTCGTCGGCATGGTCGTCCTCCTCGGCCCGCATCAGCCAGACCGTTGCGGCCAGCACGACCACGAGCATGATCGCACCGCCACCCAGGAGTGACCACCTGGCCCCGAATGTCTGTCCGATCCATCCGATAACGGGCGCTCCGAGCGGTGTGCCACCCATCAGGATCATCATGTAGAGCGCCATGATCCGCCCGCGGAACTCCGGCGCGACAGTCATCTGGACCGTGGTCTGCATAGAGTTGAGCAGCGTCATGGACGCGATGCCGATGACCGGGAGCCAGGCCGCGTAGAACCAGTACGACGGCATCATGCCGCCGACGAACTCCGAGACGGCGAACGCGACCGCGGCGATGATCAGCACCATCCGCCGGGCCTTCGCACGACGAGCGGCCAGCAGAGCACCGCTCAAGGAACCGATGGCCATACAGGTGCCGAGCAGCCCGTACTCCCCAGCACCCTTGTGGAACTCGTGCGTCGCCATCAGCGCGTTGGTGATCTGGAAGTTCATCCCGAACGTGCCGGACGCGAACGCCACCGCGAAGATGAAGACCAGCTCGG
The DNA here is from genome assembly GCA_038239485.1 of Propionibacteriales bacterium. Classification (GTDB taxonomy): domain Bacteria; phylum Actinomycetota; class Actinomycetes; order Propionibacteriales; family Nocardioidaceae; genus DASQEH01. Next base: position 30,312 of record JBBSET010000042.1, read on the forward strand.
GCCGCGCCAGCACGTACCGCACCCCATCGCGAACCCTTCCCTCGCCGTGGGCGAGCGGGTTCGACGGTGACAGCTCGGAGGCGTGCATCGCCCGGAGGGACCCGATGACGGCCAGGTAGCTGACCGCGTTGAGCAGGATCACCCAGCCGGTGGCCCCGACACCGGAGCCGAGCGCGGCGATGAGGACACCGGCGAGGGCCGGTCCGAATATACGGCCGAGGTTGAACGACGCGGAGTTGAGTCCGACTGCGTTCGCAAGCTGGTCGCGGCCCACCATCTCGACCACGAACGACTGCCGGGTCGGGGTGTCGAACGCCGTGCCGACACCGAAGAGCAGCGCGAGGGCATAGACGCTCCACACCGTGGCGAGGCCGCTGATGGCCAACAGGCCCAGGAGGCCGGACGTGATCGCCAGCGACAGCTGGGTGATGGCGAGCAGCCGGCGCTTGGGGTACCGGTCGGCGATCAGCCCGGCGAAGGGGCTCACCAGCAGGAACGGCAGGAACTGCAGCCCGGTGGTGATCCCGAGCGCGCTGCCCGAGTGGGTCAGCTCAAGAACCAGCCAGTCCTGGGCGACGCGCTGCATCCAGGTCCCGGTGTTGCTGACGACTCCGCCGAGTGTGTAGAGGCGGAAGTTGCGGATAGAGAGGGCTTGGAAGGTGGGACTCATGCGTGGGAGAGCCGTTCGAGGATGGGGGCCGCGTCGCGGAGGGTCTGGCGCTCGACGGGGGTGAGCTCGGCGAGCCGCCGGCTCAGCCACGCTTCCTTGCGTCGCCGTGACTCGTCGAGCACGGCGCCTGCCGCATCAGTCAGCGACACGACCACGAGGCGACCGTCGGTCGGATGCGGGTCGCGGCGCAGCAGGCCCTTCCCGCAGAGGCAGGTGACGGTGCGCGTCATCGACGGCGGCTGCACCTTCTCCGCGGCGGCAAGGTCGCCGATGCTCAGCGGTCCCTGACGCCACAGGGTCCCCAGGACCGCGAGCTGGCTGGCGCTCAGGTCGTCGGTGGCTTCGCGCTCGTTGCGCAGGCGGCGCGACAGGCGCATGATCGAGACCCGCAGCGCGCTGGCCAGCCCGGCGTCGGTACGCGAGATCTCGGCGGTATGGGTGGGCATGATCCTTAGCATACGTCATTAGCCTTGCTAACTAAAGGACCGCCGTCCGGACGCCGGACCGCCGTTCTGCGAGGGGCGGATCAGGCCCCTCTCGCGGCGTAGGCTGTCATCGTGGCGTCCCGCAAGTCGAAGCTGACCTACCGAGCCGACGAGCGAGTCCCGGATCCGGACCCCTTCAGCGGTCGGCCGCCGATCGACCGGATCGAGATACACCACAAGACCTATGTCACCGCCCGGGTGCAGCCGCTCGACGTGACGGGGGTCAGGACAGTGGCCGTCGGGGCAGTCTTGTGGCTGATCGCCCTGGTCTACTGCGCCGTCAGCTACTCGTCGCTCCGCGATCACGGGCACGGCTGGTGGCTGTGGACCTGCGTGGCGGGGTTGGCCCTCGGGCTGCTCGGGCTGGAGTACTGCCGGCGTCGCCGACGCAGGCTCGAGTCGCGGCCCGGACGTGAGACCGAGACGAGCCCCTTGGGCGCTGCCGGTCTCTAGCGTTGGCGCGCGTGCGCTCCTCAGGCGCGGGGCTCGCCAAGACTCGCGGCCTGCCGCCTTCGGACCTAGCGGGAGATGATGTCGAGGTCGGCCTCGGCCCAGGGCGCCCAGGTCAAGGTGTCGTGAACCGGCAGCACAGCGGCCGGCTGATGGAGCGAGATCTCCGGCAGCCGCACGTCGGAGTGCGCACCGCACCCGTGGTCGTACGAGACCGCATGCCCGTCACTCGGGGACGACCCGTTCGCGCACAGGCCGAACTGCGCCGAGAGCGGTCCGCTCAACCGGACCAGGAAGCCGCACGACGCACAGCGCGCCGGAGCCGCTTCAGCGATGAGGGTGTCAGGGCCGCCCTCACCCGAGCTCCAGCGCTCTGCCGCGTCCTCTCGCCCCTCGACCGAGAGCACCCGCTCCCTGCCCAGCCCGAGCTCGCGGGTCACCTCGCGGACCTCACGCGCCGACTGGTCGTCGAGGACCTCGTCTCCCACGAGATAGCCGGGGACCAGTCGCGTGTCGTCCTCGGTGACGGGGACGAGGTCACCGGGGCCGAGGTCGTCCTTGCCGACACGGTCCTTCCACGGCACCCATTCCGGCGCCATCAGCGACTGCTCGCCGGCGACCAGAACGATCTCGTTGACCGTGACGTTCTTGTGCCGGGGTGCGCGGACCAGGGTCACGGCCCAGCGCCACCCGAGGTATCCCGGGTGCGCGGCGTCGAAGTAGTGCGTGACCACCCGGTCCCCGTCAGGGCGGGCGACGCGATACTCACCCACCTCGGCGGGGTCCACCTCGCCGACCAGCGCCTGGCGAGCCTCGTCGACTGCGCTCATCAGGACGGCGTCGGGCTTGGGGCTTCGCGGGGCGGGGCTCACGGTGTGATTGTCCACCATCGGAGACTCGATGCCCAATCGCATCGGCCGGCCCCCTAGGTCGGTAACGCACGGCAAGATAGGAGCGTGCACCCCGAGGAGGACGACTTCCGCATCGAGCCGGGTGACTCCGGCGTCGACGCGAGCGGCTCCACCGTTCCCCCGTACGGGGGACTGCCGGATTCGCGGCCGGACGCCGTCGGGTCGACGGCACCGGGCCGCGCCCGTAAGGCTGCTGATGCCACCCGCAAGGTGGCGGTCCTGTCCGGCAAGGCGGCGACTGGTGCCGCGCGGGTCGCCCGCAAGGCGTCGCGCGCTCAGGGCGCCGGCGAGACCGGCCTCTACCGGCTGATCGAGCTGCACGCCTTCAACGCAGCAGGCGACGCCGCGTTGACGATCTCGCTGGCCGGCACCTTGTTCTTCAACGTCTCCGCCAGCCAGGCCCGCGGCCAGATCGCCCTGTTCCTCGGGGTCACCATGCTGCCGTTCGCGGTGATGGCGCCACTGATCGGGCCGTTCCTCGACCGGTTCCGGCGGGGTCGACGGTGGGCGATCGGCGCGACGATGGCTTTGCGCGCGCTGGGATGCTGGTCGCTCGCGGGGGCCGTGACCTCCAACTCGCCGTGGATGTTCCCGGCGGCGCTCACCTGCCTGATCGCATCCAAGGCATACGGCGTCACTCGTGCCTCAGCCGTGCCTCGCCTGATCCCCGAGGGGCTGACACTGGTCAAGGCGAACTCGAGGATCTCCCTCGCCGGGCTGGCGGGTGCCGCGATCTCCGCCCCGATCGCGGGACTGGCGTCGCTGATCGGGCCGGCCTGGTCGCTGCGCTATGCCGTGCTGATCTACATAGGCGGCACCGTCCTGGCCGTTCTGCTCCCGGCGAGGGTCGACTCGGCCGAGGGCGAGGAGTCCATCGGCATCCTCGACGTCGCCGACTCCAGCAGGAGGTCGCGCCGGTTCGGGATCACCCCGGTCGTGGTCACGGCACTGCGCTGCAACGCCGGTCTGCGGATGCTGTCGGGCTTCCTGACCTTGTTCATGGCCTTCCTGCTGCGAAGCGAGCCGATCCACGGCTGGGAGAACAAACGGACGCTGCTGCTCACTCTGGTGATCGGCTCAGCCGGGGTCGGCAGCACGCTGGGTACGCTCGCCGGCTCGGTGATGAAGGCCCGGGCACCCGAGGTCATCGTGGTGGCGAGGCTGGTCGCCGACGCCGCGGCCGCGGTCTACGCC
>JBBSET010000043.1:0-33674 GCA_038239485.1 Propionibacteriales bacterium
CCCGATCTGGTAGATGACATCCTGGGTGAGGGCCTCGGCTTCGATGTCGATGAAGCGCCGCCCGAAGCCCGCCAGGTCGCGATAGCCGACCTGCGCGCCGATCGCGACGCCGCGCTCGGCTGCCCGGTCGCAGACCCGCCGCATGATCGACGCGTCACTGGCGTGGTATCCACAGGCCACGTTCGCGCTGGTGATGATGTCGAGCAGCGCATCGTCGTCACCGAGGGTCCACTGGCCGAAGCCTTCGCCCAGATCGCTGTTCAGGTCGATAGCAGTGGTCATGTCCCCCCTAGAAGATCTCGTTGATACTGGTCAGCCACTCATAAGCCAGCTGCATGGTCAGTATCCATGCCACGGCGCCGATGGCGATGAGCCAGCACGGGTAGGAGCAGGCACCCGCGAAGATCAGCTATCCCGCTTGCTGAAGGCGCCTGCGAGCAGGCGTTTTGTGCCACGTCCGGCGGCTTACCAAGCTGACGGCGATTCGGATGGACGCGACCCGCCACCCCGTCAGCCGTTGACGCGAACCGCCAAAGGACCGGATGTCCTTGACTCCACCGCCTCGGGGCATCAGCCTGGCCACAGGCCACCTGGTCTTGTCGCCTGCGGAAGGACTTGTTCCTCATGCTTATCAAGCGCACTGTGGGAATCTCCAGCGCCCTCCTGCTGACGATGGGCGGCGTGGCGGCCTGTGGCTCCGGCAACGGCTCCTCCTCGGGGGGCAGCGGATCAGCGAGCTACGGCGACTGCAAGGTCACCAGCAAGGCGAACAGCATCTCGCTGACGCCGACGCAGTCTGGCACGCTCACCGTCGAGACCACGCTGCCGGCTCAGGGCTGGTGGAACGGCACAACGCCGGACTCCATCAAGAGCGGCTACGAGTACTGCATGGCCGCCAACCTGGCCAACATGGCCGGCCTGAAGTCGGTCACAGTCAAGAACGTGTCGTTCGACCAGCTCGTGGCCGGTCATACCAACGACTTCGACATCGCCCTCGCGGAGATCTCGATCACCGCGGATCGGGCCAAGGTGGTGGATTTCTCCAAGCCGTACTACGACTCCAACATCGGGGTTCTGGTGCAGAAGGGGTCCGACGTCACCGAGTCCAACATCGCCACGAAGTCGTGCGCCGCCTACGCCGGTACGACATCGGTTCCCTTCATCCAGGACCAGCTGAAATGCAACGCCAAGGTCTACCCGGATTCGCAAACGCTTTACCAGGCTCTGCTCTCAGGCCAGGTGGACGCGGACTTCCTCGACACCGCGATCGTGCTTGCCGAGGCGAAGGCGACGGGCGGCAAGCTCGAGGTCATCGGACAGTACAAGACCGGTGAGAAGTACGGCGCCATCTACCCCAAGGGTTCGTCCAACGAGGACGCGCTCAACCAGGGCATCGCCACGATGTTGACCGACGGAACCCTCAAGCAGCTCTCCACGGACTACCTCGGACCCGCATTCGGCGGCGACCCGTCCTCGGTGCCGGTGTGGACGATCAAGTAGTCCGCACCGGATGAGCGCTTCGATCCTCGTCGACGAGGAGCTTCAGCCGGGTCCGTCTGCGAGTCCGCCGCGCCCGGTGACGGGCCTGGCGGCCCTCGGGCTCACCTCGGCGGTCGTGGGGACGCTAGCGATGCTGGCGGCGGCACAAGCCTTGCGCGACTACAACCACGCTGGCGCCGTGTCGACCACGATCGGCGCCGTCCTGGTCGTCGGCAGCCTGTTCGCGTGGTGGCCGGCCCTGCGGTCGTTCCGGGCCGCCCGGACACGTTCCTCGCTACTGAAGCAGGACCAGGTCGTGGCGGCGCGACGCGTCAGTGCGAGTGGCCGTGAGGACGCGCTGGTGTCGATGGGATACGCGGCAGCCGTGGTCGTTGTCGCGGGTCTGCTTCTGTTCGTGCTGGCCAACAGCGGCGGAGTCGCCAACACCTTCTTCGCGTTGAGCCCGATGCGTCAGTCGTTCAGCCAGGTGCTGCAGGGCTTCTGGACCAATGTCTGGGTGGCTGCGGTCGCGGAGATCCTGGTGCTGATACTCGGGCTCCTGGTGGCGATCGTGCGCATGTTGCCGGGACGCGCCGGCAGGCCGCTGCGCGCGATCGCCGTCGTCTACGCCGACGTTTTCCGCGGCATTCCCGCGATCATCGTGATCCTGCTCGTGGGCTTCGGAATCCCGCTGACGGGCGTCGCGTCCTTTCAGAAGATCCCTCTTGCTTGGCTCGGCATCATCGCCCTGACGCTCACCTATACGTCGTATGTCTCAGAGGTCTATCGCGCCGGGCTCTCGTCGATTCATCCGAGTCAAGGCGCTGCGGCCCGGTCGCTGGGACTCAGCTATGCACAGACGCTTCGAACCGTGCTGGTCCCGCAGGCGGTACGGCGCGTCATTCCGCCGTTGCTGAACGACTTCATCAGCCTGCAGAAGGACACCGCCCTGCTGTTCACCATCGGCGTGGCCGAGACCTTGGAGAACGCGAAGCTCTGGGAGGCCAACCTCTTCAACCTGTCGCCAATCCTGGTCTCGGCTATCCTTTTCGTCGCGATCACCATCCCGCAGGCACGGTTCGTCGACTATCTGATCCACCGAGACGCCTCCCGACGGGCGGGGGGATAGCCGTGGCCTTCCTGGAGATCGACCAGGTGACGAAGTCGTTCGGCGACAACGAGGTCCTCAAGGGCGTCACGCTGGACGTCGAGCGTCACGAGGTGGTTTGCCTGATCGGCGCGTCTGGGTCGGGCAAGTCCACCCTCCTCCGGTGCGTGAACGCCCTGGAGGAGATCAACTCCGGTGCGATCCGGATCGAAGGCGACACCGTCACCGGTGCGGGGGTGGACCTCAACGCTCTTCGACGCGACGTCGGCATCGTCTTCCAGAGCTACAACCTGTTCCCCCACATGTCCGTGATCCAGAACATCACCCTCGCGCCAGTCCGCGTGGGCGGCGTCTCGAAGCAGGAGGCGCGCGAGCGGGGCATGCAGCTGCTGGAGTCGGTCGGCATGTCCGAGAAGGCGACTGCCTATCCCGACAGCCTTTCCGGTGGCCAGCAACAGCGGGTCGCGATCGTACGAGCGCTGGCGATGCGGCCGCGAGTGATGCTGCTCGACGAGATCACTGCCGCCCTCGACCCGGAGCTGGTCGGTGATGTGCTCGAGATCGTCCGTGAGCTCGCTCACGGGGGCTTGACGATGCTCCTGGCCACCCACGAGATGGGATTCGCTAAGGAGGTCGCCAGCCAGGTCTGCTTCCTCGACGACGGCTCGATCCTCGAGCACGGTTCTGCTGAGCAGATCTTCGAGGCGCCCCGAGAGGAGCGCACCCAGCAGTTCCTGAGCCGCGTGGTGAAGTCGGGTCGTCTCTAGCACTGCGCTCAGAACCCCGGCCCAGTCAGCCGTCGGTCGATGCCGGGCGAGCCAGACGCCAGGCACGCGGTGGTCTGAGGCAGGGTCACCGAGCGCCGGGGTCATGCGGCGCCGGCGGCGGCGGCTACCCTGGGCGAATGAGTCGCGAGCGTCTGGACAGGTCAGTCGACCATGCCATGGTGCCCATCGTCGCGTCATTGGGCTGTTGGGGTGTCGACGAGGGTCATTGGCTGCCCGATCGCAACGGAGCGCCGGTGATTTGGCTGCGCACCCGCACGCTTGCTCAGCGGGCGGCGTTGCAAGCGCAGATCTGGCTGGTCCCTCACGTCCAGGCGAATCTGGCGCGCTTGGGGGTGCCACACGAGATTCTCTGGCCCGTGCGGGTCGAGATCACATCGGCTGACGCCGAGGCCCAGCTGTTCACCGAGTGAATGGTGCGGACGGGGGAAACGTCATGGGCCCTCGTCAGAACCGCTGATCTCGATCTCGATCGGCGCATGGTCGGACAGGAGCGTGCCATTGGTCCGTCGGCTTTGCTGGGGCCACACCTGCAGCGGACCGGCCGCTGCACCGCGGACGAGGATGTGGTCGATCCGCGGACCAGCCGCGGAGAAGCCCCACTCCAGCCCCGTGAGCAACGCGAGCGTCTGCGACTGAGCGGGTCGCAGGTTGAAGTCGCCCGCCAGCACGACGACGTCGCCGGGTTCGGCCAGCGATGAGGCATGCTGCGCGGATACAAGGAGCTCGGCGTCGGGTATCCGCTTGTCCCGGTGGCCGGTGCAGTGGATATTGGCGACGACGAACCGCTGTCCGGCCACGGAGAGCCGGACGACCTGCAGGACTCGCCGTTCCTTCGCCCAGGTCCACCGCGCCTCCCGGTCCAGCCCCATCGCTCGTGCCTCGCGGGCACGGAAGTGGCGGGGGTTCACCGTGACGACGTGCCTGCTGAGCAGCTTCGAGTGCGGGCCGAGCCAGATACCTAGCCCCTGGCCGGCCACTGCTCCGCGCATCAGGCCGTGGTGGGGAGCCGTCAGCAACCGCCCGAACCGCATGCCGAGCGGCGGTCGCTTGGCCAGGTCGCCGACCGTGAACCTCCGCAGTGCCCAGGCGGGGACCTCTTGGGCGCAGAGGACGTCCGGCTGGTCGCTCGTCGCCAGCGCTAACATCTCGTCCAGGAATCCTCGCCGTTGCGTCGGTGAGGAGTTGCCGTGGAAGAGGTTCCATGACCGTAGGAGCACCAGGCCACGCTAGGCGACGGCGTCGTCGCCCGGGACCTGGCCGCGCCTCCGCGAAATGGTTGCTGACGTGATCAGTACCGAGGGTCACGCACTTCAGGGGGCTCGACGATCGTGGTGCGCTCTCCGCGGGTCACCACATCGGTGCGCCGCCGGACGAGCATCAGCGCCAAGCCCAAGATGAGTCCTGCGACGCCGACGACCATCAAGATGTCGCCGATGACTCCCACATTGATCTTGCTGCTGTCGACCGTGACCGCGAACCTCAAGATCGCGCCGACGGCGATGAAGAACAAGCTGGCGCCGATTGTCATCTCTCGTCCTCTCTGGAAAGCGGCATTCCGCTACTGCCCTCTGCCCACCTTCACTGATCGTATGTCCTGGGCATGGAGACTGCGGGATAAAATCCGATTTGAGCGGATAGGTTCCTTCAGCGCCGACTGCGTGAGGACCCCTAGGAGAGTCCTTCGTTGCTCGGGATTCCAGCCAGTAGAAGGACGGCCTGTAGTCCTTCCGGAGTGCCAGGCCAATGACGTTCCAACGCTTCGGTCCCGGCGTGACGCACGACGGAGCGCAACGTGAGCGCGATCACAATGGCGTCGTCGGCGTACCCGAGGACGGGAATCACGTCGGGTACCAGGTCGAAGGGCAGCGCAAGGTAGAACAACAAGAGCCACAGGCGCCAGCGCACACCCCGGGCCAGCGTCATGTCGCCCGCGAGTCGGCGCACGAGACGCACGACGTCGGGGATCAGGCGCAGGGTGGAGCGGAGCGTGGTTTGCTCCGGCATCGCTCGCCAGAGGACGACGAGCAGCACCAGCCAGATCAGCAGCAAGCCGCCGACGACTTCACACGCAACTCGCCACCACATGGACACAGCCTGTCAGCCGTGACCTGATCGATCTCGGATGTGGGGTCTTCAACCGCAGCAGCTGGCCTCGAAGCCGCCAGAGGTCCGCGGAACGCTGACGACCACCTGAGCCGACAGACCGACTCTCGTATCAGGGAAGCTGCTGCAAGCCATTGCCCGTGAGTAGGTAACCCAGGGCCTCACCACCACCGCGCACCAGCTCGACGAGGGCGGCGCCGGCGATCTCAGGTGTCAGCGGGGGTCCCATCGGGGCGAGGTACTCGTCGACGGTCTGGCAGTTTCGATCGGCATACGCCTGCACCGCCGGCCGACCGAGGTCGGTGAGGGCAGTGATGCGCGGCAGCACCGCGGTGAACCTGATGTCCAACCGGGCGCGCTGGGCCCCGTCGTGCGCGTAGGACGTGATGAAGCGCTGCGTGGCCTTGGCGCCCGCGTATCCACCGCTGAGCGGCGAGCCCGCGAGGGCGCGCCGCTGCTGATCACGAACACCTTGCTGCCCGGGCGGAGCGGCTTGAGCAGTGCCTCCCTGAGCCATTCGAAGGCGACGCGGACGTCGGTGTTCCAGTTGACCGAGAACGTCTCCCAGGTCTGGTTCTGCAGCGGGCGCATCTGTGGCGTCGCCGATCTCGGAGCGGATATCGATCCCGGCGTGCGCTGGGAACGTCGGCGCGTTGCGGGCCAGCGCGATCACCGGCGCGCCGGCGTCGGCGAAGGCGGCAGCGATCCCGTGGCCCAGCCCGCGGCTGGCACCCACGACCATGGTGATTCGGTCGGACAGGTCGCTCATGCGGTCGCGTCGATGGTCGTGCGGAGGTCGAGTAGCTGTTGTGCGTGCGTCGGCATGTGGTTGCCAGCCAGACCGGAGATCAACCCGGCCAGCGGCATTGCCTGGTCGATGACGACCGCACCGTTCAAGAGCAGGAGACTCGGCATCGGCTCGGCACGTCCCGCGTGCTCGGCGATGATCGGGGTCGAGATTCTACGCATCGAGGTGTGCTCGGCGGCCCGCGCGCTCGAGGTGTGGTGGGGGAGCGGTGGACGCTGCTCATCGTTCGCGATGCGAGGGAGCCGCTGGGGTCGAGAAGCGCGATCTCTCCGCGCTCTTCGGCAGCGAGCGTAAGGACATCCACCGACAATCGAGGGAGCCCACGGCTGGGTGGATCAACGCTTGCAGCGCGCCGAGGCCGACGTCAGGCTGAACGGTTCGGTGGGGCGCAGGGTGGCGAGGATCGTCGTCCCCACGGGGGTGGCCGGGGGTACCCCTTCGGAGCGATGTGCGCTGTGATGCACAATGTGCCCTCAGGCGCACACCGTTCCAGCCCTGCCCCCCCTCGCCCCCCCTCGCCTCGTCACCAGAGGCACCGAGACTGCGCGAGTTCGTCGTCGAGCGATGGACTAGCGCTTGGTCGCAAGGTGTAGGCGGACCGTGGTGTCCAGTCGGATCCGATCGGGGAGCACGTCCCGTATCCGGCGCAACGCGTCGGCGCGGGCGTCCGGGGCCAGCAGCAGGTACGCCGATACGGTGCCCAGCCGCGCCACGTAGTCGTCGGTATCGACGGTCAGCCCACTGGGCAGGTCGAGCTGTCTGACGTCGGTGAGCTCTTCGACCGCGAGCATCTCCGAGCCCGGCCATCCCATGTCGTCGGCTGTTCCGGGACCGCTGGAGGGGTCGGTTGGCAGCAGGCTCCGCTCGATCGCCTCGACGGCGGCGAACGGTTCTGGGTCGGCGATGTCGGCCGGTCTCCCGAACGAAGCCACGATCGCGCCCGGAGCCAGCAGTCGCACCGCCCGCTGCCACCGGGTGTCCGAATCGGTCCAATGCCATGCCGCGGCGGCGAACACGAGGTCGAACCGCTGGTCGGTCTCGAAGGTCTCGAAGTCCGCGTGGACGACGCTCACCGGCAGGCCCGCCGTGGTCCGCCGCAGTACCGACAGCATCTGCCGGTCCGGCTCGAGCGCTGTCACCGCGACACCATGACCAGCGAACAACCGCGTCGCCTTGCCCGTGCCGGCCCCGATCTCGACCGCGGTACGGACCGGTTTCCGGGCATAGGCGAAGACGGTGTCGGCAACCTGGTCCGGGTAGCCCAGCCGATGTCGCTCGTACTCTTCCGCAACCGTTCCGAACAGCAACCGCCGTGGCGGCTGCCCAGGAGCGCCGGATGGGTCGGTGACCATGGCCATGAGTATCACTCACGATTTCGTCGAGCTGACATGCAGCCGGTCGTCGATGAGCTCTTGATGGACGCGACGTGGCGGCGCGATACTTTCTTTGTGAGCAACGGAGCTCCCTACCTGCTAGGACATTCGGAGACCGAGCTGGAACGACTGGCGGCACAGGCACGAGCCGTCGACCCCATCACTCGAAGGTTCTTCTCTGAAGCCGGAGTCGACGTCGGGATGCGCGTCCTCGACGTCGGCTGTGGGGGCGGCGACGTGTCGGTGCTGGTTGCCGGCCTGGTCGGATCGAGTGGCTCGGTGGTGGGATTCGACCGATACGCCGGGGCGGTCGAGGCGGCGCGCGCCAGGGTCGAGAGCATGGCTTTGGCGAACGTCTCGTTCGTCGGCGGCACCGTCGACGAGTTGGCGGACGAAGGACCGTTCGACGCGATCGTAGGACGATACGTCCTCCAGTTCGTCGACGAGCCGTCCGTGTTCCTGGCCTCGCTGGCGGTGCTGGCGAAGCCCGGCGCTCCCATCGTCTTCCACGAGCTCGACTGGTCGGGTGTGACCTCGGATCCGCCGGTGCTGAGCTACGACCGGTTGGCCTCGTCGCTCCAGGCGGTCATCGAGCGGTCAGGTGCGAACCCGCACTCGGGGCTGAGCATGCCGAACGTCTTCGTCGGCGCCGGGCTGGGCTGTCCCCAGCTACGCATCGAGCAGCGGGCCGGGGCAGGTCCCACCTCGGTGGACGTTGTGGAGCGGATGGTCGGCCTGGCGCGAAGTCTGGCAGCGTCGATGGTCGAGTCCGGCATCGTCAGCCGCGACGAGCTCGACGTCGCCACACTCCGTGAGACGATCATGGCCGAGGTGCTCGCGCGCGGAAGCCTGCTGCGCTCGCACCTGCAGGTCGGAGCGTGGTGCACCGCGCCGTAAGAGTCGTGTCGGTGCGTACGGCACACGCCGACCCGTCTGCACGCCATAGACGAACCCCTGTGAAGCCCTTCACGCACCGTGAGCCGGTGAGTCGCCACTGAACCGGTATCCGGTGCTCGTCGAGGCCACTGTCTCAACGCTTGGCAGAGACTTAACCGGATTCGCATCTACTTCAGCGGGTTCTCCCAGGATCGCAACGTAAATTTCCTTAATGGGGCTGCCATGGCGGCAGCACCGCGCGTCTCTTGCGCGGGGAAGTGGTGATGACAGGAATGCCGTTGTCGTGACGGAGAAGGTGGCAGTTGAGAAGGCCGATCCGGTCGACCCGTCCGGGTCCGCCCCGGTCGGCCGGCCGAAGCGGCCCGTGCGTCGGGCGATCGTGGCGGCGCTCGTTGCGTTGCTGGTCTGGCTGAGCTGGTCGGTGGGCTCAGCGCTCTTGGCGCCGGGGAATGACAGCGTCTCTGCCCGGCTGGCCGAATGGGCCAGGAGTCACCATCTGGGAAACGTCGTGCTCGGACTCGAGAAGCTCCAGTACCACCTGAACCCGCCCGCCACTGGTGGCACGCCGCCGCCCGGGCTGTTGGTGGCGCCTAAGGGGGCGTCGCCCACGGCCCCGCCCTCCACGCACGGTCACCAAGGCGGCACGGCGCGGGTCGCGCTTCGAAAGCCCCTGGGCTCGATCGCTCAACCGGCCCTTCCCGGCGAAGGCGCGTGGCGGAGCTTGGTCAAGGTGCACGGCCAGCCCGCGGTCCAGGCGGCTTTCCTGCGGCCGGACTCCGTTCACACGTCGTATCTCGCCGGGGTGGTCTGGATGAGCAGCAAGCTGCTGCGCTTCAACCTGCATCCGGGTTTCGACGAGCCCGGTGGCAGCTGGCCGGTCCCGGACTGGATCCCCCCCGGTCAGCGTCGTGGACTGGTGGCGACCTGGAACGGTGCCTTCAGGCTGGCAGACGCGCACGGTGGGTTCTACCTCGACGGTAAGACGGCCGGATCGCTCGTCGACAGAGCCGCGTCGGAGGTGTTCTACCGCAACGGCACCATGACGGTCGGAAGCTGGAACCAGGAGGTCGGCCCCGGGCCCAATGTGGTCGGCGTCCGGCAGAACCTCCATCTCCTCATCGACAATGGGAAGGTCTCGCGAAAGATCAACACCAGCCCGCAGTTCAACTGGGGCGCAACCGTCAGCAACGCGTACTTCGTCTTCCGGTCCGGCGTGGGCATCACCGCCAACGGGGACCTCGTCTACGCTTCCGGTGATGCTCTGTCCGCGCACACCCTGGCCCGTATCCTGCACCGGGCGGGCTGCGTGCGGGCCATGGAGCTCGACATCAACTCGACGTGGGTGTCGTACATGACCTACCTGGCCGGCGGCCACCCCTCGGACCCCACGCCACACAGCCTGCTCCCCGACTACCAGCGCCCGGCAAACCGCTACTACGAGCACACCTCCCGTGACTTCGTCACGGCCTACGCGCGCTGATGCCGCCGTCCGACCCCGACAGATGTGAGGCCCCTCGTGGTGAAAGGCCGATACCTGCCCACCCGGCGCGGGCCACTGCGGTGAGCGCGCCCTCAACCCGGTGGCAGTCGTCGGCGCGTCACCCGGTCAGCGTCCCGGAGATCACTGTCTACTTCTGGGTCCTCAAGGCTCTGTCGACGGCGATGGGTGAGTCCACATCGGACTACCTCGTGCATGCCATGGCGCCGGTCCTTGCCGTCGTTCTCGGGTTCGTGACATTCCTGGCGGCCCTCGCAGTCCAGTTCTCCCTGCGCAGGTACTCGCCGTGGGCGTACTGGCTCGCCGTGGTCATGGTCGGTGTGTTCGGCACCATGGCAGCCGACGTGCTCCACGTGGCTTTCAAGGTGCCCTACATCGCCTCGGCGCCCTTCTTCGCCCTCATGCTGGCCGCCGTCTTCGTGACATGGCAACGGACTGAGAAGACCCTGTCCATCCACAGCATCGACACTCCACGGCGCGAAGCCTTCTACTGGGCCGCGGTCGTGGCGACATTCGCACTCGGTACTGCTGCCGGTGACCTGTTGGCGACGACACTGAACTTCGGCTACTTCGGCTCTGCGGTCTTCTTCGCCGGCGTCATCGCCATCCCGATCCTGGGGTACTTCCGCTTCGGATGGGACCCTATCTTCGCCTTCTGGTTCGCCTATGTCGTCACCCGCCCGCTCGGCGCGACCATTGCAGACTGGCTGGGAAAGCCTCCGGCCGCCAGCGGCCTCGGCTGGGGCAGCGGCTGGGTGGCGCTCGGCCTCACCCTGGCGATCCTCGCCCTCGTCACCTTCCTCGCCGTCACGCGCCGAGGCGCTCAGCTCGATCATGCCGGTGCCCACGACGCCGTCTAGGTAGCTCTTGCTCCTCGTGGCTCAGCTATGTCCTGATCGAACGGCCGTCGAGTCGATTCAGACTGATGGTCGGGCACCGGCCGTCCGAAATTCACCGCAAGGTCGTCGAATGAGCCTCGCCGCCTGCGCCTCCCGGGTGGCTCAGCCCGCTAGGCCTGGGTCGCGCGTACCCGCAACGGGCGCAGCGCGGCCTCGGTCTTAACCAGCTCGTCGAGCATCGCGCCGGCGGCCTGCTCCATGATCTCGTTGGCCTGGAGCTGGCCCTCCTCATCGATGAACTGTGAATGGAACGGGATGTTGACCGACTCGGTCACCGGCAGCATCTTCAGCGTCGTGACGACCTGCTTGAGCTGCTGGACCGCTCGGGTGCCGGCCGCCACCCCGCCGTACGACACGAACCCGACCGGCTTGTACTTCCACTCGTCATGCAGATAGTCGATGGCGTTCTTCACCGCAGCCGGATAGCCGTAGTTGTACTCCGGGGTCACGATCACAACGGCGTCGGAGGCGTCGACCGTAGCGCTCCAGTCCAGGGTGTGCTGGTTGAGGTACCTGCGCAGGCGCGGGTGGTTGGGCTCGTCGAGCAGCGGTAGGTCGATCTCCGCCAGGTCGGCGACTCCGATGTCGAAGCCGCCGTGGTTCTTGGCGAGGTCGGTGAACCACTGGGCGATCGGGAGCCCAGCGCGTCCGGGGCGCGTGGAGCCGATGATGACGGTGAGTGTGGGCATCGTGGGTGTTCCTTCCAGGGTCGGTGTCGGGGGTGGCTCTGGTGGCACGAATGTGCCTGGGTCAGACGCCGGCGCTCACCGGGTGGCTGTGGGCATCGTCGACGTCGACCGGTAGCGGTATCCAGCGGTGCGACCACGCGATGACGGCGTCGAGCACCGGTTCGAGCTCTCGCCCGGCGTCGGTGAGCTCGTACTCCACGTGAACCGGGGAGCTTGGTATCACCCGGCGCTCCAGCAGGCCGGCATCTTCCAGGTCCCGAAGACGCTGGGTGAGCATGGTGTCGCTCACGAGCGGGATGGCGGCTTTGATGTCGGCGAAGCGGTGGGAGTCCGTGAAGAGGGCGCGCAGAACCGCCCCCGACCACTTGGCGCCGATCAGCTCGATGGCGGTGTGGAAGCGGAAACACACTCTGTGGACCTCGTTCATGCTAGGTGCAACCAAGAGCGATTGCTCAGTATTCCGTAGTGACTCTGGATTATTGAGAACTCGTACGAGGGCAACCGAGGCGAACTCGCACGCGGGAGGCACCAGCCCCGCTGGCCGGGATCGCGCCGAAGCGGCGACGTAGGGTTTGCCGCATGGACTATCGAAGCCTTGGACGTACCGGAATGCAGGTCAGCCCGCTGTGCCTGGGAGCGATGATGTTCGGCGCATGGGGCGAGAAGGATCATGACGTCTCGATCAGGATCATCCATCACGCCCTCGACGCCGGCATCAACTTCATCGACACGGCCGACGTCTACTCACAGGGCGAGTCGGAGGTCATCGTCGGCAAGGCGCTGGCCGGCGGCCGCCGCGACGACGTGATCCTCGCGACGAAGTTCCACGGTCCGATGGACGTGCCCATGGGCGAGCCGGGCGGCGACCCCAACTCCAAGGGCAACTCGCGTCGCTGGATCGTCAAGGAGGTCGACGACAGCCTGCGCCGGCTGCAGACCGAATGGATAGACCTGTACCAGGTCCACCGGCCCGAGCGGGACACCGATGTCGAGGAGACCCTCTCGGCGCTGACCGATCTCCAGCGGCAGGGCAAGATCCGGGCGTTCGGGTCCTCGACGTTCCCGGCGCACGAGGTGGTGCAGGCGCAGTGGACCGCGCAGTCGCGCGGGCTCAGCCGGTTCGTGACGGAGCAGCCGCCCTACTCGATCTTGACGCGTGGCATCGAGGCCGACCTGCTGCCGGTGGCCGAGGAGTACGGGATGGGCGTCATCCCGTGGAGCCCGCTGGCCGGTGGATGGCTGTCCGGCAGGTACCGCAAGGACGCTGATGTGCCGCAGTCGCATCGCGCCGAGCGGATGCCCGCGCGCTACGACATGTCGAACCCCGACAACCGGGCCAAGCTCGAGGCCGCCGACGCGCTCGCCGGCGTCGCCGACAAGGCAGGGCTCTCCCTCGTGCACCTGGCGTTGGCGTTCGTGCTCTCGCATCCGGCGGTGACGGCCCCGATCATCGGCCCACGCACGATGGAGCATCTCGAGTCTCAGCTCGGCGCGGCCGGCGTCACCCTCTCGGTCGAGGTGTTGGACCTGATCGACGAGATCGTGCCACCCGGCGTCACCTTGTCGAGCACCGACAGGGGATACCTGCCCCCGCCGCTGTCCGACCCGTTCCTGCGCCGCCGCCGCACCGCCTGACCGGGTCGGCCTGGGCGGGTCGACGGTCAGGTTTCGGCGCCGACGACCTCGGGGGCAGCAGCCTTGTGACGCGGTGCGTCCTGCACGGGAGCAGACGCTTCGCGGAGCTCGGTGAGACGGGTCTTGGAGGGAAAGAGCAGGCCGCCCATCACGGCACCGAACGCGAAGACGCCTGAGCTGATGGCGAAGACCGTGGCGTAGCCGTGGGTGGCAGCGATCTGCGCGAGATGAGGGCCTGCCTGTCCAGTCGCGAGGTAGTTGGTCGTGACGGAGGCGGCGACCGTGCTCAGTGCCGCGGTACCGATCGACCCGCCGAGTTGCTGCATGGTGCTGACCAGGGCAGCTGCGACGCCGGAGTCCTGCGGCTTGACGCCGGCAGTGGCCGTGTTCATGGACGGCGCCATCACCATCCCCATCGCGAAGCCCATCAGGATGAGAGAGGGCAGCACCCCGCCTGCATAGCTGGAGTCGACCGTGAGCCGGCTGAGGTATCCCATCGCGAAGCAGCCCAAGACCATCCCGATCGTGATGACGATGCGGGGTCCGAAGCGCGGCAGAGTGACGATGTTGGAGAGGTTCGAGCTGATCATGACGCAGGCGATCATCGGCAGGAAGGCCAGCCCCGACATCACGGGGCTGAAGCCCAGCACGGTCTGCAAGTAGTAGGTCAGGAACAAGAAGACCCCGAACATCGCAACGCCCGACAGTCCCACGGCCGCGAAGGCGACGCCGCGCGTGCGGTCGGCGACGACGCGAAGGGGGAGCAGCGGCGCGCCTACGCGCTGCTCGGCGATCACGAATGCCACCAGCAGGACGACACCGAGGGCCAGCGAGCCGATGGTCACGGCGGCGGTCCAGCCCGCAGACTCGGCATGGGAGAAGCCGAACACCAGGCAGAACAGGCCTGACGAGGCAAGTGCCGCGCCGATCGCGTCGATCCGTGGCTTGACCGGGGGAAGCTTGTGGACCATGTAGACCAAGGCGCCCGCGGCGGCGCCGAGAGCGAAGAAGATGTTGACGAACATCGCCCAGCGCCACGACGCATACTGCGTCAGGACGCCACCAAGGATCAGCCCGACCGCCCCCCCGCCGACCGCGACGGTGCCGAAGACGCCGAAGGCGCGACCACGGTCGCGAGGGTCGCGGAACGTCGTGACCAGAGTGCCCAGCGCCGCCGGGGCGAGCATGGCGCCCGCAACGCCCTGGATGGCCCGTGCTGCTACAAGCACACCGAAGGAGGGTGCCGCGCCACCGATCGCCGAAGCGATCGCGAACGCCGCCAACCCACCGATGAAGGTGCGCTTGCGGCCGAACAGGTCACCGACACGGCCGCCGAGCAGGAGCAGGCTGCCGAATGCCAAGGCGTACGCGGTGACGACCCATTGCCGCTGGCCGTCGGCGAAACCCAGGTCCAGCTGCGCCGAGGGCAAGGCGATGTTGACCACTGTGGCGTCCAGCACGACCATCAGCTGGGCGATGGACACCACGACGAGGATCAGCCAACGGTGGTCCGTAGGCGGTTGCGCAGCGGTCTGTTCCGGCTGGGCAGCGGTATGCGACACAGGTTCTCCTGAAAGCTGGGGTTACGCGAGCCGGTTGGCGTGGTGCTTGGCAATTTGGGCTCGACGCTCTATGAGTTCGACGTCTGGTGGGCTGTGTCGCGAGAGGCCACACCGCAGACGATGTCAAGCATGCGCGCTCCAAAGTGGACTGTCAAATCCAGAACTGCTACCTTCTGGCACATGGCAGGCAGCGACGACGCGGTGACATCGACGTTGACTCGCAAGGGGGCTGAGGTGCGCGCCCGCATCGTCGTGGCGGCAGCGAAGGTGATCTTCGAGCGCGGCGTCGGGGGCACGACGATAGACGACGTGAAGACCGCGGCGTCGGTGAGCAGCTCGCAGCTGTACCACTACTTCATGGACAAGGACGCGCTGGTCAGGGCCGTGATCGCCCATCAGGCCGACACGATCCTGCGCCGCCAGGAGAACGCTCGGTTCGACAGCGTCGACGGTTTCCGCGCATGGCGCGACCGGGTCGTCGAGACGGTACGGAGCAACGACTGCCGCGGTGGCTGTCCGCTCGGCTCGTTGGGCAGCCAGCTCGCGGAGAGCGACCCCGGCGCCCGGGATGACGTCGCTCACAGCTTCGCCCGATGGGAGGACGCGCTCCGCGACGGCCTGCTCGCCATGCGAGCCGGTGGTCGGCTCGCTCCTGAGGCGGACCCCGAAAGCCTGGCGCTGGCTATGCTCACCACGCTCCAAGGCGGTCTCCTCCTGAGCCAGATCCAGCGCGACACCAAGCCGCTCGAAGCGGCACTCGATTTCATGATCGACCTGATCGAGCGGCAGTCGGTCCGAACCTGACACTTTGGGGTGTGCCGCTCAGCTGCCCCGCGTGAAGTGCTGCGTGCGGCTTCGTGATGGCCGGGGCGGGACAGCGGGTAGGTTCGCGTCACGCCCACGAGAGGAAACCATGACCGACCTGCAGGTTGTTGCCGTGATCGCCGCGAAGCGCGGAGCCGAGAAGGAGGTCGCCGCGGCGTTGCACACCCTCGTCGAGCCGACCCGCGCCGAAGAGGGTTGCATCGCGTACGAACTCTACGAGTCAGTGGCCACCCCGGGTACGTTCGTCACGATCGAGACCTGGCGTGGCCAGGCCGACCTCGACGCCCATCTGAAGACCCCGCACATCGCCGCGGCGTTCGCGGCAGCGGGCGAGCACCTGGCGCGGCCACCAGAGATCCACCCGCTCACGACCCCAGCCGCCTGAGGCAGATCGGTCGAACCGGGCGCTGCGGCCCTCCTGCGTCTGGACCGTGGCTCGCGCCCGGCTAGGGAGGTCACTGTGCGGTGACGGTGACCTCCTGCAGCTTCGGAGCGGTGTGATGGGTCGATGCATGCAGACGCACCTCGACGAACCGGGCCCGCGTCGGGGCAAATGTGAGCACGTCGCGCAGACCGGATCGGCGACCGCGCACCCGGGCTACCCGTGACCATGTTTGCCCGTCGCGAGACACCAGCACGTCGTACGACGTTGCGCGCAGGGTGATGACCGGCTTGGGCGGCGGTGGCACATTCGGCGCGGGGGCTGGTGGCCACTGCTGTCCCCAGTGCAGCACAGCGCGGCCTACCCGTCGGGCCGATCCCAGTGGCACGGTCAGAGTGGCGGCGGTGGTGGCTGGCTGCCAGAACGTCGCCGGGCTGCCGTCGACGGCTGCCAGCGCCGGGCCGAGCGGCATCGAGCTCGATGCGGTCGCTGCCCGGCACCGGACGGCGTCGGTCGTGGGTGTGAGGTCCGGACGGCCGGTCGGGGTCACCAGCGCAGAGCCCTTCGTCACATAGTGGGTGGTGCCGTCCACGGTCACGGGAAGGCGATGTCCACTGGTCAGCGTCACCCGGGTCGACGTCTGCCCTACGCTGATGCTGAACGTCCGGCCGCGCCACCGCAGCGCGTGGACCGTGACCCCGCTCAGCTGGCTGGTCAGGGTGGGATCGAGCTGGACCGCGTGCCGGTCCCAGCGCATGCCGGGGTAGCCGTAGATGAACTCCTGCAAGAAGCCGCCGATGCCGGTCATGAAGGTGAAGGCGCCACCGGTGCTGGTCTCGGAGAACTGGTCGAACACGTCACGGATGAAGGGGTCGGCACTGCGCAGGGTGTAGACGTATGCCGCGCAGCCGGGAGTGCCCAGTGATGAGGTGTCGATGGAGCTGATCGCATCGCTCATCGACGGCCCGAGGGGGTCGGTCCGCGGTACGTAGAAGTTGATGTCGTTCTGGGCCACGCGGGCAGGCATCGGATAGCGCCACGGGTACTGCAGGATCGTCACGTCGGCCTGCTTGACGAGCTGCCCCTGATAGGCCTTGAACTCTGGGTGGATGCCGAGCTTTGCGTCGTAGCCGACCACCAGCCCGTGGGCGATCCGGTTCCAGCGGGCTGGGACGTTGACGCCGACGAGCCGACCAGCCCTCGTGGCATTGCGTAGTGTCGTTGCCGCCCCGACGTTGGTATAAGCCTCATCGCGGACGTCCGGGTTCTCCTCGTCGGGTCCGGTGATGTGCGGGATGTGGTAGCCGCCACCAGCCCGCCTGACCACGCGGCTGGCCCAGAACCTCGCGGCACCTGACAGTACCGGCCAACCGCGGGTCCGCAGCCAGTGCCGATCGCCGGTCGCGAGGTAGTACTGCCACTGGGCCAGTGCGATGTCAGCGGTGATGTGCTGCTCGTAGAGACCCTCGCTGTTGACGGATACGGGCGGCGGGATCTGCTCGGTACCGTCCAGAGCGCTCTCCCAGGGGTACCGGGCGCCGCGGTAGCCGGTCGCCCGAGCGTGCCGCCTCGCAGCGCCCAGCCGCTGGTAGCGGTACGCGTTCATCCCCGCCGCCAGATCGGGGTGCTGGGCGAGCAACGAGGGGAACATCCACGTCTCCGCGTCCCAGAAGATATGCCCGTCGTAGCCGTTCGACGACAGCCCGGCGGGGGAGATGCTCCAGTCGACGCCGGCTCTGGTGTTGGCCCAGAGGTAGAACTGGCTCGCGTTGACCTCGCTGGCGAGCCGGGCGTTGCCGTGGATGTCGACACGGCCCGCCCAGAGCCGACCCCAGGCCGCCGTGTTCTCCGCCAGCAGACGGGCGTATCCCGCCGAAGCCGCCGCCTTCGCCTGGCTGCGGGCGGCGGCGGCCGGTCTGCTGGCGACCTGCGAGGTCAGCACCCCGACGTATTTCGTCACCGTGTAGGTGTGGCCGCGTGTCACGCTGAGCCGGATCCGTTGGCCGACGCTCTGCTGCTGGGAGCGGCTCACCCGGTCCGGTCGGCCTGCTGCTGTGGACGGGGTGACGGCGAGCCGGCTCGCCAGTGACGCGGCGATGCCCGTGCCGACGGTGCGGATCGTCTCCCAGTCCTGCTGCGCGGCCAGGTTGCCGCCCTTGCGGACCTGCCTCGTGAGAGTGGCGGGCCTGCCATCGATGAGGTCCGTGACCCCTGCGGAGCCGCTCCAGTGCGGCGTGAGCCGCAGCCGGACCACACCGACGTAGGCCCGGGCCCGGTCGGTGAAGACGTCGTACCGCAGGTCGGTGACTCGGCCGTCCGGCGCTGTCCAGCGCGCGGTAGTCGAGATCACGCCGGTGTGGAGGTTGATCTGCTGCCGCCAACCAGCGACCGAACCTGTACTCAAGGAGAAGGGCCGCCCGCCCACCGCGAGCTGCAGCGTCGACCAGGTCGGGATGTTGGCTCTCTGCTGCACTTCGGTGGATCCGGGCGGCCGGGCGTAAAATCCTGCCAGTTCCGACTGCGCGGGCACGGTCCCAGCGATGACGGCACCTTGGCCCCTTGCCGGGACCCGGACGCCGAGATAGCCGTTGCCGGTGAAGGTCGGTGCGTATCTCGGACCGCGGTTGGTGGCGGTGAGGACGTACGAGCCGGCTCCGCCGCGGGCTGGTCCCCGCGCGAGGGCGGCGCGTGCCGGCGCCGCTGGTCCCATCGCAGTCGGGGTCGCGACCGCCGACCCTCCGAGTGCCACGACCATCGCACCCGCGACAACGACAGATAGACGGCCCACGGCGACCTCCCCATTGAGACCCCGGCGTTCACACCCGGCATCGAGACTGGCTCATATGGTTGTACGCGGCTGTCGATCGTGCAACCTTCGGCTCCCGGCGAGATACCAGGGATCAGCGGCCAC
Source organism: Propionibacteriales bacterium (assembly GCA_038239485.1). Taxonomy (GTDB): domain Bacteria; phylum Actinomycetota; class Actinomycetes; order Propionibacteriales; family Nocardioidaceae; genus DASQEH01. Next base: position 18,958 of record JBBSET010000043.1, read on the forward strand.
GCCAGATCGGGGACCGCTTCTCGGCGAAGGCACGCGGCCCCTCGACGGCATCCTCGGAGTGCAGCATCGCCCGGTATCTCGGCAGCTCGCCCGAGCGCTGACTGAGGAAGCCCTCCTCGATGCCGACGGTCGCCGTCGCGGCGAGCACCTCCTGGACGGCGGCGATCGCGAGCGGGGCCGCGGCGAAGATCTCACGCGCGAGCGCCAGAGCGGTGTCCATCAGCACCGGGCCGGGGACGACCCGGTTTACCAGCCCCCAGCGAGAGGCCTCATCGCTTGCCATCCGACGTCCGGTGAGCAGCATCTCCCGGGCGATGACCGCGGGCAGCCGGCGCGGGAGCCGGAGCAGACCGCCGGCATCGGCGACCACGCCGAGTCGAACCTCCGGGAAGGCCAGCTCGGCGTGCTCGGCCAGAACCACCAGGTCCCCCGCCAGCGCCAGCTCGAAACCGCCGCCGAGAGCGAGCCCGTTGACTGCGGCGATGACCGGCTTGGTACGACCGAAGTACTCCGTCAGCCCCGCGAAGCCGCCCGGCCCGTGGTCGGCGTCCACCGCCTCGCCTGCGGCGGCCGACTTGAGGTCCCAGCCAGCGCAGAAGAACCGGTCGCCGGCGCCGGTCACCACCCCCACCCGCAGCGAGCGGTCATCCTCGAGGCGGCGGAACGCGTCGTACAGGGCCAGGCTGGTCGCCACGTCGACGGCGTTCGCGCGCGGCCGGTCCAGCGTCACGACGAGCACCTCGCCGACGACGTCCACGCGCACCGGGTCGCCCATCGCCGTTCTCAGGCTCCGAGCGGGCGGAGCATCGACCGGGAGATGATGTGGCGCTGGATCTCGCTGGTGCCGTCCCAGATCCGCTCCACGCGCGCGTCGCGCCAGAAGCGTTCGATGGGGAGCTCGTCCATCAGGCCCATCCCGCCGAAGATCTGCACCGCCCGGTCGGTGATCCGCCCCAGAGCCTCCGACGCGAACACCTTCGCCATCGCCGCGTCCGAGTCTGTCATCGTGCCCCGGTCGAGCTTCCAGGCGGCCCGCAACGTCAGCAGCTCGGCGGCCTCGAGCTCGGTGGCCATGTCGGCGAGCGGGAATCCGACGCCCTGGAACCGTCCGATCGGCTGCCCGAACTGGACCCGCTCGGCGGCCCACCTGGTCGTCATCTCCACCACCCGCTGCGCCCTCCCGACGCTGCTGGCCGCCACCGTGAGGCGGCTCGCGCCCAGCCACTCTCCCATCAGCTCGAAACCGCGCCCGTCGTCGCCTAGCCGGTTCGCCGCAGGCACCCGGCAGCCCTCGAACGCCAGCTCACTGTGGTGGTACCCGCGATGCGACACGCTCGCCGAGCCTCGACGCAGCGTCAGGCCAGGGGTGTCGAGGTCGACGAGGAAGCCGGTGATGAGGTTCCGCGTCCCCTGGCTGGTCGCCTCCCTGCCGGTAGTAGCGAAGAGGATGACGAAGTCGGACTTGTCTGCGTTGCTGATGAAGTGCTTCGTGCCGTCGATGACGTAGTCGTTGCCATCGCGAACCGCACGAGTGGTCATCGACCGGACGTCCGAACCCGCGCCGGGCTCGGACATGGCCAGGCAGTCGTGGCGCTCGCCGCGGATCGCCGGGAGCAGGTACCGCTCACGCTGGTCGCCCGTGCATGCCAGCAGGATGTTGCTGGGCCGGGCGACCAGCCACTGCAGCGCGTAGCTGGCCCTGCCGAGCTCGCGCTCGACGAGCACCATGGCGAGCGCATCGAGGCCGCCACCACCGAGCTCCGCGGGCATGTTGGCGGCGTACAGCCCTGCCTTGAGCGCGGTTGCCCGGATGGCGTCGACCAGGTCGGCCGGCACCTCACCGGTGCGGTCGACCTCGTCCTCGTGGGGGTAGAGCTCGTTGGCGACGAAGTCGCGTACCGTCTCGACGATCGCTCGCTGCTCGGTGTCGAGGGCGAAATCCATCACTGTCTCCTAAGCCCGGACGGCGCCGGTCGGGTCGATCGCCGGATGCCTGATACCCATCGGGTGACCGACCTCGTCAGGGCGGCCGAGCGCGGCATGGGCGGTGTGGATGTCATCGAGGCGAGCCGTGATGGCGGCTGGCATGCTCACCGACCGACCGGCCGCCATGTCGACGTGGACGAGCATCTGTTCGGCGGTGGCCAGCGAGGCGCCGCTCTCGCCATGCAGCATGCGGTGGAAGATGTGCACCCGCTTGCTGTCATGGTCGAGCAGCTGCAACGAGAGCTCGAGCGGCTCGCCCTCGCCGGCCTCCCCGCGATGGTGCAGATGCGTCTCGACCGTGTACAGGGAGTGGCCCGCAGCCCGGTAGGCGTCGTCGATGCCGATGTAGCGGAAGAAGGCGTCGGCGTCGTCCCCGAACACGAGGAGGTAGTACGACTCGCTCATGTGCCCGTTGTAGTCGACCCACTCCGGTCTGACAGTGGTCCGGTGGAGTCGAAGCGGGGCGTCGATGGCCGCTGCCACGTGACACCTCCTCAAGTTCGCGCACCGAGTAGCCGTTGCAGCATACGAGGCCGCCGCGAGTAGTAGCCTCCCCATCCTCCTCGGGTACCGCGACATGGACCGTCACCACTGAGGGCGCCACCCTCTACCTTTGAGGGAGGTGCGATTGGCGGGCGGCCCGGCCGCTACCCACCGGGCGCACCCGCGCGCTCAACCCGACCGAGGGAGCTGACCATGACCGACATCACGTCTACCTCGAGCAGAGCCACCACGTCGGACTACGGCGCAGCCACCATGGCGACGTCCACCTCATCGCACGACGACGGCGTCGTCTTGGGGGCCAACCAGTACGGCAAGGCCGAGGTACGGGTGGTCCGGATCACCCGTGACACCCAGCGTCACGAGCTCGAGGACCTCTCGGTCACATCGCAGCTCAGAGGCGACTTCAGCGCCGCTCACCTGAGCGGGGACAACTCGCACGTAGTGGCCACCGACACCCAGAAGAACACCGTCTACGCCTTCGCCAGGCAGTACGGCATCGGCTCGCCGGAGGAGTTCCTGCTCCGGCTGGGGGACCACTTCGTCTCGGACTTCGAGTGGGTGACCGGCGGCCGGTGGGAGGCCGAGTCGTCCAGCTGGGCGCGTATCCCGGTTGCCGGCCAGGAGCACAACCACGCGTTCGTCCGGCAAGGGCAGGAGACGCGCACAGCCGTCGTCACGATGGCCGCCGGGCAGACCTGGGTGGTGGCGGGCCTCACCGACCTGGTCGTTCTGAAGTCCACCGGCTCGGAGTTCCACGGCTTCCCACGGGACCGCTACACGTCCCTCGTTGAGACTGACGACCGGATCCTGGCGACGGCGGTGACGGCGCGATGGCGGTACGCCGAGCCGGGGCTCGACTACAACCAGACGTACGACGCGGTGCGGGCGCTGCTGCTCGAGACCTTCGCGATGACGCACTCGCTGGCGCTTCAGCAGACCCTGTACGCCATGGGGAGGCGGGTGATCCAGGAGGTCGGCGCGGTGGCCGAGATCAAGTTCTCGATGCCCAACAAGCATCACTTCCTGGTCGACCTCGAACCGTTCGGACTCGACAACCCCGGCGAGGTGTTCTATGCAGCCGACCGGCCCTACGGCCTGATCGAGGCTTCCTTGTCCAGGCAGGGGGCACCCGCCCCGGGCAGCGCCTGGGACTCCATCCCCGGCTTCTGTTGATGGGGCCGTCGCTGGCACCCTCGTCGCCGGCTCTGTCGTCGGCCGCGGCGGCGAGCTGTCACGTAGGTTCCATGGTGAGCGACCTGACCATCCCTGGCATCGGAGGACTGTCATGAGCGTGGAGCCCGATGTCGACGGACACTGGCTCCACGAGGCGGTGACCCGAGCGACAGAGAATGTCGGGCACGGGGGCGGTCCGTTCGGCGCTCTCGTCGTCCGCGATGGTGAGGTCCTCGGCAAAGGCGAGAACCGCGTCACCCGCGACATGGATCCGACCGCCCACGCCGAGGTGGTGGCTATCCGGACGGCGTGCAAGGCGCTCAACGACTTCAGCCTGGTGAGGGCCACGCTCTACACCTCCTGCGAACCGTGCCCTCTGTGCATGTCCGCGGCCCTGTGGGCGCGAGTCTCTCGCGTCGTGTATGCCGCCGACCGGCACGACGCAGCGAGGGGCGGCTTCGACGACCTCGAGTTCTACGAGCTGTTCAGCCGCCCGCGCGACACCTGGCCGATCGAGGTCGTCGCCGGGTTCCACGACGACGGCCCGGCGCCGTTCGACGCGTGGCTGGCGCGCATCGACCGCGTCGCGTACTGACGTGGACCTGCACACCATCGACCGCTTCCTCCCGGCCAGGACCCGTGCGGACCTGGACGTCCTCGCCGACGACTGCGCCGTCGTGGCCGGGGGGACCTGGATGTTCGGGCAGCCCCAGCCGCACCTGCGCGCGCTCGTCGATCTCACCACGATGGGGTGGCCCGACCTGACGGTCTCCGCCGACGGGCTCGAGATTGCCGCGACCTGCACGATCTCGGCCCTGCGTGGCTTCCCCCCACAGGCGCCATGGCCGGCCCTGAAGATCGTCGAGCCCTGCGCGTCGGCGTTCGCGTCATCTCCGAAGATCTGGGACCTGGCCACGATCGGTGGCAACGTCTGCCTGGCCCTCCCGGCCGGGCCGATGATCTCGCTGCTGGTCTCCCTCGACGCGACCGCACAGATCTGGTGTCCGGGGGGTACGACCAGGAGCCTCGCGGTGGTCGAGCTGGTCACCGGGCCCTGTCGTACCTCGCTGGCAACCGGCGAGGTGATCCGCAGCTTTCAGGTTCCGGCCGGCGCGATGCGAGCGGAGGTGGTTCTCCGCAGGATCTCGTTGGCCGTGCAGGGCCGGTCGGGGGCCATAGTGATTGCCCGCCTCGATCAGGACGGCTCGGCGGTGGTCACCGTCACGGCGGCCACCGGCCGACCACACCGGCTCGCCTTCGCCCGGCTGCCGACAGCCGAGGAGCTTGCCGCGGAGCTCGACGGGCTCACGGACTGGTACGACGACCACCACGGCAGCCCGGCATGGCGCCGCGCTATGGTGCTGCGCCTCGGGTTCGAGGCCGTGGCGGAGCTGGCCGCGCGATGACGACATTCCGCGTCAACGGCGAACCGCGGACGCTGGACGACTCCGCCCCCGGCCAGTGTCTGCGGACGCTGCTGCGTCAGCAGGGCAACGTCGAGGTGAAGAAGGGCTGCGACACTGGCGACTGTGGCGCCTGCTCGGTGCTCGTGGACGATACGCCGGTCCACTCCTGCCTCTTCCCGGCGGTCCGCGTCGCCGGCCGTGAGGTGACGACCGTCAGCGGCCTCGGAGCCCCCGGCGACCTGCATCCGGTCCAGACCGCCTTCGTCTCGGCGCGCGGGTTCCAGTGCGGCTTCTGCACAGCCGGCATGGTCGTGACGGTCGCGTCCCTACCACCGGGGCTGGCTGCCGCCGAACTCGGCCAGGCGCTGAAGGGCAACCTGTGCCGGTGCACCGGCTACCGCTCGATAGCGGACGCTGTCAACCACGTCCCGAGCGCGGGCGAGGCGGGAGCCCACTTCGGTACGACCGCGCCGCCGGCAGCCGAGAGGGTGGTCACCGGCGCCGAGCGGTTCACGCTCGACGTCGCGCCCGAGGGTGCGGGCGTCGCCCCGCTCCACCTCGCGGTCGTCCAGGCGCCGCACGCCCATGCGCGCATCGTCTCCATCGACACCGACACGGCCGCGCGGCTGCCTGGCGTGCACTCGGTCCTCACCTTCGCCGACGTGCCTGACGTGCTCTACTCCACGGCTCGGCACGAGGACCGTCTCGAGGACCCGGACGACACCAGGATGCTCGACGACGTCGTCCGCTACCACGGCCAGCGAGTCGTCGCCGTCGTCGCCGACGACCTGGCGATCGCCGAGGCGGCCTGCCGGCTGGTCGAGGTGGAGTACGACGTCCTGCCAGCGGTCCTCGACGCCGAGGCAGCCCGTACCCCGGGAGCGCCCCAGCTGCACGGCGACAAGATCGCGACCACGTCCCGCATCGCCGACCGCTGCGCAACATCGTCGCGGCCCAGCACGAGGAGTACGGCGACGTAGCGGCTGGCCTGCAGGCGGCCGACGCGACGGTCGAGGGGGTCTGGTACACCCCGCGAGTGGTGCACGGGCAGCTCGAGACGCACGCGTCGGTCGGCTGGCTCGACCCGGACGGGCGGCTGGTCGTCCGTACCAGCTCCCAGGTGCCCTTCCTCGTCCGCGACGAGCTGTGTCACATCCTCGGCCTCGAACGCGACCGGATCCGGGTGCTGACTGGGCGCGTCGGCGGTGGGTTCGGCGGCAAGCAGGAGCTCCTCACCGAGGACCTGGTCGCGCTGGCGGTGCTGCGGACCGGTCGGCCGGTGAGCTGGGAGTTGACCCGCGCGCAGGAGTTCACGCTCAGCCCCGGCCGGCACCCGATGCGGGTCGGGGTCCGTCTCGGCGCGACGAGTGACGGCCTACTGACAGCGTTGGCGGTCGACGTGCTCAGCGACGCCGGCGCCTACGGGAACCACAGCCCTGGCGTGATGTACCACGGCTGCCACGAGTCGACGGCGATCTACCGCGCCCCCAACAAGAGGCTCGACGCGGAGGCCGTCTACACCAACAATGTGCCGAGCGGCGCCTTCCGTGGGTACGGGCTCGGTCAGGTCATCTTCGCCGTCGAGTCGGCGATGGACGAGCTGGCGGCTCGTCTGGACATCGACCCGTTCGAGCTGCGCCGGCGCAATGTCGTGGTCCCGGGAGATCGGTTCGTCACCGGCCACGTGAACGACGACGACCTGACCTTCGGCAGCTACGGCCTCGATCAGTGCATCGACCTGGCCGAGGCCGCGCTCCGGCGCCCAAACGGCGTACCCGCGCCGCCGGGTGACGAATGGCGCGTCGGGGAGGGGATGGCGGTGGCGATGATCGCGACGCTGCCGCCGCGCGGTCACTTCTCCCACGCGCAGATCTCGCTCGACGCCGACGGCGCCTACACGCTGCGGGTAGGCACCACGGAGTTCGGCAACGGTACGACCACCATCCACGCCCAGCTGGCCGCGACCGCCTTGGATACCACGCCGGACAGGATCCGGCTGGTCACGTCCGACACCGAAGCGACCGGCTACGACACCGGTGCGTTCGGCTCGGCCGGGACCGTCGTGGCGGGCCGGGCGGTTCTCGAGGCTGCTGGGCTGCTGCGCGGGCAGCTGGCTGCGGTTTCAGACGAGCTGGGCCTTGCGTCAGCGGAAGGCTGTGAGCTGTACCGCCAGGCGGCCAGCCGAGGCATGGAGTCCGCCAGCGCGACCCATGACGGCACACCTCGTTCGGTTGCGTTCAACGTGCACGCCTTCCGGGTGGCGGTGAACATCGAGACCGGGCAGATCAGGGTCCTGCAGTCGGTGCACGCGGCCGACGCCGGAGTAGCACTGAACCCGGCACAGCTACGCGGCCAAGTCGAGGGGGGAGTGGCTCAGGCCATCGGCAGCACGCTCTTCGAGGAGGTGCGCACGTCGGCCACCGGGGAGGTACTCACCACGACTCTCCGCGACTACCACCTACCGCAGGTCGCCGACGTGCCGGTGACAGAGGTGTACTTCGCCGACACCTACGACCCGCTCGGCCCGCTGGGTGCCAAGTCGATGAGCGAGGCGCCGTACAACCCCGTCGCGCCCGCCTTGGCCAACGCGGTCCGGCGGGCGACAGGGGTCAGGTGTCACGACCTGCCGCTGTCCGCCGACCGCGTCTGGGCCAGGCTGGCCGAAGTCGAGTCGCCGCCTTGCTGACCTACCTACCCGGATCCCTCGGCAAGTCCGGGCCAGCAAGGAGACTAGCGACCGAAGGCCGTCTGGTGCTTTGCCATCCCTGTCGCCAACGGAGCCCGTGTCGAATGCAGCGAGTTCAGCCGGACGAAGGAGATTCTCGCCGGCTGGTAGAACCGCGCGCTCGGAGCACTGGTGAAGCAAGCGAACAGGGCGCCCAGCGAGCCGACACGAATGACATTCGAACCTGACATCTGAGGCAGAATCTGACCGTCGAACGTCGTCGTCGTGGAGCTGTACGACCGCCTGAAGTTGCCGCTGTAGACCCCGCACTCCATGCCGGTCGGACTGTTCGCAGACCCGGCAGACGGCAGCAGGACGGACTCGAAGCTGACGCTGTAGATCCCCGGGCCGATGTCCAGGCCGTAGATCACGCCGCCGGTGAACTGGCGGTTGGGACCGTAGCCGGCTGTGAAGCTGGTCGCGTTGCTGGACAAGCCTGCTGCATGGACGCCGCCGACCATCGACGCGTTCAGACGCGGAACGACCGCCGCCGAGCTCACCCGCAGCGACGGACCTGCACTGCCCATGGACTCCAGCGACAGCGCGGGTCCGTTGCCGCTGTCGCTGATCGTGGTCGGTGCGGTTGTCGTGTTGTGGTGACCGCCGATCAGGCTGTTACCGGTCGTCGCGTAGCTGACGCCGTTGGCGGCGAGCGCGACGACCGCTGCTGCGGCCACGACGGCTCCGGACTTCTTCAACGCTTGGTGCATGATGTTCCTTACGAGTGACCGTTGAGGCGCTGGATGCACCTGGAAGTAACGGTTAGCAGTCATCGTGACACTCAGCGTGACTTCTCGGACCGCATTGCCTGAGCCTCTCGGCTGGCAGATGGGCGGAGTTGTCACTTCCGTCCGGATCTTGTCGGTGGACTTTGTAGACTCGCCCGATGGCCACGGGTACGGGACGGCGGTGTCCGCGCGCGCTGTCGGACTCGACGACTGTTGCCATCGTCGGGGGCGGCGCCAGCGGTGTCCTCACAGCGGTGCATCTACTCGGCAGAACCACCGACCCCGGGCTTCGGGTCACCGTGTACGAAGGGTCCGGCCGGGTCGCTCGAGGTATCGCCTACGGCACGGACGACGACCGGCACCTGCTCAACGTGCGAGCCCGCGACATGAGCGCCTTCCCCGACGACCCGGGTCACCTGCTCGCGTGGCTGGCTCGGACGGGCCGCGCTGTCGACCCCGACCAGTTCCTCCCTCGGACCGAGTACTCCCGCTACCTCGCGGACGCTCTCGCCACTGTCGCAACCAGCCGCCTCGACGTCCGGGCGTCCGTCGTCGAGGACATCGTGGCCGAGCCCGACGGGTTCGCCATCCATACCGGCGCAGCGATCGGACGGGCCGGCTCGGTCGTGCTCGCCTACGGGAACCTGGCGCCGAGATCGCTGGGCTTCGGGGGCGGCGACGTGGTCGACGCCGTCTGGCACCTGCCCAACCCGTGGGACCTGGACCGGCTGAGGGCGCTGCCGCTCGACGCGACGGTGGTGGTGGTGGGCACCGGGCTCAGCTCGGTCGACACGGCAGTCACGCTGCTCGGCGACAGCCCCAGCCGCCATGTCATCATGACGAGCCGGCACGGGCTCCTGCCGCGCCCGCACAGAGCGCAGCTGTCCACGGCCTGGGTGAGCCCGATCCCGTCCGGACCGCTGACTGCCGACCAGCTGGCGGCAGTCGTCCGCGGACAGGTCGAGGCTGCAGGCCGGGTCGGCGTGGACTGGCGGGCCGTCGTCGACGGACTGCGGACCCGGACGCAGAGTCTTTGGACCAGGCTCGACCTCGGCGAGCGGCAGAGGTTCCTCGACCTCTACGCGCGAGAGTGGGAGGTCCATCGGCACCGGATGGCGCCGCAGATCGCAGCCCGGCTCGACGGCTGGCGCCGCGACGGTCGGCTGACCGTCCTGGCCGGCGGCGTCGAGTCAGTGGTGGCCCAAGGGGATCGCTGCCTGGTGACCTTCGCCGGGTCGGCGCCGCAGCAGCCGGCACCGAGACCGGTGACCGCCGACGCGATCGTCAACTCCACCGGTCCGATGACCGACGTCAGCCAGAGCCGCAACCCGTTGCTACGGGCGCTGGTCCTGCGCGGGATGGTCACGCCGGACCCGTTGGGCCTGGGCCTGTCCTGTACGCCGGACGGGCAGGTTGTCGACGCGGCCGGACTGGGCACAGCCGGCCTGTACGCCGTGGGGCCACCGCGCAAGGGCGCCCTGTACGAGTCCACGGCGGTACCGGAGATCCGGGAACAGGCCGCCGAGGTGGCACGACTGATCGTGGACGAGTCACGCCCTCAGACCACCGCCTCAGCCGTGGCCAGCGGTTGAGCGGTTGGCGGCCGCGCCGGCTGCGTTTGGCGGCGGGTGTCGTGGGTATGGGATGTCATCGTCGTCCTCGCTCGTCAGGAGAGCCGTCATGGGTATGTTCGCGAAGGTAGGCACACTCGGTCTCGCCAAGAAGGCCTTCGACATCGTTCGTAAGCCCGAGAACCAGGCAAGGATCAAGAGTGCAATATCGAGCGTGGCCGCCAGGCGCCGCAAAACCAGCTGAGCCTGCCGCCAGGCCCTCAGGTCTGGTCCGGCTCGCCAGGGTCGTCCGCCCCCGCGCGTGCGTCGCGGTCGGCCCACTCCAACAGCGGCTCCAGCGAGAAGACGGCGTCGTCGATACCAGCGTGCAGGTCACCCATCTCGGCGAACCTGGCCGGAACGGTCGAGATCGTCAGGTCGCGGGGGAGTACGTCGTCGATCTCGTCCCAGCGGACCGGGGTGGAGACGGTGGCGGCCTCGACCCCCCGCACCGAGTAGGCGCTGGCGATGGTGTGGTCGCGGGCGTTCTGGTTGTAGTCGACGAAGAGTGACGTCGGGTCCCTGTCTTTTCGCCACCACGTGGTCGTGACGTCGTCCGGGGCGCGCCGCTCGACCTCGCGGGCGAACGCCAGGGCAGCCCGGCGTACGTCGGAGAAGCCCCAGTGCGGGTCGACCCGCACGTAGATGTGAAGGCCGGCACCGCCGGACGTCTTGGGCCAGCCGACCGCGCCGAGTTCGTCGAGGACCTCGTGTGCGACGTGCGCGACTCGGCGTACGGTCGCGAAATCGCACCCAGGCATCGGGTCGAGGTCGATCCGCCACTCGTCGGGCTTCTCCGTGTCGGCGCGCCGGGAGTTCCAGGGGTGGAACTCGACGGTGGACATCTGCACCGCCCAGATCACGCTCGCCAACTCCGTCACGCACAGCTCGTCGGCGTTGCGGTTGTAGCGCGGGAAATGCACGCGGACGGTCTCGACCCAGGGCGGCGCGCCGGCCGGGAGCCGCTTCTGGTGCACTTTGTCGCCGCTGATACCTGTCGGGAAGCGGTGCAGCATGCAGGGGCGCTCGCGCAGCGCTCGGACGATGCCGTCGCCGACGCTGAGGTAGTAGGTGGCGAGATCGAGCTTGGTGTGACCGGCGGCCGGGAAGTAGACCCGGTCGGGATTCGAGATCCGGACGGTGTGATGCCCGACGTCGAGCTCCACCGCTGGCGACTTGCTGCCGGGCGACATGCGCCCAACCTAACGCTGCCGCGCGGCGTCGCCAGATGGGCGCATCCACACGCCGCCGCGTCACTCAGGTGGAGGCTCCTGGCCACGCCCAGTGCTGAACCTCGCGTAGACCGTCCCGGTTCGGGAGAACTCCGCGAGGTCAGCCCGTCGGCGTGACGATCCCGTACTCGTGGATCTTGCGGTAGATCGTGGCTCGTGACATCTCCAGCGAGCGAGCCGCCTCGGACTTGCTGCCACCGGCGTCCACCAGGCTCTGCACGATGGCGTCGCGCTCCATCGACTCCAGCGGGCTGAGCCGCCGACGGCTGACCGTGCGGGCTTCCGGCGGGAGGTCGTCGGGCTGGATCTGCCCCGCTCGTCGGCGCTTCACGACTTGGCGGAGTGTCTGGTGCACCTGCTCGACGTTGCCGGCCCACGGCTGGCGCATCAGCAGCCGCATCGCCTCCGGCGAGCACGCGAGCTGGCCGCCGTGTCCGAGCCGGGCCAGGAAGAAGGAGACCAGGAGCGGCAGGTCCTCCAGGTGCATCCGCAGCGGAGGCACCTCGACGCTGCTGGGGAACATGCGCAGCAGCCGGACGAGATCACCGCCATGGGTCGCGCTGCCCAGTGTGATGGCCACCCAGGGCGGTGGCGTGTGTGGGGACGCGACAGCATCCCGCAGGGCTGACGACAGTCCCCGCAGCCGTCTGTTGTCGAGCTTGTCGACGTGTCGGAAGACCACGCTGGCCGGGCCCTCGGCCAAAGCCGACCGCACCCCGGCGAGCCAGTCCGGGTCGGTGTCGGCGTCAGCGGCGTCGAAGACGACGAACCGGCCCACCGGCTGCCGGCGAAGCTGTACTGCCCGCAGCAGGGCCAGCTTTCCGACCCCTGTCTCACCCTCGACAGCAAGCCACTCCCCGGAGCGGAAGATCCGTTCCACCTCCTGGCAGGCGTGCAGCCAGACCGGTGCGGCGCCGACGAGACCCGGCAGCAGCATCTGCGGCGTCGTGTCACGGCCACCACCCCCGCTCGACAGGGCGGTGTCGGCGTCGTCGAGCTTCACGTGGACGACCACACCAGCGGGTTGTCCGCCGTCCTGGACCGGTCGGCAGTGCATCTTGGCCGTCAAACCGGTAGGAAGGCGTACCACGACGGGCCCGTGCAGCCCGGACGACGGCTCGCCGGCTTGGGCGAGCAGGGCGGCCTGGTCAGCCGGGTCGAGGACCGCGCGGGCGTAGTCGTTGAGCATCACGACGTCGTTGTTCAGGGCGAACACCACGCCGCTCATGCGCCGGCAGGTCCGTAGGTACTCCTGGAAGAGCCCGAGCTGGCTCGCTCCGGTGTCGGCGAGCAGCGCCTGGCGGATCTGCTCAGCGGTCGTCTTGGCCAGCGTCAGCAACAGGGACCCGGCGTCCTTGCGCCAGCAGGTCAGGTCGACGGCGCCGACGGTCCGGCCGGAGATCGGATGGCTGATCGGGACCCCGGCACACGCCAGGTCCTCGAGGTTCTCGGCGTAGTGTTCGTGGCCGAAGACGTGGGCAGGGCCTCCGACCTCCAGCGCGGTGCCGATGCCGTTGGTCCCGACGTATCGCTCGGCGTAGCTGAACCCGGGAGCGAGCAGCACCCCGTCGAGATGCCGCTCCAGGTCGTGGTCGGCGGTCATCCGGCGCAGCACCAGACCGGAGTGGTCCGTGAGGACGATGCTGACGGGCTGTCCGTCGAGCTGCTCGCGCAGGCTCCGCAGCACCGGCTCGGCGCTCCTGGTCAGCTCGGTGTCGATGTCGGGGTCACGGACGTACGGCATCTGGATCTTGTCGGCCGCGACCTTCATCTCCTGCGAGCGCCGCCATGACGCGAAGATCGAGCCACGCACCCGGTCAGGCGCAACCTGCTCAGCAGTGAGGAAGCTGACTCGGCTCTTCGCGACCTCATCAGGGTCGGGCGGCGCCACGCTGCGTCTCGGTGTCGGCCTCACCACCAGTGCAAACCTCCGCCCTCTCCCGGATCGACGCCGTCGGTGACACCATAAGCGCTCTCCGAACCAGGCGTGTCTCAGATTGAGACACCACCCACCGTCAGCCGGGCATATACCGACAGTACCGCTTCGACGCAGCGATGAAACCTCCCCTGAACGCACCATGTGCGGCACGTGAGCTGGAAGGTACGTGATGAGCGCAGAGCACGAGTCCGAAGCCGAGACCTACAACCCGTGGACCATCGTGAACCTCGTCTTCACCCATCTGGCCGACCAAGGGCTGCATCCGACCCTCGGTGCCAGCGGTGACCCGGGTCCGCCGGCGCGCGAGCTGCTGGTGGCTCTCGGCATCGAGCCTGCCGCCGAGGGCAACCGCGAAGTCACCCGCGGCATCCGAGCGCACCTGGGCGAGCTGCGGGCGGCCGTCCTCGAAGGAGACGACGACGAGGCAGTAAACGCAGATGACACGGCCCCGTCTCATAGTGAGACGTGAGCCAGACCACATCGCGCGTTACATGGGGGGTAGACGTCATCAGCTGATCAAGGAGTGCGAATGACTCGTCAAAGCGTGGCAAAGGCTCACGAGAAGATTCAGGAACTTGCCTGGGAGCCGCTCTACCACGAGCCGGTGTCCCAGTACGGCACGGACTACACCTTCCAGAAGGCGAAGAAGAAGGACCCGCTCAAGCAGGTCCTCCGGTCGTACTTCCCCATGCAGGAGGAGAAGGACCACCGCGTCTACGGCGCCGCCGACGGCGCCATCCGCGGCAACATGTTCCGCCAGGTGCAGGAACGGTGGCTCGAGTGGCAGAAGCTGTTCTTGAGCATCATCCCGCTGCCGGAGATCTCCGCCGCCCGGGCGATGCCATTGCTGTTCCGCACGGTGCCCAACCCGGAGCTGCACAACGGCCAGGCGATCCAGATGATCGACGAGGTGCGGCACTCCACGATCCAGCAGAACCTGAAGCGCCTGTACATGAACAACTACATCGACCCGGCCGGCTTCAACAGCAGCCTGCGCAACTTCCAGAACGACTACTGCGGCACCATCGGCCGCCAGTTCGCGGAGGGCTTCATCACCGGCGACGCGATCACGGCGGCCAGCATCTACCTGACCATCGTGGCGGAGACCGCATTCACCAACACCCTGTTCGTGGCCATGCCGGCCGAGGCCGCCGCCAACGGCGACTACCTGCTGCCGACCGTGTTCCACTCCGTGCAGTCCGACGAGTCGCGCCACATCAGCAACGGGTACGCGACGCTCCTCATGGCGCTTGCTGACGAGGGCAACCACCAGCTGCTGGCCCGCGACCTGCGCTACGCCTGGTGGAACAACCACCGCGTGGTCGACGCTGCCATCGGCACGTTCATCGAGTACGGCACCAAGGACCGCCGCAAGGACCGCGAGAGCTACGCCGAGATGTGGCGCCGCTGGATC
>JBBSET010000044.1:0-33139 GCA_038239485.1 Propionibacteriales bacterium
GAAGGCGTGCCCGTCGCCATCTCCTTCACCGTCGAGACCGACGGGATGCTGCCGGACGGCACCCTGCTCGGTGACGCCATCCGAACGCTGGACGCCGAGGACGCACCGGATTGGTACGGCGTCAACTGTGCACACCCCACGCACCTGCAACCAGCGCTCGACGCGTCGCCCGGGCTTTCGGAGTGCGAATCGTCGTGGAAGACACGGATCGCCGGGTTCCGTCCCAACGCCTCGACTCTCAGTCATGCAGAGCTGGACGAGATGACCGAGCTTGATACCGGCGACCTCGCCCTGCTCACCAGCTCCACCGCGCACTTGCGCGAGGCGCTTCCCGACCTTCAGGTCGTGGGCGGGTGCTGCGGCACCGATTCCAGCCACGTCGCTGCGTTGTGGGGCGTCCATAGCCCGGGGCGCTGAACGAGCCGCTTCCCCTCTCCCCGAGCTTTGTCCTGTATCCCTCGGCTTCCCGATTGCGGGATCCCGTTAGATAAGTCCAACGCAAGTCATCCAGTCGAAGGGTTGCACTCTGGTTTCGGCTCAGTCGAGCCCGCCGTCGCGGAGCGCGGTCGCGATGCTCACCGCGAGCGGTAGCCGCGGGATCAGGGTGGCCTGAAAGGCGTGGTAGATGTCTGGTTTGCCGTTCCAGACCAGGCTGCTCGGACCGTTGAGTCGCGACAGTTCGTGACGCCAGGACCCGGTGGCCTCATCGACGAAGACGTCCGCGATGTGCTGCCACCACGTTTGGTACCAGCCGGCATAGGACGGATCACCGGTCGCCTTATGCAGCACGGCGGCGGCGGCCGTGGCCTCGGCCACGACCCAGTGCATCCGTTCGTGGACGACCGGCGCGCCGTCCCAGTCGACCGTGTACACGAAGCCGTCGGCACCGTCGACCGACCAGCCCTCGGCGATCGCCGCCTGGAACAGGGCTCGGGCGTCGTCGAGCATCCACTCGGGAGCGCGGTCTCCTAACCCGGCCGCCAGCTGCACGGCTAGCCGTGCCCATTCCAGCCAGTGCCCGACCGTCGCTCCGTACGGTCGGAACGGGTCCGCGGGCGCTTCGGCGTTGTACGCGAACTGAGGTGTCCACGAGCTGTCGAAGTGCTCGGGGATGCGCCAGTTGTTGTCGGCCGCGAGAACGTGGACGACCCTGGTGAGAACTCGTTGGGCCTTGGCGCGCAACGATGGTTCGTCGAGGACGTCGGCGGCCGCAAGCAATGCCTCCACCGCGTGCATGTTCGCATTGACACCTCGGTAGCCGTCGCGATTCGTGAACGACTCGTCCCATTGCTCGACGACCATGCCGTACTCGTCGTCCCAGAACCGGCCGACCATGACGTCCAGGGCATCGTCGAGGAGCGCACGGGCACCTGTGCGCCCGGCCGCGGTCGCGCTCGCGGCCGCGATAACGACGAAGGCGTGCCCGTATGCCAACTTGTCCGTCGAGGTGGGGCCGTCCGCGGACACGGCTGAGTACCAGCCGCCGTTCGTCCAGTCTCGGAATCTCCCGGATAGGGCTGCGAGGCCGTGGTCGGCCAGCGAGCCTGCCCAGGGCCGCCCCATCATCTGAGCGAGCGAGTAGACGTGCGTCATCCGGCAGGTCACCCATAACTCGACCGGCCGATCGAGGTCTGCCTCGCCGGCGTCGTCAAGCCACCCGAAGCCGCCCTGCGGATGCCGGGATGCCCGACCGAAGTCCAGGAGCCGGTCGCCCTCCGCCTCCAGCCAGCGTGCGTGAGCATGACTGGCCAGCCAACCGACCTCTCTTGGCCTTCCGTTCCCCCAAGTCAAGCGGCTCTATTCCGCTCCGGTGGCTTTCTGTTCGAAGACGGCGGTGACGTCCTCGAGGGCGAGACCCTTCGTTTCTGGCAGGAAGCGGGCAACGAACGCGATGGCCAGGAGTGCGAGTGCGGCGAACAGGATCATCACCCACGTCAAACCGAACTTGTCGTTCAGGGTCGGGAACCATTGGACGATGACAAAGTTGGCCACCCAGTCGACGCTTGCGCACACCGCCGCCGCCCGTCCCCGCACGGCGGTCGGGAACACCTCTCCCTGGATCAGCCAACCGGTGCCACCGACACCGACGGCGAACGACGTGATGAAGAAGGAGAACCCGAGCATGACGACCCATACCTTCGGCAGGCCGGTCAGCTGCGCGACACCGAACGCCGCGACCAAGATGAACACCGCCATGCCGAGGAATCCGCCGATGGCCAGCTTCCGCCGGCCCACCTTGTCGATGTAGCGGAATGCGAAGAAGGTGGCGACCACATTGACGACACCCAATATCGTCGCGGCCTCAAGCCCCGCGATAGCGACGTCCACAGCCGAACTACCGCTCGTGAAGTATCCCTCCAGCAGCGTCGGCCCGTAATAGAACGGAATGTTGATGCCGGTGATCTGCTGGAACACGAAGAACGCAGCGACCACCCACAATGCCCGCTTGACACCCGGGGTCCACTGCGTCTTGCGTTCCAGGGCACGCTCGGTCTCGGCCAACTCCTCCGCCGTCTCCCGCACCTGCTGCTCGGTGACGTCCAATCCCAACTTCGCCAAAGCCTGCTGGGTGTCGCCATAGCGCTCATTGGCCATCAGCCATCTCGGAGACTCCGGCATCCCCGTTCGCAGCGCCAACGCGACCAACGCCGGGATCGCCCCCAACCCCAAGATGATCCGCCAGTCCGCACCAGTGGCCGACCCCGGCGCGATCTTGAAGCAGAGCAAGGCGATCAGATACGACACCAAGATGCCCACCGTGATCATCCACTGCTGCATGATCATCAGCGACCCGCGACGGTCCCGCGGCGCAAACTCGGCAATGTAGGCCGTAGCGATCGCGGAGTCCGCGCCGACCGCCAGCCCGATCAGAGTCCTCGCCGCGATCAGCATCGCCACATTCACCGTGAACGCCGACAACAGGGCCCCGACGGCGTAGATAAGAGCGTCCGCGATCAGCAGCGACTTGCGTCCGAACTTGTCCGTGAACGGCCCAGCCCCCAGCGCCCCCACGGCCGCACCGATCGACGCCCCCGCCACCAAGTAGCCGGTCACGAAGCTGCTCAGAGTGTAGGGAAGGAAACCCAACACCGAGCCGATGACCGCGGTGTCGTAACCGAACAGGAACCCGCCGATGCAGGCCAACACCGCCAGGTACCAATAGAAGGACGTGGTGACCTGAGAGTCCAGATCAGCCAGCACACCTTGGCGTTCAGGTTCTTCCTGCTTCTCCTTGGACTCGGTGGTCATCCGCTGCCTCCCAGCGCCCGAAGTACCCCCAGAAATCGATCGACGGCGACACTACTCCCCAACCGGACTCTCCGCATCGCACCACGACAGCGACCACTCACAGACAAGTCACCCTCAATGTCGACTGCGCCATCGAGCTGCAGCAGCTCCTCAGTTGGGCTGCCGAGTGGGGTCCATCTGCCGCTCTTTCAGGCCACCACGCAACTGACTCCGACGGCAGGAAGACCCTGCGCCCGACCGGGCGGTGAACAGTGCCCGCAGCCCTTGTCACGCGGCACATCGGAGGTTTAGCGTCGGACGGGCGCAGGCGGGTTGGCCGCTTATTCGTGTCTGTGCGTGCCTCGTCGCCTGGCAACGATACGAAGGAGCGTTACATGGTCGAGCAGGAGATCAGTCAGAACGCCGTGACCGAGTCGAGTCGCCGCGGCATCCTGAAAGGTGCTGGAACGCTGGCTCTGGGGGCCGGCCTCGGCGGCTGGGCGCTGCCGTCAGCGGCGGCAGGTCCGAGAGCCCGCAGACGTCGCGTGGGCAGGTCGAGCTTCCCCGTCGAGCACGTGGTGATCGACTGCCAGGAGAACCGGTCCTTCGACCACTACTACGGCTATGCGCCCTGGGTAGGGCAGTACGGGGTCCCGGACGGCTTCTCCCAGCCCAACGGCCGTGGCGGCAGCGTCCGCCCGTTCCACTTCGAGGCCACGACGTCACCCGACATCGGTCACGACTGGGGCGCGATCCACCGCGAGTGGGATTTCGGCAAGATGGACGGCTTCTTCACGACCAATGGCCGCAATGCGATGGGCTACTACACCAAGCCCGACCTGCCCTACTACTTCGACCTCTTCGAGACGTCCGCGTTGTGTGTCAACTACTTCTGCTCGTTGCTCGGGCCGACCTACCCCAACCGGTTCTACCTGGTCGGCGGTACGTCCGGTGGAATCACGACCAACGGCGTCTACGGCTACGGCGTGCTGGATTACCCCATCATCTTGGATTTGCTCGAGGCCGCCGGCGTGAGCTGGAAGGTGTACAACATCGGCTTCGACGACGTCCCGACCGGCTACAGCGACAATGTTTTCGTCTTCTTCAAGCGGTGGGCGCACGACCCACGCACTCGAGGAGACAAAGAGTCTTATCTCCGTGACCTGAGGCGCGGCACACTCCCCCAAGTCTCGTTCATCATCCCGAGCTACACCCGAGGATGGGACGAGCATCCGCCCGCCGACATCCAGGTCGGTATGCGCATCCAAAAACGACTCATCGGGGCGCTGCAAGACTCCGACTACTGGTCGCGCTCGGCGTACATCCTCACCTATGACGAGAACGGCGGCTATTTCGACCATGTCGCGCCACCGCAGGTCGACGCCTACGGTCTAGGGATGCGAGTGCCCACCTGGGTGATCTCGCCGCACGCGAAGCGACGACATCTCGAACCAACGGTCTATGAGCACGCTTCCATCCTCAAGTTCATCGAGACCCTGTTCGGTCTACCGACCCTGGCATCGGTCAACCACCGGTTCGACGAGGTCACGCCCGGCGGACCCAACAACGAAGCTGCCTCCGGGTACCCCTTCGGACCAGCGGCACCGCCTCGAGACGGTCTCGACGTCATCGGCGACCTCACGGAGTGCTTCGACTTCTGACGCGCGGGCGCGCGCCTGCGTATCCCGGAAGGTCTGTCATGCACCTCTTCAACCCTGCATCAAGTCCGCGCGGCTTGGTCCTGCTCGCTCCTGGTGGCGGCCAGGATGAGACGTCGCCCGGTGTCATCGCCCGCGCCGCCCGGCTCACCGCCGATGGGTACGTCGTCGCGATCGTCCGTTCGCTGGACCACGTTCCGGCCACGTTGGCAGCTCACCACGGACCGGTCGGATTCTGGGGTATCTCCCATGGTGCCCGGGTCGGACTCCCGCTACTGGCCGCCGAACCGCGGATCATCGCCGCGGTGCTCGGGCTCGCCGACGGCCCGATCGCCTCGGCGCCGCTCGTCACCGCGTCGGTGCTCTTCTATGTCCAGTCCGACGACGAACTCGTCCAACCCGACGCCTGTCGGGCGCTCTTCGATGCGCTCGGCTCGGCCGACAAGACCATGATCGAAAACCCTGGTGGTCATTTGGACCTGCCGCGGACATCGGTCGAGGAGTCGGCCGTCTGGCTCGGCCGGAAGCTGGCCGAGCAGGCTCCTCCAGCAGGGGGATTGACGTGGTGAGCAGCAAATGGCCGTCTCGCCCTCTCGTAGTGGTCGTTCCAAGCACGTGGCTTCAGCTCGTCGTCGACTCCAACCCGCAGCCGGATGAGTGCGACGTCGCGAGGGACGATGAGGTCCGATGTCGCCCAGACGGCGATCGATGAGGCAGGCTGCGACAGGAGGGCTCTCCAGGACGCGCCCGCGACCGAGATCACCCGTGAGGGAACCGGGGACCAGTGAACGTTGAGGTCGCAAGGGACGACATTCGGACGGTCTCCCGACCGGCCTTATCGCTCGATGCATCAGTGCCCTCTGCCTATTACCGGACCGCTTGCAGTGTCGAAAGGTGGTGTGCTTCCAGACGAAAGGCCACCGGGTCCATGGCACTCGATGCGCGGGCTCGCCTTTCCACTGCACCGTTTCGTCGGGCTCGCAAGTCTCTGACCCAGGCTCGCTTGCCGTGTTGGGATCGGACGTACCATCATGGACTGGACTCGGCGGCATGGTTCGCAGGGGCGCATTGAGTAGCCATCCGCATGCCGTCGTCGCCTCCCGATCCGTGGAGCCAATTCCTGTCGCCAGTGGAGGCGTTGGAAAGGCGAGGCGGGCCTGCGATAAGTTCAGGCGGGATCGCTGGTCTATCTCCCTGTCGGACCCGACGATGAGCGTCGCGGCCGTCTTATGCTGAAGGGATCAACGCCATGGGCGGCACACGTGTTCTGGTCGGGACTCGCAAGGGTGCATTCGTCCTGACCTCGGACGAGGACAGGACCAGATGGCAGGTCGATGGCCCCCACTTCCCGGGCTGGGAGATCTACCACGTCAAGGCGTCGCCAGTGAATCCTGACCGGATCTACGCCTCCCAGAGCAGTGGCTGGTTCGGTCAGGTCATCCAACGCTCCGACGACGGTGGCACGTCGTGGGAGACGGTGGGCAACGACTTCAGCTATGAAGGCGTTCCCGGCGAGCACCAGTGGTACGACGGCTCGCTGCGTCCGTGGGCCTTCACCCGGGTGTGGCACCTCGAACCGTCGCTGCACGACGCCGATACGGTCTATGCCGGAGTAGAGGACGCGGCGATGTTCAAGTCCGTCGACGGTGGCCTCCATTGGGCTGAGCTGTCCGGCCTGCGCCAGCACGACACCGGACCACAGTGGCAGCCCGGCGCCGGAGGCATGTGCCTGCACACGATCCTGCAGCATCCGACGGATCCGGATCGCCTCTACGTCGCGATATCGGCCGCCGGCGCGTTCCGCACCAACGACGGCGGGCAGACCTGGGAACCGATCAACAAGGGTCTGCGCTCGGGAGAGATCCCGGGGCAGGACTCCGAGGTCGGGCACTGCGTCCACAACCTCGCCCTGCACCCGGGCAACCCCGACGTCCTCTACATGCAGAAGCACTGGGACGTCATGCGCAGCAAGGACAGCGGCAACACCTGGCAGGAGGTCAGCGGGAACCTGCCGAGCGACTTCGGGTTTCCGATCACGGTCCACGCTCACGAACCGGAGACGGTCTACGTCGTACCCATCACCAGCGACTCCCATCACTTCCCTCCCGATGGCAAGCTGAGGGTGTACCGCAGCCGGACAGGGGGCGAGGACTGGGAGCCGCTCACCAACGGCCTGCCTCAGGAGAACTGCTATGTCAACGTGCTGCGCGACGCGATGGCTGTCGACCGGCACGAGTCGTGTGGCGTGTACTTCGGGACCAGCGGCGGGCAGGTCTACGCGTCGAAAGACTCGGGTGACTCATGGGCCGCGATCGTCCACGATCTACCGGCGGTGCTGTCAGTCGAGGTGCAGACCCTGCGATGAAGTCCTTGAGATGAAGGCATAATGTCGCACTCCGTCCATGTCGTCCTGCCAGCTCACCTCCGCGCCCTCGCCAAGGTCCAGGGGGAGATCCGCGTCGAGATTCCCGGCGACGTGACTCAACGCAGCGTCCTCGACGCTCTCGAGGCCGACTTTCCGATGCTGCTCGGCACGATCCGCGACCGAACGACCTCGCAGCGGCGCGCGTTCGTCCGATTCTTCGCCTGCGCGGAGGACCTGTCGCATGAAGAGCCGGATGCCCCGTTGCCCAGGCGTGTGGCCATGGGAGAGGAACCCTTCCTAGTGGTCGGCGCGATGGCTGGTGGCTGACCCTGAGAAGCAACCGGGCGTTACGGGGGTCCCTGCTCGGTAGCGCGCATCAGCAGGCAACCGGGTCATCGAGCGCGCAACGCGGCCTGCCGAGCAGCCACGGGCCTTCCAACGGCGCGGGTCTGCCCGTTGGACGCGATCTTTGCCACCCTGCCCGGCCCCCAAGGTGACCGGACGACCACTGCTGTGCCGTGCCCGGCGGCGGCGCGTGGCAGGCTGCCATCAGGTGTCACTGTCAAGCTCACGCACGTCCCCCCGTCGCGTCAGCGGAAAGACGAACCACAAGCCGCCAACGACAACCACTGCCAGGGCGGCAACCACCAGGGGGGCAGCTCTACCGAAAAGCACGTCGGTGATCAGGAACAGGACGCCTGTGATGGACAGGCCCAAGAACGTCACGCCGGCGATCGCCAACCGGTTGGCCACGAAAATCATGTGTTGCTTCTCGTTATACCGAAACAGCATCCGATGGTGCGCAGCCGGGGCGATCAACAGCACCGATGCCATCGCGGTGCTGAGCAACGTCGCGAAGTAGATGTCACGGTCAAGCGACGACACCGTCCCGAACCGCTGCGAGAACGCGACCGCCAAGAGGAATCCGAAGAGCATCTGTACGCCGGTCGCCATCACCCGGAGCTCATTCAGGAGCTCGATCAGCTCTCGGTCGAGGCGCTCCTTCCTATCCTCACCCAATAGATTCCTCCCACTCTCGCGTGACTATCGGCTCTCGACCGACAGTCAGGGCCGATAGGCCTACCAAGAGCGTACGGGTGCCGCTCTCAACACCCGAGACGTTAAGCGGCGGCGGGTGTCACGGCTGGTAGCACCTGCGCGCCCGACGATCTTGGTGGCATCGAGCTACCGGCGTTCGGGGCCGCCTCCGTCCCGACCGTTCGGCGCGTCTGGGAGGGGCCACCACATCAAACGCCGGAGACGACACCGGTACGACGGCAGCGGCGACAGATACAGCAGACGGGCGACAGGTTCTTGTCTCCGTGACGGTAGGGGCGAATGGTCAGCGTCTCTTATGCGCCCCGGTCAATGGGGTCATGTCTGGGGGCTCTTTTTCCGCACAAGCCATTGCCGAAACGGCTAATAGCCGCAACGCTGAGGTATGAGTCGAGGCTTCGTTGTGCTTCCTGGCCACGGCCGGCTGCTGGATCTGGGGAACTTTCAGGCCGTTGTTCTCGCCGCCGGCGACGAGACGTCTGGTGAGTTCGCGGTGCTGCAGACCCAGTCTGAGCCCTCGGGCTTCGGGCCTCCGCTGCACCGTCATCGCGACGCTGCGGAAGCGTTCTTCGTCCTCGAAGGCGAGTACCTGATGTTCATCGACGACGAGCAGCATCTGTGTCCGTCTGGAAGTTTTGTCTACGTTCCTCGGGGCATGCCGCACACGTTCAAGGTGGCCTCGGCGGGCCCCGGCAAGAAGCTCAATCTCTTCACCCCTGCCGCCATGGTCGGGTTCTTCGAAGACTTGGCGGCAGCCGAAGCGGCCGGAACCGCGACGCCGTCGCTGGTGGACGAGATCGCGGCCAGAAACGAGATGGACGTGCTCGGCCCTGTCCCCGAGAGTTACCTCTGAGACGTCGGCGTCCGCACGCGCGGCACCAGTGATCTCCCCGCTCATCCAGGGCTCTGCCTCTCCAGAGCGCCCCATCACGGGTTTCGACGTTTGAGTCACAGGTTGACCAATGCACGCGCTCAGTGACGCCTTGACGGTTCAGTCGACGCATGGTCGCCTCGCCTGAACGGGCTCCCCAGCCCTGAGCATCCAGATCGGCTGCGAGCAGGCAAGGCACTCCACGTGCGGCATCGCGCGAAACCTCTGCTGGGAGGTCGCCTGGGGCGTTGCCCCTCTCCGGGGTGAGGCGTAGGTTGCGCCCATGCCCGAGCGAACCTGCTTTCCAGCGGGTTCGGTCCGCTTCGTCGAACCGTTCGGCGCCGGTGGTGGACCAGACCTGCTCGCACGCACGCTCGCCGAGCGGCTCTCGGCCAGCTGGGGTTGGCCCGTAGTCGTCGAGAATGTTCCGGGTGAGGGAAGCACCGCGGCGCCGGCGCTCGTCGCTATATCCCCGGCCGACGGCCACACCGTGCTCATCAACACCAGCGCGCACGCCTACATCGGGGCTGTGTCCCACGACCTTCCCTACCATCCGTTGGAAGACTTCACCCCCGTCGCGCCACTCACCGAGCAGGCGTACGTCTTCGTGACGGGTCGAGGCTCGGGCATCGGCACCCTGCACGACCTGGCGGCCGCGGCCGCGGCTCGCCCTGGCGAACTCACCTTCGGGTCTACCGGGGCCGGTACGGGAAGCCACCTGGGCGCCGTGCTTCTCAACCTGGAGGCCGGGGTGAGCGCCATCCACGTGTCCCCGGCTCCGGGCGACTCGATCGTCGACGTGGTCGCCCAGGTAGCCCGCGGCGGCATCGGCTACCTCTTGTCGCCCATCTCGATCGCCAGGCCCTCCCTGGAGGCCGGAACACTCGTCGCCCTGGGCGTCAGCACCTCCCGTCGCTCGCCCTGGCTCCCCGACGTGCCCACGGTCGCCGAGAACGGCATCGACAACTTTCACTTCCCGATCTGGTACGGGGCATGGGTGCGCGCCGGCACGTCCGCCGGCGTCGTGCAGGCGCTCGGGAACGACCTCTCCAACGCGATGGCATCCCCTGAACTCCAGGAATGGTGCACCCGCCATGGCGCCGAGCCGATGCCGATCGCGACCGCCGAATTCGCGCAGTTCGTCACCGACGAAGCCCAACGGGCTGCCGCGATCATCCAGCGAGCGGGTGATGCCGACGATGCCCCGCCCCCACCTCTAGACGGCGATCCTGAATCTCGCTGACAGCGTCGCCGTTCTGCAATCCTCACCGCCTGGTCGAGTTCGTGGGTCCGTATCGCCAGCCGTCTGAGGGCACCATAATCAGGTGTCCGTCCTCGATCGGGCGATCACGAACCGCCGTTACCAGTGAGACGACGCACCGTCGACCTTCCCGCGCGGATTCCGCCTGCGAAGCACGTCCCGGATTGGGAGCGCAGTCGGTCGGGGAGCCTAGCCGCGCAGGTGCCACCGCATGGTCAGGTTCGGTCGGAGGGCTGCCCGGAGGCGGTCAGGTCCAGGTCCGAGACAGTGTCGGCTGCCGTGAGCAGTCGCCCGGCGACGGAGGCGCTGAGGTCACCGAACGCCCCCTCTGACACGACCTCGGCGGCGATCTGAAGATCTCGCGCAAGACGGCTCACCGGGAACTGCCGTGCGTGCAGTACGCGAGCCAGCCAGCTCACCTGCTCCCGGATGTCGGTCACGCCGAGTGCGTCGTTGACGGCCCAGGACAGAAGCCATTGGTTGTCGTGGCGACACCACTGCAACCCGGCGTCGCCGTAGCGCGCCTGCTCGTCGGGAAACTCGAGTCGGTATCGCCCGCAGATCGTGTCTGCGAGGGGGGCTAGCTGCGTGGCAGTCCCGGCGATGTGGACAACGCCGGGGGGCGGTGGCCCACCCGGGCCGCGCAGGCTCATTCGGCGACGACCTCGTAGGTGTGCAGCTGTTCGAGTCGGCGTAGCACGATGTCGGCCTTGAGGTCGGGGTCGATGCGATCGTGTGAGGATCGGTGGTCGTCGCTGCGCATGTATGCCTTGAAGGAGTCCCGGTCCGACCAGCGACTGACCATGAGGATCTCACCCGGGTCGCGGTCGGACTGCCAGACTTGGAGGTCGATGAACCCGTTGGCCTCGTCGGCGAGGTGCGCCCGGCCCTGGAACGCCGTGACGAGCTCGGGTGCGCGGTCGGCTGGGATGTCCAGCCGAGACATGGAGACATACATCTATGGGCTCCGTTCCTCAGGTGACCGTGGTCTGGGTCGACGTCATGACGCAGTTGCGGCCGGCCGCTTTGGCCTTGTACAGGGCTGTGTCGGCAGCCAGCAGGGCGACACGCGAGTCGTCGACGAGTGGAGCGATACCGATGCTCAGGCTCACCGGCAACGCCGAGCTGTCCGCGACGGCGGCTCGCACGCGTTCCCCGATCTCACAAGCGAGCTCGATCGGCGTTGCCGGTAGCAGGATCGCGAACTCGTCTCCGCCGACCCGGGCCGCGAGATCGCCCGGGCGGACAGAGTCGCTGATGGCCTCGGCGATCGCCCGGAGGAGCTCGTCGCCGCCGTCGTGGCCCCTGGTGTCGTTGACGGTTTTGAAGTTGTCGACATCGATCATCATGACAGCTGCGCCCGCGCCACCGTTGGTGCTGGTGGAGCTGAGCTCGTCCTCGAATGCGCGACGGTTAGCCAGGTCTGTCAGGGGGTCCCGGAAGGCGAGCTCACGATAGGCCTGGGACCGCCGAAAGTGCTCGCGGGCGAGCTCCACCGCCTGCTCGGTCGCAAGCGCCATGCGTTCCGCGACCGTGTCGATCTCCCCCGGATGCTCGTTGTCCCAGGAGGGGAGGCTGCCGTCGGAGCGCAGCAGCTCCACGATGCGCGGCAACGGCTGGGGTGGCTGCGCGAGGAGGTCGACAACCGCCGGGTGAACAGTCAAGCTGTCGGCGACGTAGCGGTAGACCGACCGGAACTCCGCCGGGACGGAACGCCCGCCAAGCATGATGCGGGTATCGGGGGACACTTCGTGCAGCGCCCAGATCGAGTCCGCCAAGCAGCTGATGTCAGACTCGATCCCGAATCCGAGGCCGGCCACGGCAGGCTGGTGCTCCAGAGCGAAGTCACGAAGGCTGCTCACCGGGACGTCCGCACCAAGGTACAGGACCCGGTGACCGTAGCTCTCCAATACGTCCGCAATCATCCTGAGCCCGAGGACGTGGTGCTGCCCCTCGACGGCTGCCAGCAGGACACTGTCGGCAGAGCGCAGGCGTCTCCGTCCGGTCGCCATCGACTCGAACAGTCGAATCAGAGCATGCTGACTGATCGAGGTGGCGAGATGTTCATCGGCGACCCCCACCTCACCCAGCTCCCACATCTCTCCGATGCGAACCATGGCCGGCGTGATGACGAACGACTGAACCACTTCGGGGGTCACCCCAGCATCCAGCGCCTCACCGATCAACAGCTCGGCGGCAGCGCCGTCCCCCGCTCGCAGGACCTGCTCGAAACGGCCGGCCAACACGCCGATTCCGTCGTCGGAGGCTCGTCGGAGCGCTTCGGGCATCGTTGGGCTCATCTGGACGCCTGACGGGCTCCCGGCCTCAACGCGACGATCACCGAGCCGGCCTCCGCGCCCACGTGTCCCAGCGCCTGGCAGGCTTCCGGGCCATCCTCAGATACTGTCCACAACGGTCCCCAAGCCTCACCTGGACACCAACTCCATCATATCTGGTCACAATGAACGCTCCCCCAAAGATCACCTCACACTATAACGGTGAACGGCGTCGATATGCCTCGAACGTATCTCGAATTCACTACCACCGGCAGAGGAGTGATGCTCTTGAGTGAAAAGCATAGAGAGCAGCTATCGGCGAACAGCGTAATCAACCGAACGTCCACCGGGAAGCACGCTGTCCATTGACATCTCGGAACTGCTTTCGGTCGCCCTTCGACCCCGCCGCGGCCGCTCGTCCTGGCTAAGGTCGTTCTGTGGCGAGCAGTGATGTGCCTCAAGATCGAACGAGCCGATCCGGCTCCGGGGTCGAGGTCAGATGGGGCGTCGGCCTGCATGCGCCCGTCACGCAGCGTGTCGACGAGTCGGCATACGAGCGCTACATCGGCAGATGGTCCAGGCTGTTCGTACCGACGCTCATCGCTGAAGCTTGCCTTCGGACTGGCGATCGGGTCCTCGATGTCGCCACCGGTACGGGACTGACGGCGCCCGGACTGTTGGCCACGGTGGGTTCCGGTGGTCTCGTCGTTGGCACGGACATCTCTCCGGGGATGCTTCAAGCGGCAGCAGCCCGCACCCGGTGCGAGCGCTTCGACCTGGTGGTCGCAGACGCTGAATCATTGCCCTTCGGCGAGGGCAGCTTCGATGCCGTCGTCTGCCAGCTTGGTTTGATGTTCTTCCCAGACCCCGGGAGCGTCCTGGAAGGGTTTCGTCGCGCGCTTCGACCTGCTGGTCGCTGCGCTGTTTGCGTCATCTCGGCTCGGCACAAGGCGCCGATGTGGGGCGCGCTGGCCGATGCACTCAGCCAATATATCCCGCACGAGGAGGCAACCTTGAACTTGTCCTTCTCGCTCAGTAGCCCCGCCGTGGTCGAACAACTCTTCCTTGGGGCCGGGTTTCGCGACGTGAGGGTGAACGCTGAGACGCGGTTCGGCAGAATCGGCTCATTCGATGAGTATTGGGCACCAATCGAGGCCGGTACCGGCTCTCTTCCACAGGCCTACCTGGCACTCCCACCGCCGCACCGGCTCGCGGTGAAGGCCGCCGTGCGTCATGGGCTGTCGGCCTTTTACGATCATGGTCAGTACGCCTTGAAAGTCGAGATGCTCGTCGGATCCGGAGCCAAGTAAGCGAACGTGCGATCGACCCCCGCCGTGCTCGCTTTGGGCTCTAGCCATGTGCCCGCGAGTACTCCTTGCCGGAACGTGTTGCGGACCAGGTGGATAAGGCGACTCTGAACCGATTGGTCTCGATGCCCCGATTGCCCCGATGCACTGAGCGGGTCGCCTGAAGGCGACCAGATCGAGGCGTCCAACATGCGGCGGCAGTAGCAGGCCCGGACTGAAAGTCCGGCCGCAATCGTGCGAGCATGGGCATCCCCTGAGGAGGCGGCAGTGACCAACCTGGCCCACAACTTGACGAAGTCCGCCGACGCGCATGCAGACCGTCCGGCCGTCCGGCTGGACGACGACGTTCTCACCTATGCCGAGCTGCTGATGGCCGCCCAGCGGGTCACTGGGCTGCTACGCGCCCACGACGTCGAGCCGGGCGACCGGATCGCCATGGTGCTGCCCAATGTCCCAGCGTTTCCGGTGTTGTTCTACGGCGCGGCCAGCGCCGGCGCGGTCGTCGTTCCGATGAATCCGCTGCTCAAGGCCCGTGAGGTGCAGTACTACCTCGAGGACTCCGGTGCCTCGATCGTGTTCGCCTGGCACGCCGTGGCCGACGAGGCCCGCAAGGCCGCCGAGGCGGTCGGCATCGACTGTCTGGAGGTCGACCCGGCCGGCTTCGCTGATCTGCTCGCGCAGTACGAGGCGGCGGACGACGTCGTCGACCGCGACGATGAGGACACAGTCGTCCTGCTCTACACCTCCGGCACGACGGGACGTCCGAAGGGTGCGGAGCTGACGCATGCGAACCTGGCCACCAATGCGGCGCTCACCGCCGAGACCCTGACCTGCCTCGAGCCCGACGACGTGGTCATGGGATGTCTGCCCCTCTTCCATTGCTTCGGACTCACCTGCGGTCTCAACGCGGCGACCCTGAAGGGCGCGTGTCTGACGCTGATTCCCCGCTTCGACCCCGTGAAGGCACTGAGCGTGATCGGGCGGGACCGGGTCACGGTCTTCGAAGGTGTGCCGACCATGTACGCCGCGATGTTGAACGCTCCTGATGCGTCCTCGTACGACGTGTCGAGTCTGCGGACGTGCATCTCGGGAGGCGCCGCCATGCCGGTCGAGGTGATGAAGAGCTTCGAGGACGCCTTCGGATGTATCGTCCTCGAGGGTTACGGCCTGTCGGAGACCTCTCCCGTCGCATCGTTCAACCATCCGGACGCCGAGCGTAAGCCGGGTTCGATCGGGGTACCCGTCCGTGGGGTGGAGATGCGGGTGCTCGACGACGATGGCAACGAGGTCGAAGTGGGAGGCGTGGGTGAGATCGCCATCCGCGGGGAGAACGTGATGAAGGGCTACTGGGGTCGAGAGGAAGAGACGCACAAGGCAGTTCGTGACGGGTGGTTCCTCAGCGGAGACATGGCCAAGGTCGACGACGACGGCTACTACTACATCGTCGACCGCAAGAAGGACCTCATCATCCGCGGTGGTTACAACGTCTATCCCCGGGAGGTCGAGGAGGCGTTGTACGAGCACGAAGCCGTCGCCGAGGCTGCCGTCGTTGGGATCCCCCATGATGAGCTCGGTGAGGAGATCGGAGCCGCCGTCTCCCTCAAGTCGGGCGCGCATGCGACGCCCGAGGAGCTCCGCGACTTCGTCAAGGAACGGCTCGCGGCGTACAAGTACCCGCGCTTCATCTGGATCGTCGACGAGCTCCCGAAGACGGCGACCGGAAAGATTCTTCGCCGAGAGGTCAGCCCACCGGACACGGCTGAGGCGGTATCGACGTGACCGAGACCGGCCAGGCGCAGCGACGGCTGCGCGAGGTCGACGACGCTGAGCTCGACGTCGCGGCACCATTCGACCTGTTGCTGGCAGACGCCGCCCTCAACCCCGTTCGGCGATTGCTGCCCGGCGTGGCGGCCGCTCGGTTCGCCGCCAACCTCGCCAAGCGTCCGGCCAGCGTTGCCGATCGCGGGGGCCACCTCGCCGCTGAGCTCTTTCGGATCGGCTCGGGCACGTCCGACCTGTCACCCCACGAGAAAGATCGTCGCTTCGCCGACGGGGGGTGGACGTCCAACCCCGTGCTGAGACGCGCTGTCCAGACCTACCTCGCTGTCGGCTCGGCCGCTCGCGGCCTCGTCGCCGATGCAGATCTCGACTGGGGCGACGACCAGAAGATGAGGTTCCTGGTCGACAACCTCGTCGAGGCGATGGCGCCGAGCAACAATCCGGTATTGAACCCCACGGTCGTCAAGACTGCCTTCGACACCGGTGGCGCGAGTCTGCTCGCCGGTGGACGCCGGTTCCTACGCGATTTCGCCACCCCTCCACGGGTGCCCTCGATGGTCGAGGCCGATGCCTTCGAGGTCGGCTTCGACCTCGCGGTCACGCCCGGCGCAGTGGTGCTGCGCACGGACGTCTTCGAGCTGATCCAGTACACCCCGCAGACGCCGAAGGTGCGCCGCCTTCCGCTCCTGATCGTGCCGCCCACGATCAACAAGTACTACGTCATCGACCTGGCCGAGCAGCGCAGCCTGGTGGAGCACCTGGTCGCAGGCGGTCAGCAGGTCTATACGATCTCTTGGCGCAATCCCGACGCGCGGCATGCCGACTGGGGCTTGGACACGTATGGACGGGCAGTCGTCGAGGCGATGGACGCATGTCAGTCGATCTCCCGCGAGAACAGTGTGGCGCTGTTCGCCCTGTGCTCGGGCGGCATGCTCGCATCGATGGTCGCGGCCCAGCTTGCCGATATCGGTGGGCTCGACCGGGTGGCCGCCTTCAGCCTCGCAGTCACCGTCCTCGATCAGTCGCGAGCCGGCCTACCCAGCGCCCTGCTGTCGCGCAAGGTCGCGGCCGCCGCAACGGCCGCCTCGCAGAGGAGGGGATACCTCGACGGCCGAATGCTGGCGGAGGTGTTCGCGTGGTTGCGACCCAACGACTTGATCTGGAACTACTGGGTGAACAACTATCTGCTAGGCAAGGCTCCCAAGCCGTTCGACATCCTCTACTGGAACGCCGACCCGGTCCGGATGACGGCTGGCTTGCACCGCGACTTCATCGAGCTCGCCGTCACGAACGGTCTCACGAGGCCCGGTGGCTCCCAGCTGCTCGGCTCCGACGTCGACCTGGGCAAGGTCGACGTCGACGCCTACATCGTCGCCGGAATCGCAGATCACCTGTGCAGATGGGAGTCCTGCTACCGCACGACCCAGCTCTTGGGCGGTGAGTCGCGGTTCGTCTTGTCGAACAGTGGTCACATCGCCTCGATGGTCAATCCACCGAGCAACCCCAAGGCGAGCTTCCAGACCGCGACCGACAATCCCGACGATCCTGCCCAATGGCTGCAGTCGGCGGAGGAGGTACCGGGCTCATGGTGGGACGACTACCTCGGCTGGCTCCGCGTGCGCACCGGTCCGGAGCGCCAGAGGCCACGCCGGTTGGGGTCGGCCTTGTACCCGCCGATCTGCCCTGCGCCGGGGACCTATGTCCACGACCGCTGAGCGCGATCTGCTGCGCACCGTCGCGGTGCGCGGGCAGCACGCGCGGGTGTCGGTGCGCCCGCCGTCCGGAGCACTCATCGACACGCCACCACTGCTGCTGTGCAACGGGATCGGCGCGAGCCTCGAGGCTCTCCAGCCCCTCGTTGACGCCCTCGATCCTGACCGCGGCGTCATCCGGTTCGACGTACCCGGTGTCGGTGGCTCTCCCGCGCCGGCTTTCCCATATCCCCTGGCAGCGCTGGCGTCGTGGGTGACGGCCTTGGTCGCGAAGCTCGGTCACCGCGAGTTCGACATCCTGGGCCTGTCGTGGGGTGGTGGGCTCGCGCAGCAGATGGCTGTGCAGTCGTGTCGACGGGTCCGGCGAGTCGTCCTGGTCGCGACCGGCACCGGGTCACTGATGGTGCCTGCACACCCGTCGGTGCTCGCCAAGATGATCACTCCTCGACGGCACCGCGACGCCGCGCACGCGCGAAACGTCGCCGCCACGATCTACGGCGGCAGCATGCGGATCGATCCTGAGCGCGGTGCCCAGCTGCTGCATGCGGCCACCCGCGCCGGACCGAGACGCGGCTACTACTTCCAGCTCGCGTCGACCGCGGGTTGGACGAGCCTGCCGTTCCTCAGTCTGATCCGGCAGCCGACGCTCGTGCTCGGGGGGGACGACGACCCGATCATCCCCCTGGTCAACGCCCGGATCCTCGCCCGGTTGATCCCGCAGGCCAAGCTGCACGTCTACCGCGGCGGCCATCTGGGCATCTTGACCGAGAGCGCCGTGCTGACCCCGGTGATCGAGACGTTTCTCAACCAACCGCCGACGACTCCGACCGACGAGAAGGACTGACATGGACCTGACCGACTCGCCCGAGTCCGACTTCCTCGGCTTCGAGCTGTTGCTCGACGACGAGGATCGTGAGCTGCTGGGCCGGGTGCGAAGCTACATGACCACGACGGTCGAGCCGGTCATCAACGACTACTGGCGACGGGCGGAGTTCCCGCACCACCTGCTTCCGGGGTTCGCTGCGCTGGGTATCGCGGGTCTGCAGTTCGACGGACCGGGTTGTCCGCGTCGCAGCTGTCTGCTCGACGGAATGATCGCGATGGAGTTGGCTCGCGTCGACCCGTCGATCGCCACCTTCTTCGGCGTACACGGAGGACTCGCCATGGGCTCGGTGCAGCTCTGCGGATCCGAGGAACAGAAACAGCGCTGGCTGCCCGCGATGGCGAGAATGGAGCTCATCGGTGCCTTCGGCCTCACTGAGCCCGAACACGGCTCCGGAATCGCCGGTGGTCTGGGCACCAGTGCTCGCCGCGACGGAGACGGCTGGGTGCTCGACGGTGAGAAGAAGTGGATCGGGAACGCGTCGTTCGCTGACCTGGTGATCATCTGGGCCCGCGACACCGACGAC
Source organism: Propionibacteriales bacterium (assembly GCA_038239485.1). GTDB lineage: Bacteria > Actinomycetota > Actinomycetes > Propionibacteriales > Nocardioidaceae > DASQEH01. Next base: position 18,923 of record JBBSET010000044.1, read on the forward strand.
GGTCAGGTCAAGGGATTCGTCGTCGAGAAGGACGCCGATGGTATGACCTTCGAGCTGCAGCGTGACAAGATCGCGCTGCGCGTCGTCCAGAATGCGACGATCCGCCTCGACGGGGTCCGCGTGCCCGAGATCAACCGGCTCGCGCATGCGGAGTCGTTCAAGGACACCGCCCGTGTGCTGCGCCTCACGCGCGCGGGCGTCGCGTGGATGGCGACCGGCTGTGCTCGAGGCGCCTACGAACACGCTCTGCGCTACACCGGCGAGCGCGAACAGTTCGGACGGCCCATCGCCGGGTTCCAGCTCGTGCAGGACCTGCTGGTGAGGATGCTCGGCAACATCACCTCCTCGACGGCGATCTGCGTCCGAGTCTCTCAACTGCAGGACGCCGGGCTCCTGCGTGATGAGCACGCCTCGTTGGCCAAAGCGATCAGCACGGTTCGGATGCGCGAGACGGTCGGCTGGGCGCGCGAAGTCCTCGGAGGTAACGGGATTCTGCTCGCACACCACGTCGGACGATTCGTCGCCGACGCGGAGGCGATCTACTCCTACGAGGGAACCCGCGAGATCAATACGCTCATCGTCGGCCGGGCCATCACCGGAATCAGCGCCTTCGTCTGATCGGTCTGTTGCTTGGTAATCCCACGCGGCCCAGCCTGCAACATGACCTCGTGTCGACCGCCGCATTCGCTGGTTCCGGCAGGACGACGTCGCCACCGAAGAGCCGAGCCCTCCGCGGTTTACCGGCGCGGACGGGCGCGACGCATCCGGCACGCGGAGGTTTGACATGACTCAACGCGGGCGATGGACGTTGACCTTTCCTGTGTCTATAGTTCGTCGGGCGTCCCTTGCTCGGGTAAGGGCGATGATGCTGGAGGTCTCGAATGAGCCGTCGCCCTGTCTTCTCCCTGTTGGCGCTCGCACTAACCCTGCCGTTCGCGTTGACAACGGTCAACGCCGATGCGAATGACTCAAGGGTCAGCAGCAGCCACCGCAACGTCCACGTTTGCGGCGCGCCAGCCCGTGGCCGGGCCTCCTGTCTCGCCATCCGCCACGACCGCCTCAACAGCACGGGCACCGTGGTCCAGAGCGCTGCTACACCGTCCGGCTACGGCCCGGCGGATATCAGGTCGGCGTACAACCTGAGCACCACCAGCACGGCCACCGTAGCGATCGTGGATGCCTACAACGACCCGACCGCTGAGGCGGACCTCGGCGTGTATCGCAGTCAGTACGGTCTCACGCCCTGTACAACCGCGAACGGCTGCTTCAAGAAGGTCGACCAAACCGGTGGCACGTCCTACCCACGCACGAATAGCGGCTGGGCGCAGGAGATCTCGCTCGATGTGGACATGGTGTCGGCCGCCTGTCCGACCTGCCACATCCTGCTCGTCGAGGCGAAGACCAGCTCGTTCGCCAACCTCGGGACCGCGGTCAGCTACGCAGCCACGGTGTCGGGTGTGACGGCGATCAGCAACAGCTACGGCGGCAGCGACAGCGCTGAGACGAATGACTACAACCACCCGGGTATCGCAATCACCGCATCAACTGGCGACAACGGGTACGGCGTGGAGTCCCCGGCGTCGTTTCCACACGTGGTCGCTGTGGGCGGCACGTCCCTCAGCCGGGCGAGCAGCACCCGCGGGTGGACGGAGTCAGCGTGGAGTGGTGCGGGATCTGGTTGCTCGACCAAAAACGTCAAGCCGGCGTGGCAGACAGCCGTCACGCAGTGCAGCGGAAAGGTCAACGCGGACGTGTCCGCCGTGGCCGACCCGAACACGGGGGTCGCGGTCTACGACTCGACAGCCAGCCAGGGCATCAAGGGTTGGCTCGTCTTCGGCGGCACCAGTGCGTCGTCCCCGATCGTTGCCAGCGTGTACGCGCTGTCCGGCAACACGACCGGCTACCCGGCGTCGTACACCTGGACCCACGCGTCAGGCCTGTTCGACGTGACTTCGGGGAGCAACGGAACCTGCTCCACCTTTGTCTGGTGCCACTCCGGCTCAGGCTGGGACGGTCCGACCGGTCTGGGCACCCCGAACGGAATCTCCGCGTTCTAAGTCAGCAGCCCCCTCATGGCCCCCGGAGGGCCAAACGCCACGTTGGCACCTCCGGGTGCGTCGGCGTTCATAGGCGCCAGGCTCGGCGCGCTATCGACCCCGCGGCGCCCCCGGTGGCAGCTCGAGCAGGACCGTAATGGTTCTGGAGATGGACGCGTGCGAGTGCCACTTGAGCGTCGATACTCGGTCGCGACGAGACGATTTCCTGCCGCAGCGTTAGCTTGCGAGACCTCGCTGGGTGTGAGGTCGTCGATGGGCTCAGACGTCGACCACCTGCGGCGCCACCCCGGTGGCGAGGAGCTCGATGCCGCGCAACAGGTCGGCGTGAGCGAGTCGAGGGTTGGTCATCTGCAAAGAGACGCGATCGACCCCACCCAGTTGGTGCGCGACCCGGCGCAGCTTGGTGGCGACGGTGTCGGGGTCCCCGAGGAAGAACGCGCCGTCCTGGCCGCTGGTGGCGTCGAACTGCGCCCTCGTTGGTGCAGCGAATCCGCGTTCACGCGATACCTGCGTCATCATCTGGTGCCAGCCGGGATAGATCGTGTCGGCTGCGGACTGCACGCTGTCGCCGACGAAGCCGAAGACGTGCAGGCCTACGCGCAGCTGTTCTTGGTCGTGCCCGGCATCGGCACCGGCGCGTCGGTAGAGCTCGACGAGTGGAGCGAATCTTCGTGGTTCGCCGCCGATGATGGCCACCATCAGCGGCAGCCCGAGCAGGCCCGCTCGGATGAAGGACTCCGGCGTGCCCCCGACGCCGACCCAGATGGGTAGCGGATCCTGCGTCGGGCGCGGGTAGACACCCTGGCCGGTGAGGGCGGGGCGGTGCTGTCCGGACCATGTGACGTGGGTGGAGTCGCGAATCCTCAGCATGAGGTCGAGCTTCTCGGCGAAGAGCGAGTTGTAGTCCGCAAGGTCGAGGCCGAACAGCGGAAATGCCTCGGTGAACGAGCCCCGTCCGACGACGAGGTCGATGCGGCCCTTCGCGATGAGGTCGAGGGTGGCGAACTGCTGGAAGACCCGTACGGGGTCAGCGGCGCTGAGCACGGTGACGGCGCTGCCGAGTCGGATCCGCGTGGTCCTCGCGGCTGCGGCCGCCAGAATGATCGGGGGAGCCGAGTCGAAAAACTCCTCTCGATGATGCTCACCGATCCCGAAGGAGTACAGACCCGCGGTGTCAGCAAGCTCGATCTCCTCCAGCAGGTCCGCGATCCGTTCCTCCGGCCCGATCAGGCGTTCGGTCTCGGGATCAGTGACGGCTGAGACGAAACTGTCGACGCCAACGTGCATCACGTGCTCCCGGTAGTAGAGGTTGTCCGCGATTGCCAATCTTACTTGAAAGTTCAACCGAGCGACGGGGTGATGTGTTCCCGCCTGATTGGGGATGGCAGGGGGGACCTTGCTACCGCTCCCTACGAAGGGTGTGTTTCTCACGTGAGAAGCGGCCACCGATCTGCACCTGATCAGACAGTCGGGGTGGTCACGAGAACCTGGTCGGAGTCGACCAACGGCGTCTGCTCGCCCGCCTCGAGCAACCGGGCACCCACGACGGCCAGGCCGACCGCCTCCAGGACCGCCCCGGCCACCTCACCCCAGCTGCCACCCAGGATGTGGAGAACTGGCCACGCGATGATGCACAGGCCGGCCCATCTCGTCACGGCACGTCCCCGGATCAGTGCCAGCCCGAGGAGGAAGGTACCGACCAGGTTGCCGATGACGAAGACAAGCGCGGGGCCGATGAAGAACCCCTGGTTCATCGTCAGGTTCTGGACGGCGATGTGGTCGGGTGTCGCTCCACCGTGCTCAGCCATGGCGATGGTGGCAAAGCCCTGGAAGCACAGGCCGAAGTAGCAGACGTAGCCTGCGATCACGAGGACTCCCCCGACCAGGCCGAGCCTTGCGGCGCTGACCCGGACGAGGCTCATCGCGCCGAGCACCGCAGGGATCAGCAGGATGCACCCCACCATGGCCGCGAGCGTGCCCCACTTGTCCACGAGTGGATGCGCTGCTGAGATCTCCAACGCCCCCTTCGCCGTCTCGTCGGAGCCGCCGCCCCGACGGGACCACGCATCCGTCGCGTTCGCTATCACGAACGCCCATGGGGCTGTGAAGAGTGCCAGGGCTTGTCCTATCCGTCGCGTACGGATCGTGCGGCCCTCGATAACCGGCGTCACTATCATCGCTGCTTCCTAACGTCTGTCGGTTGACCTGTGTCACTCTGATCGTCCGACCGCAGGGTGGGTCGCCGCATCCGGGCGCGCACCCTATGTGCAGTACGCGCTGCCACGACGCCGAACCGGGTGCCAGCACCGATGCTGAGACAGGCCCGCACGCCCTACGCTGCGAAGATGAGTGGGTCGCTTCGCGTGGCGGTGGCTGCCGTCGTGATGACGGCAGCGGTCGAGCTTGTCTCCACGGCGCTCGTCATCACAGCTCCGACGGACCGTGGCGTCTTGCTCCTCGGCGTTGCTGTCGTGCTTGGTACGGTGCCGGCCCTGGCCGGCCTCCGGGTCGCGCGGTCGCACCGCGGCGGCATACTCGGCCCGTTGCTCGTGCTCCCCGGGTTGCTGGCCGACCTCATACTGCTGAGCGCGCTGCTGCCGTCAGACCCACCTGACAGCCTTGGCGGCTCAGGTGACGCGATCACCGTCGCTTTGCAGGGCGCGTGGGTCTTGGTCTACGTCGTCATCGCGCTTCCGCTGCTGTACTTCCCGAGCGGTCGTGTCGCGACGGGTTTCGGTCGATGGCTGGTCCGGCTGGTGCTGGCCGACGCCGTGGTCTTCATGACGGTCGCTGCGACCGCGCCCGGTCCGTTCCTGCCGCCGAATGAAGGCACGCCCCATGTGTTCGGTACGATGCCGGGCACTCTGGCGACGGTGCTCACCGTCATCAGCCTTCCTGGCCTTCTGCTGACGCTGATCGCGCTCACGATCCATCTGGTGCGCCAGTACCATTCGGGCGACGATGCGGATCGGCGCCGGTTCCGGTGGGCCTCCCTCGGTGCAGGCCTGCTGCCCGCGACGCTTCTGGCCACCTGGCTGAGCTACGCCGTCACGGGCAACGCCATCGTGGTTCTGGTCGCGGGGCTGACGACCGCCTACCTGGCTCTCCCGGTCCTGCTCGCGATCGGGGCGCTTCGGCCCGAGCTTCTCGACATCGACCATGTCATCGCCGGTACAGCCGCCCACGCGGTGTTGACGGCAGCTCTGCTCGCGGTCTACACAGCGGTCAACCTCGTCACCGGTCAGGTGTTCGTGCACCGGGCGCCGACGGTGGCGGTCGCGGCGACGGCGCTCTGCGCACTCCTCCTGGTTCCCGCCCGTGGCTGGATCCAGCAGCGAATAGACCGCTGGCTCTACCCGGCGCGCAAGGCGGCCTACGCGGCCATCGACGAGCTGTACCGCGACACGGTTCGCGCGAGGGCCCGGCCGGAGCAGCTGCAGACCCGGCTCCGCGAAGCGTTGCGTGAGGAGAGCGTGATCGTGGGGTATCGCAGTCCGGTGCACGGCGATCTGGTCGACGGGGCCGGCGTCACGTTGACCGCCCCCGACGGATGGCACCTGGTTCCCATGTCTCTCGGTGGTGAAAGCATCGGCGCCCTCGTCGCGCCGCCGACCAGCTCCGAAGGGCTCCTCCGTGATGTTGCCGCGCGCGCCTCGCCGCTCGTCGAGATGGTCCGCCTGCGCATCGACCTACGCCTGGCCATCCTCCAGGCGGACGAGAGCCGGGCGCGGATGCTCCGTGCCGGATACGAGGAACGCGTCCGACTCGAGCGGGACCTGCACGACGGGGCCCAGCAGCGGCTGGTATCGCTGGGCGTGGTGCTTCGCCTCACGCAGCGCCAGGCGGCTCGCGGAGACGTCGATGTCGTCGAGGTGGCGGGCATCTTGGACCAGGCCGTTGCCGAGTTGGGCACGACAGTCAGCGAGCTGCGCCAGCTCGCGCACGGCATCCGGCCTAGTTGTCTCGACGACGGCCTGCTCGCGGCCCTGTCCGGCCTCGTCAGCTCGACACCGGTCCCGATCTCCCTGCACGTCGCGCCGATCGAGCTCGATCCCGACCTCGAGACCACCGCCTACTACGTCGCCGCGGAGGCGATCACCAATGCCGTGAAGCACGCCGATGCTCAGCACATCGCACTGGATGTGAGTGCAGCCGGTGGCGAGCTGTATGTGCGGGTCACCGATGACGGCAGCGGCAGCGCGGCGGTACGGGAGGGCTCGGGACTGGCTGGTCTGTCCGATCGGGTCGGAGCCCAGGGTGGGCGACTGGCTGTCAGCAGCCGCCGTGGCGTGGGCACCGTCGTCGAGGCGGTCATGCCGTGCGCATCGTCATAGCCGAGGACTCGACGCTGCTGCGCCAAGGTCTCGCCGCGCTGTTGACCGACGCCGGGCACCGGATCGTCGCGCAGGTTCCCGACGCCGTCAGCCTCGTCACCGCGGTCCACGAGCACCACCCGGACCTGGCCCTGATCGACGTACGCATGCCGCCGGACAACACCGACGACGGAGCCCGCGCCGCCAAGCAGCTCCGCGGACAGCTGCCCGACCTCGCGATCGTGCTGCTCTCCCAGCACATCGAGACCTCGCACTCCGTCGACCTCGTCAGCAGCGGGAGCTTCGGGTACCTCCTCAAGGACCGTGTGCTGGACCTCGACGACTTCCTCGACGCCCTACGACGTGTCGCGGCCGGCGGGTCAGCGCTCGACCCAGAGGTCGTTTCGCGGCTGATCGGCGCCCGCCGCCAACAGCCTTCGATAGCTTCGCTCACCAGCCGCGAACGCGACGTTCTCGCCCTGATGGCCGAAGGCCGCACCAATCTCGGCATCGCCAGGCGTCTGTCAGTCAGCGCCAGGACGGTCGAGGCGCACGTGGCCAACATCTTGCTCAAGCTCGGGTTGGACAGCTCCGAGGAGGATCACCGGCGAGTTCTTGCAGTCCTGAAGTTCCTCGGGCAGAGCCAGTAGCGGATCGGTGCCGCTACGGCGTGAGGAGTGCAGCATGGTGTGGGAACCGCGACGCAACGGGCTCCGGCTCAGCTGGACCGCGTCTGGTGCTGGTGTCGAGGGGCGGCGATCCGGTGCGACCCGAAGGTCTGAGTCCTTGCGAGGGTTGACGCTGTCAGCTCGCCCAGTCGCGGAACGCCCGGCGGATGTTGGAAAGGCCATGGACTGAAAGGCGCTCCACACCCAGGCTGCCGAGGAGGCTGATCGTCTGACGAAACTGCTGGAGGTAGTTGGCGCACCCCGAACAGTGGGCGATGTGCTGCTCGAAGCGGGTCTGAGTCTCGGCGTCGAGCTCGTCGTCGAGATAGGCGGTCACGAGCTCCACGAGCTCCTGGCAGGGCAGGTCGTCCAGCTCAGGCATCGCGACCACCGCCGCGTCCCGGTTCACCGGCAAGGTACCCGTCGAGCAGCTCTCGCAGCCGCGCGCGGCCTCGGTGCAGCAGCACGCGCTGGTTGGCGGCTGAGACGTCGAGCATCTGGCACACCTCGCCGGCCGAGTGGCCGTGCACGTCCCGCAATGTCACCACGATGCGCTGCCGCTGCGGCAACGACGCCAACGCCGCACCCAAAATCATCCGGACCTCACCGGCCAGCACGCTCACTTCCGAGGAGGCCGTCGACGCTGACGACTGCCAGGGCACAGGACCGCCACCCGGCTTCCAATGCCCCGGGTGCGGGTCGTCGCGGCCGCGAAAGTCGGCCGGGTCGACGCTGCGCGCGAGATCATCATCGACCGGTTGGAGGCTCGTCCACGGCACCGTGCGGCTCTCCAGCACCCCGCGCTTCTTGGCGGTGTTGACCAGGATGCGGTATACCCACGTTCGCAAGGTCGAGCGGCCCTCGAACCTGTCGATGCCCTGCAGGACTGCGAGCCAGGTGTCCTGCACGACCTCCTCGGCGGAGGCGTCGCTGGAGACGAACGATCTCGCCAACCGCAGCATCGAGCGGGACCAGGTGGTGAGGACATGCTCGAACGCGGACTCGTCACGGGCCCGCAGGGCATCGACCAACAAGGCGTCGGTCGCCCAGATATGCACCGGGCGAGCCTAGCCCTGAGAACGGCTTGCCGGGAGGGAGAGGGGTTGGCACCCAGCCGGCCGATGTCAGAGCAGCTCGGCATCTTGTTCGACGCACAGCAGAGCAGGACCGTCGGCCGCAAAGAGCGTGCGCATCGCGGCGTCCAGGTCCTCACGCCTGTCGACGCTGATCCCCGTGGCGCCGCAAAGCCTGGCGTACGCGGCCCAGTCGGGGTTGACCAGGCTGGTATGCCAGACCGGGAAGTCTCCGGCCAGCTGTTCCTTGCTGATCTTGCCGAGGGCATTGTTGTTGAGCAGGACGTGCTTGATCGAAATGCCGTACTTGACTGCCGTCGTGAGCTCCATCGCGTACTGCCCGAAGCCCCCGTCGCCGGTCACCGCGACGATGGGACGGTCCGGGAAGGCGGCGTGCGCGCCGATGGCGGCTGGGTAGCCGAACCCGATCGACCCGAGGTACCCCGACATCAGGACCGGTTGGCCCTTGGACTCGAGGTAGCGACCCAAGGAGTACGCATGGTTGCCCACATCGACCGCCACGATGGCATCTGCGGGAAGGTGCTCGGACAGTGACGCGAAGACGGCCGCGGCGGAGACTCCCTTGCCGCGATCGTCGGCCACTCGCCTGGCCTTCTCCGCACGCCAGATCGCCCATCGCTCAGCGATATCGGGACGCTGGTCGTCCGCGGCAACGTCGGTGAGGAGGTCGGTGAGCTCCGTCAAGGCGAGCTGCGCGCCGGCCAGGACGTCGACCGTCACCGGGTCGAAGCGCCCCATAGCGGCTGGGTCGTCGTCGATCTGCACGATGGCCTTGTAGGCCGCGATGCCGGTGTGGTTGGAGAAGGATGCGCCGACGACGAGCAGGAGGTCGGACTCGTTCATCAGCCAGCTCGCCACCGGAGTGCCACTTCTACCGAGGACGCCCGCGCCCAGCGGATGGCTGTCGGGGACGAGACCCTTCGCCTTGAACGTCGTCAGGACCGGGGCGCGGAGGCGCTCGGCCAACCGCCGCACTGCCTCCTCGGCACCTCGGGCGCCGTGGCCCGCGATGATCACGGGTCGCCGAGCCGTGCTGAGCAGGGCATGCGCCCGAGCCAGCGCACCGGTGTCTGGCCGGATCTGACGAGCCGACAGCCGCCCGGTCGGAGTCGAGGCCGGGGCATCGGAGGGCAGGACCTGTACCTCGTCCGGGAGGACGAGATGGGCGACACCGCGCTTGTCGATCGAATGCTTGACGGCCAGAGCGGCGATCTCGCCGTGAGGACTGCCGGCGCTCAGGGTGACCGTCGAGACCGCGACATCGCGGAACACCCCTGACAGGTCGAGATCCTGGAACGCGCCGCGGCCGATGACGCTGGAGGGAACCTGCCCGGAGATCGCGACGACGGGGGACTGGTCCAGCTTGGCGTCGTACAGGCCGGTGAGCAGGTTCGTCGATCCGGGACCAGCGATCGCGAAGCAGGCTGCGGGTCGGCCCGTGAGCTTGCCGTAGGCGCTTGCTGCGAACGCCGCCGCACCCTCGTGACGAATGCCGACGTAGGTCAGGTCGCCCCGCTCCTCGGCTCGACGCATGGCGTCCGCGAACCCCAGATTCGAGTGCCCGACCATGCCGAAGACGTGAGTGACACCGTGCGCGACGAGGGTCTCCACGAGGACGTCGGCGACTGTTCGGGTCGGTGCCGGGGGGCCGGGCAGCCTGACGAACACCCCGTCGGCTCGCTCCTCGATCAAGAACGGGACGACTGCGTCGGAGAAGCCCTCGGGGGGCTGCCCCGTGAGGGGGTCGTAGTCGTAGCCGTGCCACGGGCAGCGGAGCATCCCCTTCTCGATCGACCCTTCGCCGATCGGGCCACCCTGGTGTGGACATCGGTTCTCCAGGGCTCCGAGCAGTCCATTGCATCGGGTCAGCGCGACGCTGTGGCCCGCCACGACGACACTTCTCACCCGGCCGTCATCCGGGACGTCGATGGGAGCTACCCGGTGCCATCCGTCAGGCATGTAACGCCTCCTCGTTTCGGGACACTTATGACTCAGTGCCACGATGTGCCGAGGCGTTACAGAGGAGACAGCGATGGACCAGCACACGCTCACGTCGACGCGTCGGAGCCTTCACGGGGTCGCGGAGTACGTGCTCGCCGGCCCGCAGTTCGCCCGCAGCGGAGACATTCGGTTGCGGGTGACCGCTAGCGGAATCTCGACGGTGGCCGAGCCGTCCCTCCTGATCGAAGCCGACGCTCTGGTCGCGCCGGGCGGGCGCCTGGCGCTCAGCGGAACCATCGCCTCCCTGGCATCGCGCGCCGGAGTCGAGGCACGCGACCTGCGGGACGTGTATGCCGCTGGGCCGACGATCGGCCTTGACGATGCCATTGCCGTCGACCTCGAGGCGGCCGACATGATGATGGGGGCGTTCGCGCGGGGTGACGCGGCCATGCGGTTGTTCGGTTCAGGTGAGGAGCCGGTGCTGTGGCCGGAGCACTTCGATGTCGGCATAGCGGTGGACGAGGTCAACTACGGTGTCTCGCCCGGCGACGACCGCACGCCTGAGCCGTATGCCTATGTGGGGCCGTGGACGGCTCGCGAAGGGACGTTCTGGAATGCCGACTTCGGCGCCTATCAGCTGATGCGAGACCTGCCGGCCCGTGACGATGTGCTGGCCTTCTTCGCCGAGGGCGCCCGACGGGCCGTTGATGACCCGGTCGCCGGTTGAAGGCGCTCGCTCCTCACCGCTGGCTCCTGGAAGCCCCCCTCGAGTTGAGGAGGCGTAACGGATCTCCTCACGGCGACACTGAGGTCGTATGCCCGACGTCGACTTCGCCAACCTGCTCGGTGTGCTTGTCATCGCTTTGCTGGCTCCGCTGGTGCTGGGCTTCGCACAGCGGCTGAAGGTCCCGGCTGTCGTGCTCGAGATCGTGCTCGGAGTCATCGTCGGCCCGTCGGCTCTCGGGTGGCTCGAGCCCGACCTCTCGGTCCAGATCGTCGCGCTCCTCGGCCTGGCGATGCTGCTCTTCCTGGCCGGCCTCGAGGTGGACGTCCGGGCGCTCGGCGGGGGACTACTGCCGCTCGCGATGGGCGGCTTCGCCTTGTCTCTGCTGATCGGCTGGGGTGCGGGCCTCTCACTGTCGGCCGTCGGCTGGGTCATGGACCCCTTGCTGCTCGCGGTGACGGTGTCCGCAACCTCGCTGGGGCTGGTGGTCGCGGTACTCAAGGACAGCGGACGACTGGAGACGCCGTTGGGGCAGACGAGCCTCGCCGCCTCGTCCCTGGCCGACTTCGCGGCGGTCCTCCTGCTCTCGCTACTCTTCTCCGCCGACGGCAAGAGCACCGGTTCGCGGTTGCTGCTGTTCAGTCTGTTCGCCGGGGCCGTGGGTATCGTCGCCGTGGCCGGCGCCACCACCGCGCGCAACGTGCGGCTCGGGGGCGTGCTGGTACGGCTACAGGACTCCACGGCGGAGATCCGGGTGCGAGCGGCGATGGTGCTGATGATCGCCTTCGCGGTGATGGCCGAGAAGCTCGGTCTGGAGAGCATCCTGGGTGCCTTCCTCGCCGGGGTGGCCGTGGCCATGATCGACCGCGACTCGTCGAGCCATCCGACCTTCCGGGTCAAGCTCGACGCGATCGGCTATGGCTTCTTGATCCCGGTCTTCTTCATCGCAAGCGGCATGCGGCTCGATGTCTCGGCTCTCGTGCACTCGCCCGAACAGCTCCTGCGACTCCCGGTGTATGTGCTCGTCCTGCTGCTGGCTCGCGGCCTACCGGCCCTGCTCTACATCAAACGGCTCGGCCCGACGGGCTCCGTCGCCGCTGGACTGCTTCAGGCAACCAGCCTGCCCTTCATTGTGGCGGCCACACAGATCGGCACCATAACGGGACGAATGAGCCCCGAGACGGCCACCGGCCTGGTGTGCGCAGGACTGGTGTCGGTGTTGGTCTTCCCTGCGGTGGCTGTCGCGTTGACCGCAGACGAAGCCTCCGCAGCACCTGTCACAGGCTGACATCAGACCAGTCGAGCGATGCGACTCGACGGGGGGTGCCCTGTCACGACCGACCGGGTTGGTCATGGGGTCGCCCTCTTCGGTGATATCGGCTGGAATCGCTCGTGCAGGATCCGCAGCGCAATCGGACCTTCAACACCGACGACGTAGTTGACATCCGTGCGGTTACACGGTAAACAATGGTGTTATGAGCCTTGCGATGGAACCTCATCAGCATCCGGTGGATCCGGAGCGGGTGGACCACGCTCGTAGCCGCGGCCTGTCGGGTGAGGATGCGGGCCGACTGGTGTCGTTGTTGTCGCTGCTGGCGGACCCGGTGCGTGCTCGCATCCTGTACGCCCTCGATGAGGTGGAGGAGCTCTGCGTCGGCGACCTGGCTCTGGCACTGGGGGCAACCGAGGATTCAGTGGGCTATGCCCTGCGTCTGCTGCGCACGGCCGGACTGGTCGCTACCCGCAAGGCCGGGCGGGTCGTGTTCTACCGGCTCGGCCCCGGCTTCCCGGCGCCGCTGCGCGAGCACTGCCTTCGCCAGCTGGTGGCCATGACGCGCGCGGAGCCCGACGATGACTAGTGGGTCGCGGTGACCGTGGTGGACGGCATCGGTCGGGCGTTGCAGCTGGCCTTCTCGATGACGTGGGAGATCACCTGGGCTTTGATCCTGGGCTTCTTCTTGTCGGCGGCTGTGCAGGCGGTGGTGCGCCGCCAGACCATCACGCGGCTGCTCGGCGACGACCGCCCGAAGACGCTGGTGGTGGCGGCTGGGCTGGGCGCTGCCTCGTCGTCGTGCTCGTACGCGGCGGTCGCTCTGGCCCGGTCGCTTTTCCGCAAAGGCGCCAACTTCACCTCCGCGATGGCGTTCGAGGTGGCGTCGACAAATCTGGTGATCGAGCTGGGCATCATCTTGGCCCTGCTGATGGGCTGGCAGTTCACGGTGGGCGAGTTCGTCGGCGGTCCGATCATGATCGTGGTGCTCGCGGTCTTGTTCCGGGCGTTCCTCAAGCCCCGGCTGCTCGACGCGGCCGGTGCACAGGCCGACAAGGGTCTGGCCGGGTCGATGGAGGGCCACGCCGCCATGGACATGAGCGTCGCCGAAGCAGGGTCGGTCTGGCGCCGGCTGCGATCGTCGAACGGGTTCACAGCGGTCAGTCACATCTTCGTGATGGAGTGGGCGGCGGTGCTGCGTGACATCGTGATCGGCCTGCTGATCGCCGGTGCCATCGGCGCCTGGGTGCCGCAGACCTTCTGGCAGTCGTTCTTTCTGATCGACCATCCGGTGCTCGCCAAGCTGTGGGGTCCCCTGATCGGCCCGCTCGTCGCGATGGCCAGCTTCGTCTGCTCCATCGGGAACGTGCCTCTGGCGGCGGTCCTGTGGAACGGCGGGATCAGCTTCGGCGGAGTGGTCAGCTTCATCTTCGCCGACCTGCTGATCATCCCGATCCTGGTCATCTACAAGAAGTACTACGGCGCCCGGATGGCCTTGTTCCTGTTCGGCACGTTCTACGTCGCCTCCGTGGTCGCCGGCTACGTGGTCGAAGCCGGCTTCGGGTTGCTGCGGCTGATCCCCGAAAGCCACCATGCCCAGGTCACCATGGCCAGCGTGTCGTGGAACTACACGACCTTGCTCAACATCGTCTTCCTGGTGCTGGCCGCGGTACTCGTGATCCGGTTCATCCGCACCGGCGGCACGGAGATGCTTGCGATGATGAACGGCGGCCCAGACGACATGGCGGACCACGATGGTCATCACGACGGCGGAATCGGCATCGGCCAGGCCGTACACGACCGAGACCAAGCCGGCGACGCTGAGCAGGGATTCGGAGATGGTGACAGCCCGGGGATGTCCAGGTAGTTCGTCATGCCGGACTCGCGCCCGCGCCGCCGTCAGCCCAGCTGGAACGGCCCGCTCATGTCGGCCGCGCTCCTGGCGTGGCCCAACGGCGCGGCACCGATCACCTGCGAGTACAAGCGGCTCAACGAGTAGTGGTTCAAGCGCCGCGTGACGACGCGACCGCGGCGGCTGGACGCATGCATGACCACGGTGAGCACTTCGTTGTGGCCGCGCCGCCCGGTGTCTGACTCGTCTGCCGTCACGACCACTGCGAGCCGCCCGGATGTGAACGAGTGGGTTCGGA
>JBBSET010000045.1:0-33131 GCA_038239485.1 Propionibacteriales bacterium
AGATCATCGCCGCCGAGGGAGAGGCGCTGGCGGCCGACGCACTGGGCGCCGCCTCCGACATCATGATGAAGCACCCGGTCGCGCTCCAGCTCCGTAACCTGCAGAGCCTCGTCGAGCTCGGTGTCGACAAGAACACCACCGTCGTCTTCCCGGCGCCACTGATGAGCACGATCCAGGAACTCGGTGCCTTCCTGGCGCGGGAGACCGCCTCATCGGCCGAGCACGCAGGTCGAGACGACCACCCGGCCGCGGAGCCCGCACCTCCGGCTGTCGATGCCTCGATCGCCGATCGCTCGTGAGCCGACTATGGCCATCTCGGTAGGTTCGCGGGTCAGCTGGAACACCCCGCAGGGCCGGACCCGCGGCGGGCCTGCCAGTGGTGGTGCAGTCGATACGGCCACAAGTCAGCTGCGCAGGTAGGACGCCCCGTTGACGTCGATGATGGACCCACTTGCGAACCGCGCCGCCGGCGATGCCAGCCAGACCACGGCGGCCGCGACCTCATCCGGGAGCGCGACCCTCCCGAAGGGCGACTGCGCGCGCGCCTCGTCGCCCTGCGGCCCGGCAAGCAGCTCGCGTGCCATCTCGGTCTCGACGTAGCCGGGTGCGACCGTCCCGACGCTGATGCCGAGCGGAGCCAGTGCGCGCGCCATCGACTGACCGAAGGCGTTCAGGCCGGCCTTGGAGGCGCCGTAGGCCGGCGACCTGGGCTCACCACGGAAGGCTCCCCGGCTGGAGACATTGACGATCGCACCGCCGCCGGCGGCCTGCAGATGCGGGACGGCACAGAAGGTCGCGTTCGCCGCGCCGACGAGGTTCACGGCGAGTGTCTCGGTCCAGACCTCCCGCCACTCCGCAAAAGACGTACTGGTCGGAGGATGTGAGACGAACACCCCCGCGTTGTTGACAAGGACGTCCAGCCCGCCCAGCCGCTGAGCCGCCTCGTCGACAGCGCGCCGCACCTCGTCGGCCGAACGCATATCGGCCTGCACGACGGTGTGCCCCGATCCGGGCAGCGATACCAATGCGTCGCGAGCCGCTGACTCTGACGAACCGAAGTGCACCGCGACAGTGTCGCCGAGCGCGGCGAACGCGCGCACGATCGCCAGCCCGATTCCTCGGGCTCCGCCTGTGACGAGGACGGCACGACCGTGTCTGTCCATCCGCCTTCTCCTCGCCGCCGGGGCGGAGCCGTCGCGCTCCTCGAGTATTCCGAGACACTACCGCTGACCGTGGCGGACCGCTTCAAGCAGCGCGAAGGATAACTGACTAAGTAAGGCGGGGATTCGGGGTCGATATTGTTGCTGACTCACGAGTCAGGGGTCCTATACTGATATCCCATTCATCAGAAAGGTAGTTGGTGTGGCGTCTAAAGTGACCATCGAGTTAGTCGACGACCTGGACGGCAATAGTGCTGACGAGACGGTTGGATTCGAGATCGACGGCAAGGGCTTCGAGATCGATCTCAGCAAGCGCAATGCGGGGAACCTCCGCAAGGTGCTGGAGCCTTACACCGTCGCGGCCCGTGTTACCCGGCGCACCAAGGGCCGCAAGGCGACGATCACCCGAGACTTCGACCCGGTCGCTGTCCGTAAGTGGGCAGAGTCCAATGGGGTCGACGTCAGTAGGCGGGGGCGGATACCTGGCGACGTGCTTTCACGGTTCCTGGCGGCCGGCAACTAAACACCCCGCCAGCTAAACAGCGCAAACCCCCAGCCAGCCATTGGCTATTGACCTTCGGCGAGAGTTGGCTGGGGTGTGCTGAACCGTTATCGGAACCGGATTCGCCGGAACCGGCTCAGGCGTCCGCCTGCGGCGGGGCTGATCTGCGGCCGAGCTCGATCACAGCGGTGGAGGTCGCAGCCGCCAACGCCAACGCGCCGAGCGACCAGCGTGACCCGGTCCGCTCGGTTCCCAACGCGGCGTCGAGTGAGATGTCGCCCGGGCCTTCTTCGGCGAGCGCGAGCAACGCGGCGATGAGGACCAGGTTGTACTCGTAGCCACCATTGCTCGACCACGGCCCGTTCGAGATGTGGACCTTGCGGATGGCGGTGATCATCGTCCCGATGAGCGTCGCACTCGCCAGCGGCGTCGCAAGGCCGGCTACCAGCAGGGCACCGCCGACGGTTTCGCTGGCGCCCGCCGCGATCGAGTTACGGCGGGCAGGGTGCATGCCCAGGGCCTGCATCATGCCGTCGGTGCCCTCGAGTCCGGGTCCGCCGAACCAGCCTTTGAGCTTCTGTGTGCCGTGCCCGATGAAGAGCCCGCCGATGACGCCCCTGGCGATGAGTCGTGCAACATTCATGAGTCCATCCTCTGCTGAAAGTAGTTGACGCGTCTACTATGCCCTTCGCGACCAAAACTTCGCCCCGTCGTCTCGGTCTGAGGACTTCTCGCGAAAGCGGAGATCGATAGTCGAGTCGTCCGGTAGAGTTTCGCCATGACGACTCTGCTTGCCTTTCCTTCGTTCGACAGCTCCGAGATGGTGTTGCCAGCGCCCGGCGACGGGCCGGGCAACTGGGTCGGCGCATCGTCGGTCGTGCTGGTCGACGGGGTGTTCTGGCTCGCCTATCGGGTGAGGCGGCCCCTCACCGTCGGTCGCGGTGTGGCCACTGTGATCGCGCGGTCCGACGATGGGGTGGAGTTCACCACGGTCGCCGAGCTCGCCCGCGAGGAGTTCGGGGCCGAGTCCTTCGAACGCCCGGCCCTGCTCGCCAAGCCGGGGGGCGGCTGGCGCATCTATCTCAGCTGTGCAACTCCGAACTCCAAGCACTGGTGGATCGAGGCGGTCGACGCCGACACCCCGGAGGAGCTCCAGCACGGCACGCGCCGCATCGTCATCCCCGGCGACGACACCGAGGCCTACAAGGACCCGGTCGTCGTCGCCGACGAGTCCGGCTGGCGGATGTGGGTGTGCCGCCACCCTCTGGACGAGCCCGGGAGCGAGGACCGGATGACCACCTGGTTCGCCACCAGTCCCGACGGCCTCGACTGGCGGTTCGAGCGGGAGGTGCTCGCGCCGCGTGACGGCCAGTGGGACGCGCGCGGGGCAAGGGTGACCGCGGTCCTCGAGGAGAGCCCGCTTCGAGTGTTGTACGACGGCCGCGAGACCGCCGCCCAGAACTGGTTCGAGACCACTGGCATGGCCGTCGAGCGTGACGGCCGGTTCGAGTCGATCAGCGAGGAACCGCTGGCCCGCTCGCCGTTCGGTGACGGGGCGCTGCGGTACGCCAACGTGGTGGCCCTTCCCGACGGGGGCACGCGCTTCTACTTCGAGGCATCCCGTGCCGATGGTGCCCATGACCTCCGCACGATCGTGGTCCGCTGACCGCCTGCATCGGTTGACGCGCCCGCAGCACGTTGCGCAGTGTGAAGTGCCACCCGGTCGGCGTACCCTCCGGCACCGACATCTGACAGCCAGTCGTCGAACGGGCGCCCGGTGAGGCCTTCGAGCATCTCGATATCCTCGCGGAAGTACTCGACCAGCTGACGCCGCTCCTCGTGCAGCAGATGCGGTCGACGCTCCAGGCTCTCGCGTTGGAGCCGGCTCAGCACGGGCTGGGAGACCCGCCGCCACACATGCGGGGGGAATGCCGCCCCGGCCCAGGCCCCGGCGCGAAGGACCCGACCGAACTGGCGCGTCCGGGGGCTGTCGGCGACGAAGGGCCTCGTGTTGTCGCGCGGGATGGAGTGCACCTGGCCCTCGGAGACGCCGAGGAACCGGCAGACCCGATCGACGGTCTGCTCGGGGTCGTCCACGAGCTCCCGGTACCGCACCGTCATGATCTGGCTCTCGTCGAACCACTCGCGCAGGTGCTGAAGCTGCTGGCCGTACTTGCCCAGCTCGATGTAGCGCCAGAACGGCGCCCAGCCCGCATTGACCCGCTGACGCTCGCGGGCACAGGCCGACACCACGTCCGATACCGGCTCGAGGCCGTCCACCCACAGGTGCATCCAGTTCGAGTACGCCCGGTCGACCGGGTCCCTGAGCACCGCGATCAGCTTGGCGTCGGGGATCGTGGCCGCGATCCGTCGATGCGCCTCCTTGTCAAACAGGTAGAACGGCGTGCTCTCGCCACACAGCACGTCCTCCGGGAGGTCGGCGAAGAGGCGGACGTAGTCGTCTCGGCGCCAGATCCACTCCCGCCGGCTGTGTGCGTCGCCTGGCCCGACGTAGAAGGGCGGCGGCGCGTCGCCGCACATGAAGTACTTGGGCTCCTTGGGCACGCTCAGCCGAAGCTGAGGATGCTGCGTTAGGCCCGCGTGCAGGGCCGTCGTGCCGGCCTTCGGGGCGCCGATGATCAGGAAGTCCGGAAGCCGTTCCTCTGGGTCGACAGTAGTCACGAACCGTTCCTAGTGTAAGTCTAGTCGGCTAGGTTATTTTAGTGTACGGCGTCGAGGTCGTTCTCGCCCTCATCTTGGGGTGCATCCGTCGGATCGAGGAAGACGTGCCGTACCTCTGGGTACCGTCCGCGGACCCGTTGGTCGACCTCCTCGGCGAACCGTTCGAGCGCCTCGCCGCTGGCCGAGTCGTCAATGTCGACACGGACCGCGACCAGCACCTCGTCGGGTGCCAGTCTCATGGTGAGCAGCTCGACGACCTCGTCGATGCCTGGCGAGTCGGCGATGACGTCGCGGATGCCGTCACGCACGTCCTCCGAAACCGACTGCCCGATCAGCATGGCCTTGTTCTCGTTGCCGAGCACGTACGCGATGACGATGAGCAGCAGCCCGATGGCGATCGAGGCCGCCCCGTCCCAGAAGCCCTGTCCGGTGAGCTTGTGCAGGGTCAGCCCGAGTGCCGCCAGGGCCAACCCGATCAGGGCGGCGGAGTCCTCGAACGCGACGGTTTTCGCGGTAGGGTCGGGCGAGCCGCGGACATGCGCGACGGCGCCGATTCCGCGCTCCGCCGCCTCGCCCCGGATCTGGCGTACCGCCTTGAGCCAGGAGAGCCCCTCGAAGAAGAAGGAGAAGGCAAGCACACCGTAGGCGAGGAGAAGATGCGACACGTCCTCGGGCTTGAAGATCGACGCGATGCCCTCGTAGATCGAGAAGCCGGCGCCGAGAACGAAGATCCCCGCCGCGGCCAGGAGCGACCAGAAGTAGCGCTCCATGCCGTAGCCGAACGGGTGCTGCGCGTCAGCAGGCTTCTGACTGCGTTTGAGGGCCGTGAGCAGGAAGACCTGGTTCAGTGTGTCGGCGACCGAGTGGGCCGCCTCGGCGAGCATCGCGGTGGAGCCGGAGAGCAGGCCTCCGGCCAGCTTGGCCACGGCGATGGCCAGGTTGGCACTGCCCGCCAGCAGGACGGTGCCGGTGGACTCGTCTTGTGTCTCCTCGTCGTCCGGCGCGTCCGGGCCGGCCGTACTCACTCGGATTCGTAGTCGAAGTCGGCGACGACATGGACGGCCGCCTCCTCAGCGCTCGCCCCGGCACCGTCGATACCGACGTCGGAGGCGAACATCTCGGAGTCGACGTCCTCACTGCTGCCCTCGTCGGGGTCGACAAGGCGGCCGGCCCGGGCGTCGCCGACCTCACCGTCATCGAGGTACTCGTCGTCGAACTCGACAGCGAGCTCGGGCTCTTCCTGCGCCAGCCGCTGTTCGAGCGTCTCACCCTCGCGCTCTTCGGCGGCGGTGTTGCCGAAGCTCTCGGCGGCCGAGTACCGCTCGGCTGGGGAGTAGCCCTCGTCGAGCACGTCGTCAGTGCCACGATCGACGAGCGAGTCCTCTTCCTGGATCTGGTCGAGCTGCTCGGACTGCTCGGGCGGGATGTCGTCGGAGATCTCGGTCATGCGTCAACCTTGCCAGAGGGGCCGCCCCCGTTCACACCGTACGGACGCGTCGGTGTTATGGAGCGGCCATGCGACTGTCGAGGGTCCAGTCGACGGGTGTGCCCCCACGGCTCAGCAGCACGTCGTTGGCGCGGCTGAAGGGCCGGGACCCGAAGAAGCCGCGCGACGCCGAGAGCGGGGACGGGTGGGGGCTGGAGATGACGGGGATCTCGCCGAGGACGGGGGTCAACGACTGCGCGTCGCGACCCCACAAGATGGCTACCAGCGGCCCTCCTCGGGCTACCAGCGACTGGATCGCGAGGTCCGTCACCGACTCCCAGCCGTGGCCGCGATGGGAGCCGGGCGCGCCGGCCCGCACTGTCAGGACCCGGTTGAGCAGCAGAACGCCCTGGTCGGCCCATGCCGACAGATCGCCGTGAGGGGGCATGGGTACGTGCATGTCGCTCGCCAGCTCACAGAAGATGTTGGCCAGGCTCTTCGGCAGCGGCCGGACGTCGCGGTTGACCGAGAAGGACAGCCCGACCGGATGCCCAGGTGTCGGGTACGGATCCTGCCCGACGATCAGTACCCGGACATCGGCAAGGGGCCGCGTGAAGGCGCGCAGGATGTGCTTCCCGGCGGGTAGAAAGCGCCGGCCCGCGGCCGTCTCCTCCCGCAGAAACCCGCCGATCGCGGTCACGGTCTCCTGAGCGGGAGCGAGTGCCGACGCCCAGTCCGGCGCCATCAGGTCGCTCAGCGGCGCGGGGGTCACGCCGCCCACTCTGCCGTACTGGGGAAGGGGGAAACCGGCGGCCGGCAGTTCTCGGCGCGTTGTCGTCGCGACACAGACGGAGGCTCCGCAAACTCATACTCTGCGGAGCCTCCACCTTGTGCTGTGAGCGGGCCGGTTCCATCGGATGACCTGCCCCAACACTAGTCCGCTGGTCAGCCCTGCCCCGGGATGTCGCCGTCGGCGTGTCCGCCACGACGGTGGGCGTCTGCTCGGAGCCTCAGGCCTCCCGCAGGTCGGCGAGGAAGTTCTGCGCCCAGCGGGCGATGTCATGCTCGCGGACCTGCCTGCGCATCGATCTCATCCTCCTGCCGAGGTCCTGCCGCGGCGCCTGGATCGCCGCCCACATCGTGTCCTTCAGGCCGTTGATGTCGTGGGGGTTGACCAGGAATGCCTGCTTGAGCTCGTCAGCAGCCCCGGCGAACTCTGACAGCACGAGGGCGCCCGTGTTCTGGAAGCGGCAGGTGACGTACTCCTTCGCCACCAGGTTCATGCCGTCGGCGAAGGGCGTCACCACCATGACGTCGGCGGCTCGGAACAGCGCGGCCATCTCGTCCTTCGAGTACGACGAGTGGAGGTAGTGGATCGGCAGCCGGCCGATGCGGGACAGGTCGCCGTTGATGCGACCCACCCAGCGCTCGATGTCGTCACGGACCTCCTGATAGGGCCCGATCCGTTCCCGGCTGGGTGAGGCGACCTGCACGAACACAGCGTCCTCGACGCTGAGCCGGCCGTCGACGATGAGCTCCCCAAAGGCACGCAGCCGCTGGCGGATCCCCTTCGTGTAGTCGAGCCGGTCGACACCGAGCAGGATGTAGCGCGGGTTGCCGAGCTCGTCGCGGATCTCGTCGGCACGTGCGGCGACCGCGGCCGTCTTGGCCAGCGTCTCGAGCTCGGCGAAGTCGATCGAGATCGGGTACGCCCGCGCGGAGACCTCCCGGCCGTCGTCCAGCTCGATCCGGTCCCGATGGGTCTTGTGACCGAGCCTGGCCCGGACCAGTCTGGCGAAGTTCGACGCGCCACCGGGACGCTGAAATCCCACCAGGTCCGCTCCGAGAAGTCCGCGCAGGATCTCGTCGCGCCACGGCAGCTGGCGGAACAGCTCGGCAGGTGGGAAGGGGATGTGCAGGAAGAACCCGATCTTGAGATCGGGCCGCTGGTCGCGCAGCATGGCCGGGACCAGCTGTAGCTGGTAGTCCTGCACCCACACCGTGCCACCTTGGTCGGCGGCCGCCGCAGCCGCGTCGGCGAATCGCTGGTTGACCCGCACATACGTGTCCCACCACTCCCTCCTGAACACCGGCTTCACGACGACGTCGTGGTAGAGCGGCCACAGGGTGGCATTGGACATGCCCTCGTAGTACTCCTCGATCTCGTCCGCGGAGATCTCGATCGGGACGAGGGAGAGCTCGTCCGCGGCGAAGGGCTCGTAGCTGTCGAGGCCGGATCCGGCCCAACCGATCCAGATCCCGTCCTGTTTGCGAAGGACCGGCTCGAGGGCTGTGACCAGGCCCCCGGGCGACGTGCGCCACTGGCCGCCGTCAGGTCCTGATACGCGGTCGACGGGCAGCCGGTTGGCAACGACGACGAACGAGCTGGTGTGGGTCATGGCTTGGTCTCCTCGACGGCGGCTGGGTGACGCCCTCTGCATCGAACACCCTCGAGCCGCTCGCTGTCGAAGCCTCGGCGCGTCGGCACCGGTGAATGACAAGCCTGTCATTCAACACCTACGATGGGCGGATGAGGTGCATCGCCTCTCATCGTCTCGATGTCTCAGGAGGGCAGAGAATGGACGCCGCCAACGTCGCCTCATCCTCGTCGGAGTCAGGGAAGCCCGTTGCGGCCCTGTCCGAGCGGGACCAGGAGATCTTGGCGTTCGAGCGACTGTGGTGGAAGTACGCCGGCGCGAAGGAGCAGGCCGTACGCGAGCAGTTCGCGATGTCCGCGACCCGGTACTACCAGGTCCTGAACGTCCTCATCGACCGGCCGGAGGCGATCGCCTTCGACCCGCTCCTCGTCAAACGGCTCCGGCGGCTGCGCGCCGCTCGGCAGCGTCAGCGCTCGGCGCGGCGCCTCGGCATCGAGATCTGACCGATGGCCCTACCGTCGGCTGTCACGGTCTTGGGCGTGACGGTTGTGGTCGCAGCGGGGATCGGACTGGCCGCCGCTGCAACGAGCGCGGCCGACAAGCCGGCCGCTGATCAGCGTGTCTCGAGGCCGGCGGATCACTCCACCCACCATCAGCGCAAGGCGAGCCCTTCCCGCCACCGACATGCCGCGGCGGCGCCCTCGCCGCGCACCCACCACGGGGCCGCCACCCCGACGCGCGTACCGGACGTGCTGGTCGGGGTCTACAACAACTCGAGTGTCAGCGGGCTGGCCGGCGTCAAGGCCGCCATCCTCGAAGGGGCGGGCTGGAAGGTCGCGGCCACCGACAACTGGCACGGTGACATCCCGGCGAGCACGGTCTACTACCCCCAAGGACTCCGCAAGGACGCTCGCCTGCTCGCTGCGGTGCTGCACATCGAGCGACTCCGTCCCACGGTGGCCCCGATGCCGTTCGATCGCCTGACGGTCATCCTCACCTCGTCCTGATCGGGTCGTGTTGACTGGTCGGATGACGACCGAACCTCACACCCAGCAGGGCCGCGACGGCCTGCGCGCCCTCCTGTCGGGCGCCGGTCACGCGCTCGTGGCCTTCGACTACGACGGCACGCTGTCGGCCATCGTCGAGGACCCCTCGAAGGCCGTGGTTCACCCCGACATCCCGGCTGCGCTCGCCGCGCTGTCCTCCCGCGTGGGGCTGGTGGCGATCGTCACCGGGCGTCCCGCGCAGCTCGCCGTCGACCTTGGTGGTTTCGCGTCCGAGCCCGGCCTCGAGCGGCTCGTGGTCATGGGCCACTACGGAATGGAACGGTGGGACGCGTCGACCGGTGAGCTGCGCACCGCCGAGCCCGCTGCCGGCCTCGCGCTCGTCCGCGACCGCCTGCCTGGGCTGCTGGGCTCGCTCGACCTGACTGCCGCCGACGTGGAGGACAAGGGACTCTCGCTCGCCGTGCATGTCCGCCGGCTGCCCGACCCGGCGGCGGCCTTCGCGCGGATGGAGGTACCCCTGAGCGACCTGGCCGAGGAGGCGGATCTGGTCGCCGAGCCCGGCCGGTTCGTCATCGAGCTGCGGCCGGCCGGAATGGACAAGGGTCAGGCGCTGCGCTCGCTGGTGGACCAGACAGGCGCCACGGTGGTCGCGTTCACCGGTGACGACCTGGGCGACCTGGCGGCCTTCGACGAGGTGGACCGCTTGCGCGGAGAGGGCATTGCCGGACTGCTTGTCTGCTCCGGTTCGGACGAGGTCGCCATGCTCGCCGAACGGGCTGACCTGGTCGTCGACGGGCCGCCAGGAGTGGCTGCCTTCATCGCGGATCTGGTGACCGCCCTCCCGTCCCTCTCCTGAGCCGCCTGCACTCTTCGGCGGACGGTCTCAGAGTGCGGATGGGTATCCCCCCAGGCGAGACGGCAGGCGTTAGGCTGGGGGCTCCTCATCGAGAGGGGCAGAGGGAACGGCCCGTTGAAGCCCCGGCAACCATGGCGAATGCGTTTTCGTCGCCACCCGGTGCCAAATCCGACTCGCGGCGACGGTCGCAGCGAGGCAGATGAGAAGGAGGCCTCATGAGCACCACCCTTCAATCCGTGTCGACTGACTCGCTGCCGACCAACGCACCGACGCCGGACCTCGGCAGTAAGGCGTTGTCCCGCCCCTTCGGCAACGCCAGGGCACTGGTCTGTCGCGAGTGCCGGGCGGAGCAGCCGCTCGGCCCCTTCTACGCCTGTCCCGAGTGCTTCGGGCCGCTCGAGGTCGGATACGACTTCCCGACGGTGACACGCGCGCAGATCGAGAGCGGCCCGAACAACATCTGGCGCTACGCCGACCTGCTCCCGGTGCGACCCGACATCGCCGGCATCCCCAACATGGAGCCCGGCATGACCCGCTTGCTCCGCGCCCACAACCTGGGCCGTGAGCTGGGGATCAAGAAGCTCTGGGTCAAGGACGACTCAGGCAACCCCACGCACTCCTTCAAGGACCGGGTGGTGGCCGTGGCGCTGGCCGCAGCGCGCGAGCTCGGCCTCCAGGTGCTGGCCTGCCCCTCGACCGGCAACCTGGCGAATGCCGTCGCCGCGGCCGCTGCCCGCGCCGGCATCAGGAGCGTGGTCTTCATCCCCGAGAACCTCGAGCAGCCGAAGATCACGGCCAGTGCGGTCTATGGGGGGACCCTGATCGCCGTCAGGGGCACCTACGACGACGTCAACAAGCTCGCCTCGGAGATCGCCGGCGAGGAGGAGGGCTGGGCGTTCGTCAACGTCAACGTCCGCCCGTACTACGGCGAGGGTTCCAAGACCCTCGGGTACGAGGTCGCCGAACAGCTCGGCTGGCGGCTCCCGCAGCAGGTCGTGATCCCGGTGGCGTCCGGCGCCCAGTTGACGAAGGTCGACAAGGGCCTCACCGAGCTGGTCGGGCTCGGACTGGTGGAAGAGTCGCCGTACCGGATCTTCGGCGCCCAAGCGCTCGGCTGCTCGCCGGTGGCCAGCGCTTTCCGGGCCGGACAGGATGTGGTCCGGCCGGTCAAGCCCGACACCATCGCCAAGTCGCTCGCGATCGGCAACCCGGCCGACGGACCCTACGTGCTGGACGTCTGCCGCCGCACCAACGGCAGCGTCGAGGCAGTCACCGACGACGAGATCCGTGACGCTATCCAGCTGCTGGCGCGCACGGAGGGCGTTTTCGCCGAGACCGCCGGGGGAGTCACCGTCGCGACATTGAAGAAGCTGGTGGAGACGGGCCAGCTCGACCCGGACCAGGAGACCGTGGTCTTCAACACCGGTGACGGGCTCAAGACTCTGGACGCGATCGCCGACCGGGTCGGCCCGGCTGCGACGATCGACCCGACCTACTCCGCCTTTACGGCCACGAGACTGTGAGGTAACGATGAGCGCACGTGTCCGAGTCCCGACGATCCTGCGGACCTACACCGCGGGGGAGTCCGAGGTGGCCGCCGACGGCGACACTCTGAGCGACGTGCTCGACTCCCTCGACGCGTCGTATCCCGGTATCAAGGGACGCATCGTCGACGAGCAGGGCGCTCTTCGGCGCTTCGTCAACGTGTATGTCGGCAACGACGACGTGAGGTTCCTCGACGGGCTCGGAACTCCTGTCGCCGACGGTACCCAGATCTCGGTCATCCCAGCGGTCGCAGGCGGCTGAGCGCGCCATCGGGCGAGTTATCGCCCGCGAAACACGTATGGTGCCGGGTGGTTACCTCCGCCGGGGATCGTTGGACCCATGGGGGTTGCGACCAGGCTGGGGACGATCAACGATGTCCGCGCACTGGTCCGGATGCACGCCGAGTGCTCCCCGGCCACGATCGAGCAACGCTACCTCTCCCCGATGGCCGTGCTCGGGGTCGGGCTGGCCGCCCGGCTGCTGTGTCCGGAAGGCGGGTTCTCCCTGCTGACCGAGCGTGGTGAGGACCTCGTGGGTATCGCCACGGTCGCGCCCTTCGACGACGACCCGTCGTCCGGTGCGGAGGTCGGACAGCTTGTCGTGGACCGCTGTCAGCGCCAGGGCCTGGGCACGGCACTACTCAACGCCGCCACCCGCGAGGCCACCCGGCGTGCGCTCGCCCAGCTCGTGTTGACGGTCCGTCCCAGCAACCGGGCGGTGCTCAACATGGTCAACGCCGCGGGTCTGCGTGCACGCGTCAGCACGCATGACGGATTCACCCAGGTGGTGATCTCGCTGGTACCGCCGCGCGGCGGGCCGGCTGCCCGTTCGGCGGTACCCACGCCCGGCGGCGCCGGCTTGCACTCGACCGGGGCGAGTGCTAATAATTGATTAGCACTCTCGACCTGAGAGTGACAACTGGTTGGTTCGGCGAGGGTTCGATCGGCTGCGGGAATGGTCTGCAGCAGGGTGGGATCCGTCCGTCGCGGGCGTCGTGCCGACCGATCCTTCACACCTCAAGCGCGGAGGAATCGCGTACATGCCCAAGATCATTGCGTTCGATGAGGAAGCCCGGCGCGGCCTCGAGCGGGGAATGAACACCCTCGCTGACGCCGTCAAGGTGACGCTCGGCCCGAAGGGCCGCAACGTCGTTCTCGAAAAGAAGTGGGGTGCGCCGACGATCACCAACGACGGTGTCTCCATCGCCAAGGAAATAGAGCTCGAAGACCCGTACGAGAAGATCGGCGCCGAGCTCGTCAAGGAAGTAGCCAAGAAGACCGACGACGTCGCCGGAGACGGCACGACGACGGCAACGGTGCTTGCTCAGGCCATGGTCCGCGAAGGCTTGCGCAACGTCGCTGCCGGCGCGAACCCGATGGCACTGAAGCGCGGGATCGAAGCCGCGGTCGAGGCAGTCAGCGCACAGCTGCTCGCCATGGCCAAGGACGTCGAGACCAAGGAGCAGATCGCTTCGACCGCCTCCATCTCCGCCGGTGACACCCAGGTCGGTGAGATCATCGCCGAGGCCATGGACAAGGTCGGCAAGGAGGGCGTCATCACCGTCGAGGAGAGCAACACCTTCGGGCTCGAGCTCGAGCTCACCGAGGGTATGCGCTTCGACAAGGGCTACATCTCGCCCTACTTCGTGACCGACGCCGAGCGCATGGAGGCCGTCCTCGACGACCCCTACGTGCTCATCGTCAACTCGAAGATCGCGGCCGTCAAAGACATGCTGCCGATCCTCGAGAAGACCATGCAGTCCGGCAAGGGCCTGCTGATCCTGGCTGAGGACGTCGAGGGCGAGGCTCTCGCCACGCTCGTCGTCAACAAGATCCGCGGCACCTTCAAGTCGGTCGCCGTCAAGGCCCCCGGCTTCGGTGACCGTCGCAAGGCCATGCTGCAGGACATCGCCATCCTCACCGGTGGCCAGGTCATCAGCGAAGAGGTCGGCCTCAAGCTCGAGACCGCCGGGCTCGACCTGCTCGGTCAGGCTCGCAAGGTCGTCGTCACCAAGGACGAGACCACGATCGTCGAAGGTGCGGGTGACCCCGACCAGATCTCCGGCCGGGTCAACCAGATCCGCGCCGAGATCGACAAGAGCGACAGCGACTACGACCGCGAGAAGCTGCAGGAGCGGTTGGCCAAGCTGGCCGGCGGCGTTGCGGTGATCAAGGTCGGCGCTGCCACCGAGGTCGAGCTCAAGGAGCGTAAGCACCGCATCGAGGACGCCGTCCGCAACGCGAAGGCTGCCGTCTAAGAGGGCATCGTCGCCGGTGGTGGCGTGGCCCTGGTGCAGGCGACAGTCGTCGCGTTCGAGAAGCTCGACCTGGTCGGCGACGAGGCGACCGGCGCGGCCATCGTGAAGTTCGCCGCGGAGGCTCCTCTCAAGCAGATCGCCATCAACGCCGGCCACGAAGGCGGCGTCGTTGCTGAGAAGGTCCGCAACATCGAGTCCGGCTTCGGGCTCAACGCTGCGACCGGCGAGTACGTCGACATGATCAGCACCGGCATCATCGACCCGGCGAAGGTGACCCGCTCTGCGCTGCAGAACGCCGCCTCCATCGCCGCGTTGTTCCTCACCACCGAGGCAGTCGTTGCCGACAAGCCCGAGAAGGCCCCCGCGGGCGGCCC
Source organism: Propionibacteriales bacterium (assembly GCA_038239485.1). Classification (GTDB taxonomy): domain Bacteria; phylum Actinomycetota; class Actinomycetes; order Propionibacteriales; family Nocardioidaceae; genus DASQEH01. Next base: position 14,188 of record JBBSET010000045.1, read on the forward strand.
GGGCGGCGGCGGCCCCGACATGGGTGGGATGGACTTCTGAGCTCTGCTCAGAAGCATCTGCTCAGCTAGGTTCCGCTCGCACAACACCCCGAACGGCCCCGACCTTCTTGGTCGGGGCCGTTCGTCGCTACGGTGGCCCGGGAGATCCTGGTCGACATCGTCGGGCTGGACAAGCAGACTGACGGCGGGACCCACGTGCTCAGTCCCACCGAGGTCGGTCACGTCACGGTGACCGGAACCGAGTCCAAGGGCAAGGGCAACGGGCAACAAGCGGATCCGGATCGACGTCAGCGACTGACGGCCGCGAGGCCGAAGTATGGCCTGCAAGGGTCGAAGTCCACGATCTCGATGCCAGCGGATCCGCCCGACGCCAGCCAGGCCGACCGTGCCAGTCGCAGGTGGACCATAGTGTCGACACCGGAGCCGCGGCGGTGTGATTCGACCCCGTTGTCGACGTAGCCCAGCGATCGGGAAACGCCGAGAGACGCCTGGTTGTCATGCCACGCGGAGGTGATGGCGGCCGCAGCCTCCAGCGGGCCGAACGCCAGCGTGAGCACCGCTCTGCGCATCTGTTTGCCGAGACCGTGACCGCGGGCGTGCTCGAACAGGAATGACGACGTGTCGACCGTCCGCACGGCGGCGAAGTCGTTGCCCTCGAGCTCCTGGGTACCGACCAGCACGCCCTCGCGCAGGACAGCGAAGTCGAGCCGCCAGGCATCGGTCCGCCAGCTCCCAAGTGCGGTCCAGTGCTGCTGGTGGGCGACCGTCCCGCGAAACGTGGCGGGATCCGCCCCGGCATAGCGGGGGAAGGCCGGATTCTGTTCGACGTCGGCCGGGAACTGACGGGCGATGATGTCGACATCAGGCTCGGTCAACGGCCTGAGCTCCAGGTCGGGCGCCCTCAGCCGAAGGTCGAACAACGGCCAGTGCGGATGTGCCATCCGACGATCGTAGGGCTCGGTGCCACCGGCGACGTCGATGTCCCAGCAGTCGATGCTGAGCCCGTGGTCCGGTCCGCTGACAACCGATGCCGCCGAGTCTGCTCAGGTGTGCCGCAGGGTCCCGGAGCCATGCGTGGCTGCACAGGCGAGGCCCTGTCCGACGACACTGATTCGGCAGCTGTCCTGCGTCCATTCCCTGGAACTGTTGATCTCGACGAGATACACGATGGTCATCAGCACGCCGAAGATCGCGAACAGCAGCCGAGTGCCCGGCGGCAGGTCCCGTGGATGCGGCTTTGTCTGCTGCTCATCCGGATCGATCATCGCCAGACGGTAGGCCACCGGCTCCGACGGCGTCACTGTTTGCCCATCGCAACGCCGGCCTTGGCAAGATGACGCCATGACGTCCGGCGACCTCTGGGTGATGGATGGGCACAACGACCTCGCGTGGTCGATGCGCCAGCTCTTCAACTACGACTTCGATGCCGTCGACCTCGTCGGCGGCGAGCCACGTCTGCAGACCGACATAGCGCGGCTGCGGGCCGGTGGCGTCGGGGCCCAGTTCTGGTCGGTGTACGTCCCGTCCTCGTGGGCGGGTGACCGCGCGGTCCGCGGCACGCTCGAGCAGATCGACTTCGTCCGCCGGCTGGTGGCCCTTCACCCCCGGGTCTTCGCCCTCGCCGTGACCGCCGACGAGGTCGACGCGATCGTGACGTCCGGCCGAATCGCATCGCTTCTCGGGATGGAGGGCGGACACTCCATCGACTGCTCGCTGGGTACGCTCCGGATCATGCACGCGCTCGGCGTGCGCTACATGACCCTTGCCCACAACGAGAATGTCCCCTGGGCTGACTCCGCCACCGACACTCCGGCAGTGGGCGGTCTTACCGACTTCGGCCGTGAGGTGGTCCGCGAGATGAACCGGATCGGCATGTTCGTCGATCTCAGCCACGTCACCGCCGATGTGATGGCCGACGCCCTCGACGTCGCGGCGGCTCCGGTGATCTTCAGCCATAGCAGTGCGCGTGCGGTGTGCGACGTCACGCGCAATGTGCCCGACGACATCCTGTTGCGCGTGCCCGCCAACGGGGGTGTCTGCATGGTGACGTTCGTCCCGATGTTCGTCTCCCAGCCGATCGCGGACTGGTATGCCGAGTGTCTGGCCGAGGTCGAAGCCACCGGCGGCGACCGGCGCAGGCTCGGCGACGGCGACGCGGTCATCGCCGGCCGGCTCGCGAGCGATCCGCCTCCGCCGTGCACTGCCGAGGACGTTGCCGACCACGTCGACCATGTGCGAGATGTGGCTGACCTGGATCACGTCGGGCTGGGCGGCGACTACGACGGGTCGAGGTTCTTCCCGCAGGGCATGGGCGACGTGTCGAGCTATCCGCTGTTGCTCGAGACACTGCGCGCACGAGGCTGGTCGCAGCCGGAGCTGGCCAAGCTCTGCCACGGCAACGTGCTGCGGGCGATGCGTGAGATGGAGGACGTCGCCACATGACACCGGTTGCTGTCGGGCTGGTCCTTGCCGCCGGGGAGGGTCGACGCCTCGGTGGCCCGAAGGCGCTGGTGGCGGACGCGGCCGGCCAGACCTGGCTGGCCAGGGCTGTCGCCGCGCTGCACGACGGCGGGGTTGCCGACGTCACCGTGGTGGTGGGGGCCGCCGCCTCGATGGTCCGGGGAGAGGTCCCCGCGGGATGCCGGGTGGTCGAGGCGACCGACTGGGCCGATGGGATGGCCGTCTCCCTGGGCGCCGGTCTGGCGGCCCTGGCAGCAGGCGCGACCGGTGACCGTGGCGCCGTCACCAACGGATCCACAGCGGCTGCTGACGCCGTCATCGTGATGCTGGTGGACACGCCCGGTGTGGGAGCAGGAGTCATCCGTCGGCTTGCCGACCTGGTGGCACCCCGCATACTCGCCCGGGCGGCCTACCAGGGCCAGCCGGGTCATCCGGTCCTGATCGGCCGTGACCACTGGGCCGGTGTGCGCGGTACCGCTCGCGGCGACCGCGGGGCGCGCGACTACCTCAGCAGCCGTCCCGTGACGTTGGTCGAGTGCTCCGACATCGGCTCGGGCGCTGACGTGGACACCCCCGAGCTGCTGGCCGAGTGGCGTGCCGACGCTGCAAACGCCGCCAAGGCTGCCGCCGGCACCGAGGGGGAGGCGACGTCCGGCTAGGACGTCACGGGCGCGAGCTTGCGCAGCAGCCGCCACGTTCTGGCGTCGGTCGTATTCATCCAGCGGTACGAGACTCGCGGCAGGGATGCGTCGATGTCGTCGCCGCGGATCCACCGCGCCGGGGGCTCGTCGCGCGAGAAGTCGCGCTTCATCCAGTGCGAAACGTTGGTGAAGACGCTGTCCAGCTGGTCGGGGGTGATGTCGAGCGCCGTCGCGAGGTCCAGCCGTGACATCGCATTGGCCCGGCCCGGCCGGGCGGAAAGGACGTCGAGCAGCTGCCGGAACCTCCGCAAGGTCAGGTTGTCTTCGCGGTCGAAGTAGACCAGCTCGTCCTTCGACCAGTCCTGCTCCTGCGGTACGAAGCCCGCCGGTTGCCTAAGCGGGCCGCCGCGACGCTCTGCGATGAAGGCGTGCACCTCGGCGACCAGATCGATCGGGACGGGGAGCCAGGCATGGTCGCCAAGGGGCTGGGTGGTCACAATGCAACTCGTCTCTCAGGCAAGCCGGTTGATACCGGCTCAACGGGGCTTGTCAACCAGGCTAAGCCATGTTGAGCCCCTCCGTCAACCGATCGTCAAACGTCGGCGACATGGTCGGTCGGAAGTTGTCCAAGCGGCGCCACGACAGCCCCGGACTCCGAGCAGACCCAGTGCGGGTCGGGACCCAGCTCGGGCTCGATGGACAGGCTGTGCTCGACGGGATCGGGGCAGCCGGCGCACACGGGCCACCGGCGCGCCTCGTCGAAGAGGGCGTCCTGCACATCCTGGGCGACCAGGCCGTCGACGAAGGAGGCTCCGGGCGCCCACTGTGAAAGCCACCATCGTCGCTCGGCGACACAGTCCTCGACCACGGACACGGTATGAGGATCGAGGAGCCCCTGGGCGGCGAGGTCGCGCAGGACGAGTGCTCGCGCGGTCAGCAGCGGGTCTCCCGACGTCATGGCCCCCATCCTGGCACTCTGTTCAAATGACCACTCGTGAACGGAGTGCAGGATGCTTGGAGGTCGTTGCGCTGCACCCCTCGGACGCCGAGCAGGCACAAGCGGGCGGAGCGGACCGTCTGCACGTGTGTGCCTGGTCCGGCGCGCAGGCCCAATCGGTCGAGCCGGCGGCAGCGAGCGCGATCGTCCGATCCGTCGACGTGCCCGTGCGCGTCACGCTGAGATTGTCACCCGGCCTGAGCACGTCAGGCGGTGAGTTCACCCGCCTCGTCGGCCTGGCGGGGGACTACCTGTCGCTCGGGGTCGAGGGGTTCGTCTTCGGCTTCCTCACCGCCGACCTCGACGTCGACGTGGAGGTCTGCGCGGCCCTGGCCGACGCGCTCAGCGGGGTGCCCTGGACATTCGACCGGGCCTTCGACTCGGCCCTCGATGCTCGCAGGGCGTGGCGGCAGCTGGCGCCGGTTCCCGGCCTCGACGCCGTCCACACAGCAGGCGCCGTGCTGGGTCTGGAGACCGGTATCGACGACCTGGTGGCGCTCGCGGGCGCCGATCCGGCCTTCGGGGCGCTGGCGATCGCCGCAGGCGGTGTCCGGCCCGAGCACGTCCCCTGGCTGGTCCGCGCTGGTATCCCGCGGGTGCACCTGGGAGCGGCCGTGCGGCCCGGCGGCTCATGGACGAAGGCGCACGTGGACGCCGGCTTCGTCCGGTCCTGGCGGATGCTGCTGGACGACGAGGTCGCCGGGCCGGTGAGCCGGAGCGGGCGGGCCGGCTGAGGAGTGACGATCCTCATCGATCCGCCGGCCTGGCCGGCCCACGGGCGGCTGTGGTCTCATCTCGTGAGCGACGTGTCCTTCGCCGAGCTGCACGACTTCGCCGCCGTCAACGCAGTGCCCAGGCGCGGGTTCGAGCGCGACCACTACGACGTACCCGCCGAGCGCTACCACGACCTGGTCACCCGTGGCGCCACGCCGGTGTCCTCACGTGAGGTGATCCGCCGCCTGGACTCCGCCGGCCTCCGACGTCGCAAGGCGTCGTCGATGGCCCCCAGACGGCCCGGCCGCGAGCTTCTGGAGCCACCCGCCCTCGCGGCCGGGGACATCGTCGGCGTCCCTGCGGTCGCGGGCCCGATCTCGGCCGACGACCTTGCGCCGGGTGTCAGGCGGCTGCAGAGCTGGGGCCTCCAGGTGCGCGTCGGCCCCCACGCAGGGGCGGTCCACCCGCGGCTGGGCTACCTCGCAGGAACCGACGAGGACCGAGCGGCCGACTTCGCCTCCGCGTGGATGGACCCTGAGGTCGCTGCGGTGATACCCGCGAGGGGCGGGTTCGGGACCCAGCTGATCCTCGACCTGCTGGACTGGCGGCGCCTCGCCGAGGCCGCACCGAAGCTGCTGAGCGGGTTCTCCGACATCACAGCGCTGCACCAAGCTGTAGCGGGACGGCTCGGGCTGATGACGGTCCATGGCCACAATGTCAGCTCCCTCGGCGCGGCCGACGAGGCGAGCGCGCAGTCCTTCCGACAGCTCGTGATGCAGCCGCGGTCGGTGACAGACCTGTTCGACGGTGCTGACGTGTCAATCGAGGTGCCGGGCCGGGCCACGGGGGTACTGACCGGGGGCAACCTCGCGCTGCTCGCTGCCGAGGTCGGCACTGGCTTCAGCCGTCCGGCGCAGGGCGGCGTCGTCGTGCTGGAGGATGTCGAGGAGCGGCCCTACCGCGTCGACCGGCTCGCCACCCAGCTGCTACGTGCGGGCTGGTTCGACGGCGTCCGAGGCATCGTCCTCGGAGCATTCACCCGGTGCGGGGCACCGGGCCAGGCGGAGTCGGTCCTGGTCACCCGGCTGCGGCCACTGGACGTGCCGATCGTCTCCGGCTTCGACGTTGGCCACACCGAGAGCACGCGGAGCTTCCCGCTCGGTGTGGCCGCCACCCTGGAAGCCGAACGACGCCCGTCGCTGACCCTGCACTGGTGAGGCCTCAGTGCAGTCGGGCCAGCTCGGCTTCGAGGTTGTGCCGAGCCGGCTGCTCCCACCGATCCTGTCCTCGTGGGGTACGGAAGAGGGATGGCAAAGCCAGCAGCTGCTCCACGACCGCCACCCGGCCGCGCCGGAAGTCGTCGTCGCCGACATGGGCGTACTCGGCGCGGACCGCCCGCACGTAAGCGTCGTAGCCGGCCCCGTCGGCGGCGAGAACCCACAGGTCGGCATCGCAGAGCACCGCCCCGTTGACGTCGTCCGCGGCAGGAGCATGCGTCGCCGTCAGTCGGACGAGGCGGGCGACCTCGGTGATGTCAACAGCCTCCAAGCCCGCCTCGCCCAGCTTCAGCATGGCCAAAGCCGCGGACTGCTCTTCGTTGTCGTCGCGTCGGACGTCGTACACGGCGTCGTGGAACCAGGCTGCCAATGCCACCAGGTGTGGCTGCATCGCCACGTCGGAGAGCTCGCGGACCCCCTCGAGGACTGCGCTCAGGTGAGCGACGGTGTGGTAGCGCCGGGCCGGGTCCGCGTACCTGGCGATGATCTCGGCTCCGCCTCCCGGCTGTTGCGGCACCAGGTCCGACCACTGTGACAGCAGGCGCGCCCTCTCGTCGGACTCCGGGGCGTTCGCCATCGCTTTGTCGGTCACGCCCCTCATGATCGCCTGTCGGCCCAGGGTGAGGCCATGACGGACACGACCGGCCTCGTGCCGAAGAGGTCGCGGACCGCCTGGTCAACGCAACGCGAGCGGCATCGGCTCGGAGTGCACCACGACCAGTGAGGTGACCGCGCGGGTCAGGCAGACGTAAAGTCGTCGGAGCCCAGTGAGCTCGTCAGCTTCTCCGGCGACCAGCCGGGCCGGCTCGAGCAGCACGACATGGTCGAACTCGAGGCCCTTGGCCAGCGATGCCGGGATGACTTCGATCTGGGCGTCCAGGTCATTCTCGCGACCGAGAAGGGCGTGCTCCACACCGGCTGCGGTGAGCGCCGACGCTGCTGCCGCGGCGTCGGCGTCGGCGACGATCAGGCCGATCGAGCCGACAGCCGCGGAATGGACGGCGGCCACGGCCTTGACGGCCGCCGCCAGCGGATCAGTCGTTCGGATGATGTCGAGCTCGCCGCGGGCGCGGCGGACCGACGTCGGTGGGGCGAGGGTGGGCGCGATGAGAGGCAGCAGACGCGCGGCATACTCGATCACCTCACCCGGTACGCGGAAGCCCAAGGTGAGCTCCTCGATGTGTGAGCCGGGCTTGCCGAGATGCGCGAGCGCCTCGGGCCACGACCCCACCGACCAGGGGGTCGTCGCCTGGGCGAGGTCTCCGAGTATGGTCGCGGACCCGGTCGAGCAGCGGCGTCCGACCGATCTCAGCATCATCGGCGAGAGGTCCTGTGCCTCGTCGAGGACGACGTGACCGAGGCTGGTGGTGCGCTCGATCAGGTCCTGGGCCTCATCGACGAGCACGCAGTCGTGCAGTGACCATGGCGCGCTGCCGACTCCCTTGGCCGGTTTCGGCCAGAGCAGCCTGGCCTGCTCCTCGTCGGAGAGGATGCCCGCCGAGGCGGTGGCCAGGAAATCCTTATCGCCGAGCAGCCGCAGTACCAGCTTGGCGGGGTCGGCCGCCGGCCAGACACGGTCGGTGAGCTGTTTGACCGGCTTGCTGCGCGCCACCGAGTTCTGCACGCGATCGTCGGGTGAGTCGCCCGCCAGCTCCATCTTCGTCAAGATCGCGTGCGCGAGCCGCTGAGGAAGCATCGCTCGGCCCGCGCCATAGCGGACGTCGCGGCCGCGGAGCTCCGCGACGATCGCGTCGGCTTCGTACGCCGGAACGCGGAAGCGCCGCGCGCCGACGGGTACCACCAGGCCCTCGGAGACCGGTTCGACCATCGACCACAGGGCGTTCTCGATCACCCGAGCCATTCGGGCGTCACCCTTGAGCCGCGCCACGCTCGCGACGTCGTCGCGGCGGATCCGCACCCTGGCGACGAGCTGCTCGACGGTGGTCTGGTTGGCGTCGATCTCGCCAAGCGCGGGCAGTACGTCACCGATGTAGCGAAGGAACGAGGCGTTCGGCCCCACCACGAGGACACCCTGCCGGTTGAGCTGGTCACGGTGCGCATATAGCAGGTAGGCGGCCCGGTGGAGGCCGACAGCCGTCTTGCCCGTGCCGGGCGCGCCCTGCACGCACACCGTGGTCGCGAGGTCGGCTCGCACGATGTCGTCCTGCTCGGGCTGGATGGTCGCCACGATGTCGCGCATCGGCCCGACGCGCGGCCTCTCGATCTCGGCCTCCAGGATGGCGCTGTGCAACGCCGCGGTCCCGCTCGGCCGTGGCTCGTCGCGGGCCAGCTGCTCGTCCTCGTAGGCCGTCACGACGCCGTGCGAGAAGCCGAACCGCCTGCGTCGCCGCAGACCCATCGGCACACCAGAGCTCGCGCGGTAGAACGGCCGCGATACCGGGGCGCGCCAGTCGACCACCATCGGCTCGCCGTACTCGTCGGTGATGTGCCGCCGCCCCACATAGAACCGCTCGCCGGGAAGCCCGAGCACGCCAGTGGCATCCTGCCCGTAGTCGAGCCGGCCGAAGAAGAGCGGCACCTCCACGTCGTCCTCGAGGGCCTTCATCCGCTTCCAGAGGGTGAACTTGAGGTACTCGTTGCTGAACCGGTCTCCGCCGAGTGCCGTCATGGAGGCCGTCCGGTCCCGCATCCGGCGAAGGGCCTCTCGTGACTGCGCGAGATGAGACTGCTCTGCTTCGAGATCCGGGCGTGCGGCTGCCATGCGTTGGTCGGAGGGCATCGGACCATCCTCCCCGATCCTGGCCAGCTCAGTCCATCGAATACGAGCTCAGTCCGCCCGTGCGCGCTCAGTGCATCGCGTACGAGGCGAGTACATCGACCAGCGGCTTGCCGTCGACGGTCCGATACTCCGAGAGGGCCAGCAACGGGAGCTCCATCCCCGCCACCTGCCGGGTCACGTGTGGCGGCACCACAGCATCCGTCAGCCGGACCCGGAGCTCGGTCGCCGTCTCGCGGGTCCGAAAGGCGAGCTCCCCGGCTGCCGCGGCCGCGGCATCCGCCAGATCGCAGTGGCTCGGCGAACGTCGGTAGCAGCACAGACGTGGCGACCACAGGTGCATCGACGTCTCCGTACATCGCTCGCCGAGACGGCGCCAGAGCATGTCATCGGCAACGCCTGCCTGGTGGCTTAGGACAGCGCTGACATACGGCACCGGGCAGCTGATCCCCTGCATCCGCAGGGACGCCCTGCCGGTGAAGGCGTAGTCGAAACCCTCCAGGAGGGCCGCGATCGGTCGCAGTGCCAGCACCGGGAGGACAGGGCTCAGGGTGTCGGGCAGCACGATGTCGGCCAGCTCGACACTGGTGTCAGCGGTCATCCAGACACCGTTCAGCGCCGAGGTCGCGTCAGCGAAGTCACGTCGGTCGTTGGCCGTCCGCGCATGAAGGGTCACGTCACACTCCTCGGCCACTACCCGTGGTTGCATGCCCATCGCTGCCATGATCCGGCAGAGGGCTTCCCACGACGGATAGCAGGAGTCGTTCTCATACCGGCTCAGCATGCTCCGGCCCATGCCGGAGCGCTGTGCCAGACCGGCCTGCGTCCATGCGCGCCGACCTCGTTGCTGACGGATCAATTGTCCTGGAGTGAACATGGACATGACTCTTGGCTCCGCCACCGACAACGACGGCGACATCCTTGGCGTCCATCGAAGTCTGTGGACTAACCACCCCTCCAACGAAGGTTGTGGACAAGCCGCATCGCGGACAGCCACAGCTCATGAGCCCGAGGGCAGCGAGTGGGTGACGGGCAGCAGGCTTCGCCGGCGGCGGGGTGTGGCGGCGGGGTGTGGCGGAGGGGAGGGGACCCCTTCGGCGAACGATGTGCGGTCTGCTGCACGGTGTGCATGACAGCGCACACTACTTTTCGGCCGGGTGCCGCCCGAGCGGCGCCCCGGTGCCGCCCCGGGTGCCGCCCGGGGGGCGGGCTGACGCACGTGGCAGGGCCGGGGTCAAGCAGGCGGAAGGTGGCTCAGGCCGGGAGAGCGTCCGCGTCCACGATCGTGTACGAGTATCCCTGCTCGGCGAGGAAGCGCTGGCGGTGCTGGGCGAAGTCGGCATCGACGGTGTCGCGGGCGACGACGCTGTAGAAGCGTGCGGTGCGCCCGTCCGCTTTCGGTCGCAGCAGCCGCCCGAGCCGCTGCGCCTCCTCCTGGCGGGAGCCGAACGTACCGGAGACCTGGATCGCGACGGTCGCCTCAGGCAGGTCGATCGAGAAGTTCGCGACCTTGCTCACGACCAACAGCGAGATCTCGCCGGTCCGGAACGCCGCGAACAGCCGCTCCCGCTCCTTGACCGGCGTCTCACCCTTGATGAGCGGCGCGTGGAGGTGGTCCGCGAGCTCGTCCAGCTGGTCGATGTACTGCCCTATGACGAGCGTCGGCTCGTCGCTGTTGTGCCGGACCAGCTGCTCGACGACGACCGCCTTGCTGTCGCAGTCGGCTGCGAGCCGGTACCGGTCCTCGGGCTCGGCAGTGGCGTACGCGAACCGCTCCGGCTGGGTGAGGTCGACGCGCACCTCGATGCACTCAGCAGGTGCGATGTAGCCCTGCGCCTCGATGTCCTTCCACGGCGCGTCGTAGCGCTTCGGGCCGATCAGCGAGAACACGTCGCCCTCGCGACCGTCCTCCCGGATCAATGTGGCGGTCAGACCGATCCGGCGGCGTGCCTGGAGGTCCGCGGTCATCCGGAAGATCGGCGCGGGCAGCAGGTGGACCTCGTCGTAGATCACCAGGCCCCAGTCGCGAGCCTCGAACAGCTCCAGGTGGGAGTACACGCCCTTGCGACGCGTCGTCATCACCTGGTAGGTCGCGATGGTGACCGGCCGGATCTCCTTGACGGCTCCGGAGTACTCGCCGATCTCCTCGGGAGTGAGCGTCGTACGCCGGATCAGCTCCTCCTTCCACTGCCGCGCAGAGACCGTGTTGGTCACCAGGATGAGCGTGGTGGTCTTCGCCTGCGCCATCGTGGCCGCGCCGACCATGGTCTTGCCCGCCCCGCAGGGCAGCACGACGACACCGGAGCCGCTGGCCAGCACTGATTCGACGGCATCGCGTTGGTACGGCCGCAGCGTCCATCCGACCTCGTCGAGCTCGATCGGATGAGCCTCGCCGTCGACGTACCCGGCCAGGTCCTCGGCCGGCCAACCCAGCTTGAGCAGTGCCTGCTTGAGGTTGCCGCGGTCCGAGGCGTGCACGATGACCGAGTCCTGGTCGATGCGCTCGCCAAGCATCGGGGCGATCCGCTTGGCTCGGATCACCTCCTCGAGGACAGCTCGGTCGGTGCAGGACAGCACCAGCCCACGGCTCGGGTGCTTGTCGAGCCGGAGCCGGCCGTAGCGTCCCATCGTCTCGGCGATGTCGACCAGGAGCGAGTGCGGCGCAGGGTAGCGGGAGAAGGTCAGCAGGGCGTCGATCACCTGCTCGGCGTCATGGCCGGCGGCGCGCGCGTTCCACAAGCCGAGAGGGGTCAGGCGGTACGTGTGAACGTGCTCGGGGGAACGCTCCAGCTCGGCGAAGGAGGCGATGACGCGTCGGCACTCCCGTGCTTGCGGATGGTCGACCTCGAGCAGCAGGCTCTTGTCCGACTGGACGATCAGCGGGCCGTCGGTCATACGTGAGCCCCGGCCTTGCGGCGAGCGCGGTAGGCCGCGACGTTGGACCTGGACGAGCAGCGGTCCGAGCAGTAGCGGCGCGAGGTGTTGGGAGACGTGTCGACGAAGACGTTGGCGCACTTGTCTGCGGAGCACGTGCCGAGCCGGTTGGCGCCGAAGTCGACTATCAGCATCGCCAGGCCCATGATGCACTCCGCCGTGACCAGCGAGGAGACGCTGGACCCGCGCTGGGCGACGTGGAGATGCCAGCTCTCGCTGTCATGTCCGGCGATATGCGGTGCCACGGGATAGCGCGCGAGCAGGGCGTTGACGCGGGCCACGACCTCGTCGGAGCCCGCGCCGCCGGCGTCGACGGTGGCGGCCGCCGCGAAGACCCCCCGTAGCTCTCGACGCAGTCGCCTGAGCGGGGGGAGGTCGCGCTCGCTGAGACGGGGAAGCAGCCACTTCCGGTCCGCCAGATAGGTGGCCAGGTCGTCGTCACTGTCGAGCGGGGCGTTGACGAGGCTGGCGGCCAGGTCGGCATAGCGAACGAAGTCCACACAGGGATCCTACCGGGCCAGGCCCGTTGGCGGTAATGGCCAAGATGAGGCTTGAGTCTTACACTACGAGTCTGTGCGCATGATATGGGCAGCCGTGATCCGGTGCATGGCGACGGTGAGCGTCTCCCGGGTCTTGACGTCTCGGGCGCTCAGTCGGCCGTCGTCAACCGAGACTGCATGGACGATCCGCTCCCCCGACATGCCATGGCTGTCGACGTATCCGAACCACACTGCCTCGCCGGTCTCGACGGCCTCGCTCAAGGTCACGACCGGGGACTGGAAGACGGTGTCGCTTGGGTAGCTCGACGAGAGGCGAGCGTCGTTCGGTTCGTCCTCTCGCAGCGCCTTGATGATGGCCGCGATCGCATCGGTCGTGAGCGACTCGTCCTCGCCCAGCGCCTGGGCCACCCCGGCCGAGGCACGCTGAGGGAGCCGATGGGACTGCGATTCGAGGGAGGACATTCTCGGATATCCGGAAGTGTCCGAGTACCCGACGGCGGGCTGCCTGTCGAGGTCGTGGATCAGATAGGTCAGTGGCTGCGGTAGCGGTGTCGCCGAGCGTCGTCCCAGCGTGTCGAGGACGTCGCGGCTCGTCCACCCCAGCCGCTGGGCACGCTGGAGGGAGGAGGCGGAGAAGCGGTAGACGGTGGCGCCGCCTCGGGACTCGACGTCGGCGAGCGCTCCGAGGTCTCGGGCGGCCTCCGGACTGAGCGGGCCCGGCGCGATCGCCGTGAGGTCAGCCTGGACGACGACGTGGTCGACGCGGACGGGAAGCAGAGCCGCCAGCCGGGACTCGTTGACCGCGACTTCGTCGGAAGCGTCCAGATCATCGGCCGCGAAGTCGACCAGCAGGAAGCTGGATCTTGCGCCGAGACCTGTCACGCCCAGCCATGCCGCCTGGTCGAGCATGGTGACCGCCTCGCGGTCGGCTGACGGATGCCGGCGCGGCCGCTGCCACGCAAGCCAGGACCGCACGTCGGCCGCCGTCAACACCAAGCTCGCGAGCGGGTCGCCGAACGCCTCGAGGCACAGTCGCTTCAGCCACCACGGCCCGCTTGCAGGATGGTGCATCAGCCACGCCTCGACAATGCAGGCCCACTGGTCGGTCAGCGGCAGACTCTGCCATTCGTCGTAGCCGGCAGTCGGAAGCAGCACCTCGTCGTTGCCGCGGTTCGTCAGACCCAGCAGACCGGCGCCCTGCGCGATCTCCAGGTGCGCCGTGGCGAGAGCGGACGGGATATCGAGCAGGCCCGCAAGGTTGCGGACGTCTCGTGTCGCCAGGCCGCCGCGCCGCACCATCTTCGCCGGCTGATGGTCGCAGTGCTCGACCAGGACGTCCATCCGGCGTACGAACTCGAATGCCGAGCCGGCCGCGACCTTGTCGACCATGTCGGGTGACACAGACGACGGCGAGTCGGGGACGGGAGGCTGGGCGGCCGGGGCCCCGGCCGCGTCGATGGTGGGGACCATCGCAGCCATGGCGCGGACGGGCCGCAGGGAGGAGGCGTCGCCCCAGACCAGGCTGAGACCGAGCAGTCGCTGCAAGGCGGCCTCGAGGTCGCTGAGCCGCACATCGCCGACGAGGAGGTCGGCGGCGGTGAACGCCGAGGGCTGGGCTGCCGCTCGCGCAGCCACCCAGAGCTCGAACGACGTCAGCAGGTGCAGCGCCTGGCTGACGGAGTGCCGGGTGGTCGCTCGCGACGCGATCTGGCTGAAATCCGTGGGCGGTGGGACGGCTAGATCCGGTCTTAGCTTCAGCAATCGGGCGATTTCGCCGTCGTCTCGACCGCGCAACATCTGCGTAAGCGTGCGGGGAGTGGTGATCAGGCGTCCCGTCATCGAGGGGGGCATCACCATCCACCGTAGTCCTTGATTGGCCCGAACCCGCCCGTTTGCCATGACAGGATGACCTCGACCTCGAGGAAGGCTTCATAGATGGCGCTCGTCCAGGCGCGCGGGTTGACGAAGACGTTCAAAGGCAAAGCCGCCGTCAGGGGGCTGTCGTTCGACGTCGTACCGGGCTCCGTCACCGGGTTCCTCGGACCCAACGGCGCCGGCAAGTCGACCACGATGCGACTGATGCTCGGCCTCGACAACGGCGAAGGTGTGACCACGTACGACGGCGTCGCCTACCGGGACCTGAGGGAGCCGCTCAGACATGTCGGGTCGGTCCTGGACGCCAAGCCGTTCCATCCCACCCGGAAGGCGGTCAACCATCTTCGGATGCTGGCGGTCTCCAACAACATCCCCACGACCCGCGTCATCGAGGTCGTCAACATCGTCGGGCTCGGCGACGTCGCGAACGCGAAGCCGAAGACCTTCTCCCTCGGTATGGGACAGCGCCTCGGGATCGCGACGGCCTTGCTCGGAGACCCCGGCACCCTGATCCTCGACGAGCCGGCCAACGGCCTCGACCCCCAGGGCGTGCACTGGTTGCGGACGATGCTGAAAGCGCTGGCTCAGCAGGGCCGCTCGGTCTTCGTCTCGAGCCACCTGCTGTCAGAGATGGCGCTGATGGCCGACCATCTGGTCGTGATCGGTCGTGGCGCCCTGATCGCCAGCGGGAAGATGTCGGACTTCATCTCGACCAGCCGCCGCAACGCGGTCATCATCAGGGTCGACGACCCCGAGCTACTGTCGCGCGAGCTGCGGGCACGTCGGGCCGCGGTCGTCGTCGAGCCCACCGGTGCGCTGGCCGTGACGGGGATGACCTCCGATGACGTGAGTCTCCTCGTCCACGAGCTGAACCTGCGAGTCTTCGAGCTGGCCAACCGCGAGGCGACCCTCGAGGAGGCGTTCCTCGACGCCACCTGCGCATCGGAGGAGTTCCGGGCCTCGATGGGCCTGGGTCCGGCGGCCACGCCTGGCGGCTACGGACCTCCGCCGCTGGGGTATGGCCCGCCGCCACCGGGCTATGGACCTCCGCCGCCCCAGTGGCCGGACGGCTCGGGCGAGGGGGAGCGACCGTGACCGGCGCCCTGAAGTACGAGATGATGCGCATCCGTACCATCGCCTCGTCGTACTGGATGTCAGGGATAGCGATCGGGCTCACGGCTGCGATCACCTTCCTGCTCGCTCTGACCGTGCACAGCTCCAACTTCGACCAGGTCGGCATCACCAGCTCCGTCGTCACCAACATCGTTGTGCTGGGGGGTGGTGCGCTGCCCGCGATCCCGATCCTGGCCGCTGCATTCATGGCGGTCCTCGGCGCGCTGTCGATGGGTCATGAGTACCGGTACGGCACCAACAAGGCGACGCTGACAGCCGTCCCGGACCGGATCGCGGTGCTGGCGGCGAAGCTCATCGTGCTGGTTGTCTGGGTGGCCGCGGTGGTCATGGTCGCCCTTGTTATCGACATCGTGATCGCCTGGCTGTTCATGGACCACGTCAGTCTCGGCTCGTCGAGTGTGCGCCCCGTCTTCGCCTACCTCTTCTACTGTGAGGGGTTCGCGATCGTCGGGCTGGGACTCGCGTCAGTGTTCCGCAACCAGACCGGCGCCCTGGTCGCCGTGCTCGTCTGGCCCTACGTGATCGAGCCCATCCTGTACGGAATCCTGGCCGTCATCGCCAACAGCTCGCACGCGGGTGTCGGCAAGCTGACGAACCTGCTGCCCGCCTCGGCCGGTCGACGCACATTGTTCGACCCGTACGACGTGTGGTCGGGATACAACGGCGCCGTGGACACCTGGGGGATCGGACCGAGCTTTCTGGTCTTCGCGGTGGGGATCGTCGCCTGCTTCGTTGCGGGGTCGGTGCTCTTCGTGACCCGCGACGCCTGATCGCGAGCCTCCCGTAGAGGAGGGTCGAGGACTAGCCTGAAACCGTGCGCTCATACGCTGCCGGCCCCACCGACATCCCGCTCCTGACCGACACCATCGGAGCCAACCTGGAGCGGACGGTGGCCGCTCACGGCGACAACGAGGCCTTGGTCGAGCGGGCGTCGGGGCGTCGCTGGACGTACGCCGAGCTAGACGCCGACGTGAACGCCGTCGCGCGCGGCCTGATGGCGCGGGGCGTCGACAAGGGTGACCGCGTAGGCGTCTGGTCGCCGAACTGCGCCGAGTGGGTCCTCACTCAGTACGCCACCGCGAAGATCGGCGCGATCCTGGTCAACATCAACCCTGCCTACCGCACACACGAGCTCTCCTTCGTGGTCAACCAGAGCGCCCTGCGGCTGCTCGTGGCCGCCGACTCCTACAAGACCAGCGACTACCGGGCAATGATCGAGGAGGTCCGCGCCGAGTGCCCGACGGTGCGCAAGGAGGTCTTCATCGGCACATCGGACTGGAACGAGCTGCTGGCCGCCGGGCGTGACCTGCCTGCGGACGCCGTCGCGGTCCGGATGGCCACGCTCGCCGCCACCGACGCGATCAACATCCAGTACACGTCGGGGACGACGGGCTTCCCCAAGGGCGCCACCCTGAGCCATCGCAACATCGTCAACAACGGGTACTTCGTCACCGAGCTGATCAACTTCACCCCCGCCGACCGCCTCGCCATCCCGGTCCCGTTCTACCACTGCTTCGGCATGGTGATGGGCAACCTCGGATGCACGACGCACGGAGCGACGATGGTGATCCCGGCCCCCAGCTTCGACCCGGTGGCCACCCTGCGGGCGGTCGAGGAGGAGCGATGTACGGGCGTCTACGGCGTCCCCACCATGTTCATCGCGATGCAGAACGACCCCGGCTTCGCCTCGTACGACCTCAGCTCCCTGCGGACCGGGCTGATGGCCGGCTCGCCGTGTCCGGCAGAGGTGATGAAGCGGTGCGTGGCCGACATGCACATGGCCGAGGTCGGGATCGCGTACGGCATGACCGAGACGTCGCCGGTGTCGACCCAGACCAGGAGTGACGACGACCTGGAGCGCCGGGTGTCGACCATCGGCCAGGTCCACCCGCACGTAGAGATCAAGATCCTGGACCCGGTGAGCGGTGAGGTGGCCGAGCGCGGGACGACGGGGGAGTTCTGCACCCGCGGCTACTCGGTGATGCTCGGCTACTGGGACGCCCCTGACATGACCGCCGAGGCGATCGACGCGGACGGCTGGATGCACACCGGCGACCTCGCGGAGATGCGGCCGGACGGATACGTCAACATCGTCGGCCGGATCAAGGACATGGTGATCCGGGGAGGGGAGAACGTCTACCCCCGCGAGATCGAGGAGTTCCTCTACACCCATCCCGACATCGCCGATGTGCAGGTGGTCGGGGTTGCCGACGAACGATACGGCGAGGAACTCTGCGCCTGGATCATGATGCGCGAGGGAGCTGAGCCGCTCGACGCCGCGCAGGTGCGCGCTTTCTCGCAAGGCAGGCTCGCGCACTTCAAGATCCCTCGGTACGTGCTCATCGTCGACGAGTTCCCGATGACGGTGACCGGGAAGATCCGCAAGGTGGAGATGCGCCGCCGCTCGCTGGACCAGCTCGGTCTGGCGTCGCCAGTACAGCAGTGAGCCGACTTACCGTGTAAGGTGTCGTGTTCGCCCGTGTTGTGGCGACACCGTCGACTCGACCTGTCGGCGACACCTGCCTGCGGCTGCGGCCCACGACACCTGGATGTGCCAACCATGTCATCGTCACAGACCACCACCACGACCCAAGCGAACCGCGACGCCCCGGGTTCCGACGCCGAGACGCCCGCCCAGATCCCTCCCAAGGGCTGGTTCCAGATCCTCCGGCGAAGCTTCAAAGAGATCAGTGACGACCACCTGACGCTCGTCGCCGGCGGCGTGGCGTACACCTGGTTCCTCGCCCTGTTTCCCGGGCTGATCGGCGCCGTGCTGATCTACGGGCTCGTCACGACGCCCGCCGAGGTCACCAGCCAGGTGGCCAACATGGCGAGCAGCCTCCCGCACAGCGCCCAGAACCTGCTGACCCACCAGCTCAAGAGCATCACGCGGGGCAGCAGCGGCGGCGTGGGGATCGGCTTGGTCATCAGTATCGCGCTGGCGCTGTGGAGTGCGTCTGCGGGGATGGCCGGCTTGGTCGAGGCTCTCAACATCGCCTACGACGAGGACGAGGAGCGCAACTTCGTCGTCAAACGTGGCCTCGCCATCTTGCTGACGATCGGCTTCATCATCTTCATCGCCATCGCCGTCAGCCTCGTTGCGGTCTTCCCCGTGGTGCTGTCGCATCTCGGTACCAACATCGTGGTGACGATCCTCGCCCAGATCGTGCGATGGGCCGTCCTCGTCGTCGCCGGAGTGGTGGCCTTGGCCCTGCTGTACCGCATCGGTCCCGACCGCGACGCCCCGGCGTTCGCCTGGCTCTCGCTCGGCTCGGTCGTCGCTACCGTCATCTGGATCCTCGCCTCAGTGGGCTTCTCGTTCTACGTCAACAACTTCGGCAGCTATGGCAAGACGTATGGCGCCCTCGCCGGCGTCGTCGTGCTGCTGCTCTGGTTCTGGATCACGGCCCTCGTTGTACTGCTGGGCGCCGAGATCAACGCCGAGACGGAGGCGCAGACAGCGGCCGATACGACCAAGGGCGAGCCGCAGCCGATCGGCTCTCGTGGCGCCGTCAAGGCTGACCAGCCGCCACCGGCCAGCTGATATGTGGGTCCCGTCTGTCAAGAGGGCATAGCGAGGCGGCCTCCTCGTGGCTTCGGGGAGGCCGCCTCTGTTCCCGGTCGAGGGTGTGAGCGCCCAGCGTGTCTGGCGACGCGCGGTCATGCTGATATGCG
>JBBSET010000046.1:0-31220 GCA_038239485.1 Propionibacteriales bacterium
CACACACCGGCCAGTGGAAGCCGGCGCCCACCCGAGGCGACACCCGGGCAAACCGTCGCACCCCTCAGGCACAATCAGCCCCACGCCCACCCACCGGCGTCAAAAGCCCGGCACTCGCCAGCCCATGCAAGATCCGGGCTAGGCGGCTCGGCCGGTCTGCCTCGGCGATCTCGCCGGGCTGCACCGTAACGACATCGCCGGCCGGCATGCCCCAGCTACCGCCCGTTCGATGGTCACAGCCTCGTGGTCGCACGCCGCGCCCGACCACCATTGACCGGCATTCTGACCCGTTGTCACCCGATGTGTATCCATGAGGCAGTGGAGGGGACACCGGTGCTGTCAACCAAGAACAACATGTACCAGCCGGTGGGGGCGACGGCTCCGGACGGCGCTACCGCTGAGATGCCGCCAGTGGTGGCCGTTCCTTGGAGCGTAACGCTCCGTTGGCTGAAGTCGACGGTATGAGTTGCGGCGCCAGGACTCATCAGCACGACGCTGCTCGCGGTATCTGCAGTGCTGATCGTGAAGTTGGCGTCATGGTTGACTTGTGAGGGCGCGGTGTCGAGGGTCGGACGCGGCCCTTGGAAGAGATACGGCGGTGAGAAAATCTCCAAGGTGTTGCGTCCGCCGCCAACGCCGGTGTCACCAGCGGACAGAACACTGCCGTCTGGCAGTAGAAGGGCAGAAGAGTGGTATGCGCGCCGTTCGGTCTGGGCAGCCATATGCGTCCAGATATCATTCGTTGGGTCGTAGCTCAGTGCCGTGTAATACGGGCTGAGGAAGTTCCCCTTGGCATTGCCCCCAACGCCAAGCACGGTGCCATCAGGCAGCAGCACCGCGTGCATATGCGCTCTTGGCTCCGGCAGCGGAGCGCGGGGTGTCCAGCCAGCGGACGGTTGGGAGGCGTCAAAGGACTCCACCGAGGTGACAGCCCCCGTGTTGTTTCCGCCGCCGATGATCATCGCCGTGCTAGAGCCACTTTGGCCCCCTGGCAGCAAGACCGACGCTTTACCGGCGAAGTGCTGGAAAAGTTCGCTCGGCGCTTTGGTGAAAGACCAATTCGTCGGGTCAATCAGCCAGCTTCCATTGCCGACCGAAAGCACATTCCCATCCGGCAGGACCCACTGATCCGGGTACACCCCAAGCTTGAGCTGCCCAACCGTTTGCAGGGTCCCCTGACTGCTACCCGCTGTTGGAGGAGTGTAAACCTCGACGGCTGTGTTGTTGGCTCCGGTGTTGGTGAGGCCGCCAGTGATCAAGACGCGACCATCGGGCAACCGTGTCGTGGTCGGATAGTAACGCCCCGGTGGATCTGCCGGCTGCGCCGTCCACGATCCATCGGCGGGATCGAACAAGAACATATTGTCGATACCGGTAGCGCCCTTAGCATGCCCACCAACAAACAGCAGGCGCCCATCCTCCAACGGCACCATGCCACCACACTCCACATCGGCGGGCGGATCAGTTTCCACGGTGCTCCCTGTGACTGGGTCGTACAGGTACGCCTGAGTCGGCCGGAGGTTCCCAAGGATGAGAACTTCTCCGGTGTACAGCAAGATCGAATGCACACCGATAACACGAGAATTAGCACTTGCAGGAGTGAACGGCGCGGACCATTGCCCATCGATGGGACTCGTGCCAACCGCTGACGGGATCGCAGCGGTCGCCGAAGAAAAGGACAAACCTGTCGATATCAGTACAATTGATGCCAAAACGCAGCGCTGCGTTGTTCTCAAAGAGTCCATCCACTCGCTCAACCCCGTGCGGCTGCAGACTACCTTTAAATAGCCCCAGACCGGATAGATCACGCGTGATTTTGCGCCACATCACTGCCGGCAATCCAGACATTGCACACCGTCACCGATTTCGCCTCTCAAGCTGCCGCGCGCCACCCTTCCCTGACGCGGAGCAAGGCGCCTTCCACGATGGACGAAAAAGAGAGGCCACCCTCTCGCTGATAAGAGAGGTTTCGTTGTCGAAGAGATAGAGATGGGTGTCAGCCCTTTCACCGCGCTGCCGACACCCATCCACATCTGATCAGATAGGCAGCGCGCAGACCAGCGCTCAGACCCGTCGGCGCACGACCGTCGCCAAAGGCACATGTGGCTAACGCAGCCGAACCGCGGCGTCGCTATCGCCAGCAGGCCCGGCCGGCTTGCGACATTGATCGCCATACCGAAAGTCGAACGTCAGTCGGAAAGGCGGATGTCCCCATCGAACTCGATACTCGCAGGCGGCCAGTCGGTCGAGTGCTCCATTGATGTGATGAGCCAACAGATCAAGGGCACCACGGTCAGGTACTACCTGTTCCAGCAAGCTGCTTTGGCTGAGGGCTCGCCGCTGCGTCAACACGTGCGGCGACCAGCCGGGCGCGCCCTGGCAGCACCAGCTGTCGCTGGACGGCCATAATCGTGGACACGAACTACGTTTCGGGCAGCCAAGGCGGCAGCGTGGCCTCGGCAGCATCGCAGGCGAAGATCGATATCCGACGCTACGACGGGTTGCCTGCTCTCCGGGTCATCCGATGAGTCTTATGCACGGGAGGAGTCGACCTGACATGACCTTCACGACCGCCCATATGTCCATCTCGCTCGATGGGTTCGTCGCCGGGCCGGACCAGTCGGTGGAGGATCCGATCGGCATCGGTGGGATGGCCCTTCACCAGTGGCACTTCGCCGCCGACCAACCCGGCCACGAGGTGGATGCGCGGTGGACCGCGTCGTTGTTGCGGCCACGCGGCGCGTACGTGATGGGACGCAACATGTTCGGCCCCGTCCGAGGAGAGTGGTCGTCATATGACGGCGATTGGCGAGGTTGGTGGGGCGAGGACCCGCCCTACCACGCACCGGTTTTCGTGCTGAGCCACCACGCTCACGAGCCGATCGAGATGGCGGGCGGAACGACGTTCCACTTCGTCACTGACGGCTTCGAGAAGGCGCTGGCGAGGGCCCAGGCAGCCGGCGGCGGGGATGTCGACGTGGCTGGCGGTGCGTCTGCGGTCCGCCAGGCGCTCATGATCGGCAGCCTGGACGAGCTCACCCTCGATATCGCGCCCGTGTTGCTCGGCTCAGGCGAGCGACTCTTCGACACCGACACCCGTGCCGATCTGGAGATCGCCGAAGCCGAGCACTCTCCATGGACCACGCACGTGCGCTACCGAATCATCCACTGAGCCGCCGACGGCGCGTGACGACAGGTCCGACGAGTCGTTCGTGACGGGCGTCCCCAACTCGTCCAGTGGCCGCGCCGCACTGCATGGCACCTACTCGCCCACGCTGGCCGAGAAGAACTGAGCAGTCCGATGGCGTCAGAGCTCTCGGTGGTACTCGTCGCTGCGGCGGAACCGCTTGTGGAGGTTCTGCCAGGCGATGCGAGCCGACCAGAACCTGTCTTTCGTCCACACCAGGGCCAAGAGATCGACGACCAGCATGCCAAGGATGATCAACGCAGCCGTCATGTCCTGAGTCTAGGCAGGCCATCACCTTGACCGTATTCTGGACCGCCCACACATCTCAGCTGGACCACCGAACGCTCAGGGCCGCGAGGGTGCTCGTCGACGAGGCGTTCGACGACGTCAGCAACGGTGGCGGGCGAAACCCCTGACGCCGGCTAGCCCGACGGCAGCGGACGCCTCTCCTCGTCGTCATGGTGTCGCGGCCAGGCCCTCGCGATCCGCCGGAGACCGTCGAACCTGAGGGGGACCAAACCGACTGTCGTGACCGCCAGCAGGGCGACGATCGCGCCGGCCACAGTGTCCAGAACGTAGTGGTTGCCCGTACTGACGATCACGCTGACGGTCAGGAACGGGTAGACGACCCACATCAGCCGCACCCACCAGGTACGGACCATCAGCAGGGCGATCACCGCCACCCACACGGCCCAGGCGGTGTGTACGGAGGGCATCGCGGCATACGGGTCCGGCGCGGACGTGTTCGTCGCGGCAGCAGCGCCGGTCACCCTCGTCACGTCGACGAACGAGGCATCCGGCAGCAGCCGGGGAGGCGCGACCGGATACACATAGAAGACGGCGAGTGCCAACACGTTGATGAGCACGAGCGCGTTGCGCGCCGCACGGTAGATGTCCGGTCGCTTGAGGTAGCAGATGACGAGCACGACGAGAGTCACGCTGAGGTGGGCGAGCTGGTAGTACCAGCTCGCGACCTCGGCGAGCCTCTGGTGCGCCGCGAGCCAGACATTGACCGGTAGTTCGAGGTCGATATGGATGTGCCGCTCGATCGACAGCAGATGAAAGCCGTCATGCAATGACAGGGCCCGACGGGTGGGTGCCAGGTTGCGGAGCTGGTCGTAGACGAGCACGAGAACAGCCACGATCGCCAACTCACCCGGAAGCGCCGCGCGGCGGGCAGACTGGGCCGCGGATCGTCGCACCCGCGGAGTCGCGGGTGAGCTCTGAGGGGAGGTGGATACGGCTGGCACCCGCCTTACTGTAGCGCGCCGTGTCGCATTAGCGGCCTTCCATACCCGCGGGCTCGCGGGAGATCTCGCCCACACCCCGCGGGGTCCACATCCGGGCCCGGCGCGGTTACGCTGAACCCCCGTGACGAGCAGCGCTGAGACGACGCCGCGCAGACTGCCCAGCCGGCTGTCCCCCACTGTCGTCGGGCTCGTCGTGGCCGCGATGCTCAGCGTGGTCTGGCTGCTGCTGCCGCCCACCGGCAGCGACCTGTCCGCCCAGGTGGCGCACGCAGACTTCGCCCACGCCCACCTGTGGCATCCGGTGGACCTGCGCTGGTTCGGCGGCACCAACTGGGTCGCCTACAGCATTGTCGTGCCGCCGTTGATGGGGTTGCTCGGCGTCCGCCTCGTCGGCGCCCTGGCAACCTCGGTCTGCGCGGCGCTGCTGGGCCTGCTGATGAGCCGGTGCCACGTACCCCGACCCATGGCTGGGGCCGTCGCCGGGGCACTCTGCCTCGTCGCCAACCTCGTCGTCGGCCGCATCTCCTTCGCGGTCGGAGTTGCCGCCGCACTCGCCACCATCTTGGCACTGACGACCCCGCACTGGTCGCGCTGGGCTCTCCTCGTGGGCGGTCCGGTGGCCACCTGGGCCGCGAGCCCGCTGGCCGCCCTCTTCCTGGGCCTTGCCGGCGCGGCGCTCGTCATCCGTCATCGCGGCGGGCGCGACGGCCTCGTGCTGAGCGCGGCCACAGCCGTGGCACTGGCGGCTTCGGCGTGGCTGGGGCAGGGCGGCTACATGCCCGCGTCATTCGGTCGAGCGCTGGCCGGACTGGCCGCTTGCTGCCTGGTCGCGGTCGCCACCCGCTACCCCGTCGTTCGGGTCGCCGCCGTCTTGGCGGCGGCGGGCATCATGTTGGCGTTGACAGTGCATACGCAGGTCGGGGTCCAGGCTCTGCGACTGCCGGCGTTGGTCGCGGCTCCTGTCGCCGTGGCGACCTCCCGCCTCCGGATCCGGCTGCTCGCTCCGCTGGTGGCGGTCATCGTGTTCCTGGTACCGCCGCTCACGTCGGACGACATCACCGCGACCGGTGAGCCGAGCAACGCTCGCGGCTACTACTCCGGGCTTATCGACGAGCTCGGTGGCCTCCCGCTCGACGGACGGGTGGAGATCCCGCCGACGTTGCAGCGCTGGGAGGCGGTCTACGTGGCCTCGGGCTTTCCGCTGGCGAGGGGCTGGCTGACGTCGCTGGACGACGGGTACAACCCGCTCTTCTTCGGCTCGCGCCTGGATGGCGCGACATACCGTCGGTGGCTCCATGACAACGCCGTGCAGTATGTCGCTGTCCCCGACGGCGCACTCGCGGAGGCCGGTAGGGCCGAGAGAGACCTGGTCGACACGGGACTTCCGTACCTGCGGCGGATCTGGCAAGGCGAGCACTGGACCGTGTATGCAGTGGCGAACCCGACCTCCACCGTCACGGGAGCGCAGCTGGTGTCCCAGGACGCGGTGTCGGTGGCGTTCCGGACGACGGCGGCCGCGACGGTGGAGGTGCGGGTGCGCTGGTCCAGGTGGCTGACCATCACGGGGCCGAACGGCTGCCTGCATCGCGCCGGCGGCTGGACCGACGTCGTGACGAAGCAGCCCGGTCTCTTTCGGCTCAGCAGCTCATTCACACCCGGCGACCAGCACCGGCTCTGCCTCGACGGGTAGCGTGTCCGACCGCTGGCTGCACCGACGCCGCGGCAGGAGACCGGCAGGTGACGCATCGCGGGCGGGTCGGCGTGCACGACTGGGGGGTCGTGCACGGCTGTGGCGCCGAGGTTGGACGCCACGGTTGAACGCGCGGTCATACGCAGTCTGTCGACGCCGTCAGCCGACCCTGTCGGCTTGGGTGTGAGCGACGTCCACCTAGGGTTGTGCGGATGCCCGCCTTGCCCGGCCACGGCCCGTCCCTGCTCCTCGAGCTGGATCTTGTCGACCCACCCGCCACACCGGCTGCCGACGACCCAGTCGCGAGACTGCGCGCCCGTGGCCGCCACCAGCTGCGGCCGGTCATGCGAGCGCTCCACGAGGCCGCCGCCGACCGACGCGTCGCCGGCCTGATCGGACGGGTCGGCGGGACGTTGTCCTGGGCGGCGATGCAGGAGCTCCGTCTGGGCGTACGAGCCTTCGCCGGGAGCGGGAAACCGACGCTCGCCTGGGCGGAGAGCTTCGGCGAGGGCACCGGCGCGATGGCCGCATACGTGCTGGCCACCGCCTTCGACCAGGTCTGGCTGCAGCCAGGCGGGGATCTTGGCCTGCTAGGAGTCGGGGTGGAGGCGACATTCGTCCGCGGAGCGCTCGACCAGCTCGGGATCGAGCCGCAGCTGGAGCAGCGGCACGAGTACAAGAGCGCGGCCGACAGGCTGATGCGCAAGGAACTGACCGAAGCACATCGCATCTCGCTGGACCGGATCGCCGAGTCGATCTTCACCGATGCGGTCGAGTCCATCGCCGCGGCACGCAGGATCGAGCCCGCCCAGGTGCGCGCGCTCGCCGACACCGGCCCGAGGACCGCGCAGGAGGCCCTCGCTGTGGGCCTGGTCGACGGCGTTGGATACCGCGACGAGGCGTATGCGGCGATCCGCTCACATCTGGGACACGAGACGACGTTGCTGTTCGCGGACCGGTGGCGCCCACGGCGGCGTCCGACGCTGCCCGTCAGGCGAAAGGGACACGTCGCCTTGGTGGAGGTGCACGGCACCATCGCGACAGGTCGCTCGCGCCGCACGCCGATGGGGCGACAGGTCGGCAGCGACTCCGTGGGTGCGGCGCTGCGCGCAGCGGCTGACAACGAGCAGGTCCGCTCGGTGGTGCTGCACATCGACTCCCCCGGCGGTTCCGCGGTGGCATCGGACACGATCTGGCGCGAGGTCTGCCAGGTACGCGGGACCGGCAAGCCGGTCGTCGTGTCGATGGGGGCGGCCGCGGCGTCGGGCGGCTACTACATCGCCTGCCCCGCTGATGTGATCGTCGCGCTGCCTTCGACGCTGACCGGGTCCATCGGCGTCATCGGCGGCAAGATCGTGGTCCGTGAGCTCCTCGACCGTATCGGCGTGACGACGGGGACGGTATCGCATGGGGCTCGGTCCCTGATGTTCTCGTCGCGCCGCGGCTTCAGCGAGGATGAGCGCGAGCGGGTGGCCGCCCTGGTCGACGCGATCTATGAGGACTTCGTGGCCAAGGTCGCGCAGGGCCGCGGCCGCTCCGTCGAGGAGATCGAACCCCTCGCGCGAGGTCGCGTCTGGACAGGCAGCGATGCGCACGAGATCGGTCTGGTCGACGAGATCGGTGGGCTTCGCGACGCCGTCGGCATCGCACGGTCGGCTGCGGGCCTACCGTCGGACGCCCCCTTGCGCAATCCTCTCCATGTGGCTCCGCTGTCGCGGCTGGCACGCGCGAAGAACAGCCTGGACCCGCGCGCATCCACCAGCACGGCGCTCCCGGTGATCTCCGGCATCGCGTCTGCGCTTCGGCACACGGCAGCGGCAACACTGCGGATGCCGCCGATCACGCTGCGATAGACATTCGCCTCAAGGGGTCGCTTGAGACGTCATCCGATGACGGTTTATCAATCCCACTTCCGTCTGTTCGTTATAACCTGATCAAGACAACTGCGGGCAGGAAGAAATGCCGGCCCCGAATACCTCTGCGGGACCGGCACATCCTTCTTTGGTCGTTTGTCAGCGACCGCTCGTGTTGATCGACCCATTGACACCGGCGGGGAAGAAGCCGCCCTTGGTGGCCTGGTTGGGCGTCAGGTAGACGACATTCAGAACACGGTCAGCCGTGCGGCTGTACGCGATGGAGTTGCTGTCCGTCGGGACCAGGTTCGCGTAGTGCTTCGTGCCGATGCCCTGGTCGTCGTTGGACGAGCCGTCGAGGCTGTCACGAGCGTCCGAGATCGCCTGTACCGGGGCGGTCAGGCCCTTGGCGTAGAGGTTGGTGCGGACGATGCCGGCGTGGTACGCCTCGACCGCGAGGATGCCGGCGGCAGCCCCTAGGTACGTCTTGTTGCTGATCAGCGGGGCAGCACCCTTGTAGGCGGTGACGCCGACGTCTTCGAAGATGAACGCAGCCAGCAGGAAGTTGTTCTCGTTGGCATACGGGTCGAAGGTCTGGTGAGGCCCGATCAGTCCCGCGGCCCGGGCCGCAGCCGTGAAGCTGTGCTTGATGTCGATCTCGGGACGGGCCACCTTCGCGGATCCCAGCGCGGCGCGCAGGAACTTGACGTGGGCGATCTCGTCGTTGGCGATCTCCTTGGCGTACCTCCGGACCGCCGGGGTGTCGAAGTCGACAGCCCGCCCACCGATGACGCCGCCGTGGTTTCCCTTGCCGGTCGTGTCGTGGTAGCTGAGCCCATGGCCGTAGACCGCGTTGGAGTAGAACTCCGCCTCGAGGTACTCGAGGTTCAGCGCGAAGTTCAGGATCGCGCCGTCGCTGGGGGCACCAGCGGCCACAGCGGCCCCGGTTCCCAGCCCGGTCAGCGCCGATGCGCCGACCACACCCATGCCAGCCACGCCGGCGGTGCGCAGGAAGTTGCGCCTGTCGGTGTCGTTCTCAGCGCTTCGCTCAATAAAGTTGCGGACAGTAGCTTTTCCGAACATTCTTTTCTCCCAAGATCATGACAATATAAGAAACGGGCACAACACATCACGCCATGGGTATGAAAGGAAGCCTCGTTGGGCCCCTATGCGGCCGTAGGCCACCTCTGTACGTCGACGACTTCGACGCAATACCGAGACGCTGCCTCTCCTATCCGAGACGATTAGCAGGTGAGGGCACACTACCTCTGGGGGAAGGCTTTGTCACGGAATGAGCAAGTATTCATCCGAACATTACGGCTGGTAATCCTGGCGCCACTCTGTGGTACGTATTCGGGCCTATTCCGGGTTCGGTATCGACCCCTAAGCGTTGCCGAGAGCTTCCTTCAACGCGGCGGCGAGCGTGGGCTTGAACGCCGGCGCCCCGTTCCCGTAGACCGCGATCACGTGTCGCAGGCTCGGGAACGCGTTGCCGCCTGTCGCCTGGGTGTAGACCGGCTCGACATACAGCATCTTTCCCCCGAGCGGGATGGTGAGCAGGTTGCCGAGCACCACCTTCGAGTTCCCGCCGCGCTGGAGTGTGAGCGCCTTGGAGATGGTGTTGGCGGACTCGATGTCGTTCTGGATCTGGGCCGGCGCCTCCACGGACTCACCCGCCGGCAGCTCCAGCAGGGTGAACTTCCCGTAGTCAGGTCCGGGCTGCGAGTCCACCGACAAGAAGGCGGCCAGGTTACGACGGTTCAGCGTCACCAACGGAGTCGACAGCGAGAACTGCGCCGCGCTGTAGCCGTCAGGCGACATCGTCATGTAGACCGAGGCCTGTGTCGGGGCGTTCGAGCCGCGGTTAGGACGGGTCGAGTTCAGCTGGCTGGTGGCTGCGACCGTCGGGTCGGTGGGGATCTTCCAGAAGTCGCTGCCGTTGTAGAAGTCGCTGGCACTGGAGACGTGGTAGCTGGTGAGGAGGCTGCGCTGCACATTGAACAGGTCCTGCGGGTAGCGAAGATGCGGTAGCAGAGCGGCCGGGATGGCGGATTCGGGCTGAACGAGCCCGGGGAAGGCGCTCTCCCAGGTCTGCAACAGAGGATCGGGCTGGGCGGCCTGGTTCCAGGCGTACAACGTCACCTGGCCGGTGTAGGCATCGACCGTCGCCTTCACGGAGTTCCGCATGTAGTTGACCGACGTATTGGCCTGGCTGACCGTCGCGCCACCTTGGCTGAGCGTGCTCGAGGTTGCGGAGCGAAGGTTGATCCGCTGGGAGTCCGGGTAGTTGTTCGATGTCGTGTACCCGTCGACCACCCACAGGATGTGCCCGTCGACGACAGTCGGGTAGGTGTCCCCGTCGAGGGTGAGCCAGGGCGCGACCGCGGCCACGCGCGAGCGCGGGTTCCGCACGGTGAGCAGCTGCGAGGACTTGTTGATCTCGCTGGAGAACAGGATGCTCGCACTGTGCAGCTTGACGGCATACAGCAGCCGGTTGAACAAGGAGCCGATGGGCACGCCACCACCGCCGGTGTAGGTGGTGTGCACCTGCCGAGCCGACCCGTTGGAGCTCGGATGGTCGAACTCCAGCTTCTTGGTGCTGCCCGGTGGCTGTCCGACGATGGAGTACGGCGGTGACATCTGGCCGTAGTAGATCTGCGGCCGAGTGACCGCGATCTGGTTCTTCGGTGGCAGTCCGCCGTCGATGAAGTTGGGGATGCCGGTCTTGACGTTCAGCTTGTTGGTCGGCGCTGCCACCACGCCGTACCCGTGGGTGTAGACGAGGTGCGTGTTGGTCCAGGTCTTCCGCGAGATGCCGTTCAGGGTGAGCTCGCGCACCGCGATTGCGACGTCCTGCGAGGTGTTGCGGACCGGGTAGCGGTCGATGTCGAGAGTGGACTTGAAGCCGTAGTAGGCCTGCAGCTGCTGCTTCACGTTGAAGGTGGGCGACAGCCGGTTGGGGTCCAGGAGCCTGATCTGTGCGTTGCGCCGGGCCTGCGTCGCGAGCGCCGATCCGCGCAGCGGCTGGGACCCGTCATACGTCTTGGTCGTGATGTCGTTGTCGAGCCCGAAGGCGTCCAGGGTCCCGGCCTGGTTGCGCGCGATATAGGGAAGCTCGAGCTGCGACGCGCTCGGGCGCTCCCGGAACTGCTGGATGACCGCCGGCCAGGCGACCCCGATGACGAGCGCGCTGCCGGCCATCACGGCCAGCCCGACGACCATCAGTCTCGTCGTCCGCAGGGCGACGTTGGTGAAGAGCACCGCTGCGCAGAGCACCGCGACGACGATGAGCACGATCTTGCCGGGCAGCACGGCGTGCACGTCGGTGTAGGCGGGGCCGGTCACCGGCCCGCGGTTCGAGGTGGCGACCGCGAACCGGTCCAGCCAGTAGGCGCACGCCTTGAGGAGGAGGTAGATGCCGACCAGCAGCGAGACCTGTGCTTTCAGGGCCTTGGTCATCCGCGGCCCGGTCCCGCGCAGCCGCAGCGCGCCGTAGGCGTACGCGGCGACCAGCAAGGCGACGAGGGCGGTCGCGACGATGCGGAAGAGGAACGTGAGCACCATCCGATGCAGCGGGTAGACGCTGACGAAATACGAGATGTCGCGATGGAACTGGGGGTCGGTCTGGTGCCACGACACAGCGTTTCGCCATAGCAGCCACGTCTGCCATCGACCGGCCGCGCGGTTTCCCATCGAGACGCCGAGATAGGCGACGATGACCCCGAAGAGCCAGGTCCGCAGCCTCGGCTCGACACGCTTGAACCGGTGCCGCCACTTCTGCTTCACCGGATCCGGCTTGAACCGGGGCCGCGATCGGTGAAAGACGACCAAGGTCGCGGCGACTGCCGCCGCCATCAAGACACCGAAGAGAACGAACAGCAGCACCTGGGTCCAGAACGTGTGCGTGTAGACCGACTCCTGCTGGACCGAGCGGAACCAAAGCACGTTGGTGTAGACGGCAACGAACGCCCGAAGTGCGTACCCGATGACGAGGATGACCCCGGCGGCGATGAGGAGGACGACACCCAGGCGCTTCAGCCGGGGGAAGCTGAGGTCTCGCGGGGACTCGGACCTCGACGTCGACACCGCGCAACGCTATCAACGCCGCAGCCTCCGCCGCGGCTGCGGGGCGCTCCCGGGGTGGCGTGTTCGATCTGCGTCCGGCCAGTTCACCGCGGCCTTACGCTGCTGGTGTGTCGCAGAACGGTACGCAACGTGCCAGGGTCGAGGATGTCCACCTGCTGGCTCTCGGTATGCCCCATGTGACCGTCGACCACGGCGGCGGCGGCAACCCCGTGTACCAGGTCGGCGGCAAGTCGTTCATCTTCTTCCGCACCCCTCGACCCGATGCTGTCGACCCGCGGACCGGGGAGCGTTACACCGACGTGATCGTGTTCTGGGTTGGATCCGAAGCCGACAAGCAGGCCCTGGTGCAGGACGAGCGGTCCCCTTACTTCACCACGTCACACTTCGACGGTCACCTCTCGGTGCTCCTGCGAGCCAGCCGGGTCGGCGAGCTCACGCTCGACGAGCTGGCGGAGCTCGTCCAGGACGCCTGGCTGTCGAGGGCCTCCGCGCGCAGGGCGACGGACTGGCTCAGCAGTCACCCCGTCCAGTAACCATTGGCGCCGGGGCGCGGCAGGATACTCATCGGCCCCGTCCAGGCGTTACCGTGACGGAGATGATCGGCAGACTGCACCATGTCATCCTGGACTGCCCGGACCCCGCCGGTCTGGCTTCGTTCTATTGCGAGCTGCTCGGCCTCCCGGTCACCTACTCGTCCGAGGACTTCGTCGTGGTCGCCGCCGATGACCGGTCGAGCGGTGTCGCCTTCCAGCTGGCCCTCGGCCACCAGCCCCCGCTCTGGCCCGATCCCGCGTATCCTCAGCAGGCACACCTGGACGTGATGGTGGACGACAAGGCGGCAGCCGACCGCCGGGTCGTCGAGCTGGGGGCACGGCGGCTCGATGGCGGCGACCATGTCTACGCGGACCCTGCCGGCCACCCGTTCTGCCTGGTCGACCGGCCGGCGTGGGCCGCCCCGATCGGTTCGGCAACCGCCTCGCCGACCGCGACAGCAGCGGCGGCCGAGGCCTGGGTGGCGGCCTACCGCCGGGCCTGGGAATCCAACGACCCGGACGAGATCCGCTCCCTCTTCACCGACGACGCCGTCTACTCCGGTACTCCCCACGACCCCGACGCCTGGCGCGGCGCCGAGGCCATCGTCGCCGGCTGGCTCAGCCAGCAGGATGGGCGTGGCACGACGACCTTCGAGTCGACCCTGCTCGGAACGTCCGGCGACGTTGCGTTCGTCCAGGGCGTCAGTACGTATCCCGACACCTGCTACGACAACCTATGGGTCATCCGGCTGGCCGCCGACGGGCGGGCCCGGGAGTTCACCGAGTGGTTCGTCGAACGATGAAGCGCACCTCGGACCGCATGCTCTGGCTGACCACGCAGTAGCGCTCGGTCGAGCGGGCCAGCCGTTCCAGTGCCACGTCGTCGGCGTCGGTGTCCGCGTCGACGGTGACCACCACGTCCTGAACGCCGACCTGGACCGTCCGGTCGATGCCTAGCGTGCCGCGGGCGTCGAACATGCCGTCCGCGCGCAGACTGACCGAGCGCAGCTCCACCCCCATCGCCGTCGCCACGCTCCGCAGCGTCACACCGGCGCAACCCAGCAGCGCCTCCAGCAGCATGTCGCCCGAACAGGCGTCGCTCCCGTCGCCACCGGTGGCCGTGTGGAGACCCGCGCGAACCGGCCCCGCCCACCCGTCGACGGTGCACGTGATGCCCGGGTCGCGGAAAGTCGCCCTGCGCGTGCACCGCCGTGTGGGCGGCGGTGGGGTCGGAGCGATACCGCTCCCTCAGAGGTGCCTGGGAGTCCCTCAGGCTGGAGGCGTCCATGGCTCAGTATCGGTCGCCCCGCGCGAAGTCGCCAGGGTCCTCGGCCGCGCTCTGTAGGGTGGCACAGAGTCCGAGCAGCGACCCCCGTTTAGAGGAACCTGAATGTCTGAGCAGTCCGCGCCCGAGAAGGCCACCCACCGTGCCATGCAGGTCGCGGAGGCAGGCTCCGACTTCGCCCTGGTCGACGTCGAGACTCAGGCCCCCCGCGTGAACCAGGTCAGGGTCGCCGTCGAGGCGTGCGGCGTGTGCCACTCCGACGCGATGATCACCGCCGGCGTGATACCCGGCAGCTCGTTTCCCATCACGACCGGCCACGAGATCGCGGGGCGTATCGACGCTGTCGGCGACGGCGTCACCGGCTGGGAGATTGGTGACCGGGTGGCCGTCGGCTGGTACGGCGGTAGCTGCGGGCACTGCGACGCCTGCCGTGAGGGCGACGGGGTCAACTGCCCGGAGACCCAGATCCCCGGCGTCGCCTTCGCCGGAGGCTTCGCGGATTCGGTCGTCGTGCCCGCCGTCGCCTTGGCGCGGATCCCCGATGAGCTGACCGCGGTCGAGGCCGCGCCGCTCGCCTGCGCGGGAGTCACCGTCTACAACGCGCTCCGGCGAAGTTCGGCCAGGCCGGGCGACGTGGTAGCCATCCTGGGTCTCGGCGGACTCGGCCACCTCGGTGTCCAGTTCGCGGCTGCGATGGGCTTCAACACCGTCGCCATCGCGCGCGGCCCCGAGAAGGCTGAGCTTGCCCACAGGCTCGGAACGGCGCAGTACATCGACAGCGTGGCTGAGGACGTCGCGGAGGCACTCCAGGCTCTCGGCGGCGCCAAGGTCGTGCTGTCCACCGTGACCAACAGCGACGCGATGTCGGCGACCATCGACGGGCTTGGTCGACGCGGGGAGCTGGTCATCGTGGGTGTCGACATGGACTCCCTGCAGGTCTCTCCGATGCAGCTGGTTGGCGGCGGCAAGCGGGTGTCCGGGCATCCGTCCGGGATCGCGGTCGACACGCAGGACACGATGCGGTTCGCTGTGCTGAGTGGCGTGCGAGCCTGGACCGAAGAGGTGCCGCTCGAGGATGCCGACACGGCGTTCGAGGCGATGCTCAGCGGTAAGGCCCGCTTCCGGATGGTCCTCACGACCGGCAGGTAGCCCCTGGCCCCGGCCAGCCTGCAAGTCGCGGTGCCACCAGTCGGCGATGCGTCCTGCGTAGGCGTGGAACCCCTGCTGTGATCGGATGCGCTGTCGTATCCAGACACGGGCGCGGCCCCGTGCGGGTCATCGGTCATCTGACCCGACCTCAACGCGGACCTGGCCGGTAGCCTGACGCCGGGGGGCCTGAAGGAGAGCGAGGATGGACCGTCACACCGCACGCGAACTCGCGTCCTCCGCCCGGGTGGGGCGCTTGGCGACGGTCGCCGCCGACGGAATGCCACACATCGTTCCGGTGTGCTTCACCCTCGTGGGCGACGTCGTCTACAACGCGGTCGACCACAAGCCGAAGACCGATCGGCGGCTCCGCCGCATCACCAATGTGCTGGCGACCGGCGTCGCCTGCTTGCTCGTCGACGAGTACGACGACGCCGACTGGACTCACCTCTGGTGGGTCCGCCTCGATGGTCACGCCCGAGTAGTCGAGGTCGGGCCGGAGCGTACGAGCGCCGTTGACGCGCTGGTCGCCAAGTACCGGCAGTACACCGAGGTGGCGCCTGCGGATGAGGTGCTCGCGGTCGATGTGAGGCGCTACAGCGGCTGGTCCGCGGCTCACGCGTGACCCCTCAACACCGAACGGGCGCCAGGCTGGAGGCGTCCGGTCTCAGGTGCGCACGTCGTCGTACGACCCCGGCGGCGGCAGCTCCTGCACAGCCCACGAGTTGCCGTCCGGGTCGGAGAACGAGGTGAACGATCCCCAGGGAAGCACCTCGACCTCCGACGCATCGACGCCTCGAGACACCAGATCCCTACGCGCCGCCTCGGCGTCGGGGACGACGACCTGGATGCCGGACTGCGTCCCTGGGGTCATGTCCGTGATGCCCTCACCGAAGGCGATCGAGCAGGCCGAGCCCGGCGGCGTGACCTGGACGAACCTGAGCTCGTCACTGACCCGGGCTTGCATGTCCAGGTGGAAGCCGACCTTGTCGACGTAGAACTCGATCGCCCTGTCGACGTCGGTCACCGGGATGAAAATGAGCTCGATCTTGCAGTCCACCGCTGTCTCCCATCTCTGGCTCGCACATTGCCGTGGGGCCGGCTGCCCGACGACATCACAGCCATCCTGGATCCCGCCTGACGTTCGCCGTCCCGCGATACGCGAGGACGAGTGTCGCAGGTGACGGGTTTCGATGGAAACCCGGCTACGTGCCCCAGTTGACGACGACGATCCCAGCTACGACGACGTAGAGAGCGACCCGCGCGATCCACCGACGGCGGACCAGCTCGGCGGTAGCGGCAGCAGCCGACTCGTCGTTGCCCTGGGCCTTGAAGCGCATGATGTCGTCCTGCAGCTGACGCCACCAGAGCTCGCCCAGCCCGAACGTGGCGACAAGCGCGATCAACTCCCAGGTCTGTCTGGACATCGTCGCCAGTATCCTCCAGTGGGGTCGGAGGCCTATATTCGCCAATGTGTCCTTCAACGTCTCGGCCGACGCGTACGCCCAGTTCATGGGCCGGTACTCCGAACCATTGGCCGCACAATTCGTCGACCTGGTTGCCGCCCACAATGGCCAGCGGGCACTCGACGTGGGGAGCGGGCCCGGCGGGCTGACTGCCCAGCTGGTGGACCGCCTCGGGGCGGACGCCGTGGCGGCGATCGACCCCTCCCCCCCATTCGTCGAAGCGCTTCGCCGGCGGCTTCCCGGGGTGGACGTGCGAGCCGGATCGGCGGAACAGCTTCCGTTTCCGGATGCGGGCTTCGACCTCACCCTGGCCCAGCTGGTCGTCCATTTCATGACGGAGCCCGTGGCCGGCCTCGCCGAGATGGCGCGCGTCACCCGCCCCGGCGGGCTCGTGGCGGCCTCCGTGTGGGACCACTCCAGCGGTGGCGGACCACTGTCGACCTTCTGGCAGGCGGTTGCAGAGCTCTACCCCGACGCTCACGACGAGTCAGGGCTGGCCGGGGTACGCGAGGGTCACCTCGCCGAGCTGTTCGACGCCGCCGGGCTCAAGGACATCTCCTCGACATCGCTCACTGTCACCGTGCCCTACGAGACATACGATGCGTGGTGGGCGCCGTACACGATGGGCGTAGGGCCTGCGGGCGCCTACGTCGCAGGGCTTGACGAGGCACAGCGAGAAGCACTCAGGGAACGGTGCGAGCGCCTGCTTCCCGCGGCACCGTTCGACATCGTCGCTACCGCGTGGTGCGCCACGGGGCGGCCCGCCTGACCGAGATGAGCACGGCCTGCGCGCTCGGGCTGGACCTGGGCACCAGCGGCTCAAACCGGTACTGGTCGCCGGTGGCTCAGCTGCCGGCGCCGGGCTTGGCCGGCCGGATCCTGGGCTGGCAGAGTGCCCACGAGCCCGGATCGGTGGCCGCGGCGTTCCGTGGCGTCGAGATCTGACGATCACGACGCCGGGCGCGTCCGCGGTACTGTCGGCCTGTGCGCGGTGACCGGGTGGAGATCGTGATCGATGCGGGCGACGAGGTCCGCACCTACGAGGTGGTCGCGACGCGCAACGGCAGGCGGGTCGAAATCAACACCGGCCGCAACATCGTCGAGGTCACCGAGGTGACCCGGGGCGGTACGCCGGTGCGGTCGGCGCGTTTCATGGCGAACCGGATCCTCGCTCTCGTCGAGCATCCCGCCACCGACCGGACCATCGCGGAAGAGGTCACCAAGGCGTCGTAGCGGATGCCGCTGCGCTGCCCTGCCCAGGTCCGACCTGCCCAATTCCCGGGCCTGGGCCCATTCCCGAGCCCGGCCCACTCCTCACCCTTGGCTCGGAGCCGGTCCGATGGAACCTCCGGGCGGGTCCACGGATGAAGAGATGTGCGCTGAGATGCACGCTGTGCATCACGCCGCACACCGATCGACGGGAGGGGGTACCCGCCGGGCAGGTGGCAGCACGCTGCCCTGCCTTACCGCCCCCCGGCTCCGACGAACCCGGCCCAAGCCGCGGATGACACGGGATGAGTAGGGTCTGGGGCACTGTGGCAGCCTGTCGGCATGGGCCCGAAGATCGCGACGCTGTTCCAGCGGGCGGGTTGTGCCGGCCAGATCTGCGTGCAGCCATTGGGTGGGCATCGCGAGGTCGCGATCGGCGCGGACGAGCCGGTCGTGTCCGCATCGGTCTTCAAGGTCTGCGTCGCGCTGGAGGCGGAGAACCAGTTCGCCGAGGGCCGCCTCGACCCGCGCGAGACAGTCCTGCTGCCGGCGGCGGCACGGACGCAGGGCCCGACCGGCTTCTCCCTGTTCGAGGACGACGTCACCGTGACCTTGCGCGACCTGGTCACCGCGATGATGACCATCAGCGACAACGCGGCGACGGACGCACTGCTACACCGGGTCGGTATCGTCAGCGTGAACGCTGCCTCGGCGACTCTCGGGCTCAGCGCGACGGTGGTCACCAGCGACCTGGCCACGATGATCGACTCGATCGCCCTGGACTCGGGGTTCGACGACTGGTCGTCGATGACGACGTGGCTGTCGCATCGCCACGCCGGTGCCGAGATCACCGAGGTGGTGCGCCGCATGTTGGCTGCCACCGCGCTGACTCCCGGCGTCGCCACCCGGACGACTGCCCGCGACATGGCGAGGCTGCTCGGCCTGATCTGGTCCGACCGAGCCGGTCCGCCGTCCGCCTGCCTGCGAGTCCGTCAGCTGATGGCCCAGCAGCTCACCCGGCACCGGCTGGCGACCGGGTTCCCGTCGCCCGCGCGGGTGGCCGCCAAGAGCGGCAGCCTGGTCGGGGTGGTCCGCAACGAGGTCGGGGTCGTCACCTTCCCCGACGGCACCGCGTACGCGATCGCCGTCTTCACCCAGGCCCACAAGCCGTGGCAGGGCGAGACGGCCATCAACAGCGTGATCGGCGCAGCTGCGGCGAAAGCCGTGGACGCGCTGGAAACCAAGGCCGCGTTCGCTGACCGTCCGTTGGCCTAGGTAGCCGCGCCCCGCGCCCGGCTCCCGGGCCGCTCGGCTCTCACCCGGTCGGCTCTCGGCCTGCGAGCAGCTCGGCCAGGTGCACGCTCGGCAGGCCGGCGAGATTCGCCACCTGGGTACGGCAGGAGAAGCCGTCCGCGACGACGACTCCGGAACCAGTCCGATCCCGAAGGGCAGGGAGCAGCGCGCCCTCCGCCACAGCGACCGACATGTCGTAATGCCCCCGCTCCATGCCGAAGCTACCGGCCAGGCCGCAGCAGCCGCCCACCACGCTCAGGTTGGCGCCGGTCCTCGCGAGCAGGGCCCGATCGGTCGCGAAGCCAAGCACGGCTTTGTGGTGGCAGTGTGGTTGGACGACCAGGTCGACGCCCGTCAGGTCCGGGGGCCGCCAGTCTCGATCTGAGCTACCCGGGAGGTCGGTGAGCGCCTCGGCCAGGGTCCGGGCGGCCGCCGCCACCGCCCGCGTACGCGGGTCGTCGGGGAGCAGGTCCAGCAGGTCGGAGCGGAGGACGGCCAGGCACGACGGCTCCA
This sequence comes from Propionibacteriales bacterium, assembly GCA_038239485.1. Lineage (GTDB taxonomy): Bacteria > Actinomycetota > Actinomycetes > Propionibacteriales > Nocardioidaceae > DASQEH01. The sequence goes on from JBBSET010000046.1 coordinate 19,512, forward strand.
GCCCGACGATGGCCAGGCCCTGCTCGGCGTACGGCCCGAGCACCTCGAGCAGGGTGGTCAGCCGGTTCCGGGCGGTGTCGAGCTGGCCGGTGGTGATCCAGGTGAGGCCGCAGCAGGCGAGCCGCTCCAAGACGATCACCCGGTACCCGGCGTCGGTGAGGACCTCGACAGCGGCATCGGCCACCCCGGGCTTCATCGCGTTGGTGAAGGTGTCGACCCACAGCACGACCTGGTCGCTGGCCCCTGGCGCCCCCGTGTCCGTGGGCGGCAGCAGGTCTGCACCGGCTCGTCGGCTGACGCTGCGATGGAACGTGACAGGAGCCAGCTCCGGCACGTCACGGCGCGGGTCGATGCCTCCCGCCCGCAGAAGCAGACGTGCGAGGGGGCGGAAGGCCAGCAACCGGTTGACCAGGGCCGGGCCCCAACTCGGGCCGCGGTCGAGCATGGCCATCCACAGCGGCAGCCAACCGAGGCTGTAGTGGCTGACGGGACGCAGCCGGTGGCGGTACCGACGGTAGAGGACCTCCGACTTGTACCGGGCCATGTCGACACCGGCGGGGCATTCGCTCGAGCAGGCCTTGCACGACAGGCACAGGTCCAGCGACTCCTCGACCTCGGGGGACGACCAGCCGGTGATCATCGATCCGTTCGCCAGCTCCTGGAGGACCCGCGCGCGACCGCGGGTACTGTCCTTCTCGTCGCGGCTGGCGAGGTAGCTCGGGCACATGGTGCCACCGGCGACGCGGGTGTCGGCCCGGCATCTGCCGACACCGACACATCGGTGCACGGCGTTGGTGAAGTCCCCGTCGTCCTGGCCGAAGCTGAAACCCCCCGTCGCCGGGATCGGCGTCGCCATCGGGCGGCGCAGGTCGGCGTCGATGGGCTGTGGCCGCACGAGGACTCCGGGGTTGAGCAGGTCGTCGGGGTCGAACAGCTCCTTGACCGCCGCGAAGAGCGCGAGCGTCGTGTCGCTGTACATGACCGGCAGCAGCTCGCTGCGCGACCGGCCGTCGCCGTGCTCCCCGGAGCACGAGCCGCCGTGCCTCACCACCAGGTGGGCAGCCTCGACGATGAACTCGCGGAACACCTCGCTGCCGCGGTCCAGCGGCAGGTCGATCCGCACATGGATGCACCCGTCACCGAAATGCCCGTAGGGCAGCCCGGTGACGCCGAAGGACGCCATCAAGGTCTCGAACTCGCGCAGGTACGCCCCCAGGTTCGCGGGCGGGACGGCGGCGTCCTCCCAGCCGGGCCAGGCCTGTCGTCCCGCAGGGGTACGCCCAGCGAGCCCGGCGCCGTCCTCCCTGATCCGCCACATCGCGGCGGCGGCCGGGCCGGCCAAGGTGGTGGCGTCGAGAGCGCCCGCCGCCAGCACCAGCGCCCCGGCCGCGGCCTGCGCGGCGCGGGCGTCGTCACCACCGAGCTCGACCATCAGCCAGCCGGCCCCCCGCGGCAAGGGCGGGACGGCGGCGCGGCCGTGTTGACGCCGGACGACGTCGACGAGCCTCGCGTCGAGGCCCTCGACGGCAAGTGGCGAGCGGGTGAGCAGGGCCGGGACGGCGTCCGCAGCCGACGCCATGTCCGGGTAACCGAGCACCACCAGGACGGCCGCAGGGCTCACCGGCACCAGCTGCACCGTCGCCTCCAGCGTGACCGCCAGCGTGCCCTCGCTGCCGACGAGCGCTTTGGCCAGGTCGCGACCGCGCTCGGGAAGCAGGTGCTCGAGGGAGTACCCCGAGACCTGCCGGGGGAACCTTCCCAGCTCGGTACGCAGCACGTCGAGGTGGCCATCGACAAGCGTGTCAAGGCCCGGCACGCCATCGCTCCCCCGGCTGGCGGTCAGCCTTCGACCGCGGCCGTCGACGACGGTGAGCGTCCGCACGTTGTCCGCGGTCCGGCCGTACGCGACGGCGTGGGGGCCGCACGCATTGTTGCCTATCATGCCGCCGAGCGTCGCCCTGGCGTGGGTGGAGGGGTCGGGTCCGAACCGCAGGCCGTGCGGGGCCACCTGCTGTTGCAGCCGGGCCAGGATCACACCCGGCTCGACGCGAGCCGTGCGCTCGTCGGCATCGACGTCGATGATCCGGCCCATGTGCCGGGCGAAGTCGATGACGATGCCGGTGCCGACGGCGTTGCCGGCCACCGACGTACCCCCGCCGCGGCTGGTCACCGGCGTACCCGAGCTGCGGGCGACCTCGAGAGTCGCGAGCACGTCGTCGACATCCATCGGCTCGACGACCACCTGCGGGACGACGCGGTAGTTCGACGCGTCAGTGGAGTATTCGGCGCGGCGCCGCACGGAGTCGGAGACGCCGCCGCGAACCGTCCGCTCGAGCAGGCGGGTGACGTCGGCCGCGGCGCGGGCGCCCGGTTCGGCTGCCGTGGTCACGGCCCCGCGGCAGTCGAGTGCGTGTCCATCGGGGAGATCATCGCAGCGGCGGGTCGCGACAGTCACGGGCGGGTGGCGGAGCCGTACGCTCGAGGTCGTGATGTCACCGTCTCCCTTTGCCGCGGTCTGGTCCGTCCTGGACCGTCAGGTCGAGGCGCGTCGTTTCCCGGGATACGCGGCAGTGATCCGCAGGGGCGACCACACCGAGTACCACATGGGGGGGCGGCTGGCCTTCGACCGTGCGGACCCGATGCAGCCGGACACGGTCTTTCGGATCGCCTCCCTCAGCAAGCTCCTTGGTGGCGCGCTCGCCCTGGGCCTGGTCGAAGCGGGGGTCTTCGGGCTCGACGACCCCGTGGCTGAGTGGCTGCCGGAGCTGGCTTCGCCTCGCGTGCTCGCCCATCCGGCCGCCGAGCTGAACGACACTGTCCCGATCAGCCGCCCGATCGTCGTACGGGACCTGCTGACCTTCACCTTCGGCCTCGGCTTCATCCTCGACGAGTCGCCGCTTGCCCGGACAGTGTCGACCCTGGGCATCATGCCGGGGAGCAAGGACCCGCTACCGGCACCCGACGACTTCATGGCACACCTCGACGGCCTGCCTCTGCTGTGCCAGCCCGGCGAGCGCTGGCTCTACCACCTCGGCTCCGAGGTGCTTGGCGTCCTGGTCGCCCGCGCAACCGGTCGGCAGCTCGCTGACGTCCTAGCCGAGCGGCTCACCGGTCCGCTCGGGATGAGGTCGACAGGGTTCTTCGCCCCCGACCCAGCCCGGCTGGCGTCGTCGTACGCCCCGGACGGCACCGGCTCGACGCTGACGGAGGATCGCGACGACTCAGTGCTGCGGCCGCCGGCATTCGAGTCGCTCGGCGGTGGGCTGGTCTCGACCCTGGAGGACTACCTGGCATTTCTCGAGGCGTTCTCGTCCGACTCCCCCGTCATCAGCCGCGAGACGGCCCGGCTGATGACGACGGACAGCCTCGACGACCAGCAGCGAGCGGGTATCGAGCAGTTGATGGGCCCCGGCATCTCGTGGGGTATGGGCGTAGGGCTGGATCTCGTGTCGGTCAAGCCGTGGATGACGCCCGGCAGGTTCTGGTGGAACGGCGGAAGCGGCACGACCGCAGCCGTGGACCCCGCCAACGAGCTGACGGCCGCCCTCTTCACCCAGCGGATGATGATGTCGGCCACGGGAGACTTCGACGACTTCTGGGCGGCCGTCGCGGCCGCCAGCGTCCCCTGACGTGTGGCGCAAGAACCTGACTCCTCGGCGCAGGAAGGTGCCGAGGTCAGCCGGGGAGCAGGGACAGCCGGACCTCGCGGACGGCGTTGTCGACGTTGAGGTCCACCAGGCAGATGCTCTGCCACGTTCCGAGCGCCAGCCGGCCGGCGACGACGGGGACCGTCGCGTACGGCGGTACCAGCGCCGGGAGCACGTGCGACCTGCCGTGGCCGGCGGTGCCGTGACGATGGCGCCAGCGGTCGTCGGCAGGGAGCAGCTCCCGGAGCGTCATCAGCAGGTCCTCGTCGCTGCCGGCCCCGGTCTCGAGGATCGCCAGACCGACGGTGGCATGCGGGACGAAGACGTGGAGCAGCCCGTCGCTTGCCCCGCGAGCGAACTCCGCGCAGTCCTGGGTGATGTCGACGACGACATCACGGTCGCCGGTCCGATACGTTCGGGTCTCGGTCAGCATCGGCCAATCCTGTCAGTCGCCTCGCTGCTCGGCTCGCGGGCCGGACGGCAGGGTGGCGATCGCGATGCCGACCTCGGCGGCAATGACGAGGAGGCCCACAGTCTGTCCGCAGTCCGCAGTCCGCAGTCCGCATGGCGCAGACGCGCCTGGATCATCGTTTGATCACCGCTGACGATGCTATACAGTGCCGGTTGTGCCGCAGCCACGGAAACAGCTCATCCGTCCTTCCACGCGTGCCACGAGGCGGAGCGTAGCCCTTGCGGCCACTGTCGTCGCCCTCGGCGCTCTGGCCGCATGCGGCTCCAACAACGGCACGTCCTCGTCGGGCAACAAGACGTTGACGGTCTTTGCTGCCTCGTCGCTCACCGACACCTTCACCCAGATCGGCAAGGACTTCGAGGCGGCGCACTCCGGCGTCACCGTCAAGTTCGACTTCGAGGGCTCGTCTGACCTGGTCGCGAACCTCCAGCAAGGTGCCCCGGCTGACGTCTTCGCCTCGGCTGACACCGCCAATATGGACAAGGTCAAGAGCCTGGTCGACGGCACGCCGGTCAACTTCGCGTCCAACACCCTCGAGATCGTCACTCCACCGGACAACCCGGCCGGTATCGCATCCTTCGCCGACCTGGCCAAGCCCGGCGTCAAGCTGGTGATCTGCGCTGCCGAGGTCCCGTGTGGGGCCGCTGCCCAAGCGGTGGCCAAGGACGCGAAGGTCAAGCTCTCCCCGGTCAGCGAGGAGCAGTCTGTGACCGACGTCCTCGCCAAAGTGGAGAGCGGCGAGGCCGACGCCGGCCTCGTCTATGTCACCGACGTGCTGTCGGCAGGAGACAAGGTCAAGGGCGTCACATTCCCCGCGTCGCAGGACGAGGTCAACGTCTACCCGATCGCTGCGCTCTCGGGCAGCTCCGACCTTTCGCTGGCGAAGGAGTTCGTCGCCGAGGTGACGGGTGCTGAGGGCCAGAAGGTGCTGGGCGACGCCGGTTTCGCCAAGCCCTAGCCATGCACGGCGACGCCCAGTACTCCGGACTGCCGCGGTGGATCTACCTGCCCGCCCTCGTGGCCGGGGTCTTCATCATCTTGCCGCTGGTGGCGATGACGACCCGGGTGGACTGGTCGAACTTCGTCAGCCTCGTGACCTCCGATGCCTCGCTCGCGGCCCTCAAGCTGAGTCTGCGGACCTCCACGGCCAGCATGATCGTCTGCCTCGTCCTCGGCATCCCGCTGGCGCTCGTGCTCGCCCGCTCCTCGTTCCCAGGGCAGGGGCTGATCCGCTCGCTCGTCCTGCTGCCGCTGGTGCTGCCGCCGGTCGTGGCCGGCATCGCGCTGCTGTACACGTTCGGCCGCAAAGGCCTGCTCGGGCACACGATGGACGTCCTCGGGATCCAGATCGCGTTCTCGACCACAGCCGTGGTGATCGCACAGTCCTTCGTCGCGCTACCGTTCCTCGTGGTCAGTCTCGAAGGGTCGCTGCGCACAGCCGGCCGGCGGTACGAAGCCGTGGCGGCGACCCTCGGCGCTCGGCCGACGACGGTGCTGCGGCGGGTCACGCTCCCGCTGGTGCTACCGGGACTGGCGTCCGGAGCCGTGTTGGCCTTCGCACGCTCGCTGGGCGAGTTCGGTGCCACCATGACCTTCGCGGGGAGCCTTCAAGGGGTGACCCGGACGCTGCCGCTGGAGATCTACCTCCAGCGCGAGCTCGACCCGGACGCCGCCGTCGCGCTGTCGCTCGTGCTCGTCGTGGTGGCGGTGGTGGTCGTCGGGATGGTCAGCGGCTCGAGGGCGGCCCTTTGACGCTGGAGCTCGAGGCCAGCCTTCAGGTCCGCCGGCTCGACATCTCCTTCCACCTCGACGACGGGGAGCACCTGGCCATCCTCGGCCCGAACGGCGCCGGCAAGTCGTCCAGCCTCGCCATCCTTGCGGGGCTGCTTCGGCCTGACAGCGGCCGCGCCGAGCTCGACGGACGGGTCCTCTTCGACATCGACGCCAAGGGGGCGGGGACGTGGACGCCCCCGCACGCGCGCGGGATCGCCCTGATGGCGCAGGAGCCGCTGCTCTTCCCGCACCTGAGCACCCTGGACAACGTGGCCTTTGGCCCGCGCAGCGCGGGTCAGGGAACTCGGGCCGCGCGTGCGACGGCGACCGGCTGGCTGGCGGAGGTGGACGCCCTCGAGCTCGCCCAGCGCACGCCTGCCCAGCTGTCCGGTGGCCAGGCGCAGCGGGTGGCGATAGCCCGGGCGCTCGCCGCGGAGCCTCGGCTGCTGCTGCTCGACGAGCCGCTCGCCGCCCTCGACGTCGGCGCGGTCCCGATGCTGCGGCAGGTGCTTCGCCGGGTCCTCGCCGACCGCGCGGCCGTGATCGTCACCCATGACGTCCTCGACGCGCTCGTGCTGGCGCAGCGAGTGATCGTCGTCGACCAGGGCCGGGTCGTCGAGTCCGGAGCGACCCGAGACGTGCTCAAGCATCCCCGGACCCCGTTCACGGCCCGGATCGCCGGCCTCAACATGGTCACGGGAACGGCCTTCGGGTCGGGCGTACGCGATGCCGGCGGCCTGCAGGTCGAAGGCCTGTCTGCCTCCCACCTGAGCACGGGTACGCCGGCCATCGCCGTCTTCAGTCCTGGCGCGGTATCGATCTTCAGGGAGCAGCCGCACGGCAGTCCACGCAATGTCATCGATGTGACCATCACCGCGCTCGAGCCGCGCGACGAGCAGGTCCGCGTGCGTGCCGACGAGCTCAGTGCCGACGTGACTGCCCCGGTCGTCGCCGAGCTGGACCTCACACCTGGGACCCGAGTCTTCTTCTCGGTCAAGGCGAGCGCCGTCGCGGTCTACCCCATCTGACGCCTGACTCTTGGCGAAGCACCTCGTTCACCCCGCCCGAGCGGATACCTTCAGTGATGACTTCATCACTTATAGTTAGAAATCGGGGGGCGCCGCCACGATGCTGACCGTTGCCACAGGCCTGCTTGTCGTCTCGGTCGCGGCGGCAGCATTGGGCTCACCCCCGATGTGGACAGCCGACCACGTCGACAACCACAGCCACGACCGCGGCCCCAGCGCGACCACGATCGTCGTCAGCTGGCGTCACCCGCGCTCGGCGGTCCACCGCCAGGTGCTCGGGGTCAACCTGGACTACTTCCACGACGGCCAACACGTCTGGGATGCCAGGAAGGACCGGCCGGTGTCGAGGGTGGTGCACGCGCTGCACCGAACCGACGTCCAGCTCATCCGCTACCCCGGCGGCATCGCCGCCAACCTCTTCGACTGGAAGAAGGCCGTCGGCGCCCACCGAGGATGCCAGGTCGACGGCCGTAAGCAGCCCGGCGGCTTCAGGGCGTTCACGACGGGGAACTCGTACGGTCCCGACGAGAACGAGATGCTCGCCCGGTCGGCGGGGGCCGGCGTGGCGCTCATGGTGCCCTTCGTGACCGGGTCGCCGTCCGACGCGGCGGACTGGGTCGAGTACATGGACTCGCCCGCGAACACTCCTGCCAACCCGAACGGCGGCATCGACTGGGCGCAGCGCCGGGCCGTCAACGGGCACCCCGGCCCATACCACGTCCAGCGCTGGGAGATCGGAAACGAGCAGCGGCTGCCCCAGCAGCGCTACTGGATGTCCGGCGACTCGGCTGTCGCCCTGCATCAGTACATCCACGGCGCCTCGCCCGTGATCGCCGACGAGCGGCTGGGCAAGGACTGCCGGCATCCGACCGCCGGTACGCGCAGCAACGGGGCGTCCGGCCAAGTGTTCGACGTCCTCTACCCGCCGGTGGCATCGGGCAGCGCCGACGTCCTGGTCAACGGCCACCCCTGGGCGGCCACGCCGAACATCGCCAGGTCCCAGCGCGGCGCCCATGTCTACCAGCTGCTGCCTCGGTCCGGGCAGGTCGTGTTCGGCAATCACACCCACGGCGCGGTCCCGCGGAGAGGCGCCGTGGTCGAGGCGACGTACCGGACGGTGCACGCCGGGGTCTTCACCATCATGCGAGCGATGCACGCGGTCGACCCATCTATCCAGACGTGCGTCAGCTGGGGGCTGAAGTCGTTCGTCAAGGCTGCTGGTGGGCACCGGTACGACTGTTTCAGCGCGCACGCGTACACCCATTTCAAGCGCGACGGGCATCAGGTCTGGGCCAGCCGGCTGGAGGGTCACGACCGGCACATGCTGGGGGCCGACAACCAGCGGCGCGTCGTGGCGAGCCTGAAGCGCGACCTACCGGCGCATGTGCGGCTGCCCCTGACCGAGTTCGGCAGCCTGTGGGGCGACAGCAACAGGTATCCCTCCTGGCCGGCCTCGATGACGCGCGCGCTCTACATGGCGACCGAGTGGATCGACTGGCTGGAGCTGGACATCCCTTGGGCAACCGGCGGAGTCCTCGGCAGCGGCAACCTGCGAGGGCTGCTGGGGCCGTCACCAGGCTTCACCGTGAGCGCGGAGGCCGTGACCAGGACAGCCGTCGCGCCCCTGTTCGACGCAGGCGGCCACCGGCTGCGCGCAGTCGTGAGACGCAACCCTGTGCGCGACCCGAACCTCAGCGCCGGCACCTACCGAGGGCTCAAGGTGGTGGCCACGCACGGCCGCGACGGCGCGATGTACCTCCTGGTCGTGAACCGGCTCCCGCTGCGGGGGGACGCAGTCAGGACGGAGCTCAAGCTGGCGGGGTTCACCAGCCGAGGGAGGGCGACCGTACGCCGCGTGAGCGGGTCGAGCTTCCACGACTGGAACCGGCCCGGGAAGAAGGCGACCGTGCATCTGGCCCACCATGTCCTCGCGATCGGGCGACACCGCTTCCGGGTGACCTTCCCGGCCCACTCGATCTCGCTGCTGCGGATACCCCGGGCCTCCTGACCCGCTATGTCACGGCCGGTCCGCCGGCTCGGGTAGGAGGGTGGCCCGCGCTCGCTGGAGCGCGCGCATGGGTCGATGCAGTCAGAGCGGGCGACGACAGCGTCAGTCCTGTCGACGGCCAATCAGCGAAGGTAGCGTTCCATCCATTCCAGCACCCGGTGCTGGAGGTCGACCTGGTGGGCGTACTCGCGGATGCCGTGGGGCTCGCGTGGGTACCCGACGAGCTGTACGGGGGCGTCCTGGTGGCGTAGCGCGCGGTGGAAGGCGACGGCCTGTGTGTAGGGCACCCGCTCGTCCTGCTCACCGTGCAGGATGAGGAGCGGGGTGCTGCGTCGGGCCGCGTAGGAGATGGGGGAGCGAGCGGAGGCGAGATGCGGGCCGGGTCCGTCCCAGGGGCGGCTGCCGCCGAGCACCGCCTCGAAGTCAGGCATGTCTCCGGTGGCAGCGATCATCAGCCAGTCGCTCACGCCGGCGCCCATCACGCCGACCTTGAAGCGGTCGCTGGCGGTCACGGCCCAGGCGGTGAGGAAGCCGCCCTGGCTCCAGCCGCCGACGCCGAGCCGGTCCGGGTCGGCGATGCCGGCCGCGACGGCGGCATCCACGATGGTCACGACGTCGGCCCACTCGGTGCCGCCCATGTCGCCGCGCGCGGCGGTCGCGAAGGCATTGCCGCGGCCGAGGCTGCCGCGGTAGTTGGGCATCACGACGGCATAGCCGCGAGTGGCGAGCAGCTGGCCCCATTCGAGCGGCGACACAGCTGCAGACAGTGCGGAGCGGCCGTAGGGCCCGCCGTGGATCAGCACGGCGGTGGGCCAGGGTCCGGCGCTGGTCGCCCCAACGGGGCGGATCACGACGGCGTCGAGCTCAGTGCCGTCGGCCGCCGTGGCGTGCAGCTCCTCGACGTGGCCGAGCTCGAGGCCGGCGTGATCCTCGCCGTGGGCAGACAGGGTGCGACGGGAGCCGGGCGAGCCGACGACGACCCGGGCCACGAGGTCGCCTGGACCCTGCTCGATCGTGGCGAGCACGACGGCGTTGCCACGGCCCGCGAAGGCGAGCGCGTCGACGTCACCCGCGACGTCCTCGAGCACGCTGCGGGTGCCCGCGTCGACGTCGAACAGGACCAGGCGGGTTGCGAGCCGCTCGGCGACCACGCCGACGATCGGGTAGCCGCCACCAAGTGGAGGGGCCAGGCCGACCGTGCACCGTGGCTCGTCCAGCCCGGTGCCGACGACGCGCGGGTCGCCTCCGGTGGCTGGCACCGCCCAGATCGTGTAGCTGCTCTGCGGACCGTCGTGGGGCGCCAGGAACACCAGCGTGTCGTCGTCCGACCAGCCCGGCACCTCGGCCTCCTCGGCAGGACAGACCGTGGTCGTTGTGCCCTCGGGGTCGTCGGGGCTGTGGAGTGCCACCACCACCAGCCGCGACGTCGGCGAGAGTTCGAGCAGGGGTCCGTCCGTGACGAGGATCGCGATCCGGGTGCCGTCCGGGGACCACGACAGATCGCTCAGATTCGCGTCAGGCGCCCACACACGCAGGGGCTCGGCTTTCGCCCCTGGCCGGACGTCCAGCACCCACAGCCTGGGCAGCGCGCGCCACTCCCCGAAGACGAATGCGTCGTCGCGCTCCTTCTTGCGCCGCTCGTCGTCGTCGCTGGGCTCGTCAGGGGCCAGGAAGGCCAGCCGCGAACCGTCCGGCGACCAGGCGAACTCCGCCACCGAGCGCTTGCGGGCCACCAACGGCACCGCCTCGCCGCCGGAGACGTCGATCGCATGGACGCCGGTGGCCGGCCCGTCACCGGCATCCTCGCCACGATCGGACAGGAACGCCAGCCGGGAGCCGTCGGGTGACCATCGGGGCGCTCGGTCGTCATGCCCGTACGTCCAGCGGCGCCCGTCGACCCAGATGCTGCGCTCGGGCCGCTCGCCCTTGCGCCCGAACGGCGCGGCCGTCCAGGCCACGTGCGCGCCGTCGGTCGAGAGGGCGAGCTCTCGCGGGGCCCAGAGGGACGAGACGATCTCGGGGGTCAGGGTCATCCGCCCAGTCTGTCGCCTCCAGGGCCCTTGCCGTAGTCGCTCGTCGTCCGACGCCCGACCCCGATTGACGCCGACGACTTCCGGGTGCCCGACCTGCCCGTCACCAGCACCTCAGTCATGCCGCGCACAGAACCGCCGAAAGGGTGCCGCCTAGCCGTGGTAGCGGGCGGGCTCGCCTCGGTTGAGCCGCTCCCGCTGCGGCACGACGGTGTACTTCGGGTCGCGCGCCGACGCCTGCCCGGCCTCGAACACTCCGAACCGGGTGCAGGCCGAGCCCGCCATCAGAGCCACGCCGGACAGCACGGCCACGACGCGGCTCCGCCCGGCGAGCAGCGAACCCGCGGCACCGGCGACCGTCAGCGCCTTGGCGGCCCGCATCAGCTTCCCAGCAGTCCCCTGATGCAGCGGCTCGGCCGTGATACCCATCGAGTGCTCCATCCGATGCTCGGCCAGCAGCTCGGCGACCGCCCCACCGAGTGCCAAGGTCCTCGCCGGACCCGCTTCGGCGAGCGGGGCCGCGAGCATCCCCAGCCCACCGGCGGCTGCCGCAGCAGAGCCCACGAACACGAACGGCAGCTCACGGTACGCCTCGTGCCACGACGGGGTAGCGGTGTCGGCGAGGAGCACCGCGGTGTATGCCGCCACCGGCGGAGCTGTCAACGCGGCGACAAGCCCGGCCGGCCGGGCCGCCGCCGACAGCACGCGCAGCGGCAGCCGACTGTGGTCGAGCGGCAGCATGCGGGCCAGC
>JBBSET010000047.1:0-30771 GCA_038239485.1 Propionibacteriales bacterium
ACGAGCTACCGAGCGACCCTCTTGTGGTGGCCGTGACCGAGCTCGAGCTCGGCGTGGCGCTGCCGCAACCGCTCGGCTCCGCGGACTGCGCCCGGCTCAGCTCGTGATGTCCTTGGTCGTGAAGTTGGCCCAGGCCGCACCCAGGAAGACCACGACGTAGACCCCCTGGAGGGCAGCTCCACGGATCACGTTGCGCCACAGGATCGGGTCCCGGAAGAGGTCGACGAAGGAGAGCCAGTACCGGGTCGGGAGGTACGGCTGGAGGCCGTGGGCGGCGTCGAGCGTCAGGAGCAGTGAGGACGCGATCAGGAACGCCAGGGCCCCGAGCGTGGCGACGAGAGGGGAGTCGGTGACGGTACTCAAGAACAGCGCGAGCGCTGCCACCCCGAGCATGGAGAGCGTCGCGTAGACAAGCGACAGCGCGGTCCGCCACGCCACCTGGTTCGCCGTCAGCGACGACCCGGACACGCTGGTGGCGACTGACGCATGACCGAGCAGGAGCGACCCGGTGGCGTAGGCCGTGAATGCCACGATCAGCACCGCCAGCACGACGAAGGCGATCACGCTGACCAGCTTGGCGACGAGCAGCCGGGTCCTTCCCACAGGGCGGATCAGGATGTAGCGAAGGGTCCCGCCCTGGGCCTCCCCGGCAATCGCGTCACCGGCCATCACGGCCACTGCGGCCGGTAGGAAGAGTGGCAGCACGATCGCGATGGCGGCGAGCGGGAACAGGCTGCCGTCGGTGAGCACCGCCGACAGGAAGGCCGGGCCGGTCCCGGGTCGCGGACCGAGGCTGGTCAGCGACAACAAGATCGCGACAAGAGTCGGCAGGGCGTCCAGCATCGCGATGGTGACCCATGTCCTGGGACTCAGAACGAGCTTGCGCAGCTCGACAGCGATCACGCGGTCTCCACCCGGTCGGGGCTGGCACCGGTGGCGTCGAGCACGATCTCCTCGAGGTTGCGCTGCTCTGGTGCCAGGCCCTCCACGCGGACGCCGGCCCTGACCAGATCCGCGTTCAGCGCCGACGCATCGGCCGCCATGACCGACAGGCCAGCATCGTCGTACCAGGAGACCCGGTCGCCGAGCATGGCGCGCGCCCGGGCGACGTCGGGCGTGCGGACCACCAGCCGGCCGCTGGGTGCGAGCAGGGTATCGAGGTCCTCCTCGAGAACGATCCGGCCGCGGTCGAGCACTCCGACCCGGCTGCACAGCTGCTCCACCTCGGCCAGCAGGTGGCTGGACAAGAAGATGGTGGTTCCCTTCGCGTGGAGGGTGCGCAGCAGCTCGCGGATCTCCCGGATCCCCTGCGGGTCGAGGCCGTTGGTCGGCTCGTCGAGGATGAGGAGGGCCGGCTGGCGAAGGAGCGCGGCGGCCAGCCCGAGGCGCTGCTTCATGCCGAGGGAGTACGCCTTGACGGGTCGTGCGCCTACCCCGGCGAGCCCGACCTGCTCGAGCACCTCGTCGATGCGCTGCCGCCTGTCACGCCTGTCGCCGCCCGCTCCCATCGAGTCGACGAGGGACAGGTGGCGGCGGCCGGAGAGATGCCGGTACGCCGACGGGCCCTCGACCAGCGCACCCACTCGCGGAAGGACCGACGAGGCGGCTGCCGGCATCGGCTTGCCTAGCAGCTCGATCGTCCCCGACGTGGCGAGCACGAGCCCCAGTAGCATGCGGACCGTCGTGGTCTTCCCCGAGCCGTTGGCGCCGAGGAAGCCGTAGATGTCCCCGGCCCGGACGTCGAGGTCGATGCCGTCCACCGCGAGAAGCGGTCCGAATCGCTTGGTGAGCGACGACGTCGAGATCATGAGGGGCTCCGGGGGCCGCCGAGTCGTCCGCCGGTGCGGAGGAGTGGTGCGTGAGTCGACAGCTCGGCGGATGCCCTGGCGAGGGTCTTGGCCGTGACTGTTCCCGCCAGCAGCCAGGCATTGCCCTGGTACACCGGGCCGGTGAGCCGCAGGTTGAGCAGCCCCACGCTCAACGCGGTGCCGTTGCCATCGGCGGTGGAGCCGGGCGTCAGCTGCAGCTGCTTGCGGAGCGGGTCCGCCGCGGGTTCCCAGAGCGGTATGGCGATGATCTGGGAGAGCCCGCTGCCGTACAGACCAACAGCCCCGTAACCGGTGGTGTGATGCATGATGCCGAGCAGGCGGTCGGGGGCCCGAAGGGGTGAGTACCGATTGGCGGCCGCCGCCAGGTCGGCCACGTCGTCGAACCGCTGCTCTGCGCCCGGCGGGAGGGTGAACCGCGTGACGGCCGACGGTGGCATCGCGACGGTGACGTCGACGAAGGTGGTCGTCAGTGCCGCCGCCGCTGACCCCTTGCCGAAGATGTCCACGCGGAGCGGCAGACCGCTTCGCGGTTCGACCCACACGTCGACATGGTCGATGGAGGAGCGGTCATCGTGGGGACGCAGTCGCAGCCCGGGGGCGACGACACCGGCGATCCGCTGCGTGCTGAGTCTGCTCACGTCGCCGGGGCTCGCGCCGGACAGGACCCGAAGCGCGAGCGTCGGCGGCAGCAGGTCGGAGGCTCGAGGGAGGCGGACCGAGGCGTCCGGCGTCACGGTGGCGCGGTCGGACTCGTAGTTCCAGGTCGTCGTGCCGTTGGCGTCCTGGAACAGATCGGACTCACCAGTGGTCGTCAGGTCGTCCACCCGCCAGTCCTGGGGCCCGCGCCACCACACGCGCATGGTCGTGCGCCCGCCCAGGAGGTCGGCGACATTGCTGAACTGGTTCGACAGTGGGAGCCCGAGGTCGCCCTCGGACTCGACCTGACCTGAGTAGGCCACCGAGCCGGACGACTGGGCCTCGGCGAGCAGGTCCGCAGCGCTGATCGCGACGGCGCGCACGGGCAGCAGCCGGATGGTGATGGGCAGCGCCACCAGCATGACCACGCCGAGGGCGACGATGCACCATCGGCGCGTTTGAGTCATGGTTCAGCGTACGTCGACGTCTGGAGACCACGTCCGGACCCCCGATGGCCGTGTGGGCGGGGAAGCGACAGTCGATGAGCTGACGACCTGCTGACGGCCGGATCCGGCCAACACACGACAATGGCGGCCACCCCATCGGGTGACCGCCATCGTGAGACTGGGCTGTATCGGCGTGTACGCCTCAGTGGTCGTCCACCGGCGCGGGGGGAGGCGTGACCAGGCGACCGGTCTCGTCCTGGACGGAGGCCGCAACCTGCTGGATCTTCTCGGCGTGCTCGCGGGCATGGTGGGCGCAGAACATGAGCTCGCCGCCGCTGGAAAGCTCGACGCGTACGTAGGCCTGGGCCCCGCACCGGTCACAGCGATCAAGAGCGGTGAAGCGTGGACTGGGTGCGACTGCTGTTGTCACGTGTGGCCCTCTCTACTGCCCATCGGACAGTCTGATCATGTAGGTCAACGTCTCCAACAAGAACATCACATCATGAAGGATCATTCCCCCGCGCGCCCCACCTGCGCTGCTGAGACTTCGCGGTACTCCAACTATCGCTCATCGTGGACCTTCAACGGTGCCATTCCGGGGACGTGAATCCAAATTGTTGTCCACGTCGTGCCACATCTCACCTGAGCGGGCGGCCACGGCGCGGATGTCCTCATCTCGTCGGCGCCGCCGGGTATCGTGACGAGCACGGGATTGAGGACTGTTTCAAGACCTCGGACCTCAGCGCATCGGCCGACGGTGCATCGGCGAAGGAGGACCGTGGCGACGCGTGCAGCCGCAGCCGATGCCTCGTACAACGCGCGGCATCTACTGGTCCTCGAGGGTCTCGACGCCGTCCGCAAACGGCCCGGCATGTACATCGGGTCGAGCGACACCCGCGGGCTGATGCACTGTGTGTGGGAGGTCATCGACAACGGCGTCGACGAGGCACTGGCCGGATCGTGCAGCGCCATCGACGTCTTCCTGCACTGCGACGGATCGGTGGAGGTCCGAGACGACGGCCGGGGGATACCGGTCGACATCGAGCCGAAGACCGGGCTCAGCGGCGTCGAGGTCGTCTACACCCGCCTGCACGCCGGCGGGAAGTTCGGTGGCGGGTCGTACGTCGCGACCGGCGGCCTGCATGGCGTGGGAGCGTCGGTGGTCAACGCGCTCTCGAGCCGGCTCGACGTCGAGGTCGACCGCCACGGCACCACCCACGCCATGTCGTTCCGGCGCGGGGTTCCCGGCAGGTTCGCCGGGCCGGGCCCTGAGGCACCGTTCACGCCCGCGTCGGGGCTGACCTCGGCGGGCCGGGTCAAGCGAACAGTGACCGGCACCCGGGTCAGGTTCTGGCCGGACCGACAGGTCTTCACCAGGGATGCGACGTTCTCCTACGACGAGCTCGTCACCCGGGCGCGGCAGACGTCGTTCCTCGTCCCCGGACTGGCGCTGTCCATCCGCGACGAGCGGGCCGACGACGTGGTCGAGTCCCGTTTCCACCACGAGGGTGGGATCGCCGAGTTCTGCGAGTTCCTCGCCACCGATGAGCCTGTGACCGACGTGCTCCGCCTGCAGGGGACAGACACCTTCATCGAGACCGTCCCGCTGCTCGACGACGCCGGACAGATGACTCCGCAGGATGTCGAGCGTGAGCTGGCCGTCGACGTGGCGCTGCGGTGGGGGACCGGCTACGACACCGAGCTACGGTCGTTCGTCAACGTCATCGCGACCCCTAAGGGCGGGACGCATGTCTCCGGTTTCGACCGGGCGCTCACCCGTTCGTTCAACGAGGTGCTGCGGCAGACCCGGCGCTTGAAGGCCGGAGAGTCCGACGTGACCAAGGACGACATCCTCGAAGGGCTCACGGCGATCGTGACCGTGCGGCTGGCGGAGCCGCAGTTCGAGGGGCAGACCAAGGAGGTGCTGGGGACCCCGGCGGCCTCGCGCATCGTCACGAAGGTCGTCAGCGCCGAGATCATGTCGTTCCTGACGTCGACGAGGAGTGCCGACAAGGCCAGGGCGCGCGCCGTGTTGGAGAAAGTGGTCAGTGCCGCCCGCACCCGGCTGGCCGCCCGCCAGCAGCGCGACACCCAGCGACGCAAGAACGCCCTCGAGTCGAGCGCCCTGCCCGCCAAGCTCGCGGACTGCCGCAGCAACGACGTCGAGCGCAGCGAGCTGTTCATCGTCGAGGGCGACTCCGCGCTCGGCACCGCGAAGCTGGCCCGCGACTCCGAGTACCAGGCGCTGCTGCCGATCCGGGGCAAGATCCTCAACACCCAGAAGAAGTCGTCCGGTGAGATGCTTCAGAACGCCGAGTGTGCGTCGATCATCCAAGTGGTGGGGGCCGGCAGTGGGCGCACGTTCGACATCGACCAGGCGCGCTACGGAAAGATCATCTTCATGGCCGACGCCGACACCGACGGCGCCCACATCCGATGCCTGCTGGCGACGCTCTTCCACAAGCATATGCGCGACCTGTTGACGCATGGCCGGATCTACTCGGCGGTGCCCCCCCTCCATCGGGTCGAGCTGTCGAACCCCAAGAAGGGGATGGAGAGGTACCTGTACACCTACAGTGACGACGAGCTACAGCGACGGCTCGCGGAGCTGACCAAGAAGGGCGTCCGCTGGAAGGACCCGATTCAGCGCTACAAGGGCCTCGGTGAGATGGACGCGCACCAGCTGGCCGAGACCACGATGGATCCACGGCACCGAACGCTGCGGCGGATCACCATCGACGACGGCGAGGGCGCCGAGGAGGTCTTCGAGCTGCTGATGGGCAACGACGTCGCCCCTCGCAAGGAGTTCATCGTCCAGGGCGCCTACGAGCTCGACCCTGAGGCCATCGACGCATGAGGCTGCGGTGTCTCGCCGCATTTGCGTCAGCCCTAGCGCGTCCGCAGCTGCGGCGGTTGCTGATGCGCTCGCCGCGCCCGGTCTCGCCGTCGTCTTCCTGCTGACCGGCCCCGGACCGTTGGGTGCACGTGAGCGCGCCGAGCTAGCCGATGCTGCTGACCGCGCTCCCGTCATCGGCTGAGGCATCGGGTGGAGTACCGTCGCCGAGGCCGGCTTGGCCGGCGCAGCCCGCGCGGAGAAGGACAGCCGCCGCCAGAGCCGCCACCAAGGCTGCCACGGCGGCACCCCAGAAGATGGCGTGGATCTGAGCGACACCGGCCCGCTCGAGCTCGGTGAGGTAGGCCTGGCAGATCTTGGTGGAGCCGCAGATGTGCTCGACCGAAGGTGTGGTCGCCGAGACTGCATAGAAGCGGCGCAGGCCGATCGTCGTCAGCGCCGAGATGCCGACGAGCATCCCGACCATCCTGGCGACGACGACGAAAGCGGAGGCCAGACCGTGGACGCCGGGCCGGGTGGCTCCGAGGACGGCGGCGTTGACCGGCGCGATGGACAGGCCGAAGCCGAATCCACAGAGCACGAGCGGAACCGTGGCCGAGGCGTGGTCGAGCGTGTGCAGCCCCCACTGCGCCATCCACACGAACCCACCAGCGGCAACAGCCATCCCGGCTCCGGCCAGCAGTCCGATCGGGAGGTGCCGGGTCAGATAGCCTCCGAGCAGCGCCCCGAGCGGCAGCGCCGCGAGCAGCCGGACGAGCACGAGGGCGGCCCCAAGCTGCGAGTCCTGGTAGGTCGTGATCCGCGCGAAGATCGGGATGTCGACGAGGGCCGCGATCAGCGACGAGCCGACGAAGAAGCTGACCAGCACAGCACCCCAGGCGGGTGTCGCGCTCAGCGACCTTCGTGGTACGAGGGGCTGCTTGGCTCGCCGCTGCCTGAGCACGAAGAGCGTGGCCGCGAGTGCGCTTGCGGCCAGGAACCAGGCACCGAGCGGCGAGAAGACCTGAATCTCCGGGTTGGCCGTCGCGAAGGCGAGCACGACGCCGGCCAGAGCCAACCCCAACAGCGCTGCGCCGACGAGGTCTGCCGAACGGCGGATCTCGCGGAACGCCGACAGAGTGACCAGGGGGCGGCGCGCGCGCAACTGGCGGACGATGAACGTCACGATGAGCAGGTAGCAGGACGCCGCCATCGGCGTCGTCCAACGCGAGTCGCCCAGGTAGGGGATGAAGGCGAGACCGGTGGTCAGGCCGCGGGTGAGGCGCTCGGGAGCAGTGAGGACGAGGGCGAGAGCGACGACCGCGCCTGCCAGGGCGACCGCCCCGACGACGTCGGGGACCCCCCGCTGATCCTGAGCGTCACTGTGCGGTCGCCGTGCCGTCACGATGAGGGCAGCCGCGAGGGCGAGGCCGGCTGTCAGGTTCAGCCAGAAGATTGTCCGCCACGTCGAGTGCGCGAGCACGATCGCGCCGTACAGCGGCCCGACGACACTGCCCAGCTCTTGGACGGCGGCTACGACCCCCAGCGGCAGGCCGCGATCGTTGACGGCCCAGATATCCGCGACCAGGGCCAGCGTGGTCGGTACCAGGCCGCCGCCGCCGACGCCTTGGAGGAACCGTCCGAGGACCATCGTGGTCAGGTCGTACGACGCGGCTGTGACCAGCGAGCCGATCGAGAAGACGACGAGCGAGCCCACCAGGACGGGGACCCGGCCGCGAAGGTCGGCGATCCGGCCGATCAGGGGCAGCATCGCGACGTAGCCGAGCAGGAACCCGGACACGATCGGCGCCGCGCGCTGCAGCTGGTCGATGCTCAGCCCGACGGAGCCCATCATGTCCGGCAGCGCGAGGACGACGACGTAGGTGTCCGCCGCCGCAAACCCGACGGCGATCGCGGCGATGACGAGCAGCGCCCGCGGCGCGCGGGTGGCGCCGCCGGCGGTCGTGGTCACGGCGACGCGCTCAGGCCGGGGCCTGGATGTCGACCGCGTTCGCATCGAGGGTGAAGTCGATCGTGTAGGTGACGTCTGCGTGACCCGCGTAGAAGGGGCCCTTGATCGTGGCGTTGTTGATGTCGTCGCCAGAGGTGAGCGTGTAGGTGACATCGAAGGGGTCGCTGCCCGCAGAGGGGAAGACCTGCTTCACGGTGTCAGCCGGCAGGGTGCCACTGATGCTGGTCAGCACATTGGAACCGTCACGTTGCGAGGCCCCCACCTTGGGGTTCTGGATGGCGGTGAAGAGCGAGGAGATGCCGACCTTGCTGTCCATCAAGGCGGCCGGGTCGGGCGCGCCGTAGTCGGACGGGTTGAGCGTGTGCCAGCCGACGAACGGGAACTTCGCGTAGACCGTCCCATTGACCGCCACGAGGGGCGCGGTGATGTCGGTGACGTTGGTCTGGACCTTGACCTCTCCGGTGAAGGCCGGGTCGTGCGTGCCGGTGCCCTCAGCGCTCAACAGGCCTTGGAGGCCATCGGGCAGCGCGTCGGTCTTGAGCGTGAAGGCGATGTACTTCGAGGTATCGAAGCTCTGCTTCGCCGCGGCCAGCCGGGCGCTCGGGCTCTCGCCGTTCGACGATCCCGACCCGCTGCCCTTGCAGCCGGCCACAGCCAGGACGATCACGGCACATATCAGGCCCAGTCTTCGCACTGGTACAGACTGCCATGCCGGCGGCCACTCACGAACTCACTCGCGCGGTGGTCCGCCGATCGCCGCGACCGGCTGAGCGGCTGGTATGCCCGAGCCGTCGCGCCTGCCGAGTTCCTCGGGGAGGTCGATCGGGGTGCCGCTCGCGGCGGCGGCCCTGGCCGGCGACGGCCCGACGAAGGCGATCCCGAGCTGGTCCTCACCGCGCAGGAACCGGTGACATCGGACACCCCCCGTCCCCCGGCCCTTGCCGGGATACTCGCGGAGGTCGGTGATCTTGACTGTGCCCGGTTCGGTACCAGGCAGGGCGTTGGAGGACCCGGCGACCGTGACCACCACGTTGTCGACGGCCAGGTCGACCGAGCCGAAGAAGACGACCTTGCTGCCAGCCGCCAGCCGGACACCAGAGATACCACCGCCTGCCCGACCCTGGGGACGTACTCCGGCGGCGGCGAACCGCAGCAGCTGGGCGTCGCTGGTGACGAACACGAACTCGTCGTCGGGATCGTGCAGCTCGACCGCGCCCACCACCTCGTCACCGTCGTCCAGGCGGATGACGTCCCAGAAGTCCTTGTTGGCCAGCACCTCGGGCTGGACCCGCTTGACCACCCCACGGGAGGTTCCGACGGCCAGCCCGAGCGAGTCGGGCGCCATCGACGTCAGCGTGACCGCCCGCTCGCCGGGTCGCAGGGCGAGGAACTCCGTGACGCGGACGCCGCCCTGCAGGTGCGGAGCATTGGCGGTCGTCGGGAGGACGGGCAGGTCGAGCACGCCGAGCTTCACCAGCCGGCCCGCGCTGGTGAGCACGCCGACCGTCCCTCTGGCCTTGGTCCTGGCCCCGGCCACGATCACATCGTGCTTCGAGCGGGCACCGCCTCGACCGGGCGGCTCATCGCCATTGGTCCGGGCGAGCAGCCCGACCGACGAGAGCAGGACCAGGCACGGGTCGTCGGTGACCTCCAGCGGCACCGCCGAGGTCACCGGCTGCCCCGACTCCAGCAGGACGGTCCGGCGGGGCGTGCCGTGCAGCGCGGCCATCTCGCTGAGCTCGTCGGCCACGACGCGGCGCAGCTGCGACTCGTCGTCGAGTATCGCGGTGAGCCCGTAGACCGTCTGCTCGAGCGCGGCCCTCTCCTTGTCGAGCTCGAGCTTGGAGAACCTCGTCAGCCGCCGAAGCGGCATGTCCAGGATGTAGGTGGCCTGGATCTCTGTCAGGTCGAAGACGCTGATCAGCCGGGCCCGTGCGGTCTCCGCGTCGTCGCTCGAGCGGATCAGCTGGATCACCTCGTCGATGTCCAGGATCGCCACCAGCAGGCCGTCGACAAGGTGCAGCCGGTCGGCCGCTTTGGTCCGGCGGTACGCGGTCTGGCGGCGGATGACACCGAAGCGGTGCTCGAGGTAGACCTCCAGCATCTGCTTGAGGCCGAGGGTCCTCGGCTGCCCGTCGACGAGCGCAACGGCGTTGATGGCGAAGGTCTCCTCCATCGGCGTCTGCCGGTAGAGCTGCTCGAGCAGGGCCTCGGGATGGAAGCCATTCTTGATCTCGATGACCAGCTGCAGACCCTTGGTGCGGTCGGTGAGGTCTTTAACGTCGGCGATGCCCAGCAGCTTCTTGGTCTGGACGAGTGTCTTGATCCGCTCGATCACCCGCTCGGGGCCGACGTTGTAGGGCAGCTCCGTGACGACGATCCCCTTGCGGCGGGGGGTGACATTCTCGATCCGGGCGCTGGCTCGCATCCGGAACGAGCCGCGGCCGGTCTGGTAGGCGTCGCGGATGCCGTCGAGGCCGACGATCTTGCCGCCGGTGGGCAGATCGGGGCCGGGGATGAAGCGCATCAGATCGTCCAGCCCGGCGTGCGGGTGGTCGACCAGGTGCCGCAGCGCCTGGACGACCTCGACCAGGTTGTGAGGGGCCAGGTTCGTCGCCATCCCCACGGCGATCCCGCTGGCGCCGTTGACCAGCAGGTTGGGCAAGGCGGAGGGGAGCACGGCGGGCTCGAACTCCCGGCTGTCGTAGTTGGGTCGGAAGTCGACGGTGTCCTCGTCGATCCCCTGCGTCATCGCGGCGGCGGCCGGTGCCATCCGGCACTCGGAGTACCTCATCGCCGCGGGCGGGTCGTCGGGGGACCCGAAGTTGCCGTGGCCGTCGACCAGAGGCAGCCGCATCGACCACGGCTGCACCATCCGAACCAGCGCGTCGTAGATGGCGCCGTCTCCGTGCGGGTGCAGGCGGCCCATCACCTCGCCGACGACGCGGGCGCTCTTCACGTGTCCTCGGTCGGGGCGCACGCCCATGTCGTGCATCGTGTAGAGGATCCGCCGCTGGACCGGCTTGAGCCCGTCGCGTGCGTCGGGCAGGGCGCGTGAGTAGATGACGGAGTAGGCGTACTCGAGGTAGCTCGCGCGCATCTCGTCGCGGACGTCGATGTCGACGATGTGCTCGTCGAACTCCTCTGCTGGCGGTGGGGCGGTGGGAGGACGTGCCATGGCTGCATTCTGGCGCGACGGGAGGACATCGGTGGGCAGCGACCCAGCCGACGCCCCGTCCTCGCATCCCCCGACGCGCCATACTCGCCTGGTGAGCCTGGACTTTCCCAGCCCGACGAACTCGGTCGCCTCGACCGAGGAGGTCTTCCTGGGCTACCTCGACTTCTTCCGGGCCACCGTCGCGGCCAAACTCGACGGTCTGGACGAGTCGGCGCTTCGGACCAGCCTCGTCCCGTCGGGCTGGACGCCGCTGGGCCTCGTCACGCACCTCACCGCGATGGAGCGCCGCTGGCTGGTGTGGGGGATCGCCGGCGAGAACGTCGAGGATCCCTGGTACGACGAGCGCGACGACCGCTGGTACGCCGACCCCGCCCGGACCTCGGCCGAGCTCGTCGAGCAGATGCACGCCATGGGTCGGTGGACCCGCGAGATCGTTGCGGCCAGGTCACTGGACGACGTCGGCGCGCCGGGGCCGCGCTGGGACGGACACCCCCCACCCACGGTGCAGCGGGTGCTGTTCCACGTGCTGCAGGAGTATGCCCGCCATGTCGGGCACCTCGACATCGTCCGCGAGCTCGCCGACGGCACCGTCGGCGAGTAGCCGGGCGGGTCGTGGTTGGCCTGGGAAAGGGCAAATATGTGACGCATCGGCGCACAGGAGCGGCGTCAGAACGTGCGCAGGTCGGGAAAGTCGTCCTCGGTGTAGGCGTCGGGATGGGAGACCCCGGTCTCGACCGCGTCGGCCTCCCGGTCGCGTAGCTGGACCCG
The DNA here is from genome assembly GCA_038239485.1 of Propionibacteriales bacterium. Classification (GTDB taxonomy): domain Bacteria; phylum Actinomycetota; class Actinomycetes; order Propionibacteriales; family Nocardioidaceae; genus DASQEH01. Next base: position 11,663 of record JBBSET010000047.1, read on the forward strand.
GCGGATCTTGCCCGAGATCGTCTTGGGCAGGTCGGTGAACTCGAGCCGGCGGATCCGCTTGTATGGCGCCAGCTTCTGCCGCGCGAACGCGAGGATGTCCGAAGCCAGCTCCGGCGAGGGCGCGTAGCCCGGCGCCAGCGCCACGAACGCCTTCGGCACGGCCAGCCGCAGCGGCTCCGGCGACGGGACCACGGCCGCCTCGAGCACGGCGGCGTGCTCGATCAGGACGCTCTCCAGCTCGAACGGGCTGATCCGGTAGTCGCTAGCCTTGAACACGTCGTCGGTCCGCCCGACATAGGTGATGTAGCCGTCGGAGTCGCGCGATGCCAGGTCGCCGGTGTGGTAGAACCCCCCGGCCGTCGTCGCGTCGTTGCGCTCGTCGTCGTCGCGGTACCCGGTCATCAGCCCGAGGGGGCGGCGTGCGAGTTCGAGGCAGAGCTCCCCGTCGTCGGCGACGTCGCCGGTCAACGGGTCGACCAAGGACACGATGTACCCGGGCATCGGGCGGCCCATCGAACCCGGCTTGAGCCGCTGACCCGGGGAGTTTCCCACCTGGGCGGTCGTCTCGGTCTGGCCGTAGCCGTCGCGAACCGTCATCCCCCAGGCTTTCCGGATCTGCTCGACCACCTCCGGGTTGAGCGGCTCCCCAGCCGCAACCGCCTCCCGCAGGCTGAGCCGCCGGCCGTTCAGGGACGCTTGCGTGATCATCCGCCACACGGTCGGGGGCGCGCAGAATGACGTGACGCCCACCCGGACCAGCTCGTCGATCAGGGCGTCGGCGTCGAAGTGCGCCGGGTTGTGGACCACGATCGTCGCCCCAGCGTTCCAGGGCGCGAAGACGCACGACCAGGCGTGCTTGGCCCAGCCCGGCGAGGAGATGGTCAGGTGCCGGTCGCCCGGTTGCAGGCCGATCCAGAACATCGTGGAGAGATGCCCGATCGGGTAGGAGATGTGGGTGTGCTCGACCAGCTTCGGCCGCGACGTCGTCCCCGAGGTGAAGTACAGCAGGAGTGGGTCGTCGGCCGCGGTCCCACCGCCCACCAGCGCGACCCGGCCGTCGGCGGTCCCGTCCTCGTAGGACAGCCAGCCGTCGGCCGTACCCACGCTGACGCGCACCAGGCTCGCTGTCTCGGGGCCGAAGCGGCCGGCGTCGGCTGCGGCGGCGATGATCGCCTTGGCCTCGCCGCGCTTGATCCTGTCGACGAGGTCGGTGGCCGACAGCAATGTGGTGGCCGGGATCATCATGGCGCCGAGGCGGATGCACGCGAGCATGGCCACCCACAGCGGCGCGCAGTTGCCCAGCATGAGCAGCACCCGGTCGCCGCGAGCGATACCGGCGTCGCAGAGGTATCCCGCCAGCCGCTGCGACCGTTGCGACATCTCGGCGTAGCTGAGTGTGGTGTCGGACCCGTCCTGCTCGACGATCCATAGCGACGTCACGTCAGGCTGCTCGGCCGCCAGGACGTCGAACCAGTCGGTGGCGTAGTTGAACGAGCGGACCTGGGGCTGGGCGAAGTCCCGGTACGCGGTGTCGTAGTCCTCGCGATGGGTGAGCAGGAAGTCCCGCGCCCGCCGGAACTCGATGGTCGCCTCCGTGGGCGCGCCGACGTGGCTCGGCGGTCCTGTCCCGGTCTCTGTCATGTGGTGGTCCTCCCCGGTCCGTACCGTCGTCGTCGCCTCAGCAGTCTGGTCACAAACCTCGATCCGGTAAAGGCCGGTAGATTTTGACGGTGGCCGAGTCCGAGGAGCATCCGAGCTACCCCTCCCACTGGGAGGCCGACGTTCTGCTGATCGACGGCGGGGCGGCCAGGTTGCGGCCGATCCGGCCGAGCGACGGACCCCGGCTCGTCGAGTTCTACGCCCGAGTGTCGCCGGAGTCGAAGTACATGAGGTTCTTCGCCCCCTACCCCGTGCTATCGGACCGAGACGTCCAACGGTTCACCAACGTCGACAACGACGACCGGGTCGCGTTCGTGCTCACCATCCGCGGTGACATCGTCGCGGTCGGACGGTACGACCGGCTCGACTCCGGTGAGGCTGAGGTGGCGTTCCTGGTCGAGGACGCCCACCAGGGCCGGGGGATCGCCCAGATCCTCCTGGAGCACCTGGCCGAAGCCGGCCGGGAGCGCAACGTGACCCGGTTCCTGGCCGAGGTCCTGCCCGACAACACGCGGATGATCCAGACGTTCCGCGACGCCGGGTACCGGGTGGTGGGCGGCTACAAGGACGGCGTCCTCAGGCTCGAGTTCCCGATCGAGTCGACCGATACGGCCATCGGGGTGATGCGCTCGCGTGAGCACCGCGCTGAGGCGCGGTCGATGGAGCGCTTCTTCGTCGCCCGCAGTGTGGCCGTCATCGGCGCCAGCCGCCGGCAGGACACCATCGGCGCCAGCCTGGTGCGCAACCTCGTGCTCGGCGACTACGCCGGCCGTGTGTATGTCGTCAACCCGGCCGCCGAGGCCGTCGCAGGCATGCCCGCCTACATGAGTGTCCAGCAGATCCCGGACCCGGTGGACCTGGCCATCGTGGCGGTCCCGGCCGACGTCGTCGAGGACGTCGTCCTCGACTGCGCGGCCAAGGGCGTGCATGGCCTGGTCGTCATCTCCAGCGGCTTCGCCGAGACGGGCGAGGAGGGACGCCGCCGCCAGCGCCGACTGGTCGGCTTGGCCCGGTCGTACGGCCTCCGGCTGGTCGGCCCCAACTGCCTCGGGGTCATCAACACCGCCCCCACCGTGTCTCTGAACGCCTCGCTGGCCCCCAAGATGCCGCAGCGCGGACGGGTCGGGTTCTTCTGCCAGTCCGGCGCGCTCGGGGTCGCCATCTTGGAGACCGTGGACAGGCGTGGGCTGGGCCTGTCGACGTTCGTTTCGGCCGGCAACCGCGCCGACGTGTCGGGCAACGACCTGCTGCAGTACTGGGAGGAGGACCCGGCGACCGAGGTGGTGCTGCTGTACCTGGAGTCGATCGGCAACCCGCGCAAGTTCTCCCGGATCGCTCGGAGGGTGGGTCGTGCCAAGCCGGTCGTCGCCGTCAAGTCAGGCCGGACCACCCAAGGCGTGCCAGTCGGCCACACGGTGAGGTCGACCCGGGCTCCCAAGGCCGCCGTCGACGCGATGTTCCGCCAGGCCGGGGTCATCCAGGTCGACACGCTCGACGAGATGTTCGACGTGGCGCAGCTGCTGGCCCACCAGCCGCTCCCGATGGGGCCCCGCGTTGCGGTGGTCGGCAACTCCGACGCGCTCGGTCTGCTCGCCGCGGACTCGGCTCTTGCGGCGGGGCTGGTGGTCGAGATGTCGGTGGCGCTGGGCGCCGACGCGTCCGCCCAGGACTTCGAGGCGGCCCTGGACCGCGCCATCGACAGCAATGCCGTCGACTCCGTGATCGCCGTCTTCATCCCTCCTCTCAACACCACGGGGGAGGAGGTGGCGAATGTCCTCGCGACCGTCGGCGACCAGTCCGACAAGCCGATCGTGTCGACCTTCCTCGCCAGTGTCGGCGTCCCTGAGCTGCTGCGGGTCCCCGACCTGGCCGGCTCGGCGGGCCGCGGCTCGGTACCGTCGTACCCCGCCCCGGAGTCCGCTGTGCGGGCGCTGGCGAGAGTCGTGCACTACGCGCGCTGGGCGAGCCGCAAGCCCGGCACGGTCCCCTGGTACGACGACATCGACGCCGGCGCCGCCCGGTTTCTCGTCACCCGGCTGCTCGGGAGCTCCACGCAGCCCGTCGAGCTCGACGACGAGCAGCTGCGGGAGCTGCTGGCGGCATACGGTATCCGGCTGGTGCCGATCGAGCGGGTCCGCACGTTCGAGGAGGCTGTCTCCGCGGGTGAGAGGTTCGGCTGGCACGTGGTGCTCAAGGCCACCGCCACCCGGTTGCGGCAGCGTCCCGGCCTCTCCCATGTGGTCCGCGACATCGAGGACTCAGACGAGATGACCACCGCCTGGTTCAACCTGGCGAGCCAGATCGACGACCCCAACGACGCGGGCTTCGTCGTGCAACCGATGGCCAAGTCGGGTATCGCGGTGACGATCGGAAGTCTCGAGGACACTCTGTTCGGACCGATCGTGTCCTTCGGCATGGCGGGTACGGCGTCGGAGCTGCTCGGCGACATCGCCTACCGCATCCCGCCCCTCACCGACGCCGACGCGGCCGACCTGGTCCGCGACGTCCGGGCGGCTCCGCTGTTCTTCGGCTACCGGGGCTCCGAGGGCATCGACGTCGCGGCGATCGAGGAGCTGATCCACCGGGTGGCTCGGCTCAAGGACGACCTGCCCGAGGTCCAGGTGCTCGACCTCGGACTCGTCCTGGCCAGTGCCGACGGCGCCCAGGTGCTCAGGGCCACCGGGTGCCTCGCGCACATCGCGGACGGGCGCAGCGACGGCCTGTCGCGCCGGCTCATCGGTCCGTCCAGCACCGAGAACACCTTGATCGGCTGACCGCCGCCGGAGTCACCCACGTTCATGCCATCATGGCGATATGCCGGAAGCCCGACTGACGAACCATGCCGCCGCGTTGCGGGCTGCCATCGACCGAGTCGGGTACTACCCGGCCGTCGTGGCCGACGCGGTCGAGGCCGCCCTGTCCGGTGAGGCCGTGTCCGGCTACGTGATCCACCACGAGCCGACCTTCGACCACGACGAGGTCCGCCGCCACGTCACCGTCTTGGCGTTGACGCCGTCACGCCTGATCGTCGCTCACACCGACGAGCACCCTCCAGACGACCTGCTGCCCGAGCCGTACGCCTCGACCTCGACGGAGGCGGTGCCGATCACCAGCATCGGCAGCGTCGCCGTGACCCGGATGGTGGCCAACCCGGCGAAGGAGTCGGGCCGGCGGGCCACCCCGCCTGTCACCGAGGCCGTCCTCACGGTGGGCTGGGGTGCGGTACGCCGCGTCGACCTCGAACCCGTCACCTGCGGCGACCCGGACTGCGTCGCCGACCATGGCTACAGCGGCATGCTCGCGGCCGAGGACTTCGCCCTGCGGATCAGTTCCAGCGCCGACGGCGCCGAAGCGGTCTCGTCGCTGCTCGACTTCGCGCAGGCGCTCAGCGCCGCGACCGTCCACCCTTGACGATCTCGTCCCCCGAGGCGGTGGTGCCGCGCTACTTCGGAGGGGCCCTGAGCGACGTCCTGCCCTGTGCGCTTGCCGCCATGGGCACCGCGGGCTGGGTCGACACGCTCGGGCTGCCAGCCTCGCAGTCGTACGTCGTCGTGCTGGTCGACGGGCTCGGGTGGAACAACCTGCTGGCCCACCCGGACGAGGCGCCCTACCTCTCCGCCCTGGCCGCCGATGTCTCCCCGATCACCTGCGGGGTCCCCTCCACCACCGCCACGAGCCTGACCAGCCTGGGCACCGGCCTGCCGCCGGGCCAGCACGGGGTGGTGGGGTTCACGTCGCGGATCCCGGGCACCGACCGGCTGCTCGACGCGCTGCGATGGGACGCGTCGGTCGACCCGCTCGAGTGGCAGGTGCACGACACCGTGTTCGCGCGGGCGGCAGCGGCGGGGGTGACGACGACAACCGTCAGCAAGCGGATCTTCGAGGGCTCCGGGCTCACCCTGGCCAGCCAGCGGGGTGCGGCGTACGTCGGCGCCGACTCGCTCGGCGAACGGATCTCCTCGGCGGTGCGCGCCAGCAGCCGGCCCGGCTCGCTCACCTACCTGTACGAGGGTGAGCTGGACGCCACCGGCCACCGCAGTGGCACCCGGTCGTGGGCCTGGGAGCATCAGCTGGCGATGATCGACACCTTCGTTCAGCGTGTTCGCGAGGCACTGCCGCCGCATGCGGGCCTGGTGGTCACCGCCGACCACGGGATGGTCGACATCTCACCGGGCGGCAGGCTCGACGTCGACCAGCACCCACAGCTGCTCGAGGGGGTCGCCCTCTTCGGGGGGGAGGCGAGGTTCAGGCATCTCTACTGCGAGCCGGGCGCGGCCGTTGACGTCGCCTCCACCTGGCGCGACTTCCTCGGGTCCGACGCCTGGGTGCTGACCCGCGACGAGGCGATCGACGAGGGCTGGTTCGGGGCGGTCGAGCCGCTCGTTCTGCCGCGTCTCGGCGACGTGATGGTGGCGAGTCGCGGTGACTCGGCGGTCGTGTCGACCCAACGGTTCCCCCACGAGGCCGCACTCGTCGGTCTGCACGGGTCGCTCAGCGCCGACGAGATGCTCGTTCCGCTCCTCGTGGACGTGGGGTGAGCGGGCCACTGGTCTCGGCCGGCGATCTCAACGGGCGCCTCGGCGACGAGCGCCTCGTCATCCTCGACGTGCGGTGGAGCCTGCTCGGTCCGAGCGGCCTCGACGCGTACCGCTCGGGTCACCTGCCCGGCGCGGTGTTCGTCGACCTGGACGTCGACCTGGCGGCGAAGCCGGACGAGCACGGGCGTCACCCGCTGCCCTCGGCGACGGCCTTCCAGCGGTCCATGCAGCGGCTCGGTGTCAGTCCAGCCGGCCGCGTGGTCTGCTACGACCAACGTGACACCAGCTCGGCCGCCCGGGCCTGGTGGCTGCTGCGGTACTTCGGCCACGGCGACGTCGCTGTCCTCGACGGCGGGTACGACGGATGGGTGGCGTCCGGTCTGCCGGTCGCCACCGAGGTGCTCCAGCCTGCGACCGGAGACTTCCTGGCGGTTCCGGGCGCGATGCCGCTGGTCGACGCCGAGGGCGCGGCCCGGCTCGCATCGACCGGGGTGCTGATGGACGCGCGGGCTCCCGAGCGCTTCGCCGGACGACACGAGCCCGTCGACCCCGTCGCCGGGCACATCCCCGGCGCCGTCAACGCTCCCATCTCGGAGAACGTCGACGGGGACGGGCGGTTCCGGTCCGCCAGGGAGCTGCGCAGCCGGTTCGCCGGGCTGGGCGCCAGCGAGGGGGCACCGCTCGGCGTCTACTGCGGTAGCGGCGTCAACGCGGCACAGCAGGTGCTCGCCCTCGAGCTGGCCGGCTTCTCGGCGGCGCTGTATGCGGACTCGTGGAGCGGCTGGATCACCGACCCGGCCCGGCCGGTCGCAACCGGCTGAACCTCAGGAGCCCTCGTCCTTGCGCTTGCCCAGCATGATCTCGTCCCAGCTGGGCACGGCGGCGCGCCTGGTGGAACGCCGTGGCCGATCCGCCACGGGTTCGACCTCCGGCTGCCCGGGCGTCGGCCGGGCAGCATCGGGTAGTGCGTCGGCCCCGTCGGCGGGCGAAACTGCCGTCGCGATGATGTCATCCTCGACCTCGCCCGGGAAGGGTGACGCCTCGACGTCGGGCAGGTTCTCCTCGAACGCGGGCTCTCGGACCGCCCGGACGACGGCAGTCAGGTCGTCGGTCAGCTCGTCGTCGTCCGGCAGGTCGTCGTCGGGAAGGTCGTCGTCCAGCAGGTCGTCGGTCAGGTCCTCGGCGGCGTGATCTCGACCGGTCGAGCCGGGTCCGTGGCTGCCGGAGAGGCTGAGCAGGTCGTCGCCCGTACGCACCGAGGCCAACCGACGCTCACCGGAACGTCCGCCCTCGCGCGGCTGCGGCCCCTTGCGGGTCGACTGCTGCTCCCCGGTGAGCCACTTCGCCTCGTCGTCGTCGGCGAGGGCGTACCGGCCGATCGTGTCGAACACGAAGTCGGCCCGGTGCTCCCGCTCGCCGGACTGGTAGGTCGCGCGGACCGACCAGCGCCCATCGTCGCGCCGCCATGCGTCCCATTCGGTCGCGACCGGGTCGATTCCCCGGCCGCGCAGCCGGTCGGAGACGACGGCATCGAGTGAGCGGGCGGGTCCCTCGGCGTTCTTACGACGCACGTGGTGCCGCCGCGCGAGGTCGGCGACGTGGCGGCGCTCGGCGAGGACCGGCACGCAGTACGCCATGATCTTGTCAACCGAGACCTGCGCGGCGACGGCGACCTGATCCGGCGACTCGCCCGCGCGGATACGGGCCTGGATGTCTCGGGGGCGAAGTGCGCTGTCCATGTCGATCTCCAACTGGCCGAGCCTGGCACGGTCACCGCGAAGCGCTGCCCGCAGCCGCTCGTCCGCGGGCGTGACGTACTCGTCGCCAGCCTCGTCCGCGAAGACGAGGTAGCGGCCGTCGGAGTCCAGCCCGACAAGCTCGAGCTTGCGCATGTGTCCTCCCCCGCGTGTCTGCAATGAGGCGCCTCAGTGTCGCGTGAGGTGTGACTGATCATAGTCAGAGCGACCGGCCCGCGACGCCACCCCGCGTCCGGCGGTGCCGAGGGCGACGGCCGCCGCCAGCGCGCCGCTGACGAGCGGGACGTAGTAGGCGGTGCTGGCGCCGTAGGCGTCGACGAGTCGCCCGGCGACCGCGGCTCCGGGAGCGACACCGATACTGATGCCGGTGCTGAGCCAGGTGATGCCTTCGGTCAACCTGGCGGCCGGGACGCCGGCTTCGATCAGGGCGATCGCGGCCACCAGGGTGGGGCTGACGGCGAACCCGGCGATGAAGAGGGCTCCGGCCAGCACGACCACGTTGCCGACGAACGGAAGCGGCACCATGGCGCACCCCATCGCGAGCGCGCCGAGCCGATACCGGGTGGCCACGCTCGCCTTCCAGTCCACCAGGCCGGTGACGACACCGGCGATCAGGCTTCCGCCCGACCAGATCGCGAGCAGCGGCCCGGTCAGGCCGGCATGGTGCTGCTCCTTGGCGAAGGCGACTGTGACCACCTCGGTGGCGCCGAACAGTGAACCCAGGCAGGCCGCCGCGACCACCATCGGCAGCAGCCAGCCCCACCGCAGCGGCTCACTGGGCCGTCGCGGTCCGGACACCGCGGCCGTGGGAGGCTCGGTGGCGCGCAGCGAGGCCAGCCACAGACCCCCCGCCACAGCGAGCACCACGACCACGAGCAGCCCGGCCAGCTCCTGCACCTGGGTGGCCAGCACCGCCACGAGTACAGGACCGTACATGAAGGTGACCTCGTCGAGCACAGCCTCCAGCGAGAAGGCGGTATGCAGGGCTGGTCCCGGAGGCAGCAGGTGGCTCCAGCGAGCCCGCGCGCAGGCACCGGCCGGCGGATAGAGGACCCCGGCGACGATGGCGAACAGGTGGGGTATTGGCGCGGGAAGGCTGAGCTCGACCGCTGCCATCATGGCCAGGGTGCCGCCGGCGAACCCGAGGACGGCCGGAACCAGGACCCGCCGCTGCCCGAGGCGGTCGATCAGCCGCCCGACGACCGGCGACGACACGGCTGCCGCGACCATGTAGCACGCGGACAGGATCCCGGCCTGGCCGTAGGATCCGGTACGGCTTGCGACCAGCAGGACGATGCCGAGGCCGATCGTCGACATGGGCAGCCGCGCGACCAGTCCGGCCGCCGAGAACGACATTGCGCCGGGCGTCGACAGGACCCTTCTGTACGGCGCCAACATGGTCGGAGTCTAAGGAACGCCGACAGCACCGGGCACACGGACCGGCCCGCGTCAGCCGAGGTACGGCGGCGCCACTCCCCAGCCCCAGCGCGGTACCGGCGCGACCGGCACGACGTCGGCGTCGTCCTGCGAGTTGTGCATCGCGATCCGGGTGCCCCACTCGACATAGCCCATCAGGGCGGCGCGGAACTCGGGGTCGGCGGGCAGTGCCGCGTCATCTGCCGCCTGGCTCATCAGGGACGCGAAGCGACGGCGTTGGTCGGCGGTGATGGCGAGGCCGCGGTGGTGCGCCAGCATGGTCTCGTAGCCGCCGAGGCGCTCGGTGTAGTCGTTCGGGCCGCCGAAGACCTCGCACCACCATGTCGTGACATGGTCGCGATGCTCAGGTGTCACGGTCCTCCGAACAAGGGGCCGAGGAGGTCGTCGGTCTCCACCCGGTCGTAGAAGGCGTCGATCAGCGCGGCGAGGGCCGTCCGGCCACCCGCCCAGGTGTACAGCGTCGGTGTCTGCGCCGGTGTCTCGGCGGCTGTGCTCTGCGACATCTGCAACAGTGTAATCATCGCGGTCGGCCTGAGCCGGGGTTGGAGCGGGTGCGAAGATCGACCCATGCCGCCCGACGTCCCCACCAGCCCGTACGACGCCCTGCTCATCGTGTCGTTCGGTGGTCCAGAGAAGCTTGCCGACGTGATGCCGTTCCTCGAGAACGTCACCCGCGGTCGCGGTGTCCCGCCCGAGCGACTCGAGGAGGTCGCGAAGCACTATGTCGACGTCGGGGGACGCAGCCCGATCAACGACCAGTGCCGGGCGCTGATCGAGGCGGTCGACGAGGACTTCCAGGCCCACGGCATCCGGCTGCCCATCTACTGGGGGAACCGCAACTGGGACCCCTTCCTCCGCGACGCCCTCCAGGAGATGACCGACGACGGCATCCAGCGAGCCGCTGTGTTCGTGACGAGCGCCTACTCGTCGTACTCGGGCTGCCGGCAGTACCGGGAGAACCTGTACGACGCCGCCACGGCGGTCGACACGACACCTGGCGGGCGCGGGCGGCAACCCCCGCGGCTGGACAAGCTGCGGCACTACTTCAACCACCCCGGGTTCGTCGAGGCGTTCGCCGACGCGACCGCAGCCGCCCTCGACCTGCTCCCGGCCGACGAGCGGGACCCCGCCCGCCTGGTCTTCGTCACGCACTCGATCCCGCTGACGATGGCGACCTCCGCAGGCCCGCGAGGCAACGCTTATGTCAGCCAGCACTTGTCGGCGGCCGCGCTGGTCGCCCAGGAGGTCAACCGCCGCCGACAGAGCGCGCACGAGTGGGACCTGGTCTACTGCAGCCGGTCGGGTCCGCCTCAGGTGCCCTGGTTGGAGCCTGACGTCAACGACCACCTGGAGGCTCTTGCCCGGACCTCGGCCCCACCCGTCGTGGTGATCCCGATCGGCTTCGTCTCCGACCACATGGAGGTGGCGTACGACCTCGATACCGAGGCGGCTGGGACCGCCGAGTCGTTCGACCTGACATTCGTGCGGGCGGCCGCGCCCGGTACCCACCCTGCGTTCGTCGCCGCCGTCCGGGACCTGCTGCTCGAACGTGTCGCCACCGAGTCCCAGGCGGAGATGGACAAGGCTGCCCTCGGTGAGCTGGGGGCGTCCTGGGACGTCTGCGCCGCTGACTGCTGCCCAAACCTGCGTGGCGCGCGCCCCTCGCTGTGCCAGGCCGAGCGCCCGCGAGCGTCGGCATGAGCGCGGCGGTCGACCTCTTGCTGGTCGCCGAGGCGACGGCGCGAGAGGCGGGGCTGCTGCTGGTCGAGGGCCAGCGCGGTCGGGTCGAGGTGGCCGTGACGAAGACCAGCCCGACCGATGTCGTGACCGCGGTCGACCTGGCGTCGGAGCAGCTGATCCGGGACCGGATCCTGGGCGCGCGGCCCGATGACGGGTTCGTGGGGGAGGAGGGCGACGACCTGCCGAGCACCAGTGGCGTCACCTGGATCGCCGACCCCATCGACGGCACCGTCAACTACCTGTACGGCATCCCGCAGTACGCGGTCTCGATCGCGGCCAGCTTCGAGGGAACCGTGGTCGCCGGGGTCGTGCACGATCCGGTGTCAGGGGAGACCTTCACCGCCGCTCTCGGGGAGGGTGCTCGCCTGGACGGTGAGCTGATCTCGGTCGGGTCGTGCCAGGACGTCTCGCAGGCACTCGTGGGGACCGGCTACAGCTATCGCGCCGATGTCCGGGCGCTTCAGGCCGTCGAGATGGCCCGGCTGCTGGGGACCGTCCGAGACGTCCGCCGGATGGGGTCCGCCGCGCTCGACCTCTGCTTCGTCGCCTGCGGACGGTACGACGCCTACGTCGAGCGCGGCCTCAAGCCGTGGGACCTGTCGGCTGCCGGCCTGGTCGTGGCGGAGGCCGGCGGTCGGGTCGAGGGTATCGCCGGCAGCCCGGCAGGTGAGCTGATCGTGACAGCCGCGTCATCCCAGCTCTACGACGCTTTTCATGCGAGCCTGCTGGAGGCGGGCTTCGCGGACTGGCCGCTTCCGGGCTGGCCCGCGAGGGGCTGAGGCCGGCGACCGGGCTCCGGCCGGCCTGCCGCCCCCGTCCGAGGAGTACCCGTGGCCTACCGAAGTCCCGTCAACATCCAGCATCAGACCAAGGCGTCGGCGGGGGACCGCGCGGCGGACAAGGTGGCGGCGAAGTTCGGCTCGTGGAGCTTCCTCGGCTACATGACCGCTCTGATCATCGTCTGGATCTCGGCGAACGCGGTGGCGTGGGGCCTGAGCTGGGACCCTTACCCCTTCATCTTGCTGAACCTGGTCTTCTCGACCCAGGCGTCGTACGCAGCCCCCGTCATCTTGCTGGCGCAGAACCGCTCGGCCGACCGGGACCGGCTGCAGGCCGAGCACGACTTCGCCGTGAACGAGCGGGCCGAGGCCAAGATCGACCTGCTGCTACGTCATCTCGACGTGCCCCAAGCAACGATCGACGCCATCAACGCCGACATCGCGAGCCTTCGGTCCGAGCCATGAGGAGGTCCGGCGGATCCCGTTCGACGTGCGATTCGACACGTTGCCGCGAGTTCGCTGGTGTCCACGCGTCCAATCACCGAGACTTCGTCCTTCAGGTCTGGCGTTCGCCCACGAAGTGCGGAACAATCTCGCCGCCAAGGCGGGCACAAAACGCGGGCGCCCGACGTTAGAGTCCACGCTGACGTTCAGCGACACGATCAACGACCAAAATGAGCGGGTTACCTATCTATGGCTACAGATTACGACGCACCACGCAAGACTGAGGAAGAGCTCAACGAGGACTCGATCGAAGAGCTCAAGGCGCGTCGCCACGACAAGAACTCAGGCAAGGTCGACGAGGACGAGGTCGAGGCCGCCGAGTCGTTCGAGCTGCCCGGTGCGGACCTTTCCCACGAGGAGCTGTCGGTGCAGGTTCTGCCACGGCAGTCCGACGAGTTCACGTGCTCGACATGTTTCCTCGTCCATCACCGCAGCCAGCTGGCGAGCAATAAGAACGGCCAGCTCATCTGCACCGACTGCGCGGCCTGACCGGCGGGAGGACCCGCTGACCCTCGGGCCGCCAGCAAAAAGCTCGGCTCCCGGCGAGCGCCCGCGGCCTGAGGCTGCACGCCCGCCTGCTAGCCGCGCTTGTTCGCCTGCTTCTTGAGCTTCTTCTGGTCCTTCTCGCTGGCCTCGTCCATGCCGGGGGGGACCACTCCGAAGGAGCGCACCCAGTACTCGGCGGCTCGACGGGTGGCATAGGTCTTCGCCACCCCCAGGGCCATGCCGCTGACGGCTGCCCACAGCAGGGCCTCCCGACCGGCGATGTCGGGGTTCTCCGGCTTGGTCGGGGGCTTCCTGCCGGTCGCGGTCTTCCAGGTGGCGTCCAGGGCCTTCGTCGTCGCGATCCCACTCGCCACCCCGATACCGGTGCCGATCAGCTTCCACGCCCGCTTGCCCTTCTGGGCCTTCTTCTGAGCGGCCTTCTCCTCGTCCGACAGCGACTTCTTGGCCACCAGGCATCCTCCAGCTCCTCGGCGCGGCCCCTGTCGATCGGCGCTGCGCGGTTCCGACGCAGTTTAGCCTCGCATGCTGCGGGGACGCAGGTGGAGCGCGAGGCTGTCGGGATGACGGGTGGACACGACCCAGTACGGGGTCGGGTCGCGGTCGTCGTGGACCGTCACCTTGACCGCGGTGCGGCAGTACGCGCGCACGACCAGGTAGGCGGTGGCGTCCGCCTCGACCCCGAGCAGCCGGCGGGTCGCTTCTTCGTCCAGGATCTGGACCTCGCCGACATGGGGCCAGGGCAGGAAGGCCGACCCGGCGCGGAAGCCGTTGTCGTCGGCGGCGACCCGGACGACGGCCCGAGCCAGGATGGCCCCGACAACCAAGGCGGCCACCAGGCCCGCGACCACGGCTGCCGGTAACGGCGTGGCGACCAGGAAGCACCAGAAGACGCTGACCACGGCGCCGGCGCCCATCACCCACCACGACAGCGGCGGCGTCAGTGCCTCGGCATAGCCAGCGGACTGTTTCACAGACCCACCCTGCCACGAACCGAGCCGAGTAGGGTTGTCAGTCGTGCCCTGCCGCGATGACGGCGATGGCGACCGCAACGACAAGGAGGGTGGCGCGACGATGGTGGAGGTGCTGATCAGGCGCATCGACGCCAGTGCTGTGCTCCCGCGTTACTCCCATCCAGGCGACGCGGGCGCCGATCTGGTCACCACGGTGGACGTCTCACTCGAGCCCGGCGAGCGCGCCCTGGTCCCGACCGGGATCGGCATCGCCCTTCCGACGGGCTTCGTCGCCCTGGTGCATCCGCGCTCCGGCCTGGCCGCCGACCTCGGGCTGTCGATCGTCAACGCTCCGGGAACCATCGACGCCGGCTACCGGGGTGAGATCAAGGTCCTCCTGGTCAACCTCGACCCGTCGCAGGCCATCGTGCTGCACCGAGGGGACCGGATCGCCCAGCTGGTCGTGCAGCGGGTCGAGCAGGCGTCCTTCGTCGAGGTGGAGACGCTGCCGGGCTCCACGCGCGGGGACGGCGGGTACGGATCCACCGGCGGGGTCTCTCCCCACGGCCACGGCTCTGCCCAGGTTCACGTCGGCGAGAAGGAGGTGTCGTGATATTCGGACGCAAGGCCGCGAAGAAGGCGGCCGAGGAGCTCGTCGAGCAGGACGACGAGCTCACCGAGCTCGACAGCGACCGTCCGCACGGCCCGTGGGACCGCTCGGAGACCACTGCTGACGAGGACGGGACCTACGTCGACCTCGGGGGTCTGGTGGTCCGGGGGGGCCCGGATGTCGAGCTGAGACTCCAGGTCGACGAGGAGACCTCCGCCGTCGCCTCGGTGCTCCTGGCCGGAGAGACCTCCGGACTGGAGCTGCGGGCGTTCGCCGCCCCCCGCTCCGGCGGCATCTGGGACGACATCCGCAGCGACATCGCGGCGGAGGCGATCCGTCACGGGGGCACGGCGACGGAGCTCGACGGCGAGTTCGGCACCGAGCTCAAGGTCGTGGTCCCGGTCCAGCTGCCCGACGGCCGGGCCGGTACGCAGGCAAGCAGGATCGTGGGTATCGAGGGTCCTCGCTGGCTGCTGCGCGGCACCTTCCTCGGCAAGAGCGTCGACGAACCGGACCCCGACGGTGAGCTGGAGAGCGCGTTCCGCGATGTCATCGTCGTGCGCGGCGACGAGGCGATGCGGCCCCGGGAGATGCTGGCCATGCACATTCCCGGGCAGGCCGAGATCCAGCTGACGGAAGACGCCGAGCAGGCAGCCGACGATTGACCCGGTGGCCACCACCCGGGCCCGCGGACGGTTACGCTGGAGCCATGACCACCCAAGCCAGTGAAGGAGGTCGGCTGAAGCGTGCCTTCAGGCGACTCTCCGCCAGCTCCGACGAGCTCGAGGCCGACGAGCTGCAGGTCCAGAGCGAGATGCAGGGCTGCCAGCAGATCCAGAAGGTGAGCGACCGTGAGGTCGTCACCGTCTACGGGCACATCAAGCACGTCTGTCTCGCGCCGCGAGCGGGAACCCCCACGTTGGAGGCCTCCGTCTACGACGGCTCCGGGCTCGTCACCCTCGTCTGGCTCGGCCGGCGCAAGATCGCGGGCATCAAGCCGGGCGCCGGCCTCGTCGCCCACGGACGGGTCTCCTGCCAGGACGGCGAGCGGGTCATCTTCAACCCGCGCTACGAGCTGCAGGCCGAGTAGAGCCGGTGGGGGCAGAGCGACCGGAAACCGAGTCGCCCCGGGCTGAGTCGCCGGTAAGGCAGACCGAGTACACCACCGTCGAGGCGCTCGTGCGAGCACAGCTCTCGAAGGCCTTGGGCGGCAAACGTGGGATGCTCGAAAGTGCCATCCCCACGCTGGGGTTCACCGTCTCCTGGATCACCAGCCACGACCTGAGGCTCTCGCTCGTCATCTCGGGCGCGATGGCCGTCGCCTTGCTGGTGGTGCGCGTCGTGCAACGGTCCAGCGTCCAGTACGTCGTCAACTCCCTCGTCGGCATCGCGATAGCCGGAGTCTTCGCGCTCCGGTCGGGCCGGGCCGAAGACGCGTTCCTGCCTGGCCTGATCTATAACGCGGCGTACGCCGTTGTGCTGGCCGGCTCGGCGCTCGTGCGATGGCCGCTGGTGGGGTTCATGATCGGCAGCGTCACCGGGGAGCCGACCGAGTGGCACAACAGCCGCCGACTCGTCCAGCTGTGCTCCCGGCTGACCCTGTTCCTGGCGGCGCCCTGTGTCGTCCGGGTGATCGTGCAGTACCCGTTGTGGGCCGCGCACCAAGCCGGCTGGCTCGGCGTCACGAAGATCGCGATGGGATGGCCGCTGCAGGTGGCCGCCCTCGCCGGCATGGCATGGCTGCTGAACCGAGACGAGACCCCGCTCGAACCACGACCGCAACCGAGCACGTGAGGCAGCGGGATCAGCTGTCGTCCGAGGTGTGCTCCAGCGGCGCCAGGAGCCGCTCGAGATCCGCCTCGGCCATCGTCGTGGAGACGAAGAGCAGCTCGTCTCGCGCCTCGAGCGTGGCGTCCGGGTCGGGCCGGTGGACGTGGCCTTCGCGGAGCAGCGCCAGCAGTGAGGTGTCGCTAGGCCAGGCGATCTCCCGCACCTGCGAGCCGACATACGGGGAGTCGTCCGGCAGGGTCAGCTCGACCATGTTGGCGTCGCCCTGCTTGAACGTCCACAGCCGCACGACGTCGCCGACGGTGACGGCCTCCTCGACCAACGCGGACATGATCCGCGGGGTGGATACCGAGACGTCGACGCCCCACGACTCGTTGAACAGCCACTCGTTGGAGGGGTGATTGACCCGGCCGACAGTGCGAGGGACCGCGAACTCGGTCTTCGCGAGCAGGGAGATGACCAGGTTGGCCTTGTCGTCGCCGGTCGAGGCGATCACCACGTCGCAGCTCTGCAACGCGGCCTCGTCGAGCGACGACAGCTCGCAGGCGTCGGCCAGCAGCCATTCGGCGTCCGGCACCGCGTCGGCCCGGATGGCCCGGGGGTCCTTGTCGATCAGCAGGACCTGGTGGCCGTTCTCGAGCAGCTCGGCAGCAACGGACCGTCCGACCGCTCCCGCTCCTGCGATGGCGACGCGCATCAGGGCTCCTCTGGTCCGTCGGCGATGAGGCGCTCGACCTCGGCGGCGTCGGCCTCCGAGATGACGAGGTGGAGCAGGTCGCCGTCCTGCAGGGCCGTATCGGGAGCCGGCAGGCGGCCCTGCCCGACCCTGGTGTAGAAAGCCACCCGGGCCCCCGTGGTCTCGATGGCGCTCATCCGCCGCCCGACCCACTTGACCGGAGCCGGGACGACGCTGATCCGGATCGTCCCGGACGGGTCGCGCCACTCTGGCTCGGCGCCCGCGGGGAGCAGCCGGCGCAGGATCTGGTCAACCGTCCATCGGACGGTGGCAACCGTCGATATCCCCAGCCGTTGGTAGACCTCGGCTCGACCAGGGTCGTAGATACGCGCCACGACGTTGTCGATCCCGAAGGTCTCCCGGGCGACGCGAGCAGAGATGATGTTGGAGTTGTCGCCGTTGCTGACCGCGGCAAAAGCTCCCGCGCCGGAGATGCCGGCCGCCTCGAGCACAGCCTGGTCGAAGCCGTACCCGTTGATCTTGTCGCCGACGAACCCTGGGCCGAGCCTGCGGAAGGCGTCCGGGTTGTTGTCGATGATGGCCACGGAGTGGCTGCGGTCCTCCAGGGCCCTCGCCAACGTCGAGCCGACGCGGCCACACCCCATGATGACGACGTGCACGTGGCTACCCGCTGCCTTCCTAACCTGTTTCGACGACCGATCGCCAGAACCCTCAGGCGGGGCCTTGCGCTCGCCTGACGCTACACCGCTTCATCCTGGGTGCGCGCGGGTTGTCCGGATGGGGCGTGCGCTGCGCGGCCGGGCTGGCGTCGTGGTCTAGCATCCGCACGTGGGCTTTGGAGATGTCGGGAAACGGCTTCTGCTCGGTCGCAAGCTCAGGAGCACCCAGCTCGGCGAGACCCTGTTACCGAAGCGGGTGGCTCTGCCGGTGTTTGCGAGCGACGCGCTGTCGAGCGTCGCCTATGCACCCGACGAGATCCTGCTGACACTGTCGATCGCCGGCGCATCCGCGTATGCCTACTCCTGGAAGATCGCGGCGGTTGTGGCACTCGTCATGCTGACGGTGATCGCCTCGTACCGGCAGAACGTGCATGCCTACCCGAGCGGTGGCGGCGACTACGAGGTGGCGACAACCAACCTCGGGAAGACGTTCGGGCTCATCGTCGCCAGCGCCCTGCTCGTCGACTACGTCCTCACCGTGGCGGTCTCGATCTCGTCCGGGGTACAGAACGCCTCATCGGCCGTCGACGCCCTGAACGGCCACCAGGCGCTGGTGGCGACCGCCCTCGTCGTGCTGCTGATGGCGATCAACCTGCGCGGTGTCAAGGAGTCCGGTACGGCGTTCGCCATCCCGACCTATACGTTCATGGCCTGCATCGTCGGGATGACGGGCATCGGCATCTTCCGGTCCATCCACGGGACATTGCCGATGGCGGAGAGCGGGCAGTACATCTTGAAGCCCGAAGAGGCGGGTCGTGGGCTGGGGACGGCTGCGATGGCGTTCCTGCTGGCTCGCGCCTTCTCGTCGGGCTGCGCGGCCCTGACCGGCGTCGAGGCGATCTCGAACGGTGTTCCGGCCTTCAAGAAGCCCAAGAGCAAGAATGCGGCGACCACGCTGCTCCTGCTCGGGACGATCGCGATCACGATGCTGATCGGTATCGTGCTACTGGCGCACCTGACGCACGTGCACTTCGCCCAGAACCCCGCAACGCAGCTGATCGACCCGAAGACCGGGAACCCGGTCGGGGACAGCTACAGCCAGCACACGATCATCGGCCAGCTCGCCTCCGACGTGTTCAGCGGCTTCCAACCCGCCTTCTACCTGACCGTGGCCGCGACCGGTGTGATCTTGGTGCTCGCGGCGAACACCGCGTTCAACGGCTTCCCGGTGCTCGCGTCGATCCTCGCGCGCGACGGCTACCTGCCTCGCCAGCTGCACTCCCGTGGCGACCGGCTGGCCTTCAGCAACGGCATCATCTTGCTGGCCGCCTTCGCCGGGGTGCTCATCATCGCCTTCAACGCCGAGGTGACCAAGCTGATCCAGCTCTACATCATCGGGGTGTTCGTATCGTTCGTGCTGAGCCAGACCGGGATGATCCGGCACTGGACCAGGTTGCTGACCACGACGACGGACTCGGCTGAGC
>JBBSET010000048.1:0-29526 GCA_038239485.1 Propionibacteriales bacterium
CTTGTCGAGGTCGTCGCCGGCTGCGTGGCCGCCGCGGACGAGCTCGGAGATGCCGCGATCATCGCTGCCCGACACCGCCTCGAACACGTCGAGATGCCGGACGACCACGCGGTGGCCGTGCTGGCGCGGCTCGGGATCGTGGCGAGCGTCCAGCCCGCCTTCGACGCGGCCTGGGGCGCAGAGGGCCAGCTGTACGAGCGTCGGCTGGGTCGGGACCGCGCTCGACCGATGAACCCCTTCGCCGCGATGCGGGACGCCGGTGTCACGCTTGCCTTCGGGTCTGACAGCCCGGTCACGCCGCTGTCGCCATGGGCGGGCGTCCGCGCCGCGGCCCGCCATCACTGCCCCGATCAGCGGCTCAGCGTCGCCGCCGGCTTCGACGCGCATACCCGTGGCGGCCACCGAGCCAGGCGCGACGACAGCGCCGGAGTCCTCGACCCAGGCGCCGCAGCGACGTACGCCGTCTGGGACGGCGCCACCGAGCCGGGGACCCTCCCGCCGCTCGGGCCGGACGACGCGCTGCCTCGCTGCCTGCGCAGCGTCGTCGGCGGTCGAGTCGCCTTCGACGCCGAGGAGCTCTAGTGGCCGCCCGGATCCGCCCGCGCCTGGAGCTCGACAAGGCGACTGTGACCAAGGCACGCGCGCTGGCCCGCCGGGCCGGCCGGCCGATCGTCGGAATGGCCAAGCAGCACACCACAGTCTCGGTCGAACGGGCGACGCTTCGGCTGGCCGGACTGGCGGGAGCTGACCCGGACGGAACTCCGTGGGTCAACCGGCTCGTCGACGCCGCCCGCGGCGACGTCGGCCTGGAGCACGGCATGACGCTGCCCGTCTGGGACGCGCTGCTGCGAGAGGACACCGACCTCGCCACGCTCGCTCGGCAGGCCGCAGTCGGGCAGGTCCGGTTCCGGATCCCGGAAGGTCGCGACGCCACCCGCGCCCGCTCGGCGGGGCGCAAGGCCGTCGCCGCCGGGATCCGTACGGTGGACCGGCGCCGGCGCGAGCGCGAGCGGCTGATCAAGCGCTGGGGCGATCCCGCCCAGAAGCCATGGATCTACCTCATCGTCGCGACCGGCGACATCTACGAAGACATCCCGCAGGCCCAAGCAGCCGCCCGCGGCGGCGCGGACGTCATCGCGGTGATCCGGTCGACCGGCCAGTCGCTGCTCGACTACGTCCCCGAGGGGCCGACCAGGGAAGGCTTCGCCGGGACGTACGCGACGCAGGACAACTTCCGGCTGATGCGAGCCGCCCTCGACGAGGTCAGCCGGGAGCTCGGCCGCTACGTCCGGCTGACCAACTACGCATCGGGGCTGTGCATGCCCGAGATCGCCGCGCTGGCCGGGCTGGAACGGCTCGACATGATGCTCAACGACTCGATGTACGGCATCTTGTTCCGCGACATCAACCCGGTCCGGACATTCGTCGACCAGCGGTTCAGCCGGCAGGTGCATGCCCGTGCCGGCATCATCATCAACACCGGCGAGGACAACTACCTCACCACGGCCGACGCCGTCGAGGCGGCTCACACCGTGACGGTCAGCCAGCTTCTGAACGAGTACTTCGCGAAGGAGGCCAACCTGGAGGACTGGCAGCTCGGACTGGGTCATGCGTTCGAGATCGACCCGGAGATACCGGACAGTTTTCGCCTCGAGCTCGCACATGCGCTGCTGGCCCGGACGCTCTTCCCCAAGGCCCCACTGAAGTGGATGCCGCCGACCCGGCACATGACCGGCGACGTGTTCAAGGGGTACCTGCTCGACGGCTTCTTCAACCTGGCCGGTGCGATGACCGACCAGGACATCCTGCTGGTCGGCATGATGACCGAGGCGGTGGTCA
Organism: Propionibacteriales bacterium; assembly: GCA_038239485.1. Classification (GTDB taxonomy): domain Bacteria; phylum Actinomycetota; class Actinomycetes; order Propionibacteriales; family Nocardioidaceae; genus DASQEH01. The sequence goes on from JBBSET010000048.1 coordinate 1,840, forward strand.
CGCCCTGGCTGTCGGACCGCGACCTCGCCCTGCAGAACGTCCGGTACGTCATGAACGCCGCCGGCCGCCTCGCGGAGGACTTCGTGCCACGACCGGGCGGCTTCATCGCCGGCCGTGCCAACCAGGTGCTGGCGGAGTCGATCGAGCTGCTGGAGAGGATCCTCGCGCACGACGACGGCCTGTTGGACGCCATCGCCGACGGCACGTTCGGTCTGATGAAGCGGCCCTCCGACGCCGGCCGGGGCCTCGAGGGCGTGGCGCGGAAGGCCCCCGCCTACTACAACCCGGCCACCGAGCTGCTGGAGGAGTCATGAGGGACACGATCGTGCGGCCGTACGGCGATACCACCGGCGACGGGATGGTGCAGCTGTCCTTCACCCTGCCGCTCCCGCACGACAAGCGAGCAGAGGGCGCGGCCGTCCAGCTCGCCACCAAGATGGGCATCGAGCCCGCCATGGTCGTGCACGCCAAGGCGATGGGCCCGGACTTCACCTTCTTCGTCGTCTACGGCCGGTCCAACCACCTGGTCGACCCCAGCAAGGTCGAGGTGGTCGAGCGGTCGTACCCCCTGCTCACCCCCAAGGAGGTCAACGCGTCGGTGAAGAAGGCACTACGCCGACGCCTGGTCGTGGTCGGCGCTTGTATCGGCACCGACGCCCACACCGTCGGGATCGACGCGATCCTCAACATCAAGGGCTTCGCCGGGGAGAAGGGGCTGGAGTACTACCGGGAGCTGCGGGTCGTGAACCTCGGTGCCCAGGTCTCGGTGCCCATGCTGGTGGCGCGGGTGCAGGAGGAGGCCGCCGACGCCGTCCTGGTGTCTCAGGTCGTGACCCAGCGCGACGCGCATCTCCTCAACGCCAAGGAGATGTCAGCGGCCTTCAGGGAGGCGTACCCGACTGACGAGCTGCCGCTACTGATCCTCGGGGGACCCCGGTTCGACGAGGCGCAGGCCGGCGAGCTCGGCGTCGACCGGGTCTTCACCCGTGGCACCACGCCAGGGGAGGTCGCGAGCTACCTCGCGTACGAGCTGGTCGGCGAGGGTCGCGCCTTTCGCAGGCACAGGCAGCCGGCATGAGCAGCGACGACAGCGGGCGTGATGGGCGTCTCGGGCTGACGGTCACCCACCGGCGCTATGTCCCGTACTCGCACGCCCACTACGCCGGCAACCTCGTCGACGGCGCCTACAGTCTCGGCCTGTTCGGCGACGTCGCCACCGAGGTGTGCATCCGCACCGACGGCGACGAGGGGCTGTTCGCGTCCTACTCCGACGTGCAGTTCACAGCCCCACTCCGAGCCGGCGACGTCGTCGAGGTGACCGCCACCGTCACGCGCGTCGGTCGTCGGTCGCGGACGATCGACTTCGTCGCGTCGGTGGTGTGTCGCGGATGTCCGGAAGGCGGGGTCTCAGCTGCTGAGGTACTGGCCGAGCCGGTCACAGTGACTACGGCGACAGGCACCGTTGTTATACCGATGGTAAGCAGTTGACTACTTCGCGTGTCGACGACCGACACGCCGCGGTACCCAAACCTCTCCCCCTCAAACCGGGGTGGGCGTCATGCCGCTGACCAGCGACTCTGGCTGAACGCGCAGGTCAGGGGCATGTTGACAGTGCGGGGGACGGTTGGCAGAGTACGGGGAGTCCGCTGGAAAATCACACGAGCCACACCATTCTCTCGGGGCTGCGACACCTGGTTTCACCTTTCCAAACTCGGTATGGACGTTTGCCGCAGAGATTGCGAGCATCGCGTGAAGGGGACGCGGAGAGAGCCTGGTCACCACTAGACAACGGTCGGTCGATCCACTGCCAGTGGGTCGCTGTTCGGTCCGAAGGGAGATCGGGCTCTTGCCGCGTCCATGGCCGGCGGCAGCGGCGCAGGTAGTCTCCCCGCATGCCCTTCCCGCCACGTGCTCGGCTGTTGGCTCGCACGGTGGTATCGCTGGTCTCGGGACTCGGCGTGGCGTTGGCGTTCCCACCGTTCGACGTGGTCTGGCTGATGCCGTTCGGCCTGGCCGGGCTGATGCTGACCGTGCAAGGCTGCCGCGGCAGGGGTGGGTTCGGACAGGGCTTCGCCTTCGGCTTGGGTTTCATGGTCCCGCTGCTTCGCTGGGTCACGATCATCGGAGACGACGCCTGGTTCGCGCTCGCGGCCCTGGAGGCGCTCTTCTACGCCGTGATGGCCATGACCTGGGCGTGGATGCGTTTCTACCGGTGGTGGCCGCTGGGCTTCGCGCTGAGCTGGGTGGGCGCTGAGCTGCTTCGTTCCATCGTTCCCTTCGGAGGGATGCCCTGGGGGAACCTCGCCTTCGGCCTCGTCCAGACCAGCTTGGTCCGTTACGGTCGGTTGGGGGGTACGGCCCTGGTGGCCTTCGTCGTCGTGCTGGTGGTGGCGGTGCTGGTCGACGCGCCCCAGCGGCGGAGGCGACCCCTGGTCGCCGGCCTGCTGGTTGCGGGCGCGTTGGCGCTGGCACTGGTCAGCCTTGTTCTGCCGCTCGGCGCCGACGGCGCGGCCGGGCACATCAGGGTCGCCGCCGTCCAGGGCAACGTGCCGGGGGAGGGCATGGACCCCTTCGCCGAGAGACGAGCGGTCCTCAACAACCACGCCGCCGCGACCATCGCCTTCGCCAGGCGGGTCAAGCGTGGCGACGAGCCGAAGCCTGACGTGGTCATCTGGCCGGAGAACTCCACCGACATCGACCCGTTCGCGGACCCGTCGGCGTACGAGCAGATCAACGCGGCCGTGCAGGCGATCGGTGTCCCGACCCTGGTCGGGGCTGTGGTCAACGGGCCGGACGCCCATCATGTCCAGAACATGGGCATCGTCTGGAGCCCGAAGTCCGGGCCGGGGGAGGAGTACGTCAAGCGGCACCTGGTGCCGTTCGGTGAGTACATCCCGTTTCGTGACATTCTGACGAAGTTCATCAGCAGGCTGAGCCAGATCCCCGAAGACTTCTCCCCGGGCACCAAGGACGGGGTGCTGAGGCTGGGGCCGGCCACGATCGGTGACGTGATGTGCTTCGAGGTGGCGTACGACCAGCTCGTGCACGACGTGATCGCGGGAGGTGGCCAGGTCCTCGTCGTGCAGACCAACAACGCCACCTACACCGGCACCGGGCAGCTCGAGCAGCAGTTCGCGATCTCGCGGTTCCGGGCGATCGAGACCGGACGCAGCGTCGTCATCGCGGCCACCGACGGGATCAGCGGCATCATCGCTCCGGACGGCACCGTCATCGCCTCCGCCAAGCAGCGGACCCGAGCCGTCCTCGACGAGCGGGTTCAGCTGGCGGACGGCCTGACGCCGGCCGTCAGGTACGGCTACTGGCTGAAGATCGTGCTCTCGGTGATCGCCCTCGGTCTGTCGGTAGTCGCCTATTTGGGTAGGCGCGGCGTTGTTGGCAGGATTGGACGATGAGCAGCCAGCGTGGCCTCGTGGTCGTCCCGACCTACAACGAGGCTGACAACATCGAGCTGATCCTCGACCGGATCCGTGCCTCGGTGCCGTCGTTCGACGTGCTGGTGGTCGATGACGGCTCACCTGACGGGACCGGTGACCTGGCGGACAAGGTCGCGGCCGTCGACGACCAGGTCGAGGTGATGCACCGCAGCGAGAAGCGCGGCCTGGGTGCTGCATACCTGGCCGGGTTCGACTGGGGACTCGAGCACGGCTACGACATCTTCGTCGAGATGGATGCCGACGGCTCGCACCTGCCCGAGCAGCTGCCGCGCCTGCTGGACGCGCTCGGCCGCGCCGACCTGGTGCTCGGTTCCCGATGGGTCAGGGGCGGCCGGGTGGTCAACTGGCCCAGGCGACGAGAGCTGCTGTCGCGCGGCGCCAACACGTATGCCCGGCTCGCCCTGGGACTGTCGCTGCATGATGCGACGGCCGGGTTCCGGGCGTTCCGGCGCGTCACCTTGGAGTCCATCGACCTGTGGTCGGTGAGCTCACAGGGCTACTGTTTCCAGGTGGACCTCGCCCGACGCTCTGTCGAGGCAGGACTGCGCGTCGTCGAGGTTCCGATCACGTTCGTCGAACGCGAGCACGGGCGCTCGAAGATGAGCGCCGACATCGTCAGGGAGGCGCTGGTGAAGGTGACCCAGTGGGGGGTTCAGCATCGGGTGAGCCAGCTTAGGCGCGTAGGCACGCGCGTACCGGCGGGGCGGGGCTGACATGCCGCTCGCCTTCCTGCTCGGGCTGTTCATCGCCGTTCCGATCGTGGAGATCTACGTCATCATCCAGGTCGGGCAGGCGATCGGCGCGATCCCGACCATCCTGCTGCTGATCCTGGAGTCGTTCATCGGCGCGTGGCTGCTCAAACGCGAGGGGCGTCGGGCCTGGCGGGCCCTGACCGAGACCATCGGCCGCGGCCAGCTGCCAGGACGGGAGCTCGCGGACGCGACGTTGGTCCTCGTCGGTGGCACGCTGCTGCTCACGCCGGGCTTCGTCACCGACGTGTTCGGGTTCTTCTTCGTGCTGCCGTTCACACGGCCGATCGCACGTCGGCTGCTGCTGTGGTTCGCTGCCAGGCGGGTGGCGTCACGGGCCAGACGAGGGTATGCACCGTCCAACGGCGGCGTCCACGTCATCTACCGCGGTGACGACGAGCGCCCCGAGGGGTGACGGCGAACTCGGCGGAACGGAGAAAGAGGCGCTCCCCTCATAGGGAGGCGCCTCTTTCGCTCGAACTGGACGCTCAGGCGGACTTCTGTGTCTTGGCGGCACGGGTGCGGTGCAGGTGGCTCGGGCCGATCGCTCCGGTGCGGAGCAGCTCCAGCCGCTCGGACAGGATGTCTTCCAGCTCCGGGATCGAGCGGCGCTCGAGAAGCATGTCCCAGTGAGTGCGCGCCGGCTTCTCAGCCTTGGCTTCAGGCTTGCTGCCATGGCGCTGGTGCGACTCGGCGCCGCAGCGTGGGCACTCCCAGGTGAAGGGGATGTCCGCCTCCGCCGCCATCGGGATCTCGAACTCGTGGCCTTGGGCGCAGTCGTAGACGACCCGCTGACGCGGGGCGAACTCGATTCCGCTCTCGTCTTCGAAGGAGGTGCCGCCGAGGCGGGATCCCCGAAGGGTGGCTCGTTCTGACATGATCGACTCCCCGATATCATTGGTAGATCCCCGTGGTCAGTCACTGGCCGATGCAGTCTGTGGTGTTGTCGGGCCGGTGTGTCTGACATAGGCTTGAACGCCCGTCTGGTACCAATGATTCCCACTCCTCCTGAGAGTCGGCTGAGACAGACGCATGATCACGCTAAGACCGGGTCGCCAGGTGTCGTGACTAGACGACCGCGGGGACCTGGTTGCCGGCCTCGACGATGCCTCGACGCGCATCCACGCGCATGAGCAGGACCAGACCCACCGCGAAGAAGACGATGAGGGCGAAGATGGCCGGTCGGTAGGAGCCCGTCCACTGATGCACCAGGCCGAACGTCAGGGTTCCGAACCAGCTCGTTCCGCGCTCACACGCCTGGTAGAGGCTGAAGTACTCGGCCTCCCGTCCGCGAGGGATCAGCTGGCTGTAGAACGACCTCGAGAGCGCCTGCGTCCCCCCGAGGACGATGCCGATCAGGACCGCCATCGCGACGAACGGCAGCACCTGCCCGTGCGGCAGGACGTACGCGATGACCACGATCGCCATCCAGACCACCAGACCGCCGGAGATGGTGTTCTTGCTTCCGCGTGTCGCGGCGATCCGCCCGAACAGCAGAGCTCCTCCGAACGCGACGAACTGGACGAGCAGGATCGTTGCGATCAGCACCTGCGTCTCGAAGCCCAGCTGCTTCTGGCCGTACGTCGACGACACCACGATCACCGTCTGGATGCCGTCGTTGAAGAACAGGTACGCCAGCAGGAAGGTCAGCGTCATCGGGTAGAGGCGCAGCTCGCGCAACGTGGCGGCGAGCTGGCCGAAGCTCTGCCGGAGCAGTCCGCCCGATTCGCCCAGGCGGTCGACGACCGGCCGGTTCCTGATGCCGAGCCAGGGGATCACGGTGAAGCCGGCCCACCAGACTGCCGCGCTCAGTAGGCACAGCCGGACGGCCAGGCCCTTCTCGAGCCCGAGCGAACCGTGGAGCGTGACCACAGCGAGGTTGACGGCCAGCAGGACGCCGCCACCGAGGTATCCGAGGGCCCAGCCGCGCGATGAGACGCGGTCGCGGTCGTCGGGGCCGGCGATCTCACACAGGATGGAGTCGTACACGACCAGGCTCGCGCCCAGGCACAGGTTGGCCACCAACAGCAGGACGGCGCCGAGCTGCCAGTCCGACCCCGACACGAGGAACATCGCTGCCGCGAAGATGCTGCCGAGCCACGCGAAGCCGGCCATCACCGTCTTCTTGGCCGGTGACCGGTCGGTGACGGCGCCGACGATCGGCAGGATCAGCGCTGAGAAGACGGTCGCGAGTGTCACCACGTAGAAGACGAGCGATCCCGGGGAGACGCCGACGCCGAGGACGTGCAGGTTGGTCCGGCAGGGGTGCGCGTCTGTCCCCGCCGCTCCGCACGACGCCGTCTCCGCGACGGCGGTGAGGTAGGGCGCGAACAGCACGGTCCCGACCGTCGTGACGTAGGCGGAGTTGGCCCAGTCGTAGAAATACCAAGCCCGCTGCTCGCGAGTGTCCCCGGCGTGCCCCGAGGCGGCGGAGTCGTCCACGGCGGTCACAGCCGGCCCCTCCAGAGCCCGCGCGAGCGGTACACATCGCGGAGGACGTCGATCCGGTCGGTAACGAGACCGTCGACGCCGAGCTCGAGCAGCCGGTGCATCTCGGCCTGCTCGTTGATCGTCCAGACATGCACCTGCTTGCCGAGCTCGTGCGACCGCTCGAGGAACGCCGATGTGACGACCTCGATCGGCCCTCGCCGGACAGGCACCTGCGCGGCCTGGCCGACATGGCCAAGGACCAGGCGCCGAAGCCTCGCGGTCGGGAGCGCCGTCATGGCGGCCACGCCGATCGCAGAGTAGGCCGTGGCGATCCGCGGACCCAGCAGGCTGCGAAGTCGGTGCAGGTGCCAGGGCGAGAACGAGGCCACACAGACACGGTCCCACGCCTGGTGCGCGTCGATCGCCGCCGCGAGCAGACTCACCGAGGCGGGCGACTTCGCGTCGATGTTGACCCGGAGGTCGGGCCAGGCCGACAGCAGGTCGCCGAGCCGGGGGATGGGCTCGCTGCCGCCGATCCGGACCTGGTCGAGCTCGGCATAGGTCAGCTCGCTGATCACGCCGTGGGTGCCGGTCGTCCGGGTCAGTGTGGAGTCGTGGAACGCGACCAGCACTTGGTCGCGGGTGGCGTGGACGTCGGTCTCGACATAGGTGTACCCGAGGTCGACCGCGGTCTGGAATGCTGCCATCGAGTTCTCCAGGTGGGCGTGGCCGGCTACCCGTCCACCGCGGTGAGCGAATGCGATCGGCACGCCGCCGTTGTCGAAGTACGGGTAGTCCGACGCCGGCCGCTGCCTCATCACAGACCGAAGTATGTCGAGGAGGCACCCGTCCCGCCTGCAGACCCGGTCGCGCTACGTCGCGTCGTCGATCGTCTCTCGGGTCACCACGAGACTGAGGTGGTCGACAGCGTCTCGAGGGTCCGAGAGCCGAAGAGTGCGTCTGATGATCGCCATCGCCGTACCTCGGGTGGACTAACGTGGAGGCATGGACCCGATGACGTGCCCACTCGACGGAGCAGAGATGACACCCCACGAGCGCGGCGGAGTCACCGTCAACCAGTGCGTGAGCTGCTCCGGGGTGTTCATCCCGCACACGGACCTTGGCCTGCTGATCGAGCAGGAGAACGACTGGCATGTCACGTCCGGCCCGACCACCCAACCGATGCCCCGCATCCTGCCGGGGATGACGGCGCCGCCGGCCTGGACGCCGGTACGACAGGCCCGCTCGTACATCGACGAGCTGTTCGGCTGAGCCTTCCGTCCCGCACGCACCGCGAGAGTCAGTTCACGTCTCGTCGCGCGAGGGCTCAGATGTCGCGAAAGGTCTCGATCTGGGCACCCAGCGCGTTCAGTCGCTCGGCGAGGCTCTCGTAGCCACGGTTGATGACGTAGACGTTGCGCAGCACCGACGTGCCCTTCGCCGCCATCATGGCAAGCAGCAGCACGACGGCGGGGCGAAGCGCCGGGGGACACATGAGCTCGGCCGCCGACCAGTGGGTCGGGCCCTCGACGAGGACTCGGTGCGGGTCGAGCAGGGTCACCGTGGCGCCGAGCTTGGTCAGCTCGGTCAGGTAGATCGCCCGGTTGTCGTAGACCCAGTCGTGGATCATCGTCTGGCCGTGGGCGGTGGCCGCGATGACAGCGAAGAACGGCAGGTTGTCGATGTTGAGGCCGGGGAAGGGCATCGGGTGGATCTTGTCGATCGGGGCATGCATCACGGAGGGCCGGGTGGTCAGGTCGAGGAGCCGGGTGCGGCCGTTGCCCGCGAGGTACTCCTCGGTGCGCTCGTAGTCGAGCCCCATCTCCTCCAGCAGGGCGAGCTCGATCTCGAGGAACTCGATCGGGACCCGGCGGATCGTGATGCTCGACGAGGTGACGATCGCGGCCGCGATGAGGCTCATCGCCTCGATCGGGTCCTCCGAGGGCGCGTAGTCGACGTCGACGTCGATGTCGACGACGCCGCGCACCGTCAGTGTGGTCGTGCCGATGCCCTCGATCTCGACGCCGAGCTTGCACAGGAAGAAGCAGAGGTCCTGCACCATGTAGTTGGGGCTGGCGTTGCGGATGAGAGTGACACCGTCGTGGCGGGCAGCCGCCAGCAGGGCGTTCTCGGTGACGGTGTCACCGCGCTCCGTGAGCACGATCGGTCGGCGCGGGATGACCGACCGGTCGACCATGGCGCGGTAGCTCCCGTCGGTGGCCTTCACCTCGAGTCCGAAGGGCCGCAGCGCTGCCATATGCGGCTCGACGGTGCGCGTCCCCAGGTCGCAGCCGCCGGCGTACGGCAGCTCGAACTCGTCGCGGTCGTGCAGCAGCGGCCCCAGGAACATGATGATGCTGCGGGTGCGCCTCGCCGCCGTCTCGTCGATTGCGGTGAGGTCCAGCTTGTCCGGCGCGACGAGCTCCAGGTCGTTCTCCTCGTTGAGCCACGTCGAGCGCACGCCGATGCTCTCGAGCACCTCGAGGATACGGTTGACCTCCTCGATCCGGGCCACCTTGCGAAGCGTCGTACGCCCCTTGTTGAGCAGCGAGGCGCATAGCAGGGCGACTCCGGCGTTCTTGCTCGACTTGACGGCGATCGACCCTGAGAGCCTGGTACCACCGACCACACGGAGGTGCAGCGGGCCGGGAACGCCGACCGACACGATCCCGCTGTCGAGGGCCGCGCCGATGCGGGCGAGCATCTCGAGGCTGAGGTTCTGGTGTCCGCGCTCGATCCGGTTGACGGCGCTCTGGCTGGTCCTCAGGACCTCGGCGAGCTGGGCCTGGGTGTAGCCACGGCCCTGGCGGGCGTCGCGGATCAGGGTGCCGATACGGTGGAGGTAGTCGTCAGTCACGGCAGATACGTTATCTCATATGTGAGATACCTTGAGGCGGCGCGCCGGAACTACTCGACGGTGACCGACTTCGCGAGGTTCCTCGGCTTGTCGACATCGAGCCCGAGGGCGACAGCGGCATGGTAGGCGAGCAGCTGGACAGCGATGATGAGCAGGATCGGGTCGAGCTCGGGCTCGCTCTTGGGGATGTCGATCCGCGTCACGTCGAGGTCCCCGAGGTCGACCTCGGGTGCGGTGATGACGAACAGCGGCCCCTTGCGGGCGGCGATCTCGTGGAGCGCGCCGACGTTGCGGTCGGTCAGCTCGTCGTCGGGGACGATCGCCACAGTGGGAAAGGTCGGGCTGATCATCGCGAGCGGCCCGTGCTTGAGCTCCGAGGTCTGGTAGGCCTCGGCGTGGCGATAGGTGATCTCCTTGAACTTCTGCGCACCCTCGCGCGCGACGGGGAAGCCTCGAACCCGTCCGATGAACAGCAGACTCTCCGCCTTCGACAGCGTCTCGGCGTAGATCTGCAGGTCGTCGCTCGTCTTGAGCACCTCGCTGATCTGGTCCGGCAGCCTCTTCAGCCCGGCGATGATCCGGCGGCCCGCCGTCACCGAAAGGTCGCGCACGCGCCCGAGATGGAGCGCCAGCAGGACGAAGGCGACGAACATCGTCGTCAGGGCCTTGGTGGAGGCCACCGAGACCTCCGGGCCGGCATGGATGTAGATGCCGCCGTCACACTCACGGGCGATCGCGGACCCGACGACGTTGACCAGGCCGATGACCCTGCCACCTTTGCGTTTGATCTCCTGGACGGCCAGCAGCGTGTCGACGGTCTCGCCGGACTGGCTCACGACGACGTACAAGGTGTCGTGCTCGATCACCGGGTTCCGGTACCGGAACTCCGAGGCTGCCTCGGCATCGGAGGGGATGCGAGCCAGCTCCTCGATCAGCCCGGCACCGAGCTGTCCGACGTAGTACGCCGATCCGCAGCCGAGGATCTTGACCCGCTTGATCGCCCGGGTCTCGCGGGCGTCGAGGTTGAGGCCGCCCAGGTGAGCGGTGCCGAAGCGCTCGTCCAGGCGGCCCCGGAGCGTGCGGCTGACGGCGACCGGCTGCTCGAGCATCTCCTTGAGCATGAAGTGGTCGTAGCCGTCGATGTCGAGCGCCTCGTCCTCGACATCGACGAGCACCGCCTGCCGGTCCGTGTTGTGGTCGTCGGCCGTGAAGGTCTGGAAGCCCGCCGAGGTGATGGTGGCGAGGTCACCGTCGGCAAGGTGAACCATCCGGCGGGTGTAGCGGACCAGTGCGACGAGGTCGCTGGCCACGTGCGTCTCCCGCTCACCGACGCCGATGATCAGCGGCGAGCCGTTGCGCGCCACCACCATCCGGTCGGGGTAGTCGGCATGCAGCACGGCCAACCCGTACGTCCCGTGCACACGCGCGAGCGCCTCCAGTACCGCCCCTTCGAGTGTCGGAGCCGATGAACGGGCGATCAGGTGCGCGATCACCTCGGTGTCGGTCTCGGAGCTGAACTCGACGCCGTCCTCGGCCAGCCGGTCGCGCAGCTGCGAGGCGTTGTCGATGATGCCGTTGTGGACCACGGCGACCTTGCCGGCCATGTCCTGGTGGGGGTGGGCATTGGCGTCTGTCGCGCCGCCGTGGGTCGCCCAGCGGGTATGGCCGATGCCGGCCCGGCCGGTCTGTCGTTTGGCCATGGCCGCCTCCAGGTCGCGCACGCGGCCGGCCCGCTTGGTCACCTTGATGCCGGTCGGGCCCATCAGCGCCACGCCAGCGGAGTCGTAGCCCCGGTACTCCAGCCGGGCGAGGCCTTCGAGGATGATCGGTGCGGCCGCCTGCTCTCCGACGTATCCCACGATTCCGCACATGCTGGACTCCTAGCCGTAGATGATGCGGCGGAGCTGGCGCTCCGTCAGGTGTGGTGCTGCGACGACCCTGCTGCTGAGCTCGGCGCTGATCAGCCCGAAAGCCACCGGATTCCTGACCCCGTGGCTTCGGTAGTAGCGGTGGCGCCGGCGAACGAAGTCCTCCGTCGGCTCGGCGTAGTAGGCCAGCACGTCGTCCACGACGCGTGCCGCATCGCCCGCGGAGAGGCCGGTACTCGCTGTGATGTGCTCCACCACGTCGAGATCGGCCACGTCATCAGTCTGAGCGATCCGGACGGGACTTGCAAGATTTTGCCCGAATCCGGGCAGGAAAGCGAAAGTCAGCAGCCTACCATCACGGTGGGCATGCGACCGCTAGGGTCACACGCACGATGTCAGCACCGTCAGCCACTGCCAACCAGCTCGTCTTCTCCTTCGACGACCTGAACCGCGATTTTGCCCGGGTGGCGCTGGACTGCGACGACGCGATCAGGGGGCGACGCCGGTTCCGGCGCACGCGAGCCGGCTGGGTGCTGTCGATCGCCAGACCCGAGCTGAGACGTGTCGAGTACCGACTGCTGTTGACCGCGCATGACGGTTCGGTCCATGTCGTGTGCGACCCTGCCAACCCCGAGCGGGTGCGGACCGCTTTCGGCGAGCGGAGCGTGGCATTGCTGCCGGGGTACGTGCCGCCATCCTGGCTGCACTCGGGCGCCCTGCCGGGACGCGTCGAGAGCCTCAGCCACGACGACGAGCAGATCGGCACGCTGCCCATCACCGTCTGGTCACCCGACGGGCTCGCGAGCGACGTCCTTGCGCCGCTGCTGGTCGCCCACGACGGGCCGGAGTACGCCGATCTCTCGTCACTGACGACGTTCGCGGCCGCGATGGTTCACAGTCGGCAGCTGGCGCCGTTCCGGATCGCCCTGATGCGGCCCCTTCATCGCGACGAGTGGTACTCCGCCAACCCCGACTACGCGCGCGCCGAGATCGACGCGGTGGCCACCATCGAAAAGCGCTTCGAGGTCGCGTCCGACCTGGCCGTCATGGGCGCCAGCCTCGGCGGGCTCACGGCGCTCTGCGTGGCCCTGGCCGGACAGCCCAGGTTCCGTGGTGTGCTCGCCCAGTCGGGCTCGTTCTTCGAGGCGGACCTCGACGCGCAGGAGTCGGGCTACCCCTATTTCGACCGGGTCGCGGAAACCGTGAGGACGATCGTCAGCGCCGGCCGCACCGAACGTCCCCTCGTCGTCGCGCTGACCTGCGGGACGGTAGAGGAGAACCACGAGAACAATGTCGCGATGGCCAAGGCGCTCACCGGCCTGGGCCACACCGTCGACCTGCTCGACGTCCCCGACCTCCACAACTACACGGCCTGGCGCGACAGCCTCGACCCGGCCTTGACTGACATGCTGCGTTCTGTCTGGGGTGCGGGAGGGTGACCGGGTGAGGCGCGAGCACGTGGACCTGCCGCTGCGCGACTCCGACCAGGCGCTGTCCCTGATCGCCTACGGCGACTATGGCCGACCGGTGCTCGTGTTTCCCAGTGAGGCGGGCCGCGCGTGGGACTTCGAGAACAACGGGATGGTCGCAGCCGTCCAGGACCTCGTCGATACCGGTCGGGTGAAGCTCTACTGCGTGGACTCCCTCGACGCCTACTCATGGTCCGACAACTCCGTCCCGATCGAGGAGCGCGCCCACCGCCACGGGGTCTACACAGACTGGCTCGTCGAGCAGGCGGTGCCGTGGATCCGGCACGACACGGCCGGGGGAGGGGAGCTGATGGCGCTGGGCTGCAGCCTCGGCGCCTACCACGCCGTCCACCTCGCTCTCCAGCGGGCCGATCTCGTCCCGCTGGCGGTCGGCTTCTCCGGCAACTACGACGTCGGCACCTGGCGGGCCTGGGGTGACCGGGGCGATGCCACCTACTTCGCCAACCCGATGGAGTATGTCGCCAATGCCAGCGGCGACCACCTGGACTGGCTGCGCCACCGCTTGTCGGTGCTTCTCGTGTGCGGGCAGGGGGCCTGGGAGACGCACCCGACCGGCGCCCTGCCGTCGTCTCAGCGGATGGCCGCGCTCCTGCACGACAAGGGCATCCGGTGCGAGCTGGACCTGTGGGGCTACGACGTACCCCACGAGTGGTCGTCCTGGCGTCGACAGATCGCCCACCACCTCCCACGATTCTGTTGACTAGCCACGCCTGGTGAGATGGGCTAGGTGCTGAGATGGGCAGATGGCTGAGATAGCGGAGCCTGCGGACATCCACACCTGAACTGCGAGGAGAGTCATGGCCGAAGTCAACCGCCACCTGGTCGGTCTGCTGCTCGGATCCGAGGAGGACTGGCCGCGTGCGCTCGAGGGTCTCAGCGCCCAGCTCGGGACCTTCCCATACCAGGGTCGATACCACGCGATCGACATCGAGCGGGTCAAGATCTCGCCGTTCAACCTGCGCGACAAGGCGCGGCACGACCTGGTGATCGACCGGCTGGCGTACTGGTACTACCACCCGAGGGAGTGGCTGAAGAAGGTCGCCCTGATGGACGACGTCTACCTGCTCAACTCGCCGTTCACGTTCCAGTCGATGGAGAAGCACTCGGCCTACTGCGCGCTCATGCGGCTCGGGATGAAGGTCCCGGACACCGTCCTGGTGCCGTACAAGAACCCGGTCGACAACGAGCGCTGGACCTACACGTCCTCGAAGTACAACGAGCCCTTCGACCTGGCTGCGATCGCCAACCGGATGGGCTACCCGCTCTTCATGAAGCCTTTCGACGGTGGCGGCTGGCGCGGTGTGTCCCGGATCAAGGACGACCACGATCTCTGGGCGGCCTACAACGAGTCCGGCGAGATGCTGATGCACCTGCAGAAGGCGGTCGAGCCGTACGACGTCTTCGCCCGCGCCCTCACGATCGGGCCGGAGTCGATGGTGATGCATTTCCGGCCCGACCAGCCGATGCACAACCGCTACCAGGTGGATCACGGCTTCCTGTCGACGAAGGTCGGGCAGGAGGCCATCACCATCTCGCAGACGGTCAACGCCTTCTTCCGGTGGGAGTTCAACTCCTGCGAGATGTTGGTGCAGGGCGCCAACGTCCTTCCCATCGACTACGCGAACGCCTGCCCGGACGTCGCGATCACCTCCCTGCACTACTACTTCCCCTGGGCGATGAAGTCGCTGCTCACATGGACGGCGTTCTGTGGGGCGACCGGGCGCAGGTCCAGGCTGCACGTGGACCAGAAGCCCTGGTTCGCGATCGCCGACGACCCTGACATCGGTTACGACGACAAGCTCGAGAGGTATCAGAAGCTTGCCGACGCCTACTTCGAGACCGAGCACTACATCGACTTCTGTGCCGAGGCGCTGCCCGACGTCGACGAGATGGTGGAGCAATGGGTCTCGTCGCCGGAGTTCCACGACTTGCTGATGCAGACGATCGTGGCGACCTACCCACCGCACGAGATCGACTGGTTCGTCGGGCACTTCGGCGGTCTGATCGACATGTGGCTGCGTGACCAGAAGACGGGCGACCAGTCGACGGGCGACCAGAACAGCCTTTCCACCGCGGACGCGCCTACCAGTGCGGTTTGATGCCGACCTGAGCGCCAACGGTGAGCCGGCGGCAGGCGACGGGGCCGGCGCACCAGGCTTCGACACCGGCCGGACGCCCGCCGACCGGATGCGCACCCATGCGGGACAACGGGGCCACCTGTACGCCGTCCTGATGCGGGCGATGGCCGACGACTGGGAGGCGGGCGGACCGGTCCGCGAGATATGGCGGGGCTGGGAGAACGCCCCCGCAGGCTCGGTCGTCCAGCTGCGGCTACTCGCCGGGCTGTTCCGGATCGTGCTCGCAGGTCGGGCGCCTGAGCTGGCGGTGTACTACGCCTGCGTAGGTGGAGAAGCTCCGCCCGAGGGGGTGTGGCCGGTCGCCCGGCAGGTGATGGCCGCCAACGTCGAGGAGCTGCACGCCGCTCTCGAGATCGCACCGCAGACCAATGAGGTGCTGCGTTCCCTCGGACTGCTGATCGGTATTTTCGACGTCGTCGGCCGCTCGGGACTGTCGCGCATCAGGCTGCTCGAACCGGGCGCCAGCGCGGGCCTCAACCTGTTGGTCGACCGCTTCCGCTTCGTCACGGACACCTGGTCGTACGGGCCGGTCGATTCGCGCCTCACCCTGGCGGAGGGGGTGGTCGGGCCGGTCGCGCCGGTCGGTTTCGAGATCGTCAGCCGGCGTGGGTGTGACCTGTCGCCGGTCGACCCCACGTCGACGGAAGGACGGCTGCGGCTGCGGTCTTTCGTGTGGCCGTTCCAGGTGGAACGCCATCACCGCCTCTCCGGTGCACTGGAGATCGCCTCGGCGCACCCCGTCACCGTCGACCTCGCGCCCGCCGCGGACTGGCTCGAGACGCAGCTCGACGTCGAACCCGCCGACGACGTCGTGACGGTCGTCTGGCACTCGATCTCCCGCCTCTACTGGCCAGCGGGCGAGACCGAACGGGTCCTGGACGCCGTCGCTTCCGCGCGCCAGCGGATACCCGTTGCCCACATCTGGATGGAGTACCCGCGGCGCGTCGGCGACGACAGCCCCGAGCTGGTCGTCGACGGACCGACGCCCGGCCCGGCCCGGCGACTGGGCACGATCGGGGACCATGGC
The DNA here is from genome assembly GCA_038239485.1 of Propionibacteriales bacterium. Classification (GTDB taxonomy): domain Bacteria; phylum Actinomycetota; class Actinomycetes; order Propionibacteriales; family Nocardioidaceae; genus DASQEH01. The sequence continues at coordinate 17,854 of JBBSET010000048.1, forward strand.
GGGCCGGTGACCATCGAGACTGCCGTGCAGCACTAGGGTCGGCCCGTGGGCGCCGTCGAACTCGTGCTCGTGCGGCACGGCGAGAGCTTGGGCAATGTAGCCGCCGCCGCGGTCGAAGGCACCGACGTCGAGGCGATCGAGGTCGCTTCGAGGGACGTCGACGTCACCCTGTCGGACAGGGGGTACGAGCAGGCGCGTGCCTTGGGCGCTCGCCTCGCAGACCTGCCGCCCGATCGGCTACCCCACGCGGTCTGGTCCTCGCCGTACCGCCGCGCGTTCGACACCGCCGCCACCGCCCTGTACGTGGCGGGGATCGACATCACGATCCGGGTGGATGAGCGCCTTCGGGACCGGGAGCTGGGCATCCTGGACCGCCTCACGGCACGAGGGGTCGAGGCTCGATTCCCCGAGGAGGCGGCCCGGCGACGCCAGCTCGGCAGGTTCTACCACCGGCCGCCCGGTGGTGAGTCGTGGATCGATCTCGGCCTGCGGCTACGGACGCTGCTGGCCGACATCGACCGGGTGGAGGACGGCCGGCGGGTGCTTCTCTTCTGCCACGACGCCGTGGTGCTGATGGCCAGATACGTCTGCGAGGGACTGAGCGAGGCCCATGTTCTCGACATCGCCCACAAGAGCCCGGTCGACAACGCGTCGGTGACCCGGCTGCTGCGACCCGGCGGCGAGGGCTGGTGGACGCTCGACGGGTACAACGACGTGTCACACCTCGAGACCGGCCGGTCATCTGGGCCGCAGTGATGCCACACAGTCGACGGCGAGACCGACCCAGGTAGCCATCACACCGTGGCGCAATGCAGCGGACTTCGGGACGAGGACCCAGCTCCGGCTCGATCTGCCGCCCATCGTCATCGGTCGTGAGTCGTCGTCGCCGACGACACGCTCGCAGTCAGCCGGCGCGATCCGGACCAGCAGGTCGGCCGCGATCACCCCGCACAGCAGGTGGCCGCGCCGGAAGAACCCGGTACCTCCGACGATCCGCCTCTCGTCGAGCGGGTCGCCGCCGGCGGCCACCTCCCCGTCGAGGTGCGAGCGCAGCCTGGTGAGCAGCTCCTCGTCGACACCCATGGCGCAACTCTGTCATCTCGTGACCCCCCGGTTAGCGCCTGCCCGCGTGCGCCACACTGGTGCGCGTCAGTGACGTGTGGATGCGACCCGAGGACTCCGAGATGGCTGAGACCCGAGATGGCTGAGACCTGAGATGGCTGAGACCGGAGATGGCTGAGACCGGAGATGGCTGACGCCGGGCAGCAGGCGAGTGCGATCGAGGATCCTGCCGAGCAGCGCCGGCTGGCCATCGCCCTCTTCAACGGCGTGTGGGACCTGATCGGGCGAGACGACCGCCCGGATCCGGCCGACTGGCCGGAGCTTGAAAAGGACCTGGTGCTGCACATGGCGCACGCCTCACGGTTTCACTGGGGTCACGTCGGTGACCCCGTCCACCTGGCGCGTGGGGGGAATGGCTCTGCTCCCGGATCTACGCTGTGCTCGGTAGACCCGAGCCGAGTCTGCACCACGCGATGCGGGTGCTGGCGCTGTGCACCGAGAACGGGATCGCCGATTGGGACCTCGCATTCGCCTACGAGGCGATCGCGCGCGCAGATGCGGTCGCCGGGCGGCCCGATGATGCCCGCAGGGCGACCGACCAGGCGCTGGTGGCCGCGCAGGCGATCGAGGAGGACGAGGACCGCGACTCGCTGATGGCAGATCTCGAGACGATCCCTGGGCAGCCGCGGTACTGGTGAGCCGGAAGGGCTGCTAGTCGACCAGGCGCTTGCTCATCATGACGTTCGTCGTCTCGAAGCCGAGACTCTCGTAGAGCGATCTCGCGACGGTGTTCGAGCCGAACACGTGCAGGCGGAGCGCCTCGGCACCGTGGTCGCGCGAGAAGGACTCCGCGGCCGTCATGATCGCCCGCCCATAGCCGCGACCACGCTTGTCGGAGTCCACCTCGACGTCGAACACATAGGCGGGACCCTCGGCCGACGGGGGGATGTTGAGCCACAGGACGCCGACGCGTTCGCCGTCCTCGGTGCCGAACAGGAGGTGGTGCTTCGGCGTCTCGAGGCCCTGGGGCAGCAGCTCGTCGAATTGCTTGCGGGCGAGCTCCTGGGCCTTGTCCGCAGGCATCGACCCGGCGGCGGCATGCTCGGCCGCATAGGCGGCGATCGAGCCGGGGATCCAGGCCTCGTACTCCGCAACGGTCATCGGCCTCAGGCCCACCGTCGGGGCCGGCCTGCGGTTCCGGGCGTCCATGGTTGTCAGCCTAGAGCAGCCGGTGGTCGTCCGTCCGGTGCCTCAGCCGGGGATGAAATCCAGTTGCTGCCAGGACACTCGGTCTGGTCCACTGTCGACACCAGCCGATCGACGAGGGGCCAGCAGATGCGCCGAGCGTACGTGTTCAGAGGACGGGAAATCTCCGCTGATCCGAAGGACATCACGCTCGATGCGAACACTGAACCTGGGAATCCTGGCGCATGTCGACGCCGGTAAGACAAGCCTGACGGAGCGGCTGCTCCACGCCGCCGGTGTCATCGACACGGTCGGACGCGTCGATGACGGCAGCACGCAGACCGACACCCTCGCGCTGGAACGAGAGCGCGGCATCACCATCCGGTCGGCCGTAGTGTCGTTCGTCATCGGCGACGTCATCGTCAACCTGATCGACAAGCCGGGGCACCCCGACTTCATCGCGGAGGTGGAACGGGTGCTCGGCGTCCTCGACGGCGCCGTGCTCGTGGTCTCGGCCGTGGAGGGCGTGCAGGCGCAGACCCGGGTGCTGATGCGGACGCTGCAGCGACTCGCGATCCCGACGCTGATCTTCGTCAACAAGGTCGACCGTGCCGGCGCCGACGACGTACGCGTCCTTCGCGACATCGCCGGGAGGCTTTCGCCTGGCGTCATCGCCTTGGGGTCGGTGCGCGGTCTCGGAACGCGAGACGCCGTGGTGAGTCCCCTGGGCGTCGCCGACCCCGCCTTCAGGTCCCGCTTGTCCGAGCTGCTCGCCGACCACGACGACGCGATTCTTGCCGCCTTCGTCGACGATGCGGCCACGATCCCGTATCGAACGCTGTGCGAGGGGCTCGAAAGTCAGACCCGCCGGTCGTTGGTGTACCCGGTGTTCGTCGGGTCGGCGATAACCGGTGCGGGTGTGGACGCCCTCGTCGACGCCATCACCACCCTGCTGCCTGCCGGGGAGGGCGACCGGACGGGACCGGTGAGCGGTTCGGTGTTCAAGATCGACCGCGGCCCGGCGGGGGAGAAGGTCGCCTATGTCCGGATGTTCTCGGGCACCGTCCGGATCCGGGACCGGCTGACGCTCGGTCCTGGGTCGCAGGCAACCGTCACCGCGATCAGCGTCTTCGAGCGCGGCGCCGCCGTCCGGCAACGCTCCGTGTCGGCCGGCCGGATCGCCCAGCTGCGGGGCCTGCAGGACGTCCAGATCGGGGACGCCATCGGGATGACGCCTCGCGGTGACGGCCGCCGCCACTTCGCGCCGCCGACGTTGGAGACGGTCGTGCGGCCCGTGCGCCCCGGCGACAAGGGGCGGCTGCACGTCGCGCTGACGCAGCTCGCCGAGCAGGACCCGCTGATCAACCTGAGGCAGGACGAGACCTGGCACGAGATCTTCCTCTCGCTCTACGGCGAGGTGCAGAAGGAGGTGATCCAGGCGACCCTGGCAGCCGACTACGAAGTCGACATCGCCTTCAACGAGACGACCACGATCTGCATCGAACGCCCGACGGGGAGCGCAGAGGCAACGGAGGTCATCGCCTCGGCCACCAACCCGTTCCTCGCGACGGTGGGGCTGCGCGTCGACCCGGCCCCGGTCGGCACGGGCGTCGGGTTCGCCCTCGGTATCGAGCCCGGGTCCCTTCCGATGGCATTCCAGAAGGCTGTCGAGGAGACCGTGGTCCAGACACTCCGACAGGGAATCCACGGGTGGGAGGTCACCGACTGCACAGTCACCTTGACCCGGTCCGGGTACTGGCCAAGGCAGAGCCACGCCCACGGCACTTTCGACAAGTCCATGTCGAGCACGGCCGGCGACTTCCGCAACCTCACTCCCCTCGTGCTGATCGACGCCCTCAGGCAGTGCGGCATCGCCGTGTACGAGCCCATGCACCACTTCCTGCTCGACATCCCCTGCGACACATACGGGGCGGTCCTACCTGCTGTGGTCCGGAGCCGGGGGATACCCGAGAAGCCGACTGCCGCGGGGTCGTCATACCGGGTGGAGGGGCTGATTCCGGCGGCGACGGTGCACGGGCTGCGTCAGCAGCTGCCCGGGCTGACCCGCGGGGAGGGCGTGCTGGAGACCGACTTCGACGGGTATCAACAGGTGCGTGGGGCCGTCCCGACCAGGGTGCGCTCGGACCACAACCCGCTCGACCGCAAGGAGTACCTGCTCCACGTCCTGAGGCGCGTCTAACCGCGGCTGGGACGTAGATCGACCGTGACCGGGTCGTCGCGGCCGACCGATACGACCTCGACCTGCGTCGCGAGAGTCTCGGTCGCGACCAGGTCCCGATGGGCGGCCACGGCCGCCTCGACCAGGTCCGAGCCACGTACAGTGACCTCGACCCGGTCGCTCACGTGAAGCCCGGCCTCGCGCCGAGCCTGCTGGACCAGCCGTACGACGTCGCGGGCCAGACCCTCGCGGGCCAGGTCGTCGTCGACGCGGGTTGCCAGCACGACGAACCCGCCGCCCGGCAGCATCTGCGCGGCCTCGTCGTCGTCGCCGGCGGCGGCCACCATGTCGACGGTGAACTCGCCAGCCAACAGCGTCAGGCCGCCGGCGAGGGCGGTCCCGTCGTCCAGGGTCGACCAGTCGCCTGCCTTGCTGGCCCGGATCGCCGTCTGCACGTCCTTGCCGAGACGGGGCCCCGCCGCTCGGGCGTTGACGGTGAGCTGCCTGGACACGCCGAGGTCGGCTGCCCCCCGGTCGGAGGCGTCGACCATCCTCACCTGGCGCACGTTGACCTCGTCGGCGATGATCGAGGCGAAGTCACGCAGCGCCTCGGCGCCGTCGACGACGACGGTCAGGTTCGCCAGCGGTAGCCTGTTGCGGAGGTGGCGGGCCTTGCGCAGGGCAGACGCTGCCGAGCAGATGTCTCTCACCCGGTCCATCGCCGTGACGAGGGCGACGTCCTCGGGCAGATCGCCCGGCTGTGGCCAGTCGGTCAGGTGGACGGACCGCTCGCCCGTCAGTCCCCGCCAGATCTCCTCGCTCACCAGCGGCAGCAGCGGCGCGGATACCCGGCAGACGACCTCGAGCACTGTGTACAGGGTATCGAATGCCTGCTCGGTCAGGCTGGGTTCGTCGTCGCCGGTCGCCCAGAACCGCTCCCGGGACCGGCGGATGTACCAGTTGGTGAGGACGTCGACGAAGACGCGGGTGCCCTCGCAGGCCGTGGCCACGTCGTAGCTGTCGAGCTGGCTCGTCGTCCGGGCGACGTACTCCTGGAGCTTCGCCAAGATGTAGCGGTCCATCGGGTCTCGCGAGTCGACGCGCCAGCGCGCGTCGTAGCCGGCCGCATTGGCGTACAAGGTGAAGAAGTACCAGCTGTTCCACAGCGGGATCAGCACCTGGCGCACACCGTCGCGGATCGCCTGCTCGGTGACCACGAGGTTTCCGCCGCGCAGGATCGGCGACGACATCAGGAACCACCGCATGGCGTCGGCGCCGTCACGGTCGAAGACCTCGCGTACATCGGGGTAGTTGCGCAGTGACTTCGACATCTTCTGGCCGTCCGAGCCCAGCACGATGCCGTGCGCGAGGCACGTCTCGAAGGCGGGCCGTCCGAAGATCGCGGCCGCCAGCACGTGCATGGTGTAGAACCAGCCGCGGGTCTGCCCGATGTACTCGACGATGAAGTCGCCGGGGAAGTGGTCGGTGAACCAGTCGGCGCTCTCGAACGGGTAGTGCACCTGGGCGAACGACATCGAGCCGGACTCGAACCAGCAGTCGAGCACCTCCGGAACGCGGCGCATCGTGGCCGCGCCGGTCGGGTCGTCGGGGTTCGGCCGGGTCAGCTCGTCGACGAACGGGCGGTGCAGGTCGCTGACATCGACCCCGAAGTCCGCACTGAGGCGCTCCAGCGAGCCGTAGACGTCGGTGCGCGGGAAGTCCGGGTCGTCGGACCTCCACACCGGGATCGGGCTGCCCCAGAACCGGTTGCGGGAGATCGACCAGTCCCGGGTGTTCTCCAGCCAGCGCCCGAACTGCCCGTCCTTGACGTGCTGCGGCACCCAGCTGATGTCCTGGTTGAGCTCGAGCATCAGGTCGCGGATCTTGGTCGTGGACACGAACCACGATGAGACGGCCATGTAGATGAGCGGTTCGCGGCAGCGCCAGCAGTGCGGGTACGAGTGGGTGTAGCTCTCTCGGCGGAGCAGGACCGTCCCGTGCGTGACTGCGCCATGGACCGGCTGGCCACGCGTCGCGGCCTTGAGGTCGTCGATGATCGCCAGGTTGGCGTCGAAGACGCGCATACCGGCATACTCGTCGACCGGGCGGGTGAACCTGCCGTCGGAGCCCACCGGCACCACCGGGTCGATCCCGAGGGAGTCGGTGACCTGCTTGTCCTCCTCGCCGAAGGCCCCCGCGTTGTGGACCAGGCCGGTGCCGTCCTCGGTCGTGACGAAGTCGGCCGCGACGACGACGTGGGCTCCGGGGTGCCCGAGGTAGTACGAGAACGGCGGGGTGTAGCGCCGGCCGAGCAGCTCGGCACCCGTGAGCCGCTCGATGACGGCCGGGGCGTCACTGAGCTCTCGGGCGTAGGCGGCGAGCCTGGCCTCAGCGATGACGTACCGCTCGGTGGTCCCGGTGACGTCGGACTCCACCACGACGTAGTCGATGTCGGGTCCGACCATCACGGCGAGGTTCGACGGCAGCGTCCACGGCGTGGTCGTCCACACCAGCGCGAGCTCTCCGGTCTCGAGCCGGAGGCCGACGGTGACGGCCGGGTCCTGGCGCATCTGGTAGACGTCGTCGTCCATCCGGAGCTCATGCGCCGACAGAGGAGTCTCGTCATTCCAGCAGTAGGGGAGCACCCGGAAGCCCTCGTAGACCAGGCCCTTGTCGTAGAGCTGTTTGAACGCCCACAAGACCGACTCCATGTAGGTCAGGTCGAGGGTCTTGTAGTCGTTGTCGAAGTCGACCCAGCGCGCCTGTCGGGTGACGTAGTCGCGCCACTCCTGGGTGTACTGGACGACTGACCGGCGGCACTCGGCGTTGAACTTCTCGATTCCGAGCTGATGGATCTCCTGCGTGGTCTTGAGCCCTAGCTGGCGCATCGCCTCGAGCTCGGCGGGCAGACCGTGGGTGTCCCACCCGAACCGCCGTTCGACGCGGCGGCCGCGCATGGTCTGGTAGCGCGGGACCAGGTCCTTGACGTAGCCGGTGAGCAGATGACCGTAGTGGGGCAGCCCGTTGGCGAACGGCGGACCGTCGTAGAACACGAACTCGTTCGCGCCGTCCTCACCCGCGTCGCGCTGATCGACGCTGGCGCGGAACGTGTTGTCGGCCAGCCAGTAGGCAAGGACGCGTGCTTCCAGCGCAGGGAACGCGGGTGTCGGAGACACCGCCTGCTGGGTGGGGTCGGTGGAGACCTTCGGATAGGTCATGGCGGGGCTCTCCTGCGGTGGTCGTCACTCGTCCGGGCCACGAGGACGACTCCTGTCCAGGGCTGTGCTGCCCTGGCACCGGCCGCGGTACCACCTCGCTTGCCGAGTGCCCTGCGCCCGTTCGGCGTGGGGCTCTCGGCCGCTTCGTCGACGGCTGTGACGGGCCACCCGTCCGGTTCTACTGAGGCCGACGGTGGGTGCCGCAGACCCGTTCTTCCGGAGGCTCGCCGCTGATGACGGCTCGAACGCCTGTGCATGCAGTCTACCGAGCCCGGTGGCCGCACTACGACTGACATCACAAGTAAAATGTGACACTATGTGTTGAACTGATACCATTCAGTAGTGATCCGGTCAGCGATGTCGGGTAAGGCGGCGGCGGCATGCGCAAGGTGCGTCACCCCGACAACCCTGACCTGACCCGCCGGACCGGACTCGCGCTCACCTGGGTTTTTCTCGTGGTCGGCGGTATCTGGCTCGTGCACAGCAGCGAGCAGGACCGTCGGGATGGACTCGAGCAGTCGTTCTCCGCACGCGCCGAGACGAGCGCCCAGTTCGTCGGGTCGTACGCCCGTGACGTGTTCGCGCGTGAGGAGAAGCTCGCGACGAAGGCGCTCACGGGGACGGTGGGCGCCGCGTCGTTTAGTCGGCTGATCTCGGAGAACGGCTTCGAAGCATCGGTCCTGCTCGACGCACACGGCCACCTGCTCGACTCGTACCCGACGGATCCGGGCCTGGTCGGTACCGACTTGGCGGGCAAATATGCCCACCTCGACGGTGCGCTGGCCGGCGTCCCCACCGTGTCCGGCGTGGTTCTCAGCGCCGTGAAGCACGTGCCTGTCGTCGCCTTCGCCGTCCCCTTCGATACCCCGCAAGGTCGTCGTGTCTTCAGCGGCGCCTACGTCATCTCCAAAACGCCGCTCCAGTCCTATCTCGACAACCAGATCGACTCGGGGCCGGAGACGATCTATCTGGTCGACGCAACTGGTTCCATCGTGTCCTCATACGGGGCGAAGAGAACCACCTCTCAAGATCTTCAATCCGTCGACCCTGCATTGGCCGCCGCAGCCGTCCACACCGGTGCTCGTACCGTCGGGACGGGCGATGCGCAGCGCTGGAGCGTGACCGAGGAGGTGCCGGGAACTCCGTGGCGGGTGGTGTACGCCGTGCCGACCAAGGTGCTGCTCGGCTCGGTCGCGGGCTTCTCGGTCTGGGCCGCGCGGATCGTGCTGGTGGCGCTGGCGCTGGCCGGGCTCGTCATGATCGGGCTCTTCGAACGTCTTGTCAGCCAGCGCTCGCGACTGGCCGATCAGCAGGAGCAGTCCAGGGCGGTGCTCGACGGTGCCGTGAACGCCTTCGTCGGTACCGACGACTCGGGTCGTGTCACGGAGTGGAACCCGGCCGCTGAAGCCATGTTCGGGTGGCGAGCCCAGGAGGCGGTAGGGAAACCGATTTCGGAGCTGCTGGGCTCCGACGAGGTCCGGTCCGCGCCGGCGATCGGCATGAGCGAGATCGTCGGCGGGAGTGCTCGCCGCGGGCCGGACGGCCTCGCCGAAGTGGTCGCGCTGCATCGCGACGGCGCCCGCGTCCCCGTCGAGGCATCGCTGTTCTCGACCCGGCTCCGCAGCGGCGTCCGCTGGTACGCCTTCCTGCGCGACCTTCGCCCGCGCCAGGTCATCGAGCGACGGACCCGCACCCTCGCGCAGGTGGCCGAGTCGGCGGGTGACGCGATCTACAGCCGGGATCTGGTCGGGCGGATCATGAGCTGGAACGCGTCCGCCGAGCGTCTGTACGGGTGGACGGCCGAGCAGATGATCGGGCGCAACCTGTCCCACGAGATGATCGGCGACGGACGCGAGCAGATGGAACAGGTCTTGGCCGAGGTGACGCGGAACCAGGCGGTGCGCTATTTCGAAGCGGATCGCTACACCGTCACCGGCAAGCAGCTCGACGTCGGGCTGACGGTGGCGCCACTCGTCGACGAGGCGGGCGTCATGGTCGGGGTCTCGGTCATCGCGCGCGACATCGGCGAGGCCCGCCGGCTCGAGGAGCAGCTCCGTCACAGTGAGGGCGTCTTCCGTAGTGCCTTCGACAACGCCCTGCTCGGGATGCACCTTGTCGACCCGGACGGTCGGCTGATCCGCGTCAACAAGGTCTTCGCCGACATGCTCGGGCGCAGCGTCGACGACCTGGTCGGCGTCGCGTACGACGTGATAGAGCCGGCCTATCGCGGACCCAGCGCGGCGATGGCCAAGCGCGCGCTGGATGGTGAGACCGAGAGATTCCGCGACGAGATCTGCTACCGCGACGTGAACGGAACTCCAGTCTGGGCGGAGATATCGGCGTCCCTGGTTCGCGACCAGGCAGGGGAGCCGCTGCACTTCGTGACGCAGGTCGTGGACGTGACGCAGCGCCGGGCTGCGCTGCAGGAGCGGGAAAGCCGTGATGCGATGCTCGCGGCTGTCATCGCCATCAGCCAGTCGCTGATCCACGTCACGGACCTGGACGGCAGGTACCTGCTGGCGAATGAGCCATTCGTGTCGGCGTTCGGCGTGAGCGAGGCTGATCTGCTCAACAGCACCGAGGTCTTCCTCCACCCGGTCGTCCCGACGGACGGGTCGCCGACCTCGGAGAGCTTGACAGATGGGGCCATCCACCTCGAAGAGTGGTCCGACGGCCCGGACGGTCGCCATTTCTACGAGTCGGTCAGGTTCACCCTGCGCGATGATTTGGGGCTCGACTACGCGGTCTGCGGGGTCTCGCTGGACGTGACCGAGCAGCGCCGAGCCGTCGAGGCAGTGGCTCGTGCCCGAGATGAGGCGGTCGCCGCGACCGCAGCCAAGTCGTCGTTCCTCGCGACCATGAGCCACGAGATCCGGACGCCGATGAACGCGGTCATCGGCATGACCGGGCTGCTTCTCGACACCGACCTCGACCGCAGGCAACGCGAGTTCGTCGAGACGGTCCGCAGCAGTGGAGACGCCTTGCTCCTCGTCATCAACGACATCTTGGACTTCTCGAAGCTCGAAGCCGGGCAGGTGCAGCTCGAGCAGCGCGCATTCGACCTGACCGAGGCCGTCGAGGGGTCCCTGGACCTCGTCGCCGGCGCCGCGGCCGCCAAGGCCCTGGATCTGGTCTGCCATCTCGACGAGAGCTGTCCTCGATCCGTGGTCGGCGACGAGACGCGGCTGCGCCAGGTCCTCGTCAACCTGTTGTCGAACGCGGTGAAGTTCACCGCGAGCGGGGACGTCCTCGTCACCGTCAGCGCCGAGACCGACGACGTCGGCTCGCACCTGCTGACATTCGCGGTCACCGATACCGGGGTCGGCATTCCGGCGGAACGGATGAGCCGGCTCTTCCAGTCCTTCAGCCAGGTCGACGACTCGACCACACGGGTGTACGGCGGGACCGGACTGGGGCTTGCGATCAGCCGCCGGATCGTGAAGGCGATGGGTGGCGACCTGCAGGTGACGAGCACCGTCGGCCGGGGTTCCACCTTCTCCTTCTCGGCCCCATTCGGTCGCTCGGCCGTCGGGGCCGGGGCGCCGAACACGGCGGAGGACATGACTGGCAGTCGAGTCCTGGTCGTGGACGACAATCCCACCAACCTGAGGATCCTGGCCTTGCAGCTGGCGGCGTACTCGATCGCCGGCACACCGGTCGCGACCCCGGCCGAGGCGGTTGCGCTCGTCCGGGACGGAGCGGTGTTCGACGCGGCCATCATCGACATGCAGATGCCGGAGATGGACGGTCAGGAGCTCGCGGCCGAGCTTCGGCGGCTGCCTGGAGGCCGAGATCTGCCACTCCTGCTGCTGACGAGTCTTGGCGGCCCGCCCGGGGACGTCGGCTCACCCGGGGTGGACTACCTCACCAAGCCGGTGAAGAGCGCCGCCCTGCATGAGGCTCTGGTCGGCGTGCTGTCAGCGAGTCCGGGTGACCAAGCGCCGCGTCGCGTCGTGGTCACCGAAGGGGCCGCAGAGATGGCCCGCAGGCTGCGTGTGCTGCTCGTCGAGGACAACTCCGTCAACCAGC
>JBBSET010000049.1:0-28352 GCA_038239485.1 Propionibacteriales bacterium
CGACCTCGCCACCGAAGTCGGCGTGGCCGGGGGTGTCGATGATGTTGATCGTGACCGCGCCCCCATCGGCGGCCGGGCCGGTGTAGCGGACGGCGGTGTTCTTCGCGAGGATCGTGATGCCCTTCTCGCGCTCGAGGTCACCGGAGTCCATCACGCGCACGTCGATGTCGGCGCCGACGCGGAAGGCGCCGGACTGCCAGAGCATCGCGTCGACGAGCGTCGTCTTGCCGTGGTCGACGTGGGCGACGATGGCGACGTTCCGCAGGTCGTCACGACGAGCAGTGAGGGCGCCGCGCTCGCCCAGCTGTGCAGGCATGGTGAACTGTGCAGGCATGGTAAAACAGGGGTCCTGTCCGTGGATTACGGCGCACGGGCGCTGCGCCGCGCGTCAAGTCTAGCCGCGAGGCCTGGCGCGACCGAATCACCGCGCGGCGCCTGCCGTGCTCCCGACCGTCGCCACCAGCAGCCCTTGACGAGTCGCGGCAGATGATGAAATGCGCGAGACTCGACGGTTGTTGACCTTTCCCGGAGGTGTGTGTCAGTGGTGAAGCTGCGGTCTGTCGGTGACGTGTGGACCAGCGCACCGACTCCGGTGCACCCTCTGCGAAGGGTGGCGATGCTCAGTGTGCACACCTCGCCGCTGGATCAGCCTGGTATTGGCGACGCCGGCGGGATGAACGTCTACGTCGTGGAGCTGTCGCGTCAGCTCGCCGCCGCCGGCATCGAGGTGGAGATCTTCACCCGGGCGACGTCGCGTGACCTGCCGCCCCTTGTGGAGCTCGCCCCTGGCATCACGGTGCGCCACGTCATCGCAGGCCCGCTGGAGGGCCTGACCAAGGCCGAGCTGCCAGGCCAGCTCTGCACGTTCGCCCGCGACGTGCTTCGCACCGAGGCCACTTTCGAGCCCGGCTACTACGACGTCATCCACTCCCACTACTGGTTGTCGGGCCAGGTCGGAGCACTCGCCCGCGACCGCTGGGGTGTCCCGCTGGTCCACTCGATGCATACCACCGCCAAGGTCAAGAACCTCTCGCTCGCCGTCGGCGACCAGGCAGAGCCGCCCGCCCGCGTGATCGGTGAGCAGCAGGTGGTCGAGGCCGCCGACCTGATCGTTGCGAACACCCGCGACGAGGCCGCTCACCTGGTGGACCTGTACGGGGCAGCGCCGAGCCGGGTCCGCGTGATAGCCCCGGGGGTGGACCTCGAGGTCTTCAAACCCGGCGACAAGAAGGCAGCGCGACGTCGGCTCGGTCTCCAGGATGACGCCATGGTCGTGATGTTCGCCGGCCGGATCCAGCCGTTGAAGGCGCCCGACGTGGTCATCGCCGCGGCGGCCGAGCTGGTGGCTCACCGCCCCCACCTCCGGTCCCGGCTCGTCGTCCCCGTGATCGGAGGCCCGTCCGGGAGCGGGCTGGCCACGCCTGGTGCGCTCGTCGAGCTCGCGCGGCGGCTCGGGGTCAGCGATCTGGTGCGCTTCGTGCCCCCGGTCGAGCAGGTCCGCCTCGTCGACTACTACCAGGCGGCGTCGGTCGTCGTCGTCCCCTCCTATACCGAGTCCTTCGGGCTCGTCGCGATCGAGGCGCAGGCATGCGGTACGGCCGTGGTGGCCTCCGACGTCGGCGGCCTCGCGACCGCAGTGGTCGACGGGCAGACCGGCATGCTGGTCGACGGCCACGATCCACGCGCGTACGCCGACGCGGTCGCGAGTCTGCTGGTGGACCCGGCCCGCCTCAGCCGGCTGTCTCGTGCCGGTGCCGTCCATGCACGGCAGTTCGGATGGGCGGTGACGGCTGAGAGGACTCTCGAGGCCTATGGCGCCGCGGCGGAGATGATGCACTCCGACGGGCTGGCGATCGCTACGTGACCGACGCCCGGCCGCACGCCGCTCGCGACGCGACCATCGAGGTCATCCGCACATCGCTGACCGACGCCGGCCTGGATGCCACGGAGGCCGGCGAGGGGGTCTTCGTCGTCGGGCTGCCGGGGGAGAGCAAGCTGACGACCACCTGTCAGCTGATCGTCGGTGACCACGCCCTGTCGGTGACGGCCTTCGTCTGCCGGCGGCCGGACGAGAACAATGAAGCGGTCTACCGCTGGCTGTTGGGCCGGAACATCCGGATGTTCGGGGTGGCCTTCGCGCTGGACCGCCACGGTGACATCTTCCTGCACGGCCGACTGTCGCTGGCGGCCGTGTCCGGTGCGGAGATCGACAGGCTGCTCGGGGCGGTGCTGGCCTATGCCGACGAGTCCTTCAACACGATACTGACGCTGGGTTTCGCGTCGTCGATCCGCCGGGAGTGGGACTGGCGACGCGCCCGGGGTGAGCCAACGCGCAACCTCGACGCGTTCCGTTCCTGGCTCGAGAGCGACGGATGAGGGCGGCGCTCAGGCTGCGGACTGACTCGGTGAGGGACGAAGCGGGCATTAGACCCATTCGGGTGTTGCTCGTCACACGTCACCGAGTTGAACGAGTGTTCCACGTCGTCTAATATGTAAGAGGTAAGCAGCAATAATGCTTCTTACATTACTCAAGCAACCACGAGCGTCGTCGAGGCGCTCCGGAACATGGAGGACACAGTGATACGCGTATCGGACGTCGCGCGCGAGATCGGCGTGTCCAGGCGTGCTGAGGCGCGGAGATCAGTGTTGTCCGCCGCCGCCCGCCTGGCCAACCGCGAGCAGCGCATCCACCGCCGCAGGCAGCAAGCAGAAGAGAAGCTGAGCGGTCAGTCCTTCGACAGCTGACAGCCGCCGCGGCAGTGGAATACAGGCGATAGACAAGGGCCGGACCGAGACATCGATCCGGCCCTTGTCTATCGCGTTGGCGCAGACGCGGGTTCAGCGGCCCTGGTTGGCGACGGCCTCGATCGCCGCGGCGGCGGCCTCCGGGTCGAGGTACTGCCCACCGGGCTTGAGCGGTCGCATGTCGGCGTCCAGCTCATACAACAGCGGTATCCCCGTCGGGATGTTGAGGCTGATGACTGCCTCGGCTGACATGTCGTCCAGATGCTTCACCAGGGCACGGAGCGAGTTGCCGTGGGCGGCGACGAGCACAGTCTTGCCGTTGTGCAGGTCGGGCACGATCGAGTCGTACCAGTAGGGCAGCATCCGGTCGACCACGTCGGCCAGGCACTCCGTCCGTGGCCGGATCTCGTCCGGCAGGCCGGCATAGCGGGGGTCCGACGTCTGGCTGAACTCGTCGTTGTCGTCGAGCCGGGGGGGCGGCGTGTCGTAGGACCGGCGCCAGAGCATGAACTGCTCCTCGCCGTACTGCTCCAGGGTGGCCTTCTTGTCCTTGCCCTGAAGGGCGCCGTAGTGACGCTCGTTCAGCCGCCATGAACGCCGAACCGGGAGCCAGTGGCGGTCGATCGCGTCCAGGCTCAGCTGGGCGGTCTGGATCGCCCTGCGTAGCACGGACGTGTGCAGGACATCGGGCAGCACGTCGGCGTCGGCGATGAGTGAGCCGCCTCTCACCGCCTCGACGCGACCCTTGTCGCTCAGCGGGACGTCGACCCAGCCGGTGAAGAGATTCTTGGCATTCCATTCGCTCTCGCCGTGACGCAGGAGCACGAGCCGGTACGGCGCATCGTTCATGGCAGTACCGTAGCGCCGATCTCAGACTGCGGCAGGATGCTGCCCGGTCACCAGGAACACGATCCGGCGGGCCATCGACACGGCGTGGTCACCGATCCGCTCGTAGTAGCGGCCGATCAGGGCCATGTCGACCGCCGGCTCAACGCCGGAGTCCCAGTGCTCGCTCAGCAAGATCCTGAACATCGACCGTCGCAAGGTGTCCATGGTGTCGTCTGCGGCCTCGAGCTCGCGGGCGGCGTCGACGTCCCTGGACTCCACGATCTCGGCGGCGGCACTGATCATCTCATCGGCCGTCTGTGCCATCTGCTGGATCGTCGGCACCAGGACCATCGGGACGGCCGGGGTCGGGAACCGCAACCGCGCCACCTTGGCGACGTGCACCGAGAGGTCGCCCATCCGCTCGAGGTCGGCAACCATGCGCAGCGATGCCACCAGCATCCTCAGGTCGCCGGCGACCGGCGACTGGCGGGCCAGGATGTCGAAGCTGTCGTTCTCGATCCGCTCACGGGCTTCGTCGATGGCGAGGTCGCCGCTGATCACCGCTTCGGCCGCGGCGACGTCGGCGGTCAGCAGCGCGGACGTCGCTTGTGCAAGTGCCGACCTGACGCCGCCGGTCATGGCAACGAGCTCGCTCAGGACACGGTCGAGTTGCTGCTGATACTGATCACGCATACATAGACCGTAGTTCGGTGCGGTTAATGGTGGGGGAGCGCAAGTGAACGGAGCGTGAACAGTCGCCTAAACGCGACCAACAGGACACTGCGACTATCACGGACCCAGCCGGGTGCTGCGTACGATCAAAGTATGGACTCGTCGACTGCTGCGCTGGTGGGAGGGCTGATCGGGGCTTTTCTCGGTGCCCTGGCCGTGCTGGCGTGGCGTCAGGGTGAGCGCGACCAGGGAACGGCCCCGCAGCCCCCCGAGCCGCTCGTCCCGCCAGGTGTCGCCACTGTGCTGTCGGTGCTGCGGTCCTCCGCCCTGGTCGTCGGGCCCGGCGACGAGGTGCTCAAGGCCAGCGCCCCGGCGCATGTGATGGGGCTCGTCGACGGCACGCGGGTCGTGGTACCGCAGCTGTTGGGTCTCGTCCAGCGGGTGCGCCGGGATGGGCAGATCAGGGAGGCCGAGCTCGTCCTCCAGCCCAGCCGCGGGCAGCGGCGTGATGTCGCCGCCCGGGTCGCCCCGCTGGGCAGCCGGCTCGTGCTGGTCCTCGTCGAGGACCGCACCCGCGAGCGACGGGTCAACGACATCAGGCGCGACTTCGTCGCCAACGTCAGTCACGAGCTCAAGACCCCGGTTGGGGCTCTCAACCTCCTCGCCGAGGCGGTGGCCGAGGCCGCCGACGACCCCGAGGCGGTGCAGCGGTTCTCCAGCCGGATGCGGATCGAGAGCCACCGCCTCACCCGGCTGGTGCAGCAGATCATCGAGCTGTCGCGTCTGCAGGGCGACGATCCCCTCGACGAGGTCGACCCGCTGTCGGTGGAGACGCTCGCCGAGCGCGCGATCGACCGGGTGCGGGTCGACGCGACCGACAAGGAGATCGCTGTCTCGTTCGTCGGCGACGACGGGCTCGAGGTGATCGGCAACGCCGACCAGCTGGTGGTGGCGCTCGGCAACCTGGTCGAGAACGCCGTCGCCTACAGCGATACCGGCACCCGGGTCACGGTGGCTGCGCGCGCATGTGGAGAGCGGGTCGAGCTCATCGTCACCGACCACGGTATCGGGATTCCGAGCAACGAGATCGACCGCATCTTCGAGCGTTTCTACCGCGTCGACCCGGCACGTGCGCGGGCGACCGGGGGTACCGGCCTCGGCCTGTCGATCGTCAAGCATGTGGCCGTCACCCATGCGGGCGAGGTGCGTGTGTGGAGCGTGGAAGGCGAAGGCTCGACCTTCACTCTCGCCCTGCCTGCCTATGTGGAACGGCCTGCGACGCCCGCGCCGGTGCCAGCGGCTGTCGGCGCATCCGAGACGGTCGGCGAGACGGCGCCCGACGAGTCGCCGGTGACCGGGACGACGCCCGGTGATTCCCGGCCGGCTGAGCATCAGGAGGTGTTATGACCCGCGTGCTGGTCGTGGAGGACGAGGAGAGCTACAGCGACGCCCTTGCCTACATGCTTCGCAAGGAGGGGTTCGACGTCGCCCTCGCCGCGACCGGTCCCGCGGCCTTGGAAGAGTTCTCGCGCTCCGGCGCTGACATCGTGCTGCTGGACCTGATGCTGCCCGGCCTACCCGGTACCGAGGTGTGCCGACAGCTCCGACAGGTCTCTGCGGTCCCCGTGATCATGGTGAGCGCGAAGGACGGCGAGGTCGACAAGGTGGTCGGCCTCGAGCTCGGCGCCGACGACTACGTCACCAAGCCGTACAGCCCGCGAGAGCTGGTCGCCCGGATCCGGGCGGTCATGCGACGCGGGACCGAGCCGGATCTGATGCCGTTCACACTGGAGGCCGGTGGCGTCCGGATGGACGTCGAGAGGCACGTTGTGACCGTGCGCGGGACAGATGTGCGGTTCCCGCTCAAGGAGTTCGAACTGCTCGAGATGCTGCTGCGCAATGTGGGGCGGGTACTGACCAGGGGACAGCTGATCGACCGGGTCTGGGGGTCGGACTACGTCGGCGACACCAAGACCCTCGACGTGCACATCAAACGACTTCGGGCGAAGGTCGAGTCCGATCCGGCCAACCCTCGGCTGCTGGTCACCGTGCGGGGGCTGGGATACAAGTTCGACGCCCCGGCCTCTGGCTCGGCGGCCTGATCCTTCGAGCGAGGCTCGCCCGGTCCCTCGCCGGCTAGGGCGCCGTCGAGCTCGCGGCCGAGGGTGGCACGCCGTTAGCGGTCGTCGGTGGAGGACCGACCGGGATGCCGGAGTACATCCCTGTCGACATGTTCCCCGCAGGGGTGACCGGTATCTGCTCCATGATCGGCGCGGCCTGTGCGAAGGTGAAGGTGACGGTGACGTAGTCGCCCAGCACGACGCCCGGCCCGGTGAGCCGGACGGCGCCCCCGGTCTGGAGCTTGACGCCCACCTGAGAGGCCAGCGGGATCGGGCTGGTCAGCTTGTTGGCTGAGATAGCGGCCGACTTGTAGCCCACGGCGTTGACCGACACCAGCTGGTCATCTTGCTTGGCCTGGTTGATCAGGGTGCCGACGACGGTGCCCTCACCGTTTGACTTTGCGATGACCAGGCAGTTCAGGACGAAGACGGTCTGGCTACGGTCGTCTGTGCCAACGCCCGGCTGGTACTGCTGGTAGGTCTGGGCGCCGAAGTTCGCGGCGCAGCCGGTCAGGGCGACGCACGCGAGCGCGACGATGACGGCCAGCGCCTGCGAGCGCCCAGGGACGAGTCGTCGGTGCTCACGAGCCGGTGCGGGTGCTCCCATGTGGTCGTCCTCCTGTTGCCGGCTGCGACGCTGCCGCCTCGTTGGGACGAGGCACGCACAGCGTATCGAAAGGGGGTCGGCCCGGCCTCCGGGGACCACGTCGCCACCTTAAGAAGGCATGAGAACGCTCATTTGTCAACCCTCAAAACAGGCTCTGACCTGCGATAACGTCCGTCGCTCTCCTGAGAAGCGTGGTATCCTGGACTTCCTGGAAAGGGGTAGCTGACACATGACATTTACGGTCGGCGAGACAGTGGTGTATCCCAACCACGGTGCTGCTGTCATCGAAGATATTGAGACCCGCCAAATCAAAGGTGAGGACAGGCTCTATCTAGTCCTCCGAATCGTGGCCCAGACTGATCTGATCGTGCGCGTTCCTGCGTGCAACCTCGATCTCGTGGGTGTACGCGATGTTGTCGACCAGGCAGGACTCGAGCGAGTGTTCGACGTCCTGCGTGCTGAGCACACCGAAGAGCCGACGAACTGGTCTCGTCGCTACAAGGCAAACCTGGAGAAGCTGCACTCAGGTGATGTTCTCAAGGTGGCAGAGGTCGTCCGCGACTTGTGGCGCCGGGAGCGCGAGCGAGGCCTGTCAGCCGGCGAGAAGCGGATGCTCGCGAAGGCTCGGCAGATCCTCGTGTCGGAGCTTGCCTTGGCCGAGCACACCAATGAGGACAAGGCCGAGACCATCCTCGACGAGGTCTTAGCCTCCTGAAGCCCTGAAGACCCCACCTGAGAAGGTGGGGTCTTCAGCGTTCCAGGTCCTCTGCTCTCGTCTGGGGGTCGGATGCCCGACGTTCTCGGGCTCGTGCCCCTTGTCGGCCGCGAGCCCCTCGCGTGCTGGCCGTACAACGGTCAGGCGCTGTTCCTGCAGGCTGTCGATGCGCTGCAGGCGGTCGCGAACCCGCCCGTGATCGTGCTCGCCGACGACGTCCAGGGGGCAGCCGTGCGTGAGGCCCTCGAGGGCTACCCTGCCGTCGTCGACCTGGCCGAATGTCCCCGGGAGGACGACCGGCTCCGAGCAGCGGTCGAGGTGGCCGATGTCGTCGTCGTCCACGACCCGCTGTGCCCGCTCGTCTCGTCGGTCTCACTGCGGCAGATGATGCGGATGTGGCAGCAGGGCACGGCCCTGGCCGCCGTCAGGCCGGTCGTCGACACGGTCAAGGCGGCGTCCGATGGCATCGTGTCGGGCACGGTCGACCGCGACACGCTACGCAGTGTCAGCTCGCCGGTCATCCTGCCTTCGGCCCTGATGCTCGACATTCCCGACCTCGGCAACACGCTGAGCGATCTCAGCGCGCTCGTCCAGTGGCTCCGCGGGCGCTGCGAGGTGGTGCTCCAGAGCGCTCCCTCTGCGTCGCGGCGCATCGAGGACGTCTCGTCGATCCAGCTCGTGCTGTCGCTCGATGCCGTGAGCCATCGGGTGCGCGAGCGCTAAGGACGCCGTTCGCGAGCACTCAGCGCCAGATGACCGTCCAGAGCTCCCGCACGAGCTTGATGGGCTGCCGCGCCATCGCCTTGGGCAGCGACCAGAGGAAGCCGGCCCGGTCGTCGTTCACCCGTTGCAGCATCCGGCCCGGCTTGCTCGTGACACGCTGTTCGAGATCATGGAGGTACGCCGGCAGCAGCGCCTTCGGCTGCATCTCCACGACGTGCCCGCAGTTGTGGCAGCGGGTCGACTCGAGCAGTCGACCGGCATACCTGAGATCGTGCTCTGCGGTGTGTCCGCAGGCACTGCACAGGAACTCCGCGTGCTCGACTGTCATTCTGGCTCGCCTGGCTCGTTCGTCAGATCCCAGTGTGCCTGAGCGAGTAGGTGCTCGGCGAGGAATAGGTCTTCGGGAAATGTGATCTTGATGTTCGCCGCTGAGCTGGCGACACAGTAGATCTCAAGATCGGTGAATCGCTCGATGCAGCTCGCGGTGTCGGTTCCGACGAAGCCCGCCTTGTCGGCCTGATCGTACGCGTCCAGCAGTGGCTGGGCACGGAAGGCCTGGGGGGTCTGCACCGCCACCACATCGTGGCTCAGCGGCGCCGCGCTGGCGTCAAGTGGAACCAAGGCCGACTGTGGGCGGACGGGAAGTGCCCCGCCGTATGCCTGGGCCTTGTCGATCACGTCGGCGAACACCGCCGTGCTGGCGAGCGGCCTGGCCGCATCGTGGATCACGACGATGTCGAGGTCTCCGCGGCGGATCTCGTCGGCCAGGCTCTGCAGCGCGTTCCACTCCGACGCGTGCCGGGTGGCGCCGCCGCGGACGAGTGAGACGTCAGCGCCGTGGGCCTCCCGGGCGAGGATGGACTCGGCGAGCGTGCGGTCGCGCTCGGCGATGACGAGCACCAGACGCGTGACGGTGGGGAGCTGGCGGGCCCATTGGAGGGACCAGGTGAAGACCCGGCGGCCCGCCAGCGGCAGGAACACCTTGTTGGTCTCCTGGCCGACCCGCGAGCCCGAGCCCGCCGCGAGAAGCACCACGGCAGCACGGACCCGCGACAGACTCGACGACTCCGACGGCACCGCCCGAGCCTAGTGCGATGCGCCTGCGGAGACAGTCCTGGCTGGGGCGAGGAGGGTGTGGCTGCGCGGATCGTCGCTCGTCGACCATGGGCGGTCGGCGGTTCCGCGACAGCCCGCGCAGCCACAGGTGGTACCCCGATGGTCAGCTCAGGCGAACAGGGTGTCCTGGAGGCGTCGCAGGGACACGATGGTCGAGGTCTCGTCGAGCGAGACGTCGGCGTACGTGAGCATCTCGCCCTCGGCGACGTCGCGTACGAGCGTCGCCCCTGCAAGGACGCCGAAGGGCACGAAGCCATTGGCCTTGAACTCGTCGGCGTCGTCGATGTTGCCGCGCACCATCGCGCCGCCCACACCGTCCATCTTCTCGCCGGCCTTGAGATCGCGCTTGGCGGCTGCGCCGACTTCGGCGGTCCAGTGCTCGGTGACCAGGCTCGGCCGCTGGTCCAGCACCATCTCGCAGACGGTCAGCGGCGCTTCGACACTGGCCAGGTGGAAGGGGCGGTAGAGGGCGAAGTACGGACCTGAGCCCATCTGCAGGTAGCTCATCTCGTGGTTGATGTACGGGTCGTCCGTCTTGACGATGACGAACACGCCGGGGGCGACGTCGCCGGTGCAGTAGTCGACCACTCCGGGCTTGTCGAGGACTCCGCCGTCCTCTTTCAGGGCGAACGTCTGGGCCAGCGTCGCCACCGACGACGGCGGCCCGTGCATGCCTCGCTTGGAGACGCGAAGGCCGGTGGTGTTGGCGAGTGACGCCATCTCGATCATCGCCTTGGACCCGTCCACGAAGCTGCAGAGCATCTTCGGGTTCATCTGCTTCTCCTTGGCCCGCTCGGCGAGGGACTCAGGTGTCGCGGTGATGTCGAGCGGGTTGTTCTTGCCCTTGCCGGCGCAGATGATGTCGAAGGACAGGTCGCGGGCGTAGTCCACGAGGATCTTGGTCTCGACCGGCTCGTCGCCGCGGCAGATGGAGTACACGCTGCCCGACGTCTCGGCGATCGAGGCGAGCAGCCGGCCGACCGTGACGTCTGACTCGACGTTGAGGGTGGCCACGTGCTTGCCCGACAGCAGCGACATGAGGGCGACCTGCGCGCCGACGTCGGGGACGCCGGTGGCCTCGACGACGACGTCGACAGGCAGCTTGGCGAGGGTACTGATACCGGCGATCGCCACGGACTCGCCGTTCTCGATCGCGGCGATCTGCTCGTCGAGGGTCTCGGCGTCGCTGACCTTGCCGCCGGTCTGCTCGAGAGCCTCGCGGGCCCGGTCCAGCTGGACGTCGAGGACGGCGGATACCGCGAACCCGGGCATCCGGAGCAGCTGGGCCGCGAAACCGCGGCCCATCTGCCCGGCACCGACGAGAGCGACGCGGATGGGACGACCCAGCTCGGCCTCGCGGGCCTTGAGTCGTGAGGAGTAGTTCATAACGGTGCCTTCCGATGGTGTTTTTTGACGTGCGGAACAAGGCCCGAGAACACGCGATCGTCGCCATCCTGGGCATGGGTACTGATGGGTGGGCCCGTTGCTCAGGGCCTCACGATGCTGATCACGTCGCCGACACGTGGTGTCGGCAGTGACCCCGGGGCCACGCACACGTCGCCCGGGAGCTTGGGCTCGGTACGTCCGTCGGCCTTGAAGTCGACGTGGCCCAGGTTCAGCAGGTTGTCGTTGACGACGTGGCCCGCCGCCAGCACGGGCAGCTCTGAGTCTCCGATGTGGAGGATGTCGCCGGCCTGCGGGCCGCTCTCCTGTACCTCGGCGGTGTGGAGCACCGAGATCGAGTGCAGCTCCTCCGGCGACTCCGCCGCGAAGAGGATCAGGATGCCGTGCTCGAGGAACGCGGGGACCTGCTCGCCGACGGCGGTGACCGTCGTCCTGTAGACGACGGCACCAGCCGCACTCGACTCGGGGCTGCTCATGCTTGGATCACGTCATCTGGCTTGACCCCGGACACGAAGAGCTCCTGGGTGATGAACTGGGCCAGCGGGCCAGCGGGCGACGTCGCATGGATGTCGACCGTGAGCACCTTCTTCATGGGGTAGACGCCCACTCGGGCAGTGCCACCGCAGTCGATGACCGCAACGGCGATCTGGTCGAACGGCTTGGAGCTCTTGAACCCGTCGAACGGCGTGCCGCCGGTCAGGTCCGCGATGCGCTGGGCCACGGGGTGGATACCGCCACCGGTCACCGAGTAGATGTAGGGCTTGGCGTCGGTGGGAGTGATCGTGAGGGGTCCTCCCCAGCCGCCGCGCCCCTTGGCGATGGTGACTGACTTGTACTCGGACATGTGGTTCCTTTCGATTGGAGGGTAAGGAGTGGTCAGGCGCCGGCGTAGAGGCCGATGCTTGCGAAGTAGGCGATGACGACGGACAGCGGTCCCGTCAACAGCCGGGAGAAGAGCACCGCTGGCACCCCCGCCTCTACAGTCTCCGGCTCAGCCTCACCCAACGCTAGCCCGACGGGGATGAAGTCGCAGCCGACCTGGGGGTCGATCGCGAAGAGCGCGGGCAGCGCGAGGTGAGGGCTGATCGAGTGCTTGGCGATGGCCGGGCCGATGATCAGGGTGCCCACGATCTGGGCGATGACGGCCCCAGGCCCGAGCACCGGGGAGAGGATCGGGATCGCTGCGATGATGGAGATGAGCAGCAGCCCCCAGATGTTGTTGGCCAGCGGCTCGATCCGGTGCGCCAGCCAGGTGCCGATGCCCGAGTAGTTGATGATGCCGATCAGCACCGAGATGAAGGCCATGAACGGCAAGATGTTGCGGATGATGGTGTCGATCGTGTCGCGGCCTGCCTGGTAGAGGACGCCGACGACCCCGCCGACTGCCTGGCCGGTCTTGACCAGGACGCTGTTGAAGGCGTCGAAGGCGCTGGTCTTCCTCTGTGGTGGTCGGTTCTGGGTGGACGTGCTCATGCCATGGCTCCTTCGACTTCGACGTTGGCAGCGGCGCGGGCCATCAGGCGCGCGGTGATGAACTCGGTCACGATGCCGCGGATGAAGATCACGACCATCCCGACCAGCAGGTAGCGCACGGCCAGGTCGCCCAGGGGGAGGCCGAGACTGGTGATGCCGGCCGCCACGCCGAGGTAGACGAACAGCTCACCGGAGTTGGCGTGCGGGAACAGGCCTGTGACCGGGTGCACGAAGCTCACCGCAGAGTCGTAGAACGCCGGCTTGAACCTCTCCGGCAGGAAGCGCCCGACGGTGTAGGCCATCGGGTTGGTGAAGAAGAAGACCGCCAGGACGGGCAGCAGGAGGTACCGGACGGGGTACCACTGGATACCGGGACGGGCCGCCATCGTGCCGAACGACTCGATCCGCTCGGGGCCGATCAGCCGGATGAGCGCATTGACCGCGGTCAACAGCACGACGAGCAGCGGGATGATGCCTGTCACCAGGCCCAGGAACACGGTTCCGCCGGCCTGGAACGCCCCGATGAAGTGCTCGGCTGCTGAGGCCAGGGCTCCGAAGAAGCCGGTCGGTGGTGCGACGGTGGGAGTTGGCGCGGCGGCCACTAACCAGTGGGACGCCATCAGGGATGCGGACATACAGGACTCCTCGCAATATGGGTGGGGTTGAGCCCGGCCCGCAAGCGATGGGCCGTGACAGTTGTGGAGGCGGAGCGGCTAGCCGGCCTTCGCCAGGTAGGTGTTCAAGGTCTCGGCGGCATGTTGAAGGGCGTCGCGAACTCGGGGGTCGATGGACGGTACGGACCCGTTGCCTCGCAGGCGGGCGAGCGACAGCCCTTTGACCGTCGGCAGCTCTCGCGGCCGGGCCAGGGTGGTCCACCCGCTGAGCGAGATCGCCTTGGTGATCCTGCCGTTGGTGTCCGCGGCGATGGCGACGAACGCCTTGCCTCCGCGGTAGCGCTTCCCGGCACCGCCGATGGAGATGTTGCCGTGCTTTCGGAGCTCGCGTACGGCGGCGCCGAATGCCTTGGTCTGCCGGTAGGTCGTGCAGACCTGCAGCAGCATGCCGATGACGACGGCACCGAGGACGAGAATGATGGGGTTCACGCGATGGCTCCTTCTTGAGAGGTTGCCGCGGCGAGGACGCCACGGGCGAGGCTCTCGTCGCAGATCAGGACGTCGACGAGGCGGCCCCGCAGGGCCCCCAGCGCGCCGGGTACCTTGGTGCGGCCCTCGGCGACGCCGACGACCGTCGGGATGCCGGCGAGGTCCTCGAGGGTGACGGCGAGGACCCGGTCGTGGACGGCACCCGCGACCTCCTTGCCGTGCTGGTCGAAGTACCGCGCCGCGATGTCGCCGACGGGAAGCTGCCGCCAGAAGTCGGCCGCCTCGAACTCGCTCAGCTCGAGTGAGCGGAGCACAGCTGCCG
Source organism: Propionibacteriales bacterium (assembly GCA_038239485.1). Lineage (GTDB taxonomy): Bacteria > Actinomycetota > Actinomycetes > Propionibacteriales > Nocardioidaceae > DASQEH01. Next base: position 13,829 of record JBBSET010000049.1, read on the forward strand.
ACGACCCGTGCGACGGGGTGCCGATGCCGACGAAGGCGATGTCGGCGGCACGGGCGGCCGCGAGGGCATGCGAGATCGATGCCTCGCCGACCAGCGCCTCACGGGCCGCCTTCGTGGTGAGGGTCGCCGGAGCATGCAGGTACCGGTAAGACGCGCCGAGCCTCGAGGCCAGCTCCCTGACCAGCTCCTGACCGCTGATCTCGTTGTCGATCGATGACAGGCCGCCGACGAGCTGCACGAGCTGGACCGCGTGGTTGCGGTCACTCGTGGTGGCCCAGACCATCGCCTGCAGCGCATGGCCCCAGGACAGCGCGACCGTCATCTGGTCCCTGATCGTGTCGAGCAGCAGACGCGAGGCGAGCAGGCCCACCTGGCTGCTGCTGCTCTGGGCGAAGGCACCCGGCCGCTGCGCCACCCGTGCGTCACGCAGCCCGAACGTCTCCTCGAGCTGACGCTCGAGCTGGCGCTCGCGCCCGGCCGGATCGTTGATCCGGATCTCCACGATGCCCTGGGAGAGGGCGTCGCTGAGCATCCGGGACACGTTCGACCGGCTGAGACCGAGGCGCGTTGCCACTTCCTGCTGAGAAAGGCTGTCGAGGTAGTACAACCTGGCTACCTGCAGCAGGGCCTTGGGGTCTCGTGGGGCTGGCATCGTCACCTCCGTTCAGTGGTTTGCACGTTTGTGAAGTTATTCATATCGCGTGTGACATGGGTTACACAAGGCTTGAGACGGATTTTGTTTCGGCGGCGTTGCCGTCAGGAGTCCGAAGCGCCCCAGTGGGTCACCTTGTCTGCGAGCGCGGCCAGCAGTTGCGCTGCGTGGGCACCGTCGGCGACGCGATGGTCGATCGTCAGCCCGACCACGACCGTGAGGGCAGTTCCCACGCCGCCGGCCACGGCGACGGGCCGCTGCATGATGGATCCCACCGACAGCACGCTCGCCTGTGGCGGTGTGACGAGAGCCTGGAAGCGGTCGACACCGAGGCCGCCCAGGTTGGACAGCATGGCGTTGGCGACCTGGAGGTACGCCGCGTCGACACGACCACCACGGGCCGTCTCGACGATGCCGCGGATCCGCCGGTCGAGCTCTGCCGGGTCCGTCGCGTCGGGCTCGGGGATGACAGGCGCGAGCAGTCCATACGGCGTGGCGACTGCCAGACCGACGCTCGGGGGGCCGGACTCGACTGCGGCGCTGCCGTCCCAGCGGCACAGCAGCTCCGGGATACCGCGCAGAGAGGCTGCGTAGGAGCTGAGCAGCACGGTGGTCCAGGAGACGCCGTTGCGCCTGCCGTTGGCCTCGTCGAGCACCAGGTCGCGCCAGACGGTGAACTGCGGCACAGCGGCACTCTCCGTCATCTTGGCCGCGACACGCGCACGGACGAGGGCGGTCCGCTTGGCCGACGGGGCCTTGGCCGCCGCGGGTGCCTCTGCACGCTGTGCCGCGACCGCCTTTGGAGCGGGTACGGCGGGCGCGGGTGCTGTGGCGGCGGGCGCGGGTGCTGTGGCGGCCGGTGCGGAGCCGACGGAGGTCTGCTCGACATCGGCCATCACGATGAGCCCGTCGGGTCCACTGCCGGTCACGCCCGCCAGGTCCAGGCCGTTCTCCCTGGCGACGGTGCGGGCACGCGGTACCACCGCGGCCGGGCCGGTGGCCACCGCTGCCGGCGACTCCTCGCTCGTTGCGCTCGCCTCCGGCTGAGCACCGGCGTCGGGTGTCGACGGGGAGTCGCTGGTCGCACCGAGGTTGTCGAGCAGGTCGCCGAAGCCGCCGGAGTCGTCGCCTTCGATGTAGCCGATGGGCGTACCGACGTCGACGCTGCCGGACTCGACCACGATCGTCGAGATCACCCCCGTGGCGGGGCTCTCGACCTCCATGTCGACCTTGTCGGTGAGCACCTCGCAGATGACGTCGCCCTCGGCCACGTTGTCACCGACGCCGACGAACCACTCGGACACCTCGCCCTCGGTCATCGTCATGGACATCTTCGGCATCCGGATCGCGATCTGCGCCATCAGGACTGCACCTCCATCAACTCGGTCGCGGCAGCGATGATCCCGTCGAGCTGCGGAACGACCGCGGTCTCGAGCTTGGGGGCGTATGGAATGGGGACGTCGAGGCCGCAGACGCGGCGGACCGGCGCCAGCAGCCGGTACAGGGCCGGCGACTCGCAGATCCGGGCCGCGATCTCGGCCATGTAGCCGACGTGGCCGGGGGCCTCCTGGACCAGCATCGCTCGTCCAGTCCGCGTCACCGAGTCGAGGATGGGGGCCGCATCGAGCGGCGTCAGGGTACGTGGGTCGATCACCGTCGCCTCGATTCCCTTCTCGCTGAGGGCGGCCGCCGCCTCCATGGCCCGACCGACCATCACGCCGGTGGCGACGATGGTGAGGTCCTTGCCCTCGCGCCGAACAGCGCTGACACCGAGCGGGGTGCGTTCGGCGCCTTCAGGCACATGGCCGCTGGTGCGGTAGAGCAGCTTGTGCTCGAGCACGATGACCGGGTTCGGGTCGTCGATGGCGGCGAGCAGCAGGCCTTTGGCGTCCGCGGGCGAGCTCGGCATGACGACCTTGAGGCCGGGGACGTGGGCGAACCAGGCCTCCAGGCTCTGGGAGTGCTGGGCCGCCGCGCCCGTACCGGAGCCGACAGGGGCTCGCAGCACCATCGGGACGTTGAGCTCGCCGCCCAGCATGAAGTGGATCTTGGCCGCCTGGTTGACGATCTGGTCCATCGCCTGGCAGGTGAAGTCGGAGAACTGGATCTCCACGATCGGTCGCATGCCGGCGACCGCGGCACCGACGGCCGCGCCGACGATACCGAGCTCCGAGATCGGCGTGTCGCGGATCCGGTCGGCGCCGAAGCGTCCGTAGAGGTCGCCGCTGACGCCGAAGGCGCCGCCGTAGACACCGACGTCCTCGCCGAGCATGAAGACACGGTCGTCGGCGGTCATCGCCTCCGCGATAGCCTCGCGGACGGCTTCGGAGTAGGTCATGGTGCGCTCCGCGGTGGCAGGCGCCTCGAGGGTCTGGTCGGTCATGGTCATGCGGTCACCTCGGAGACGATGGTGGTGGCGGCGAAGACGGAGTCGAGAATGTCATCGGCCCGGGCATCGGGTGCCTGGTTGGCTGCCACAACGGCGTGCTTGATCGCTTGCATGGCTTCGTCGCGGATCTGCTGCACCTCGGACTCCGACAGCGTGCCGCGCTCCTTGACGAGCTTCTCGAACCGGACGATCGGGTCCTTGAGTCGCCACTCGGCGATCTCCTCGCGGGTTCGGTAGAGGTTCTTGTCGCTCTTGCTATGCCCCTTCCACCGGTAGGTCTCGGCCTCCACGAGCGACGGCCCGCCGCCACCGCGGGCTCGGTCGACGGCAGCGGATACCGCGTCGTTGACCGCCTCGACGTCGTTGCCGTCGACTGTGACGCCCGGCATGCCGTACGCCGCGGCCCGGTCGGCGATGTGGGCGACCGCCACGGAGAACTCCGTGGAGAACGACATCCCGTACTTGTTGTTCTCGCAGATGAAGACGACGGGGAGCTTCCAGATCGCCGCCAGGTTGAGCGCCTCGTGGAACGCGCCCTCGTTGGAGGCGCCGTCCCCGAAGAAGCTGACCACGACCCGGTCGAGGCCCTGCATCTTGTAGGCGAGTGCGGCGCCGGTCGCGATCGGGATGCCGCCGGCAACGATCCCGTTGGCACCGAGGTTGCCGGTGGCGGTGTCGGCGATGTGCATCGACCCGCCGCGCCCGCGGCAGTAGCCCGTCTCCTTGCCGAGCAGCTCGGCCATCATGCGTTCGAGCGAGGCGCCCTTGGCGATGCAGTGGCCGTGGCCACGGTGCGTCGACGTGATCGCGTCGTCAGTGCGCAGGCTCAGGCAGCTGCCTGTCGCGGAGCCCTCCTGCCCGATGGACAGATGCATCGTGCCGTGCATCAGGCCGCGGGCGAAGAGGTCGTCGACGGCCTCCTCGAAACGGCGGATGCGCCACATGGTCGCCAGCACATGGCGGGCCTTGTCAGGGTCGTCCCCAACTCGCGGGTCAGCAGTGGTTTGGGTGGTAGTCACCAGATCTCCTATGCACACATGTGCAGATGGTCCTCACGTTTGTTCAAGTAGAGTATGAGACGCATCACTCGTTGTAAAGACCAGGCGTCGAAAGAGTTTCGAACTGCTTCAGCTCGAGATTGACGAAACAACCCATATCAGGGCAGTCGCGACCGCGGCGAGACCCTCGCCGCGACCTGTCAGGCCGAGTCCGTCGGTCGTCGTCGCCGACACGCTCACGCCGGCGCCGGCGGCTTCGCTGAGTACCTGCTCGGCCTCGGCCCGGCGCGGCCCGATCAACGGCCGGTTGCCGATCAGCTGGACCGCGACGTTGCCGATCTGGGCCCCTGCCAGTTGGAGCCTGCGGGCGGTCTCGGTCACCAGTGCGACGCCGGAGGCGCCCGACCAGGCCGGGTCCGAGGTGCCGAACTGGCTGCCGAGGTCACCGAGCCCGGCCGCCGACAGCAGGGCGTCGCAGACCGCGTGGGCGACCACGTCGCCGTCGGAGTGACCGACAAGACCGTGCGTCTCGTTCGGCCACAGCAGGCCCGCTACCCACAGCGGGCGGCCAGCGGCAAGCGGGTGGACGTCGACACCCACACCAACCCGCGGAACGCCCGGTCCGGCCACGTCAGCGATTCTCGCAGGAAGTATGACGAGATGGTGACGGATGGGGCGGTGGGGCGGATCACCCTTGAGCCTGCGAGGCCGTGGGGCACTATCGAAGGTATGACGTCAGCTGTCCGCCTCGGTGCCGTGACGGGCGTCGTCGCCGCCGGGGCGGGCCTCGCCGCATCCGAGCTTGCCAGCGGCTACCTCCACCAGCGGGTCTCTCCTGTTGTCGCCGTCGCCGAGTGCATCATCAGGCTCACGCCTGGCGCCGTCATCGAGAAGACGATCTCTATCGTCGGCCACAACGACAAGCCGCTCGTCATCGGTGGCACGCTCGTCGGCCTGCTCATTGTCAGCGTGATCGTGGGTGTCGTGTCGATGCGCTCGCTGGCTGCCGGAGAAGTGGCCTTCGTCGCTATGGGTGTCGTGCTTTTCCTGGCCGTGCACGCCCGCCTCACCTCCTCGCAGGCGACCTATCTGCCCGCGGGTGTCGGAGTGGTCATCGCGATGGTCGTCTTGGCGACGCTGGCTCCGCGGGCGGTGATAGCGAGCCGGGTCGGGAAGCGGCCGGCTCGGCAGGGGTCCTCGGAGCAGCCCGCCGCGGACTCCCGGCGTGACTTCCTGCGGCTCGCCGGGGTGCTAGCGGTCGGAGCAGTGGTGGTCGGCGGCGCGGGTAGGGTCCTGGCGCGCGGCCGGGCCGCTCTCGACGCCGCTCGGCTCAAGCTGAGACTGCCGATCACGATGCCGGTCCAGCCTGCCGGGGTCGAGGTGGGCGTCGCCGGTATCGCACCCTGGAACACGTCGGCAGCAAACTTCTACCGGATCGATACAGCTCTCTCGATCCCGGAGATCCTGCCGGCGGACTGGTCGCTGCGTATCCATGGGATGGTCGACAACGAGCTGACCCTGAGCTACGACGACCTCGTCTCGCGGGGCCTCACGGAGTACTGGCTCACGCTCTGCTGCGTGTCGAACGAGGTCGGCGGCAACCTGATCTCGAACGCCTGGTTCTCCGGCGTCCGGATCGCCGACATCCTCAAGGACGTCGGCGTGCATCCCGACGCCGACGCCGTGCTGTCCACCTCGGACGACGGGTGGACCGCTGGTACGCCGCTCGGAGCCCTCACTGACAACCGCGACGCCATCTTGGCGGTCGCGATGAACGGCCAGCCGCTGGAGCCCGAGCACGGCTTCCCGGTGCGGATGGTCGTGCCGGGGCTGTATGGCTACGTGTCCGGGACGAAGTGGATCAGGGACTTCGAGGTGACGAAGTTCTCCGACTTCTCGGCCTTCTGGACCGACCGCGGGTGGTCGGAGCAGGGCCCGATCAAGACCGAGTCGCGGATCGACGTGCCGCGAAACGGCCACCACGTCAAGGCCGGTCAGGTCTCCATCGGCGGCATCGCCTGGGCGCAGCACACCGGAATCGCCAAGGTCGAGGTCCACATCGACGACGGGGACTGGGTCGAGGCCAAGCTGGGCAGCGACCCGACCGTCGACAGCTGGCGGCAGTGGGCGTACGTGTGGGCGGCAGAGTCAGGTCAACATCGGGTCCAGGTACGTGCGACCGACCTGTCCGGATACACGCAGACACCCAAGCTGGCCAACGTGATCCCCGACGGCGCCACCGGCTGGCACACCATCACCGTCACGGTCGACTAGCCCGGAAGTGTCCGGCCCGGGGCGGCCAGCCGAGACTCAGCACGGCGACGGGCTCGTCACGCAGAAGCACGACGTTCACGGCCCCACCGCTGCCGCCGACGCAGGCTCGCTCGAACTGGCCGCGCCGGTAGACCCGCCGGACCGTCGTGGCCGTCGGCGCGGTGCACGCATGTGGTGGTCGTGACCTGGATGGATACCCTGAGCGGGTGACGCTTCGCCTCTACGACACCGCGACCCGTGAGATCCGCGACTTCGAGCCCCTCGTGCCGGGCCAGGTCGGGATCTACCACTGCGGGTTGACGGTGCAGGGGCCGCCCCACGTCGGCCACATCCGCAAGGAGGTCGTGTTCGACGTGCTCAGGAGGTGGTTCGAGCACAGCGGGTATGCCGTCACCCTCATCGCCAACCTCACCGACATCGACGACAAGGTGCTCGCGAAGGAGGCTGAGGAACACCGCCCGTGGTGGGCGGTCGCGTACTCCAACGAGCGTGCCCTGCACGACGCCTACCAGGTGCTGGGCTGCCTCCCCCCGACGTACGAGCCGCGTGCCACCGGCCACATCCCCGAGATGCTCGAGCTCATCGGTCAGCTGCTGGTCAACGCTCACGCCTACGTCGCACCCAACGGCACGGGCGACGTCTACTTCGACGTCCGGTCCTGGCCGTCGTACGGCGAGCTGTCCAACCAGCGCGTCGACGACATGGAGCCGGCTGCCGACGCCGACCCGCGGGGCAAGCGCGACCCTCACGACTTCGCCCTGTGGAAGGGGTACAAGAAGGACGAGGAGCCGGCGACCGCGGCCTGGCCGTCACCGTGGGGGCTGGGACGTCCCGGCTGGCACCTGGAGTGCTCGGCGATGGCGGGCAAGTACCTGGGCGACGACTTCGACATCCACGGCGGCGGCCTCGACCTGCGCTTCCCCCACCACGAGAACGAGCTGGCCCAGTCCCGCGCCGTCGGTCGCGGTTTCGCGCGCACCTGGATGCACAACGCCATGGTCAACCTCGGCGGGGAGAAGATGAGCAAGTCGGTCGGCAATGCGATGCTGGTCAGCGAGGTGGTCAAGCGGGTCAGGCCGATCGAGCTGCGCTACTACCTGCTCGCCCCGCACTACCGCTCGATCATCGAGTTCAGCTTCGAGTCTCTCGCGGAGGCGGCCACCGCCTTCCGGCGGGTCGAGGGGTTCGTCATGCGCGCCACCGAGGTCACCGGAGGAGTCGACCCGAGCGGGGGCGAGCTCAGCGCCGGGTTCGTCGAGGCGATGGACGACGACCTGTCCGTGCCCGCCGCGCTGGCCACGCTGCAGGGCGTGATCCGTGAAGGCAACAAGCTGCTCGCCGACGGTGACTCCGATGCGCTGCGCGACAACCTCGCGGCCGTGCGCCGGATGCTCGGCATGCTCGGGCTCGACCCGCTCGATCCGGTCTGGTCGCAGGGCGCCGGCACCGCGGATGCCCCGATGCGCTCGGCCCTCGACTCGCTGGTGCAGACCCTGGTGGCGCAGCGCGACGATGCTCGGCAGCGTCGCGACTTCGCTGCTGCCGACGCGATTCGTGGCCAGCTGCGCGACGCGGGCGTCGACGTCGAGGACACCCCGCACGGTACGCGCTGGACGGTGCTCGCCTGATGCCCGGAAACAGCAAGCGGCAGGGCGCGATCCGCAAACGCCAGGGCGGCAACCCGACCGCGGGCTCCGGCGGTCGACGCCGCAAGGCGCTCCAGGGCAGGGGTCCGACGCCCAAGGCGGCCGAGCGCGACAGCCACAAGGCCCGTGACACCTCGCGCGTCGTCGACAAGCAGCCCCGGGGCTCGGGCGGGTCCGGCCGTGTCGGTGGGTCGGGTCGCTCCGGCCGGTCCGACCGCTCCGCTGCGGCGACGTCGGAGTGGGTGGCGGGCCGCAACGCGGTGGTGGAGGCCCTGCAGGCCAAGGTGCCCGTGACCACGATGTACGTCGCCGAGCAGGCCGAGCGTGACGACCGGCTGCGCGACGCCTTCCGGATGGCCGCTGATCGCGGCATCGCGATGCTCGAGGTGAGCAGGTACGAGTTGGACCGCCTGACCGACCGTGCGGTCCACCAGGGCCTGGCCCTGAAGGTTCCCGCCTACACCTACGCCGACCCGCACGACCTGGTCGAGCTGGCCGCCGACGCCGGTGACGAGCCGCTGCTGGTTGCCCTTGACTCCGTGACCGACCCCCGGAACCTCGGCGCGGTCGTCCGGTCAGCGGCCGCCTTCGGGGTCCATGGAGTCGTGCTGCCTGAGCGTCGTGCGGCGGGTATGACGGCCAGCGCCTGGAAGACCTCGGCCGGGGCGGCTGCGCGGGTTCCGGTGGCGAGGGCCACCAACCTCACCCGTCAGCTGCTGGAGTACAAGGACGAGGGGCTGACCGTGGTCGGTCTCGACACCGAGGGGACGGTCGACATCGGCGCGCTCGACGTGGCCGCCGAGCCGATGATCCTTGTCATCGGCAGCGAGGGCAAGGGCCTCTCGAGGCTGGTGCGTGAGACGTGCGACATCCTGGTCCGGATCCCGATGGCGGCGACGTCGGAGTCCCTCAACGCCGGCGTGGCGGCCGGCATCGCGTTGTACGAGATCGACCGCCGGCGCCACGCCCGGACCTGAGTCGAGACCGGCAGCAACCACGAAGGAGCCACGATGACCGTCGACCGGCTGGTCCCGACACCCGAGGCCGCCGACCTGATCGAGCTGGTCCGGGACATCTGCGCGGAGAAGCTCGCGCCGAGGGTCGACCGGGCCGAGGCTGACGCTGTCTTCCCCCGCGACGTGTTCCACCTGCTCGGCGACACCGGGCTGCTGTCGCTGCCATTCGACGAGGCCGACGGCGGAGGTGGCCAGCCGCACGAGGTCTACCTGCAGGTCCTCGAGGAGATCGCGGCCGTCTGGATGAGCGTGGCGGTCGACGTGTCGGTCCATACCCTGTCCGCGTCGGCGCTCGCCCGTTTCGGGTCGCCCGGGCCGCGGGCTCGCTGGCTCCCCGGCATGATCGGCGGTGACCAGCTCGGGGCCTACGCGCTTTCTGAGGCGCAGGCCGGCTCCGACGTGTCCGCGATCGCGGCCAAGGCGGTCAAGCAGGGCGACAAGTATGTCGTCAACGGAACGAAGGCGTGGATCAGCCACGGGCCGCACGCCGACTTCTGGCTGCTGTTCGCCCGTACATCGCCCGACCCGAAGGGTGGCCTGTCGGCCTTCCACGTCCCGGCGGGGACGCCGGGAGTCAGCTTCGGTGCGCCCGAGAAGAAGATGGGCATGGGCGCGTCGACCACCACCCAGCTGATCTTCGACGACGTCAGGCTGAACGCCGACCATCTCATCGGCGACGAGGGTCACGGGATGACGATCGCGTTGTCGGCCCTCGACAGCGGTCGGCTCGGCATCGCCGCATGTGCGACCGGACTGGCCCAGGCTGCGCTGGACCTGGCGACCGGGTATGCCACCGAGCGGCATCAGTTCGGCCAGCCGATCGCGCAGTTCCAAGGCTTGCAGTTCCTGCTCGCCGACATGGCCGCCGCGGTCGAGTCGGCACGGGCGACCTACCTGCTCGCCGCCCGGCTCAAGGACGCGGGTCGGCCGTTCAGCCGCCAGGCGGCGATCGCGAAGCTGGTCGCCTCCGATGCCGCGATGAGGGTGACCACCGACGCCGTCCAGGTCCTCGGCGGCTACGGGTACACCCGTGACTTCCCGGCGGAGCGGTTCATGCGCGAGGCGAAGGTCACCCAGATCTTTGAAGGGACGAACCAGATCCAACGGCTGGTGATCGCACGGAGCCTGCTTCGAGAGGCTCGACCTTGAGCTCGTTTCGGAAGTAGTCGCGGGCGGTCTCGAACGTGTCGACCTCGTGCCCGGCCTGTTCGGACAGGTACCAGCGGTGCTCCAGGATCTCGTGGAAGATCTCAGCCGCCTCCACGGCGGCTCGCCGGTCGGTCGGGGCCATCCGCGTGATCGGCTCGAAGATCTCCGTCAGCCACTTGTGCGCCACCATCGCCGGCTCCTCGTTCTGCAGGCCGGTCGCTGCGGAGTAGGCGTCCAGGTCGTTCAGGAGCCGTCGCGCCTGGTTCTCCTCGACATCGAGGCCGGTCAGACCCTGCAACCGCCGGTGGTGATGGCCCGCGTCCACGACCTTGGGCTGGATCCGGGCTGTCGCGCCGTCCCAGTCGGTGACGATGTCGAGCTCGTCGATGTCGAAGCCGAGGTCGTTGAGCCGCTCGATGCGCAGCTGGATGCGCCACATCTCGTCGGTGGTGAAGTCCTCGACGCCGGTGAGTTCAGACCACAGGCTGTCGTACCGCTCCTGCAGGGTCTCAACGATCGGCAGCGGGTCGATCGAGTCGTCCATGAACCCGCCCGCCTGGAGGTCGAGCATCTCGGCGAAGAGGTTGGAGGTGGCGATGTCGAGGTCGTACGCGCGTTGGCCTCTCGACAGCTCGGGGTGCAGCTCACCGGTCTCGGCGTCGACGAGGTAGGCCGCGAACTCGCCCGCCGACCTCCGGAACAGCGTGTTGGACAACGAGCAGTCGCCCCAGAAGAACCCGTCCAGGTGCAGCTTGGTCAGCAGCACGACGAGCGCGTCGACCAGCTTCGGCATCGTGTCGGCCCGGACGCCGCGCGAGAACATCTCGCGGTACGGCATCGATGACGCCAGGTGCTGGGTGACCAGGCAGGGTTCGATCTCCTCCCCGGATGAGGTCTGCCGGCCCATCACGACGCCGACGGGCTCGACGGCCGGTACCTTGATCCGACGCAGGTCCCTCAGCAGCCGGTACTCACGCATCGCGATAGGCTCACGTGTCTCCTTGACGGCATACACATGGTTCTCGATGCGGACGAAGCGGACGATGTGACGCGAGATGCCGCGGGGGAGCGGGACAATGAAGTCGCCGGCCCACTGCTCGAGCGGCAGGTGCCAGGGCAGCAGCGTCACAAGTCCCGGATGCGGGTTGGTGGCGATGATCCGCAGGGCCATGGCGGCGATCCTTTCATCGCCTCGCGGCCGGCACCAGCGGCTCACTCCCGGGTGCGGCCCCGATTCTCGTCCGTGGCGAGCCAGGCAGGCCCGACGCCGCGCTCACCCTGGACGTCGTCGGGGTTGTTGAGCGCGCACACGCGCAGGCTGAGGCACCCACAGCCGATGCACCCGGTCAGCTTCGTCTTGAGCCGCTCGAGGTCGGCGATCTGGCGGTCGATCCGGGCGGTCCACGCCTGCGAGACCTTCTCCCAGTCCGACTTCGTCGGCGTCCGGTTGTTCGGCAGCGACGACAGCGCGGCGCGGATCTCGTCAAGGCTCAGCCCGACCCGTTGCGCCGCCCGGATGAATGCGACCCGGCGCAGCATGTGGCGCGCATAGCGCCGCTGGTTGCCCGTCGTGCGGACGGAGTCGATCAGGCCGACGGACTCGTAGAAGCGAAGCGCGGATGCCGCGACCCCCGACCGGTGAGAGAGCTCACCGATCGTCAGGTGGTTCGGCATCCGCGCCATGGCTGCTCTGCCTGGCTACCGGTGTCTGCCAGCGTGGTCGTCCTGCATCGACAGTCCCTGCGTGGCTACTTGGTGAAGGCGTCCTTGACGTCGGAGGCGGCGTCCTTCACCTTGTCGCCGGCCTGCTTCACGTTGGCCTCGCTCTGGTCGGCCTGGCCCTCGGCCTGCAGGTCCTTGTTGTCGGTTGCCTTGCCGGTGGCCTCCTTGGCCTTGCCGCCCGCCTCCTCGGCGTTGTGCTTGATCTTGTCTCCCAGTCCCATCGTCTGCTCCTTCTCTCGTGGTGGTGCAGGTACGAGTCCTGCCAGGGACCCGTACCCCCGGTGACCGGAGTCATTCCGTCGGCTCGACCGCCGAAGACGGTCAAGGTGCCATGCATCATGTCAGCGTGCGGGTCACACTGGAAATGGTACGTACCGACACGGTCGTGCTCCCCCACTCGGCCGATGACCTGATCAGGAGACTCCGCTGATGACCGCTGCCAACGGCCACGACACCGTTCACGGGACGCACGAGTACGACGACGACGACCGCAATCGCAGCGTGCTGGTCTACGTCAACGGCAGCCTAAAGCCGCGGGCGCAGGCAGTGGTATCAGTCTTCGACGCAGGCTTCGTGCTGGGCGACGGCGTCTGGGAGGGGCTGCGCATCCACTCCGGTCACCCCGCCTTCCTCGACCAGCACCTGGACCGGCTCCACGAAGGCGCCAAGGCGATCGCGATGACCATCGGTCGCAGCCGCGAGGAGCTCGCGTCGGCGATCTACGAGACGCTCGCCGCCAACCGGATGCGCGACGGTGTCCACGTCCGGCTGATGATCACCAGGGGCGTCAAGACCACTCCTTACCAGGACCCGCGGATGACCACCGGCCCCGCCACGGTTGTCATCATCGCCGAGTACAAGGAGCCGAAACCGGAGGTGGTCCGGGTCGGCATCCGGTTGTTCACCGTCCACGTTCGTCGGCCCTATCCCGATGTGCTGGACCCGAAGCTCAACTCGCACAGCAAGCTCACCGACATCACCGCCTGCATCCAGGCCTACACCGCCGGAGCCGACGAGGCGCTGATGCTCGACCCGCACGGCTTCGTCGCGACCTGCAACTCGACGCACTTCTTCATCGTGCGCCGCGGTGAGCTCTGGACGTCGTCGGGCGCGTACTGTCTGGGCGGGATCACCCGCGAGACCGTGCTCGCGGCGGCGCGAGACGCCGGCCTGCCTGTATACGAGAAGAGCTTCAGCCTGACCGACGTCTACGGCGCCGATGAGGCGTTCGTGACGGGTACCTTCGCCGGGTTGGTGCCGGTGCGCGAGGTCGACGGCCGGGTGGTCGGCGACGGCCGGACGCGGCCGGTCACCGACCGGCTGCGAGAGCTCTACCGGCAGGCGGTGGCTGCCGACGTATCCTCGCGCGCCGCATCGATGTGAGCGGGCCCGCCCGGCTGGCGATGTGGTCCGGCCCGCGCAACATCTCCACCGCGCTGATGCGGTCGTGGGAGAACCGCGCCGACGCACTGGTCGTCGACGAGCCGCTGTACGCCCACTACCTCACCGTCACCGGTATCGACCACCCCGGACGCGACGACATCATCGCGACCGGCGAGGCGGACTGGCGTGCGGTCGTCGCGGACCTGTTGGGCCCGGTGCCGAGCGGGGTCCGGGTCTGCTACCACAAGCAGATGGCCCACCACCTCACGCCTGATGTCGAGCTGGACTGGCTGACGGGCCTGACCAACGTCCTGCTGCTGCGTGAGCCGCACGAGGTGGTGTCGTCCTACCTGCGCTCACGCGCCGAGGTGACACCCGACGACATCGGCCTGCCGCAGCAGGTCCGCCTCTACGACGAGCTGAGCCGACGCGGATCGCCGCCGCTCGTCATCGACTCATGGGACTTCCTGGCCGCGCCCGCCACCTACCTGCGCACGCTCTGCGACCTGGTGTCTGTGCCGTTCACAGAGTCGATGCTGACCTGGCCGGCCGGCAAGCGCGAGACCGACGGCGTGTGGGGGCGGTACTGGTACGACGCGGTCTGGCGCTCGACCGGGTTCAGCGTCCCAACACCCCCGGAGGTCGAGCTGCCCCCGGAGGCGGCTGCGGTCGCCGCATTCTGCCTGCCGCTGTACGAACGGCTGTGGGAGGTTCGCCTCGTGGAGTCTGAGCGCGGGCCGCTCCGGTGACCAGCCGGTCCGCTACTCGCGCCCGGTGAACCGGATCTCGCTGGCCCAGAACTCGGCCTCGGTCTGGCCGATGTCGTAGATCGCGTCCGCGATCTGCTCGGGCGCGAAAGCGGTACCTGACATCACCGTGCCGGCGACGGTGAGCGACATCGCTCGGATGCCATCGGGCGCGAGCGCGAGGTCCAGAGCGGTCACCAGGTTGCGGAGGGCAGCCTTCTGCACGCCCAGTGAGGCCGCATCCCGCCATGGCCGGTCCGCCGTGGCTCCACCGGTCGCGGTGATGCGCGCACCGGCCGACATGAACGGTCTGGTGGCCCGGACTGCGGTCAGCAGGCTCGCCACCCCGAGCGCGATGTCAGACAGCAGCTCGTCGACGCTGAGGTCGATCGCGCTCTTCAGTCTGAAGGCGCTGGGATTGAAGTGCAGGTGGTGGATGGCACCGCCGTGCCCGCCGAGCCGTGCGACAGCCGTGGTGAGGGCGTCGACGTCCGTGGCGTCGACGGCGGTCCACCCAACGGTGATGCCTTCGGACTGGAGCTCCTGACC
>JBBSET010000050.1:0-27812 GCA_038239485.1 Propionibacteriales bacterium
CGTCCAGCCGGTCGGACACAAGGTCGGCCTCGATGCCCGACCAGGCGTCGATGTTGGAGGAGTTGACCGTGGCAGCCCGAAGACCGGCTCGTGTCGCAGCGGTCACCTGGTCGCGCATCAGTGAGAGCAGCGGCGACACGACGAGCGTCGGGCCGTTGCCCTCCGCGCGCCGGATGGCGGTCGCCGCCCAGTAGACGGCCGACTTGCCCCACCCCGTCGCCTGCACGAGCAACACCCGGGCGGCGGGCTCGCACAGGGCGGCGACCGCGACCTCCTGGTCGGGTCGCAGCGCCGCCCCGGGCCCGGCGATGGCCTCCAGGAGTGCGCTCGCGACCTCGGCGCGCGGCGGGGTGAGCCGCGGGTCGGTCATGTCGTCCGACCGTTGCGGCTGACGGCGAAGGCCACCAGGGCAGCCACGACCAGGCTCTGCAGCATCACGGCACTCGGCACCGAGGAGTCGCCGACCAGCCACCCCAGCGCCACGATGGCCACCGCCGCCGCGGTGGCCGGGCCGACGCGGCCGAGGTAGTCCTCGCGGAACCGCCCGTGTAGATACGCGGTGAGCACGAGGAACACCGACACCGAGACGCCCACGGCCACCGCGACCGTACGACCCGTCTCCACCTCGTCGTGCAGACCGAGCTCCGACGCAGCCTCCAGGCTGGCGCCCACGGCCGCGACCGAAGCCGCCACGAACAGGTGGCTGTAGCCCCAGACGAAGCTGAGGTGGCGGTTCTCCTCGAGAGCCTCACCGGTCTCGTGGTTGAAGTACAGCCACCACATCCCGAACAGCAGCACCAGCCCTCCCCCGGCGAGCATCATCAGGTCGGCACTGAGGCCCTCGCGCTGGAAGAGACCGGACACCGCGTTGCTCGAGGCAGTCACCGACTCCCCCAGTACGATGATCGTGAAGAGGCCGTATCGCTCTGCCACGTGGTGGGGATGCCAAGGCGTCATCCCCTGCCGCTCGGTGAGGAGAGGTACCGACACCTCCGCGGCGGCCAGCACCAGGAAGGCGGCAAGGGCGAACCGGTCCGGCAGGACCAGCCGGGCGACCCAGCCGACCTGGACCACGAAGATGCCGCCCGCATACCCCAGGGCGGTGTTGCGCCGGACGTCGTCGACCGCGGCGGCGCGGAGCCACTGCAGGATCATCGCGACCCGCATCACGACATACCCGAAGGTGATCGCCCGGAAGTCGGAGTGGTCGAACGCTGCCGGCACGCCCGCGGCGAGGACCAGCACCCCGGCCATCTGGATCAACGTCAGCAGCCGGTAGGGCACGTCGTCGATGTCGTACGCCGACGCGAACCAGGTGAAGTTCATCCAGGCCCACCAGATGGCGAAGAAGACGGCGAGGTAGCCGACCAGCCCGTGCCCGATCGTGTCCGCACCGATCGCATGGGCGAGCTGCGCCGCTACCCGGGCGACGGCCACGACGAACGTCAGGTCGAACAGCAGCTCGAGGCTGGTCGCCACCCGATGGCGCTCGGCGGGATCGCGCGGGCGCATCCGCCCGAGCACGGTCGCGAGCTCAGCCACGCCCACACCCGGTCACGCCCATAACCTAGCGCCCCCGGCGCGAGGAGATTACTCCTTGCTGATCGTGATGTTCTCGCCTGAGCCGGGGTCGAAGAGGTGCATCTTGGCGGCGTTGATGTACAGCTCGATGTCCTCGCCGTCGGCGACCTGGCTGGCCGAGTCGATCGACACCACGAGCTGGGTCCGCAGGGACTCGCCGTCGAGATCTCGTTCGAGCTGGGTGAGCTGCTCCTGGACCTCGGGGGGCGCCTCGAACGGGATGTAGGCGTACTGCTCGCTGCCGAGCCACTCGGTCACGTCGACGGTCGCGTGGAAGGTCGAGCCCTCGGCGAGCGTGTCGCGATCCATGATCGACGCGTCCTCGAAGTACTCCGGGCGGATACCCGCGATGAGCAGGCCCTTGCCTGCCGCCCGGTCCGCCTTGTCCTTGGGGATCTTGACCTTGCCGAAGGGCAGCTCGACCATGTCGCCCTCGACTGTGGCGGGCAGGAAGTTCATCGGCGGCGAGCCGATGAAGCCGGCCACGAACAGGTTCACCGGGTTCTCGTAGAGCTCTCGCGGCGTCGCCAGCTGCTGCAGCAGGCCACGCTTGAGCACGGCCACCCGGTCGCCCAGCGTCATCGCCTCGGTCTGGTCGTGGGTGACGTAGACCGTGGTGATGCCGAGCCGCTTCTGCAGCCGGGCGATCTCGGTGCGCATCTGGCCGCGCAGCTTGGCGTCGAGGTTCGACAGCGGCTCGTCGAAGAGGAAGGCCTGCGCGTCACGGACGATGGCACGGCCCATGGCGACCCGCTGGCGCTGCCCACCGGAGAGGTTGCCGGGCTTGCGCTCCAGGTGCTCGTCAAGCTCCAGGGTCTGGCTGGCTTTGCGGACCTTCTGGTCGATCTCGGACTCGCTGAACTCCTTGGACAGTCTCAACGGGAAGGCGATGTTCTCGTAGACCGACAGGTGCGGGTAGAGCGCGTAGTTCTGGAACACCATGGCCAGGTTACGATCGCGCGGCGCCTTGTCGTTGACCTTCTCGCCGCCGATCACCATGTTGCCGGAGGTGATGTCCTCCAGACCGACGATCATCCGAAGCAGGGTGGACTTCCCGCATCCGGACGGGCCGACGAGAATGATGAACTCGCCGTCGGCGACGTCGATGCTGACGTCGTTCACGGCGGGAAAGCCGTCACCGTACGTCTTGACAATGTTCTGCATTTCGATGGCAGCCATGTCGAATCAACCCTTCACAGCGCCGGCGGTCAGACCGGCAACGATCTTGCGTTGGAATAGCAGGACGATGATGATGACGGGCACGGTCACGACGACCGCCGCCGTAGCCAGTTGCGAGTACGGAGCGTTGAACGGGTCGGACCCGACGAAGAAGGACATCTGTGCCGGCACGGTGCGTGCCGCCGTGGTGGACGTCAACGAGATCGACAGCACGAACTCGTTCCAGGCGAAGAAGAAGGTCAGGATCGCTGCCGTGAACACACCCGGGGCCGCGAGCGGCACGATGACCTTGCGGAACGCCTGCCATGATGTGGCGCCGTCGACCTGCGCGGCCTGCTCCATCTCCCAGGGGATCTCGCGGAAGAACGCTGACAAGGTCCAGATCGCCAGCGGCAGGGTGAACGACATGTAGGGGATGATCAGCCCGGGCCACGTGTTGAACAGGTGGAAGGTCGTCCACATGTCGAAGAGCGGGCCCACCAAGGACACCACCGGGAACATCGCGATGGCCAGCGCGATCGACAAGACGATCCGCTTGCCCCGGAACTCCAGCCGGGCGATCGCGTAGGCCGCGAACGTCGCGAAGATGACCGCCAGGAACGTCGAGATGAGCGCAATGCCGAACGAGTTGATCAGGGCATGCAGGAAGTCGCTGTTCTGGAGGATGTCCTTGTAGTTCTGCAGCGTGAAGCTCTTGGGCAGGAACTGCGGGCTGCCGGTCGTCGTCTCGAGCACCGGCTTCAGTGACAGCGAGATGATCCACGCCACCGGCAACAGACACCACACCAGGATCAGGGCGAAGCCGATCCAGTGGCCTACTCCCATCTTGCCGCGCATCAGCCTTCACCCCTTGCAGAAGCTAGGTCCACCCGGAACAGCTTGACGATCAGGAACGCGAGCAGGAGCACGGACAAGAACAGCAGCACCGACAGCGCCGATCCCAGACCGAGCTGGAACTGCTCGATGACTTGTCGATAGGTCAGGAATGACGCCGACTCGGTACCCTGAGCGCCCTTCGTCATGATGAAGATGTTGTCGAAGATGCGGAACGCGTCGAGTGCCCGGAACAGCACGGCCACCATGATCGCCGCCCGCATGTTGGGCAGGATCACCCGGAACAGCCGCTGGGTCCAGGTTGCGCCGTCGACCTGCGCGGCCTCCAGCATGTCTTCGGAGACCTGCGAGAGACCGGCGAGCAGCAGCAGCGACATGAAGGGCGTGGTCTTCCAGATCTCCGAGGCCATGATGGCGAACATCGCCGGCCAGTGGGACCCGAACCAGTTGGTCTGCGGCCCGATGAACGGCAGCCACTGCAGCCAGCTGTCAACGAAGCCGTTGTTGAGGCTGAAGGCGAACTGCCATGCGAAGGCCGAGACGACGGTGATGATGCCGTAGGGGATCAGGATCGCGGTTCGGATGATCCCGCGGGCGAAGATGACCCGGTGCATGACCATGGCGAAGCCGAACCCGACGACGAGCTCGACCGCCACCGTCACCACCATGATGAGCACCGTGTTGCCCATGTCTTTCCAGAACAGCGAGTCGCCGAGCACGACGAGATAGTTCGACAGCCCGACGAACGACTTGTCGCCCGGCGTCGTGAGCCGATACTTGAACAGCGACAGGTACAACGCCTCGATCATCGGATACGCCGTCACCAGCACCATCAAGACGACGGCCGGGGCCACCAACCTCAACCCGAGCCTGTTCTCGGCGCGCGACCTGTCGCTCTCCGGCGCCACCGCCGGGGGCGCGGACCTCGTTTTCGTCGAGACTGCAGTACTCATGAGACAACCCTCTCGATCACAGCAGCGCCTTGCCTTTCAGGACGTCCTCGATGAACGAGGAAGAGGAGGACGGCGTGCTCGAGGTCACCGAGCTGGCCGGGTGCCAGGTGCTCTGCACGGCGCCTGAAATGTCGGCCCAGTACGGCGAGATCGGGCGGGGTCCCGCCACCTTCAGACTGCTGCGGAAGGCAGCCAGCAGCGGAGCCGGGTACCCCTTCTGCAGGTCCGGAGAGTCGTAGGCGGCAGTCAGTGCCGGCATGTTGCCGGTCTGGACGGCGTACTCGACCTGGTTCTCCTGGGAGGTGATGCACTTCAGCGCGGCCAGGTCCTGTGTGGGGTAGCTCGAGGCGGCGTTGATGCCGATGTTGATACCGCCCAGTGGGGGACTCGACGGCTGGCCTGCCACGGTCTCCGGGTACGGCGCCCAGCCGATGTCCTTCTGGACCTTGGCGTCGGTGCTGTAGTTGCCGTAGCTGAAGGTCCAGTTGACCATGAACGCACCCGCGGAGGTGGCGAACGGACCGAGCACGGTGCCCTCGTTGGACACCGAGAGGTCAGGCTCGGCGGCCTTGGAGCTGGCCAGCTGCTCGATCACCTTCGCCGCGTCGTCGCCGGCGGTGGAGTTGATGTCGACTTTGGCGTTGTCGCCGGCAGCCACATCGCTGACGATGTTGCCACCCGCGCCCCTGATGAGCGCGTTGATCCAGACGACGTAGCCCTCGTACTTGTTGGCCTGGACGCCGACCGTGCCGCCGTTGTCAGCGGCTGCGGTGATGATCTGCGACCAGGTCACCGGCTTGGTCATGTCCAGGCCCGCCTTCTGGGCGAACGACTTCCGGTACCACAGCAGCTGGGTGTTGGCCCAGAGCGGTGCCACCACCAGCTTGCCGTCGAAGGTGGCGCCCTGGATCGCGCCCTTCAGGACGCCGGACGAGAGCTGTTGCGCTTCGGCCTGCGGGATCGGCAACAGGAAGTTGGCAGCGGAGAACTCTCCGGTGTAGACCGGGTCGAGGCTCATCAGGTCGATGCCGCTGTCCTTGGCGGCGAGCCGGCGGGCCAGCTGGATCCGCTGCTCGGTCGAGTCGCTGGGCAGCGACTGGGTGGTGATCGTGTAGGCGTCGGTACTGCAGCGGTTGGCGATTCCGGCCTGGCCGAACTGGCCCGCGGCTGCCGCGGAGGCGACCGGGTCCGGGTTGATGTACCAGGTCAGCGTGGGCTTGCCGGAGCTGCCGCCGCACGCGCTGAGCAAGGACGCCGAGGTCGCCAGAGTGGCCGCGAGGACGACTGCTCGTCGCCCCCGCCGCCCCTTGCGCCGTGGCGATGAGGTCGTGCGGGCCATCTTTTCCTCCCTGGACACTGTGATGCAGCTCGCTGCGGTAAGTGCGGATTGCCTGTTACGCAGGTCACACCGGGTCGAACAATAGGTAGTTCTATCAGGTAGCGGCCGATAGGGCATGCGGGCGTTACCCCGGCGTGTCGGTCAGGCAACACCACGGCAGCGCTATAACCGTTTAGCATCGTCGGATGAGCACCAGATCGTTACCGCATCGACGGGCAACGGAGCCGGCGTCCGGCTGTCGGTAGTCTCCAGGGGTGCTGCCTCGCGTCCAGGCCACCCGCTACGTCACCCCGCTGCGGGAAGGCGGCTCCCTGCCAGGGATCGTGGAGGCCGACGACCTGGGGACGTACGTCGCCAAGTTCCGTGGGGCGGGACAAGGTCGCAAGGCACTGGTGGCGGAGGTCATCGTCGGCGAGCTGGCGCGGCGCATCGGTATCCGGGTGCCGGACCTGGTGGCCCTCGAGCTGGGTGAGGCGATCGCCAAGTACGAGGCCGACGAGGAGGTGCAGGACCTGCTCGTGGCCAGTGTGGGGCTCAACCTCGGGGTCGACTTCCTGCCCGGAGCCTTCGGCTTCGACGCCTCCTCGGCGCCGGACCCCTATCTGGCCGCGACCGTGCTGTGGATGGACGCGTTCGTCGCCAACGTGGACCGAAGCTGGCGCAACCCGAACCTGCTGATGTGGCACGGGCGGCTCTGGGCCATCGACCATGGCGCCGCCCTGTACTTCCACCACAGCTGGCCGAACGGCATCGGGCCCGCTGAGCGGTTCGCGATGCAGCCGTACGACGCGTCCGACCACGTCCTGTCGGCATACGCCCCAGGCGTTCGCGACGTGCACGCCCACATGGCGGCTGTGGTCGACGCCGAGCTGCTCGACACCGTGCTGGCGATTGTCCCGGCGGAGTGGCTCGAACCGGCACCGGGTGTCGATGACCTCGACGCCGTCAGGGCGGGATACGGCAGTTATCTGCGCGCGCGCCTCGCCCATGCCGACGCCTGGCTGCCGAGCGTGGTCGGGGCATGAGAGTGCAGGAGCCGGTGGGCTATCAATATGTCGTGCTTCGCTGCGTGCCGCGCGTCGACCGCGAGGAGTTCGTCAATGTCGGCGTCGTGGTCTACTGCCAGGCCCGCGACTTCCTGAGATGCGCCAGCCACCTCGATGAGGCCCGGCTGCGCATCTTCGGGAGCGACCTCGACATCGCAGCGGCGCAGGCGGCCCTGTCCGCAGTGGCGGCGGTGTGCCTGGGTGAGCCCGCAGCGGGCTCGGTCGGTGCCGCGACGGCAGGTACCAGGTTCGGGTTCGTCGCGGCGCCGCGCAGCACGGTCATCCAGCCCGGTCCGGTCCATGGCGGCCTGACCGTCGACCCTGATGCCCAGCTGGCGTCACTCATGGCGGCCCTCGTCGGCGCGACCTGATGACGTTCGGGCACGCAGCCGTTCAGCGACTCCAGGCGCGCCACGCGGTGCGGATCATCGGCGCCTGCAGGGGGAGCCGGGACACGGCCAGCATCTTCGCCAGCGGGCCGCGGCTGCGGAAGACGTCCACGGTCATCTGGACGTTGGCCGGGAACACGGCCACCAGCAGGCCCGCGCTCACCAAGCCGGCTGCCCGGCGGGTTGCCGGCGCCATCAACCCCACTGCGCAGACCAGCTCGACCGCGCCGCTGGCGTAGACGAGGGCGCGTCTGGCGGGCAGCCGATGAGGCACGATCGGCTCGAACGCGGCGGGCCGGACGAGATGCAGGCTGCCGCTGGCCGCGAACAGGGCGGCCAGCGCACGGATGCCGGCCTCGTCCCGCCACCCCAGGTCCGTCATCCGGTCACGGTACCCGCCGACGGGGCCGAGGAGGGGGTGCTCAGCGGCGGTAGACGGCAACCCCGTCCACGTACGTCGCGAGGACGACGGCCGAGGCCACCTCGTCAGCCCGGCCGGCCACGATGTCTCGGTCCAGCACCACCAGGTCAGCGGCGGCACCGACGGCGACCCGGCCGGTGTCGTCGAGGTGGTTGACCCAGGCCGACCCCGCGGTGTACGCCGTCAGGGCGGTTCGGACGTCGATGGCCTGCTCGGGGAGGAACGGGCCCACAACGCCGGCCCGGCCCGGTTCACCCGCGACACCCGGCGCCGTGCGGTTGACGGCAACGTGGATCCCCTGCAGCGGGTCGGGGCTGCTCACCGGCCAGTCGCTGCCGGCGACGAGCCTGGCACCGCTCGCCACGAGGGACGCGAAGGGGTACTGCCACGACGTGCGCTCGGGACCCAGGAAGGGGATGGTGAGTTCGTCCATCTGGGGCTCGTGCGCCGCCCAGAGCGGTTGCATGTTCGCTGCCACGCCCAGCGACGCGAAACGTCCGACGTCGTCGGGGTGGACCACCTGGATGTGCGCGATGTGATGCCGGTTGTCGGACGGACCGTTCGCGCTCAGCGCCGCCTCGAATGCGTCGAGCGCCTCGCGGCACGCCCGGTCGCCGATGGCGTGCACGTGCACCTGGAAGCCGTGCCGGTCCAGCTCGGTGACATAGCCGAGCAGCGCCTCCGGGTCGACCATCGACAACCCACTGGTGTCGCGGTGGTGTCCGCACCCGTCGAGGTAGGGCGAGGTCATCGCCGCCGTGAAGTTCTCCGCCACCCCGTCCTGCATGATCTTGACCGACGTGGCGTGGAAGTTCCGCGAGGACGCGGACTCGCGGCGCTCGAGCAGGCCGGGGATCTGCTCCGCCCCCCGGCCACGCTCCCACCACAGCGCTCCGACCACCTTCGCCGTCAGTCGCCCGCTGGCGTCGCAGGCCTGGTACGCGCGGAACGCATCGACGAGGTGGGAGTAGGTGCCGACGATGGCGTCCTGCCAGGCGGTGATCCCGAGCGAGTGGAGGTAGGTCTGAGCCTCCAGCAGCCCGGCGACCTCGTCCTCGAGCGTCGTCGGTGGAAGCAGCGCCGATACCAGGTCCATCGCGCCCTCGTGCAGCGCCCCCGTGACCGTCCCGTCGGGGTCGCGCTCGATCCTGCCGTCGACGGGATCGGGGGTCCGGGCGTCGACCCCGGCACGCTCGAGCGCCCTGGTGTTGACCCAGGCTCCATGCCCGTCACGGTTCACGAAGAGCGCGGGCCGGTCGGGCAGCACGGTGTCGAGGTCCTCGCGCCGCGGGAGGCCGCCGGGGAACGCGGCCATCGACCACCCCGCCCCGCTCACCCAGTCGAGGCTCGGGTGGCTGTCGGCGTACGCCGCGATCGTGTCCAGGTACGCCGACACCGTCTCGCCTCCCGACAGGTCACAGGTGAGCCGCCCCAAGCCACCCTGCAGCGGATGGATGTGGGCGTCCTGGAACCCCGGCAGCACCAGTCCGCCGGCCGCGTCGACGACCTCGGTCGACGGGCCGATGAGGTCACGGACCTCGTCGCCTCCGACCGCGATGATCCGGCCCCGGCTGACGGCGACCGTCGTGTGCCGCTGGTCGGAGTCAGGATCGAAGACCCGCCCACCGGTGATGACGAGGTCGAGGGGCTCCACGGACTCAGGCCTTCTTGACACTCACGTTGAGGATGCTGACCGGCTGGGTGGGGGCCCCGTCCGAGCCGCCGCCGCTGACCCCCGCCTTGGCGATCGCCTCGACGATGCCGAGACCCTTGGTGACCTTCCCGAAGATCGAGTACCCGCCACCGGTGGTCGGCAGCGTGGTGTCGGAGTAGACGATGAAGAACTGGCTGCCATTGCTTGTCGGCGACGTCGCGCGGGCCATCGCGACCGTGCCGGTGGGGAACTGGCCGTTCTTCGGAGCATTCTCGATACCGAAGCCGTATCCGGGCGTACCCGACCCGGTCCCGGTCGGGTCGCCGCACTGGAGGACGAAGATGCCGCTCGTGGTCAGCCGGTGGCAGGGGCTGTCGTCGAAGAACCCTTTACCGGCCAGGAACAGGAACGACGCCACCGTCTGTGGCGCCTTGGCGCCGTCGAGGACCATCTTCACGACGCCGCAGTTCGTGGTGATCGTCGCATCCCAGGTCGACTTCTTCGCCAGCGATGGGCTGGGCGCCTGCTTGAAGCTCTGCGGCTTCGCCGGAAGCGCGGGCGCCGTGGTGCAGTGCAGGTTGGACGGTGCGCCGGACGTGGCAGCCGTGGTCGGGGCCGTGGTGAGCGTGGTGGTGGCAGACGCACCCGCTGCCGCGCTGGACCCGTTGTGGTTGAGCACGACCGCCAAGGCGATCACGGCGACGACACACAGCACGGCGATCACACCGACGACGATCTGGGTGCTTCGAGGGGTGGCGCTCTGCCGACTGAGCTCTGCGTTCTTCGGGCGCCTGGTGTTCGACATGTCGACACCTTATGAGACGGCCGGATCGATCCGGCACACATCCCCTCCTCGGCGCGGGTCCGCGCCCGGTCCGCTCGAACCGATGGCGGCCACGCCCCCGAAGTAGGAGTCGAGGGCCGGCCACGTCACCACCTCGTCGTCCTGCGCCAGCCTCTCCAGGACGGACGGCGCGAAGCCTGGCTCCACATGGACGCGCCCGGGAACCGGGTTCAGCCGAGGTGCCACGATCGCGTCCTGGACCGTCATCCCCCTGTGGAGCACGTTGACCAGCACCTGGAGCAGGGAGGAGCGGATCCGGCTGCCTCCCGCAGCCCCGGCGACCAGGACCGGGCCGTGCTCGCCGACGACGACGAGTGGGGACATCATCGAGCCCATCCGCCGGCCCGGTGCCTCATCGCCGCGCACCAGCTCCCCCTCCCCCAGCATGTTGTTGAGGTGGATCCCGAGGTCCCGCAACCAGACCCCCGACGACAGACCGAGGCTGGTGGTCACCGAGCAGGCGTTGCCGTCGGCGTCGGCGACGGCGAGGCTGGTCGTATCGCCGCGCTTGGGATGGGCTCGCAGAGCGCGGACCATGCGAACGGCGAGCTCGGCCGGGTCGTCGGTCAGCTCGAGGGTGTGAGCCGTGGCCAGCAGATCGTCCAGGTCGTTGCCGCGCGCATGGATCTGCAGGTCGCCGAAGTCAGCAGTCCGGGCGGGTGAGGCGCTGACGCGGTACTCGGCCAGGTCCAACATCCCGAGGTCCCCCTGGTCCCCGACGGCGGCGACCATCGCCTCGGCGATGTGCCCGGTGTAGAAGGCCGCGGCACCCTCGTCTGCGAGGGCTCGCAGGGCGCTGTCCAAGCCGGGATGGAACAAGGTGGCACCTCCGGCGAGGATCTGGCCGTCAGGCGAGTACGCACCTGCCCCCGCGCCCAGCAGCATCGCCGGCGCGACCGTCGCCAGCACCTTCGAGTGGAGCGGCGCGAAGGCGACGCCGCGCGACGCGTGGGCGATAGCGGGTGCCACCAGGTCCTTCCACGGCAGATGACCCCAACGCTGATGCAGCGACTCCACGCCGGCAGGGACCCCGGGAACCGCGACGGTCGAGGCCCCGACGGCGTATGGAACGAGCTGGCCCCCGAAGTCGATCGGGATCTCCAGCGGCGGCACCGCCCGGCGGCCGCCAAGGCCCGGCACCGCGACGAAGAAGTCAACGCAGTCGGTCGTACCCGTGGCCGCATCGTAGTAGGTCGCGAAACCGCCACCGCCGAGTCCGGTGAAGATGGTCTCCGCAACGCATGATGCCAGCACCATCGCCACTGCGGCGTCGGCCGCCCCACCACCGGACCTGATGACGTCGGCACCGACCTGCGCCGTGACCGGGTTGCCGGCCGCGACGGAGACCGGCAGCTCAGACGTCACGGTGGATGACGTCCGAGCGGTTCAGTTGGGGCCGGTGTAGTCGCCGGCGATGAACTGGTCCTTGCCCAGGACGGTGATGCCTTCCTCCGTCACGGTGAAGCCGGCCTTCGCGTCGGCCTCGGCATCCACCCCGATCTCGAACCCGTCAGGCACCACGACGTTCTTGTCGATGATGGCGTTGACGACCCGGGCTCCGCGCCCGACTCTCACATTCTCCATCAGCACGCTCTTCTCGACCGTGGCGCCGGTCCGGACATAGACATTCGTCCCGAGAACGGACCTGGTGATCGTGGCGCCGGACACGATCGAGCCGCCGCAGACGATCGAGTCGTCCGCGGATGCCGACTCGACGAACTTGGCGCCGGGGACCTGCGGGTGGTTGGTGAAGATCGGCCAGGCGTTGTTGTAGAGGTTGAAGATCGGCTCGACGGACACCAGGTCGAGGTGAGCTTCGTGGTAGGACGCGAGGGTGCCGACGTCGCGCCAGTAGTCGCGGTCCCTCGGCGTCGACCCCGGGACGTCGTTGCGCTGGAAGTCGTAGACCGCCGCGTCGTTGCGACCGACCATCAGTGGGACGATGTCGCCGCCCATGTCGTGGCGCGACTCCTGGTTGGCCGCGTCGTACTCGAGCGCCTCCACCAGTGCCTTCGCGGTGAAGACATAGTTGCCCATCGACGCGAACGACTCGTCGGGGCTGTCGACCAGGCCGGGCGGGTCCGCCGGCTTCTCCAGGAACTCCGCGATCTGGATGCCGTCGGCCGCTGTCTTGATGACCCCGAACGCTGTAGCCTCCGCGCGGGGGACCCGGATCCCCGCTACCGATGCCCCGGCCCCGGACTCGACGTGCGCGTCGACCATCTGGGAGGCGTCCATCCGGTAGACGTGGTCCGCCCCGAAGACCACGATGATGTCGGGCTTCTCGTCCCGGATGAGGTTCATCGACTGGTAGATCGCATCCGCGCTGCCGAGGAACCACTGCTTGCCCAGCCGCTGCTGAGCAGGTACCGGGGTGACGTAGTTGCCGAGCAGTGTGGACATCCGCCACGTCACCGAGATGTGCTTGTCGAGCGAGTGCGACTTGTACTGAGTGAGTACGCAGAGCCGCAGGAACCCGGCATTCACCAGGTTGGAAAGAGCGAAGTCGATGAGGCGGTAGCTGCCTCCGAACGGCACGGCCGGCTTGGCCCTGTCGAGTGTCAGCGGCATCAGCCGCTTGCCTTCGCCGCCAGCAAGCACGATTCCCAGAACCTTCGGTTTCACCATGGTCCGACCCTACTGTGAAGCCGCCGTTGTGCCCACCGTTGCCGCACTGACTTTATGGTGCGGGGACGGATAGGGTCTGTCTATGCGCGTCGGCCTGCTCACTCGTGAATACCCACCCGATGTCTATGGCGGAGCCGGCGTCCATGTCGACTTCCTGGCCCGCCATCTGAGGAACCTCGTCGACCTGGACGTCTACTGCATGGGCGCCGAGCGCGAGGGCGCGATGGCGTTCGCCGAGCAGGACGGGCGGTTCCCCCAGGCGAACCCTGCTCTGCACGTGCTGTCGACGGACCTGGCGATGACCGCGGCCTGCGAGGGCAGCGATCTGGTGCACTCCCACACCTGGTACGCCAACATGGCCGGCCACCTCAGCTCACTGCTGTACGGCATCCCGCATGTCGTCAGCGCCCACTCGCTGGAGCCGCTGCGCCCGTGGAAGGCCGAGCAGCTGGGTGGCGGCTACCGGGTGTCGTCGTGGGCGGAGCGGACCGCGTATCTGGCCGCCGACGCCGTCGTCGCCGTCAGCCAGGGGATGGCCCGCGACATCCAGGCGGCCTACCCGGAGGTGTCAGACGAACGGCTTCACGTCATCTACAACGGGATCGACGCGGACTTCTACCACCACGAGCTGGCGACCGACGTGGTCACGTCGCTCGGCATCGACCTGTCCCGGCCGTACGTCACGTTCGTCGGGCGGATCACCCGTCAGAAGGGGGTCCCACACCTGCTCCGCGCCGGTCTGGCCTTCGACCCGGACATCCAGATCCTGCTCCTGGCCGGAGCCGCGGACACCCCGGAGCTCAAAGCCGAGACAGATGCGGCGATCGAGACCCTGCAGGCCAGCAGGGACGGCGTCATCGTGGTGAGCGAGATGCTCCCGCGTGAGAGCGTGCGGCAGGTGCTGTCCCACGCCCTGGCCTTCCTCTGCCCCTCGGTGTACGAGCCGCTCGGCATCGTCAACCTGGAGGCGATGGCCTGCGAGACCGCCGTCGTCGCCAGCGCTGTCGGAGGTATTCCAGAGGTCGTCGCCGACGGCGAGACCGGACTGCTGGTCGACTACACACCCGACGACCCTGCCTCGTTCGAACGGGACTTCGCCGGCAAGGTCAACGCGCTGGTCGCCGACCCCGGACTGGCACAGCGGATGGGCGCCGCCGGTCGGGAGCGCGCGGTCAAGTCGTTCGACTGGGCGGCCATCGCCGCCGAGACGGTCAGCCTGTACCGCAGCCTGGTCTGATCCGTCCCGGGCCGAGCCTCGCATGTTGCCCGGAGCTGGATCTCAGTCCAGGGTCTCGGGGTCGTCGCCGAGCCGGGTCCCGGAGTCGAGCGCGGCGATGGCCATGTGGTCGTCGTCGTCGAGCTCGAAGCCGAACAGGTCGAGGTTCGACCTGATCCGCGACGGCGTGACCGACTTGGGGATGATCACGTTGCCGAGGTCCAGGTGCCAGCGCAGGATCGCCTGGGCAGGCGTCACGTCGTGCTTGTCGGCGATCTGGACGATCGTGGGGTTCTCGAGAAACGCACCGCCCTGCGCGAGAGGGCTCCAGGCCTCCGTGACGATGCCGTGCTCTGCGTCGAACGCGCGCAGCTCGGCCTGCTGGAGCCACGGGTGCAGCTCGATCTGGTTGATCGCCGGCACGATGTCGCACTCGTCGAAGAGCCGCTCGAGCTGCGCCGGCTCGAAGTTCGACACTCCTATCGCGCGGACCCGCCCATCGGCGTACAGCTTCTCGAATGCCCTCCAGGTGTCGACGTAGAGGTCCTGGGTCGGACAGGGCCAGTGCACCAGGTACAGGTCGAGATAGTCCAGGTCGAGGCGGTCAAGGCTGGCGTCGAAGGCGTCGAGAGCCGACTGGTAGCCCTGGTCGGCGTTCCAGCACTTCGTCGTCACGAAAAGCTCGTCGCGGTCGATGCCAGTCTTCGCGACAGCGGCACCGACAGCCTGTTCGTTCTGGTAGATCGCCGCGGTGTCGATGTGGCGGTAGCCGATGTCGAGCGCGGCCGTGACCGCCTCCTCGGCCTCGTCCCCCGGAACGAGGAAGACGCCGAAGCCGACCTGAGGGATCTCGACGCCGTTCGTGAAGGCGACCAGGGGAATGGAAGGCATGCCGGACAACGTATCTCGGCGCACGACGTGCCGAGCAGGCTGGGATAACGTCAGCGCGTGAGTACGTTGCCCGACGACGGCAATGCTCGGCCGATGACGCGGTGGGGCGAGCCTGTCATGCACGCACCGTGCAAGCCGGTGATGGCGTTCGACCACGTGCTGGCGACCCTCGTCGCCGACATGGTGGCCACGATGTACGCGGCCGACGGGGTCGGGCTCGCCGCCAACCAGGTCTCCGTGGCGCTCAAGGTCTTCGTCTTCGACTGCCCCGACGACGACGGTGTGCGTCATACCGGAGTGGTCTGCAACCCCGTCCTGACGTTGCCCGAGGGCCGCAGCCGGCAGCTGGAGGAGTCCGAGGAGGGCTGCCTGTCGCTCCCTGGCGCCTTCGCTTGGCACGCCCGCCCCGACCACGCTCGGGTGGACGGGCTCGACGTCGAGGGACGGCCGGTCAGCTACGCCGGCGACGGCCTGCTCGCCCGCTGCCTCCAGCACGAGAGCGACCATCTGGACGGCGTGGTCTTCGGTGACCGGCTGCCGAACCGGGCCCGCAAGAAGCTGTTCAAGGAGGCCGAGCTGCTCGCCGACCAGTTCCCGGCCGGCTGGCCGGTGGAGCCACGCCGCAGGTCGACGGCCGACATCGAGGCGGACAGCCTCGGCTAGCCGACGGCCGAACGAAGGGCGAAGAACGTGATCGCCGCCGCAGCCGCGAGGTTGAGCGAGTCCACACCGGCGGCCATCTCGATCCTGACCCGCGCGTCGGCGGCGGCGAGCCAGCGCGCCGACAGACCAGGGCCCTCCGAGCCGAGGAGCACGCACAGCCGGTCCGGCACCCCCGCCGCGACGAAGGCGCCGAGCTCGACGGCCTCAGGATCCGGGGTGAGCGCCACCGTCGAGAAGCCCGCCGCCGACAGCAACGGAACAGCGCCAGCCCAGTCCTCGAGCCGCGTCCAGGGGACGGAGAACACCGCACCCATGGCCACCTTCACCGAGCGCCGGTAGAGCGGATCGGCGCAGCGCGGAGACACGACGACCGCGTCGAACCCCAACGCTGCGGCGCTGCGGAACACAGCTCCGAGATTCGCGTGGTCGACGACGTCCTCGAGCACCACCACCCGTCTCGCTCCACGCAGCACGTCCGCCAGGTCCGGAAGCGCTCGTCGCTCCAAGGACGCCAGCGCGCCGCGGTGCACGTGGAAGCCGGTAGCCGCCTCGGCGACGGCGTCGCTGACGACGTAGCACGGCACGTCGCCAGCCGCGGCCAGCTCGGCCTCGAGCCCGGGTAGCCATCGCGCCGTCATCATGAACGAGCGGACGCCGTAGCCAGCCGCGACGGATCGCCGGACCACCTTTTCCCCCTCGGCGACGAACAGGCCGCGCTCGGCCTCGATGTGCTTGCGAAGCTGGACGTCGCGCAGCGAGAGATAGTCGCGCAGGCGCGGGTCGCCGGGATCGTCGACGGATACTAGCCGGGCCACCTACAGGCCCTGTGCGACGTCCACGACGCCGCCGATCACGACGATGGCGGGCGGCCTGACACCCTGGATCGCGGCGTCCGTCGCGAGCCGGTCGAGGGTGGAGAACACGGTCCGTTGCGATGGCAGCGAGCCGTCCTGCACCACGGCTGCCGGTGTGCCCGCTCCCCTGCCCCCGTGGAGCAGGACGGCGGCGATCGCCCCCAGGTTCTCGACCGCCATCAGCAGCACGAGAGTCCCCCGCAGCATGGCCAGTGCCCGCCAGTCCACGAGCGAGTCCTCGTGGCCCGGCGGCAGGTGGCCCGACACGATCGTGAACTCGTGCGCAACCCCCCGGTGCGTCACCGGGACCCCCGCCAAGGCGGGCACGGAGATGGCGCTGGTGATGCCCGGGATGACACGGTACGGAACACCGGCCGCGGCACAGGCCAGCGCCTCCTCGAACCCGCGGCCGAAGACGAACGGGTCACCACCTTTGAACCGCACGACATTCTTGCCCGCCCGCGCGCGCTCGACGAGCAGGGCGTTGATGGCCTCCTGGCTGGCCGACCGGCCACGCGGCAGCTTGGTCGCGTCGACTAGCTCGACGTCGGGGCCGAGCTCGGCCAGCAGCTCGCGCGGCGCCAGCCGGTCTGCGACGACGACATCGGCCTCCTGCAGCGCCCGGCGGCCGGCCACGGTGATCAGGTCCGGGTCGCCCGGTCCGCCCCCGACGAGCACCACACCGGGGCTACGGACCCTGTCCTTCGGGGCAGCGATCTCACCGCTGCGCAACCGGGACACGATCTCGTCGCGGACGGCCGCCGACCGCTGCGGGTCCCGGCTGCCCAGCACCGCGACGGTGAGCGGTCCGTGGCGCCCGGTCGCCGGGGTCCAGGCCGTCGCCGCCGCGCCGTCGTCGCTCCGGACGCAGAAGATCCGTCGCGCCTCGGCCTCGGCGGACACCTGCTCGTTGACGTCGCGCTGATCGGTCGCCACGACGACGTACCAGGCGGCCTCGAGGTCACCGTCGCGATAGCCGCGCTCGTACCACACCACCTCGCCCGCACGGGCGTGGCCCTCGACGGCCGGGGTGCTGGCCGGTGAGATCACCACGATGTCGGCGCCGGCCGCGATCAGGAACGGGATCCGCCGCTGGGCGACGTGGCCCGCTCCGACGACGACCACCCGACGCCCCTCGAGCCGCAGCCCGACCGGGTACGGGGGCTTCGCTGTCGTCGGCGCGGGCCAGGTCACTCTGCCACCGTAGGCTCGCCAGGCCACCCTCGCGCCGCGGATCTCAGGTGCCGGATCGCCCGGGTGTCGGCGACTCATGCCACCGCGCGATGATGGGGCGCATGAGCCTTGACCGACCAATCGCCGAAGACCCGTACGCCAAGCTCCCCGCCACCGAAAGCTTCACCGTGACGAGCACCGACGTCGTGGACGGCCAGCCGCTGTCGGACGACCAGGTGGCCGATGCCGGTAACACGTCGCCGCAGCTGTCCTGGAGCGGTTTCCCCGAGGAGACCAAGAGCTTCGTCGTGACCTGCTACGACCCGGACGCTCCGACCCCGTCGGGCTTCTGGCACTGGGTCGCCGTCGACATCGGTGCCGACGTCACCACGCTGCCGACAGGGTCGGGCGCCGACGACGGTTCGCTGCCTGGCAGAGCCTTCCACGTGAGCAACGACACCGGGACGGCGGGGTTCGCCGGCGCAGCTCCCCCACCCGGGGACCACGTTCATCGCTACTACTTCGTCGTCCACGCCGTCGGCGAGGAGACCCTTGGCGTGGACGGCGACGCGTCACCAGCCGTCGTGTCCTTCAACCTGGCCTTCAAGACGCTTGGCCGCGCGATCCTGGTCGGCACCTACCAGCACTGACCCGAGATGACCGACGGGTTGCCGGGCGCGTCCTGCTCGCCTGGGGGGAGGGGGTGCGGCGATACCGGACCACCGGCAGCTGACCGGAGGTCGAGGGTTCAGCCCACGGGCGCGCCCCGCGGAGCGGACGGCAGCGGCAGCGTGACCGTCCCGCCGAGGGCCGGCTCCAGCATCCGGCGGTCGATCTGGTCGACGAGAAGGGGATGGCACAGGTAGAACCCCTGGGCCAGGTCGGTGCCGAGCTCGACGACGTTGTGCAGCTGCTCCTCGGTCTCGACGCCCTCGGCCACGACGGTCAGGTCCAGGCCATGGGCCAGGTCGACGATGGCAGCGACGATGGTTCGGGCGCTCGGCTCGGCGCCGAGGTCGCTGACGAAGTCCTGATCGATCTTGATGATGTCGAACGGAAACTGCCGCAGGTAGTTGAGCGAGGAGTACCCGGTGCCGAAGTCGTCGAGGCTGAGGCTGACGCCCAGGTCCTTGATCCGCTCGAGGACCGAGTAGGCCCGAGGGCCGTCCTCGAGGAAGGCGCTCTCCGTCACCTCGAGGCAGACGCCCTTCGGATCGGTCCCAGTGGACTCGAGCACACGGCTCACCGTTGTGTCGAAGCCCGCCGCCATCACCTGGTACGGGGAAACGTTCACCGTGACCTGGGGGATCGCCGTCCCGTACCGCTCCTGCCAGTGGCGCAGGTCCCGGCAGGCCCGGTACAGCACCCACTCCCCGAGTGTCAGGATCAGCCCGGACGGCTCGGCGATCGACAAGATCTCCTCAGGCATCACCCAGCCCCTGGTCGGGTGCTGCCAGCGCAGCAAGGCCTCGACCGCGGCGATCTGGCCGCCGGGGAGTGTCACCAGCGGCTGGTAGACCAGCGTGAACTCGTCGCGGCCGACAGCCCCCTGGAGCTCGCTGGACAACCGCCCGCGTCGGTCCATCGCCCGGCGCGAGCTCTTGTCGACGACGTGGTGTCGAGCGCCGCCCGCCTGTTTGGCCTGGTACATCGCGAAGTCGGCGTCGCGCAGCAACGTCTCGGGCATGTCCTCACCCGGCCCACAGAAGGCGAGACCCACGCTCACCGTGATCTGCAGGCTGCGCCCGTCCACGTCGAAAGGCGGGGACAGCGCCGACAAGGCTCGCTCGGCGACGTGCTCGGCGAGCTCCGGCCTGGCCAGGCCCTCGCACAAGATCACGAACTCGTCGCCCGACAGCCTGGCCAGCGTGTCGCCCGCCCTCAGCACACCGAGCAGCCGAGAGCCCACGGCCATCAGGAGCTGGTCGCCGATGTGATGGCCGAAGCTGTCGTTGACCGACTTGAACCGGTCGACGTCGACGAACAGCACCGCCACCACCTGATGCGAGCGCTGGGACCGGGCCACCGCCTGTTCGAGGCGCTCCTTGAGCAAGGCTCGGTTCGGCAGCCCGGTCAACGGATCGTGCAGACTCCGCTGCCGGAGCTGGTCGACCGTGATGGCCGACTCCGAGCGCCGGCGCGCATTCTGGATGTACGCCGCGGCGACGTCGGCCAGCACCTGGGCCCACCGGACATTCTCCGCGCCCAGCTCGCCCTTCTCGTCCTTGTACAGGTCCAAAGCGCCGAGGCGGCTGCCGTTCAGGCTCATCGGGAAGGTGAAGACCGCAGCAAGGCCGACCTCGGTCGCACGCCGGGAGAAGTTCGGGAAGCGCTCGTCGGCGCCGAGATCAGGCACCAGCACGGCCAGCCCGGACCGGTACGCCTCCAGGCACGGCCCCTCGGTGA
This sequence comes from Propionibacteriales bacterium, assembly GCA_038239485.1. Taxonomy (GTDB): domain Bacteria; phylum Actinomycetota; class Actinomycetes; order Propionibacteriales; family Nocardioidaceae; genus DASQEH01. The sequence continues at coordinate 20,072 of JBBSET010000050.1, forward strand.
GCTCGTTCTGGAGAGTCTCGATCTCGAGGATCGTCTCGTTGGAGGCGGCGGCGAAGTGCAGCTCGTTGTGCTCGCCCATCAGCATGACGCCGGCTCCGGTCACCCCTAGGACCTCGGCGATCTCCGCGACCAGATGGTCCAGGATCTTCTGGATCGAGAAGTCGCTGCCCAGAGTATGTGCGAACCTCGCCAAAAGATTCGCCAAGTCTTCAGTCTGATCCATCATGTCTCCGAACGAACTCGACCGCTCGTACCTCGTACACCGGTGAAACCCGTGTCACGGAAGGGGGCCGGGAGATCACTGACAGTCACAGTATCAGTACAGATAAGGGCCCGCATCCTGGGCTGTTCGGCGGCGTACCCGCCGGGTCGTGTCCGCCCTGAGGGACCTGACCCTTCGACCTGTCGGAGACGGGGGCGCCGATCCGGCTTCCTGGCGGACCTCATCACCAGGATCTACTCCGGTAGCGTCCGGAAGACGCCGACGAAGGGCTGAGACTGCAGAAGGCCGGCGCTGCGGCACACTGAGTCCATGACGCAGACCGACATCCTGGGCTCGCCGTACACACGCGAGACGATCGTGCTGCCAGACGACGACGAGGGCGAGGTGGTCGCGACGCTGGTACGACGACCGGCCGAGACCGTCGTCGCGGCCGGAGCAGTGCTGCATGTGCACGGCTTCTGCGACTACTTCTTCCAGGAGGCGTTGGCGGAGTTCTTCACCGGCCTCGGCTATGACTTCTACGCGCTCGACCTGCGCAAGTACGGCCGCTCCCTCCTCCCCCACCAGACGCCGAACTTCTGTCGCGACCTGGATGACTACCACCCGGAGCTGGACGCCGCGCTGGCCCTCATCACGGGTCGCGACGGCCACCGGCGGCTGATCCTGACCGGTCACTCCGCCGGCGGGCTGATCTCGGCGCTGTGGGCATCGACGCGCCGCTCTGAAGGCGTGCGGGTCGCGGACGCCTTCGTCTTCAACAGCCCCTGGCTGGACCTCCAGGGACCGTTCTACATCCGGACCGCGGGCACCGAGGCGATCAACCGTCTGGGCCAGCGCCGGCCCTACGCCGTCGTGCCCCGGACGGTCAGCGGTGTCTATGCCGAGTCGCTGCACCGAGACCTGCGTGGCGAGTGGGACTACGAGCTGGCCTGGAAGCCCCGCGAGAGCTTCCCGGTCCGCGCCGGCTGGCTACGGGCGATGCGGATGGGTCACCGCACCGTTCACCGTGGGATCGATGTCGGTGCTCCGGTGGTCACGCTGTCGTCGACCAGGAGCCTGGTGGCCCCGACGTGGACCGACGAGGCCGCCTCGGCCGACACGGTGCTCGACGTGAAACAGATCGCGAAGTGGTCGCACCAGCTCGGACCCGATGTGACGGTCGTCCGTGTCGAAGGCGCCATCCACGACGTGTTCTCCTCGCGCAAGGATGTCCGCGACGTCGCCTTCGGCCATGTCGAGAGATGGCTGGGGTACGCCCTCGACACCCCGGCCGCGTAGCCCTCGACACCCGGGCAGCCCAGCCTGCGACCGGGCCTGCCTCAGGCGAAGACGACGAGCTTGAGGATCGCCACCACGCCGACCAGAGCGACGATGCCTCGAAACACCGGGGACGGGAGGCGGCGACCGACGGTGGCGCCGAGCTGGCCACCGATGACCGACCCGACGGCGATCAGTGCCGCGGCGTCCCAGGCCACGTGGGAGATCGCGATGAACACGATCGCCGCGACGCCGTTGACCAGGCCGGCGAGGACGTTCTTCGCCGCGTTGATGCGCTGCATGGTCTCGGTCATCCCGATGCCCATGACAGCGATCAGAAGCACGCCCTGTGCAGCACCGAAGTAGCCGCCATAGACCCCGGTCAGGAAGACCAGGAACCAGACCACCGCCGAACCGTGGGCAGGCGCGGACTCCCGAGGACGGACATGGCTGGCCACCCAGGGCTGAATCACGACGAGGACACAGCCGAGCCCGATCAGCACCGGGACGATGGCCTTGAACGCCGACGCGGGCAGCTGCAGCAACAGCAGCGCCCCGGCGACGCCACCCAGCAGGGACGCCGAGCCCAACCGGATCAGCCGGGTGCGCTGGCCGACCAGCTCGCGCCGGTAGCCAACGGCGCCGGAGATCGAACCGGGGACCAGGCCGACCGTGTTCGAGACGTTGGCCAGGACGGGCGAGTACCCGATCGCCAGCAGCGTGGGGAACGTGATCAGGGTCCCCGACCCGACGATCGTGTTGATGGTTCCGGCCCCGATGCCGGCGATGAAGATCGCGAGACCTTCACCCCAGGTCACTGGGGAGGCGGACCCGACTGTGGCCCCGGTGGCTGCTCCGACGCCGGTACGTCGGCAGGCATCGACCCGGCGGGCGGCGAGTCGTACGGCCGCGCGGTCGGTTCGCCGCCGGGTCGCGCGTCGGTCCCGCGCTCCGACGGCGGCGCAGCCTCCTGCGCCATCGCGATGGCTTCGGCGGCGGCAGCATGGGCGCTGGACAACGACGAGTCGTCGTGCTCGTCTCGGGCCATGTCGGAGACCGGCGGCCCGTAGTCGACCCGCTCGGTCGACGAGGAGGTCGAGGTTCCTGGCTGGATGCCCTGGATCGACCCGAGCGTGCTGCCGAGCCCCTCCAGTGCCCGGCCGATCTCACTCGGTACGATCCAGACCTTGTTGGCGTCGCCCTGGGCGATCTTCGGAAGCATCTGGAGGTACTGGTACGCGAGGAGCGCCTGGTCGGGCGAGCCGTCGTGGATGGCCTGGAAGACGGTCTCGATAGCCTGCCCCTCGCCTTGGGCCCGCAGGATCCGCGACTGCCGGTCCGCCTCGGCGCGGAGGATGACCGCGGCGCGGTCACCCTCGGCCCGGAGGATGGCCGACTGCTTCTCGCCCTCGGCGGTGAGGATCGCCGACTGACGCATACCCTCGGCGGTCAAGATGACGGCCCGCTTGTCACGGTCGGCCCGCATCTGCTTCTCCATCGAGTCCTTGATCGACGCGGGCGGGTCGATGCCCTTGAGCTCCACCCGGTTGACCCGGATCCCCCATCGGCCGGTCGCCTCGTCGAGGACGCCCCGCAGTGACCCGTTGATCTCGTCACGGCTGGTCAGCGTCTGCTCGAGGTCCATCCCACCGGTGATGTTGCGAAGCGTCGTCATCGTCAGCTGCTCGATCGCCTGGATGTAGTTCGCGATCTCGTACGTCGCGGCCACCGGGTTGGTCACCTGGAAGTAAATGACGGTGTCGATGGAGACAACCAGGTTGTCCTCGGTGATCACCGGCTGCGGGGGGAACGACACGACCTGCTCGCGCAGGTCGATGAGGTAGTGCAGCCGGTCGACGAAGGGGGTGACGATGTTCAGTCCCGCCGACAGCGTGATCCGGTACTTGCCGAACCGCTCCACGATGCCCGAGTAGGCCTGCGGCACGATCCGCACGGACTTGACCAACACGGTGACCGCGAGCACGACCACGATGCCCAAGATGATGAGCAACCACATTTGCGTGACCCCCTAGGGACGACAGCCGGGCGCTCTGCCCGATTGCTGACAGGTGTTCACCGGCTTGCTACAGCACCGGGTAGACGACGGCGGTGGCGCCGTCGATCTGAGCTACGGCGACCTTCGCGCCGGGCTCGATCGTGGCCGTCTCCTCGAGGCTGCGGGCCGACCAGACCTCACCGCTGAGCTTGACCCGGCCGGTATGCGCGGTGACGCGCTCGAGGACGAGCCCGTTCTTGCCGATCAGGGCACCCGGACCGTTCTGCAAGGTCGGGCCGGCATGGAGACGGCGGACGACGTTGGGACGGACGAACGACAGCAGCGCCACGGCGACGACGACAGCAAGCAGGACCTGGACCACGACGTTGAGCCCGATGGCCGCGGCAGCCGCCCCGGTGGCCGCACCCGCTGCCATCATCAGCAGCGACAGGTCGAGGGTCGCCACCTCGAACCCGGCGAGCAGCAAGGACGCGATCAGCCACGTCTCCCACGCGTGGTCGCGAACCCAGTCCATGCCCTCGACTCTAGCCGCTCGAGGTCACGATTCAGCCTCGGTGACTGGTGACCCGCCTGCGGGCGCTGTAGCGGTCGTCGGCGCTCGAGAGCTGCAGCGGAAGGCCGAACGCCTCGGTCAGGTTCGCCTCGGTCAACGTGTCCGCCAGCGGCCCGGCGGCCACGATCTCGCCCGCCTTCATCAGCAGGACGTGAGTGAAGCCCGGCGGGATCTCCTCCACGTGATGGCTGACCAGAACCGTCGCGGGTGCGTCCTTGTCGAGCGCCAGGGCGGACAGCGTGCTGACCAGGTCCTCGCGGCCGGCCAGGTCGAGCCCGGCCGCCGGCTCGTCGAGGAGCAGCAGCTCGGGGTCGGTCATCAGCGCCCTGGCGATCTGGACCCGCTTGCGCTCGCCCTCGCTGAGGGTGCCGAAGGTACGGTCCACCAGGTGGCCGGCCCCGACCTCCGTAAGCAGCCGGGCGGCCTGGTCGTGGTCCAGCTCGTCGTAGGCCTCTCGCCAGCGCCCGACGACGGCGTACGACGCGGAGACCACGACGTCGCCGACCCGCTCGCTGCGGGGTATCCGGTCAGCCAGGGCGGCGCTGGTCAAACCGATCCGCGGCCTCAGCTCGAACACGTCGACCGTCCCGATCACCTCGCCCAGCACCCCGACGAGGCCGTCGGTGGGATACAGGTTGGTGCTGAGGATCTGGATCAGTGTCGTCTTGCCCGCGCCGTTCGGCCCCAGAACGACCCAGCGCTCGTCCTCCTCGACCTGCCAGCTGACATGACTGAGCAGTCGGTTCGCCCCGCGGACGACCGAGACGTCAGCGAGCTCAATGACGGCGGTCATGGCACTCCTCGTCGCGATCCGGGCTGTCGGGGTCCAACCTATTGCACCTGTCAGCGCCGAGACGCGCCTCGCCGGCGCCGGCGAGCCGCCTTTAGGCTGGGGCGATGTTGGTGATTCCGGCGGCCGCGCGCATGGTGTGCTGGCTCAACGGCTGGATCACCGGGCGGACCTCCGCCGATGCCGCGATCAGCGGGATCGCCGCTGGTGACAGCACGCTGAGCTTCCGTGGGTTCGAAGAGTCGGACCTTGCCCCGGCCATGCTGCTCGGGGAGATCCGCCGGCGGCGCGTGAGCCGGTCCAGCCTGGCGCTGCCGTACCCGGGTGACCCGGTCGGGCTAGGCGGTCCGCCGGACTTCAACGCCACCGCCGTCGAGGCCGGCCAGGCAGTGATCCTGTGGGACCTGGAGCTCGGGATGGTGCCGTCGCCCGACGGGGTGAAGGCTGTCTGGGCAGCCGGTCCGGCGTATCCGCCCAGCTACCTGCCCGACGTCGCCTCGGCCGAGCGGGCGCTCGGCGAATGCCTGATCTCGGTTGCCAGCCGGCTGGCGGACCTGGACGTGGCCTCGTGGAGCCCCGACGCCGCGGACGCCCTGCTCAATCTGCGGACCGCCGGCAGCTGGGACGCCTCGATGATCTTCGCGTCCCCCGCTGCCGCGAACCTGGTCACCCGGGGGCTGCGCTGCAAGGAGATCGTCAGGATCGCGTTGCACGGCGACGGCGGCTCCCTGACCGCGTTCGACGCTGCGCGGCGACGCCGCGCCCTGGCACCGTTGCGCGAGACAGCCCACCTCGCCGTGGTCGCCGGCTGCTCGTCACTGGACGGCCGCTAACCATGGCCGATGCCGCCGGCCGGGACCAGACGGTCCTGCTCAACCTCAGCGGCCGGGACCGGCCCGGCGTCACCGCGGCCATCTTCGACACCTTGTCGGGGTACGGGGTCATCGTGCTCGACATCGAGCAGATCGTCCTGCGGGGCCGGCTCGTACTCGGCATCCTGGTGTCGGCGCCGCGTGATCAGGCCGGCCTTGCCACCGCCGCCCGGAGTACCGCAGACGCGCTCCAGATGGAGCTCGAGATCGTGATCGGCGAGGGCGACACCGACCGTCGGCGCGACGGGCGCGCCCATGTCACGGTGCTCGGGCAGCTGCTCGCTCCCGCGGCCGTGGCGGCCATCACCGGGCGGATCGCCGATACCGGGGCCAACATCGACCGGATCGTCCGGATGGCGCGCTATCCCGTCACCGCGATCGAGTTCCAGGTCTCGGGTGCGCGGCTGAGCCGGCTGCGCGAGGTGCTCGCGCACGAAGCCGCCATCCAGCGGGTCGACATCGCCGTGCAGAGCGTCGGGCTGCTCCGCCACGGCCGGCGCCTGGTGGTGATGGACGTCGACTCCACCCTTGTGCAAGGCGAGGCCATCGACATGCTGGCGGCCCACTGGGGCGTGGGGGACGAGGTCGCGGCGGTCACCGACCTGGCCATGCGTGGCCTGCTGGACTTCGAGGAGTCGCTGCGGCGCCGGGTGGGGCTGCTGGCAGGTCTGCCGGTGACGGTGCTGGACGAGGTATACGACGAGATGCAGCTGGCGCCGGGCGCCCGCACCCTGGTACGCACGCTCAACCGGCTCGGATACCGCTTCGCGATCGTGAGCGGCGGCTTCACCCACCTCACGTCGAGGCTCGCGGCCGACCTCGGGATCCACTACTCACGCGCCAACGAGCTCGAGGTGGCCGCGGGCCGCCTCACCGGCCGGATCGTCGGCGCGGTGGTAGACCGGGCCGGCAAAGCCGTCGCGCTGCGCGACTTCGCCGCCGACTCCAAGATCTCGCTGGACCGGACCATCGCGATCGGGGACGGCGCCAACGACCTCGACATGCTCGCCACAGCAGGCCTCGGCATCGCGTTCAACGCCAAGCCGCTCGTGCGCGAGGCCGCCGACACCGCGGTCAACGTGCCCTACCTCGACGCGATCCTGTACCTGCTGGGGATCAGCCGAGAGGACCTCGAGGCCGACGACGCGGCTCACGGCTTCGAGACCCCACGCCCGGACCTGGTGTAGCCGGTCCGGTCAGTCGCCCGCCCGGTACCCCGAGATCAAGGTGGCGACACCGGGCGCAAGGTCGGCCCAGTCGGTCGGAACACTCAGCACGGCGAGCGCCGCGGTCGGGAGGGCGATGTCGGCGCGGTCACCCTCGACCTGGAGCAGGTTGGCAAGCATCGTCACGGTCGGGTTGTGGCCGACGACCGCCACGATCGCGGCCCCGGCCGGGATCTCGGTGGCGATGGCCTCCATTGCGTCGTCCTCGTCGCCCAGATACAGCGACTCCAGGACGCGCACGTCCGGTGTCGTCGCCATCGCGGCCCAGACCTCGTCGGAGGTCTGCCGCGCGCGGACGGCAGACGAGACCAGGACGACGGCGGGCGACAGCCCCTGCTCGGACAGCCACGCCCCCGCGGTGCGGGCGTCGTGGCGTCCCCGTTCGGTCAGCTGACGGTCATGATCGCTGCCGGCGAGGGACTCCGTCTTGGCATGACGCATGACCACGAGGAGTCGGGGCTCATTGCGGGGCATACCTCATTGTTACCGACGATCGGCTGGCTCACGTCGGCGGCCGTAGACCCCGTAGGGTTCTGGCCATGTCTGGCTCGAGCCCCGTCGGCGCGCTGTATGTCATCGGGGGCGCGGAGGACAAGCTGAACCGGCGTACGGTGCTGCGGCACTTCGTTCAGGCCTGTGGTCCGCAGGCTCGGATCGCGGTCGTCCCGACGGCCTCGTCGCTCGGCCCCGAGGCCGTCGAGATCTACGCAGCGCTGTTCGAGAGGCTGGGGGCAGCGTCGGTCGTGGGCGTGCGACCGGAGACCCGTGAGGCCGCCGATGACCGTGACAACGCCGCCCGGCTC
>JBBSET010000051.1:0-27288 GCA_038239485.1 Propionibacteriales bacterium
CGCCACCTCGTCAACCGTGTCCGCGATCGCCGCGGACGCCCGCGCCAACTCCTCCGTCGTCGACGTCGCCTGCGTCACCGCCGCACTCTGCAACGTCGTCGTCGCCGCCAACTCATCCGACGACGCCGACAACTCCGCCGCCGACGAGCGCACCTCCAGACCGGACAGCGTGGTCTGGTCAGCAAGTGACCTGAGCTTCTTCGCCTCGCGGGTGCCGAACACGAGCGCCGCGGCGACCGCGACCAAGGTGCCGATCGCGACGATGACGATGGTGCGGGTGCGCTGGTTGGCCACTGGCGCGAGGACGACGCTGGCGGGCTGCTGCGCCGAGATGATCCAGTCCAGGCATCCGCGTGCGCCGGGCAGGCACGTGTTGAGGATGTCGTAGCCGCCGATCACGTCGTTGCCGTTCGGGTCGAGGAAGCGCGCCACTCCCGGCTTCTTCGACCGGGTCGCCTGGGAGATCGCCGTGTTGTCGACGGGCTGGCTGGCGAGTGCGCCTGCGGTGAGCAGCTGCGACGAGCTGGAGATCGCGCCCATCGCCGTGTCGTAGACCAGATGGTGGGTCGCGTCGACCGCCGTCACCGTGTTCTTGCTGTCGAGCTCCGGGTTGAGCAGGTTCGACAGCTCTCCGACGTGCAGACTTGCGGCCACCACCCCTGTCGGGTGGCCCCCAGGACCGACGATCGGGCGGGCGAGGATCCACTCGATCCGGCTCCCATGCCGCACGAGAGAGGTCAGGGCGGTATGGCCGTCGACGGCCGTACGGAACCAACTCTGACCGCCCGCCGCCAAGCTCTGGCCTCTCGCGCTCGTGACCAACACCTTGCCGTGCAGGTCGGTGATCTCGACCAGGTCATAGACGTCGTAGGACTGCTGGATCCCGTCCAGCGTGTTGCGGAGGTTGGCTGGGCTCATGTCGTCCCCGGCCTGGATGGAGATCTGCTTGAGCTGCGCCTGGCGGTCGCGCAGCCAGTCCTCGACCCGCAAGGTCACCGCTCGAGAGGTGTTCTGACCCTTCGCCTCCGCGGAGGCGGTGAGGTCGGCGGACGACGCGGCCGTCAGCAGCCACGCAAGGGCGACCATCAACGGCACGGATACCAGCAGCATCGCGGCAACCAGCCGGTAGCGGTAGCGCACGCCTCGTCGCATCCAGCCGGACACGGTCATCTGCACACCGCTGACGCGGTGACCGTCGATCGTACGAGCACCGAGAGCTCCTTCTGGTCGGCAAGCGCCAGCCCAGCGCGAGCGAGGCCCGAGCACAGACTTCACTCTTTGTGATGGAATATGTACCCAAAGTCAAGTCTAGCGGTGGCGATCGGACACCGTAAGGCAACCGGCCAAACCCACGGGCAGAGTCTCGGCCCACTCCGCAATCGCCCGCTCTCGCAACCGGCAGCGTGAGACTCTGGGGACAGTGGTCGTTCTGCTGGTCTACATCGCGATTCTCGGGCTCGCCCTCGGGTCGTTCAGCAACGTGGTGATCCACCGCGTCCCGTTGGGCCTGAGCCTGGTCTCGCCGCCGTCACGGTGTCCGCACTGCGCGCACGCCATTCGCTACCGTGAGAATGTTCCCGTCCTCAGCTGGCTCGCCCTTCGCGGCAGGTGCTCGGACTGCCAGAACCGGATCGCCGTCCGGTACCCGCTCGTCGAGGTCGGTACGGGGGTTCTGTTCGTCGCCCTCACGATCCGCCTGCACTCACTCGGCGAGATGGCGGCCTTGCCTGCCTTCCTCTACTTCGCGGCCGTCGGGATCGTGTTGTTCCTCATCGACCTCGACACCCGGCGGCTACCCGACGTGATCGTGCTGCCGTCGTACGGGGTGCTCCTGGTCCTGCTCACCGGGGCGGCAGCCTGGCAGCACGCGTGGGGGGGGCTCGAGCGCGCAGTCGTCGGAGGGGCAGCGTTGTACGCGTTCCACTTCGCTGTGGCGCTCGCCTACCCGGCCGGGATGGGCTTCGGCGACGTGAAGCTGTCCGGACTCACGGGAGCGGTGTCTGCCTACCTGTCGTGGGGAAGCCTCGTGGTGGGCGCCTTTGCCGGCTTCCTGCTCGGCGCGGTCGTCGGGGTGGCGATGATCGCCACCTCCCGGGCCGGGCGCAAGACCGCTCTGCCGTTCGGGCCGTTCATGATCGCCGGCGCGCTGGTGGGTATCTTCGCCGGCCAGGAACTGGCGGAGGCCTACCTTCGGCTCAGCACCGGCAGATGATGGCGGCAGCCGACCTACCGTTGCTCGGCCCAGTCGTAGACCTTGACGCTGCGGACACCAGCCACCAGCGGCACAGTCGAGTCGACCGGTTCGCTGAAGCCGACCTTCGCCCGCAGCTGCAGGCGGCCGGCCGTTGTCGTACAGGGCGTCACGGTCGCACAGACGAAGACCTGCAGCCACGCCACAGACTCCGGCAGTCGCTGGGGAACGGCCACTGTCGTCAGGCCCGGCAGCCCGACCACGTTCGGGAGCACTCCGTCCACAAAGACCTTCAGGCTTCGGACGATGATGCCCGCATTGAAGTACATGTTCGTCTGGTGCTGCCCCTGGTTGACTGCGGACAGGTTGAGCAGGGCATTCGGGGCATACAGCGTGCCTTGCACGTAGAGCGAGCTCCTGTCCTGGGAGTTGAACGTCGCCGAGATCATCGCGCAGCCACTCGACCCAACAAGGATCACGCAGCCCGACTGGGCCGGAACCCCGTTGACGGCTGACTTGGCGCCGTAGATGGCGATGGGCGGGGCCGACACACTGTACGACCCGCAGATCTCCACCTGGGCCTTGGTACCGACCACCCACTGGCTCTCGCCGCCGAAGACGAACTCGACCCCGTCATTGGCCGGGGGAGCGGTGGTCGGTGCGCTGGCCGTCGGGAACGGGCTCACACACGAGCCCGGCATGACCGGCGTCTGGGTGGCGATGTTGGCTGTCGGGGTTCCGCCGACCAGCGAGCCCCGGTCCATGTTCCAGACCGGGGGATTGCCGGCGATGTTGCTAGGGAAGTTGAAATAGTAGTTCCCCGGTGTGAACCACATGGTGATATTGCTCTTGTCGCAGGCACTGAGGCTGGCCGCATCGGTGTAGACGCCGGGCAAGAACGTGACCAGGCCCCCGCTGTTCGGGCAGTTCGGCACACTTCGCGGGGTGGGCGTCGCCGCCGCCGGACCGGCATACCCCGGATCCTGCACCGCGACGCCCGTCGAGCAGGTCTTCACAGGGGCGACCACTCCGGCAGAGGGCGTGCACGCGCCTCTCGCCGATATGCTCGTATCGCTCTTCAAGGTGGCAGCACCGGTGTTGATGGTCGAGTTCGACCGGACCTTCCCCGTCACGTTGAGCGTGTTTCCTGCCGCCGTCGTACCGAACCCGATCCCGTCCTCCGCGGCGGACGTTCCCAACGTCAGGATCGCGTCGCCGGGCGTGTTGGAACTGTTGATCACCCCCACGACGGGCGGTGGAGGGGTATCCGCTCTGGGCGCACAGGTGACCAGCGCCGACACCGTCCCGCTGACGGCCGGCACCGACAGGTTGTCATTGGTGTTGTTGGAGAAGCAGTGAGCGCTGTCGTACATGAATGTGCTGTTGCGCAGAGTGTTGACGGCGACCTGCGCCGCACCGTCGGCCGCGTAGGCCTCGGACGCCTGCTGGCGAACTGCGACGGTCGCGCGAATGCTCGAGAACGAGAACGAGAGGGTGGCCATGGTCACGGTGAACACCACGGTGACGAACAGCAGAGCGATGATGAGCGAGGCGCCGTCCTCGTTGCGTGAGTGGGGTCGCAGCCTCATCATGTCTGCCTGCGCTGTCCGGTCAAGGTGATCGTCATCGCCGCACCGGTGGTGGCCGGGTTCTTGATCGACAGGACCAGTGTGACGGACTGCGGCACCGCGCTGCCGGTGCCAGCACAGGTGGTCGGGCTTGCGCAGGTCACGGTGGGCGCCGCAGTGATCGAGACGTTGTGTACGAGCACGGTGTCGCTGCTCGGCGTCGTCGACGAGCCGAGGCATACCAGCCGGTGCAGCTGACGCTCGGAGGAGACGGTCCGGATGAGGTAGACGACCCGAACCAGAGACGAGGCGGTCGTGCTCGTCGGGTCGTCCCAGGCGAAACCCACGATCGGCGTCGGGTCGCCGGCGCCACCGCACGACGTCGGGAACTGCGCCGTCCCGCTCGTCTCGACGGACTGCAGCAACACGTCCGAGGAGTCCCGATCGCCGACGCTGGCCACATCCTGCGCGAAGTACGTCGCGCTGATCTGGGCGTCGTGAGACTCGTAGAGACGGCGGATCGTGGTGTCGGTGTTCTGGAGAAAGCTGGTGAAAGCGCTTCCGAGGCTCAGCGAGATGATCCCCATTATCACGACGGTGATAAGGAGCTCGACGAGGGTGAACCCCTCCTCCCGGCAGACAGATCGGTCGCCGGGGACCCTTATGAACATGCCAGGTCCGCGGCTCGGCAGGGTTTGCGGATCACGATGTTGAGCGTCTCGGTGGCTCTGAGGTCGGTGCTGGCCACGCTGAGCGTCAGCTTCTGGATGCCCACGTCCGATGAGCAGGTGGTGACGAACGAGCCAGCCGGGGCGCCGTTCCAGTACGTCACCGCTGTGACGGCGGCCGTGAAGCCGGCCGGTACCGCGAAGCCGGCCGGTGTCGTGTACGTGGACAGACTCGGGCAGCTGGCGTAGGCCGTCGGTATCGCAGCAACGGAGCTCTCGATCGACTCCGCGAACGTGTGGATGACGGCTTCTGCGGTCGCTTGCTTGCGGTGGGCGTCGGTCACCACGATGCTCGTGCCGATGCCGCCCACCAGCGCTACCACGGCCACACCGAGGATCGACATCGCGACGAGCAGCTCGATCAGGGTCTCCCCTCGGGCGTCACGCACGTGGGACGACCGGCGCGTCACGTCGTCGTCTGGTTGAAGATGCCGTACATGGCCGACACCAAGGCGACAGCGACGAAACCGACGATCAGGCCCATCACGATGATGACAGCGGGCTCGAAGAGGGCAGTCAGCTTCTTGATCTTGTAGTCCAGCTCCCGCTCGAAGTATTTGGCGGTCACCTCGAGCTGGGTGTCCAGAGTGCCGGTGTCCTCACCGACCTGAATCATCTGGACCGCCGTCGTCGGGAACAGCCTCGAACGGATCAGGGGTCGGGCGATGCCTTCGCCCTCCATCACCGACAGACTCACCTCGGACAGCGCTCGGGTGTACACGAGGTTCTTCAACGAGCCGGATGCGACCGCGAGCGCCTCCGGCAGAGGTACGCCGGCAACGACCATCGAGGACAGGATCCGGCAGTATCGCTCCACCAGGGCGAACTGGATCGTGTCGCCGAGAACTGGAACCTTGAGGAACAGCCGGTCGCGGGCGTACCTGCCGAACTCTGTCCGCATCAGCACGACGTAGGCCACACTCACCACCGCCACGACCAGCACTATCGCCCACCACCACTTGGTGAGGAGGTCGGTCACCGCAAGCAGCATGCGGGTGGCCAGCGGCAGCTTGGCGTGCAGACCCTCGAAGAACACCTTGAACCGCGGCAACACGAATGTCGACAAGATGACGACCGTGACCAGCGACATCGCCGCGATCACGCCGGGATAGATCAGCGCAGCCTTGACCTTCTGGCGCGCCTCCAGGTCTCGCTCCAGGTACGTCGCGAGCTGGTCGAGGACCGTGTCGAGCTGTCCGGTGAGCTCGGCGGAGCGCAGGATGCCGCGATAGTAGTCAGGGAAGATCTTCGGATGCTGGTCGAAGCAGTCCGACAACGTGTCACCACTTCGCAGCCCCTCCTCCACTCGGCCGAGCATCTTGGCGACGGAGGGGTTGCCGGCTTCGTCGCCGAGCGTGTGCACGGCGTCGAGCAGCGGCAGGCCGGCACGGATGAACGCCGACAGCTGCCGGGACACATGCATGACCTCTTCGCGCTTGACCCGCTTGGGCATCACGTCGACCTTGAGCCGCGACTTCAGTGCGGTGACGCTGACATTCGTCAACTGACGGTCGCTGAGCGAGAGCTCCATCAAGCGCGCGCTCTTCGCCTTTCCCTTACCCGAAAGCGCGACGCCGTCGGGTCCGGTGGCGGCATACGCATACCTCGGCATGTCAGCCGCCCACGACGTAGATCGAGCGCAGTACCTCGGGGATGGTCGTCACGCCTGAGTCGACGAGCCGTAGCGCCTCCTCCTGCAGAGTGCGCATGCCTTCGGAACGAGCCAGCTTGCGAAGCTCGTCGTGCGATGCGCCGTTCGTGATCGACTCGCGGACGGCCGCGCTGACGGTGAGGAGCTCGTAGACCCCGATCCGGTCCAGGTACCCGGTCTGGGCGCAGAAGTTGCAGCCCGTGCCATGGACGAACCCGTCGGCTGGTGGTTCGCCCCCCATCGTCGTGAGGTACGCGAGCTCGGCCGGCGTCGGCTCGTAGGCCGCCTGACAGTGCGCACAGATGCGCCGCATCAGGCGTTGGGCTACCACAGCCGTGACAGACGACGCCACAAGGAACGTCTCGATCCCCATGTCCAGCAGCCGGTGCAGTGCTGAGACGGTGTCGGTCGCGTGCAGCGAGGACAGCACCATGTGGCCGGTCAGTGCGGACTGGACGGCGATCCGGGCGGTTTCGACGTCTCGGATCTCCCCGACCAGAAGCACGTCCGGGTCCTGGCGCAGCACCGACTTCAGCCCGCCGGCGAAGGTGATCCCGGCCTGCTCGTTGATCTGGATCTGGTTGATGAGCGGGAAGACGTACTCGACCGGATCTTCGATCGTGGTGATGTTGCGCTCCGGGCTGTTGATCTCCCCCAGCGAGCCGTACAACGTCGTGGTCTTGCCGCTGCCGGTAGGCCCGGCGCAGATCAACATCCCGTAGGGAGACCTGAGCAGCTCCCCGTACTTCGCTACTGTGTCGGCCGGCATACCCAGGTCGCCGAGCCGGTACAACGGACGGCTCTTGTCGAGCAGTCGCATGACGACCTTCTCGCCGCGGATGGTGGCCAGGGTGGACACCCGGATGTCTACCTGCCGGTCTTCGACCTCCATGCTGATCTGGCCGTCCTGTGGACGTCGGCGTTCGACGATGTTCATGTCGCCGAGGATCTTGATCCGGCTCACGATGGCCGGTCCCATGGTCTCCGGCAGCGACATCGCGTCGTGCAGGGCGCCGTCGATGCGGTACCGAACCCGCACCTCGCCTTCCTGCGGCTCGATATGGATGTCGGAGGCGCGGTCTCGCAGTGCCTGGGTGATGAGCAGCTGGACGACCTGCACAACGGGGGCGAAGTCGCTTGCGACCGCTGTGCCGGCTTCGACCACTTCCTTGCGCGACAGGTCCTTGGCTCGAAAGGCCTCCACCTGGCTGTCGATCGCCGTCATCACCCGGTAGCTGTTGCCGATCGCCCGCAGAATGTCGGACTGCGCCGCGACTGCCAGCCTCACCGGTCTCGCGATGGTCCCGCGCAGCTCTGCCAGCGTCGCGTCCGTCGGGTCCGCGACCGCGACCAGCACCCCATCGTCATCGACGGACACAGGAATCGCCATCAGCGTGCGCGCGACCTGCTCGGGAAGCAGATCCGTCGCGGCGGTCTGTGGCACCGTCTTGCGAAGGTCGACGACATCGAGTGAACGCTGCTCCGCGAGGACCTGGGCCAGCTGGCGGTCGTCGAGAAGGCCCATCTCGACCAGCACCCGGCCCAGCAGTCCCCCGCCGTTGCTCTTCACCATCTCGAGGCTGTCGATCAGCTGCTGCTCGGTCAGCAGGTTGGCGTCGACCAGCATCTCGCCCAGTCGGGCCCCACCAGGCTTGATGGTGAAGTCCGGCGGAGCCGACGGCGCCTGCATCACTGCTGCCGTGGCCGGGCGCAGGTTGTCGCGACCGCGAGTCTGGGCGGGCGCGGCGGTGCCGTCGTCGGTTCGACTGGGTGGCGTTGCTTTGCGGAACTTCACGCGGGCACTTTCTCGCCACGGACAGCCATCTGGATGTCTTTCGGGTACAGGCTGTGGGCTCGAGCGTCCTCGAGGCTCACCTTCCCGTCGTGAACCAGCGCGGACAACGACTGCTCCAAGGTGACCATGCCCTCACGCTGGCCCGTGAGCAAGGAGTTGCGGAGCTGGTGGGTCTTGCCGTCGCGGATCAGGTTGCGAACCGCCGAGTTGGCCACGAGCACCTCGTGCGCCGCGACCATGCCGCCGCCGACCAGGGGGAGCAGCTGCTGGTAGACGACTCCGGTCAAGGTCGCCGCGAGCTGCACCCGGACCTGCGGCTGTTGGTCTCCCGGAAAGACGTCGATCACCCGAGACATCGCTTGGGACGTGTCATTGGTGTGAAGCGTTGCGAAGACCAGGTGACCGGTCTCGGCGATCGTCAAGGCGAACCGGATGGAGTCGAGGTCGCGCATCTCACCGACCAGCAAGACATCCGGGTCCTCACGCAGGGCGGCCTTGAGGGCACTCGGGAATGATGACGTGTCGGAACCGACCTCGCGCTGGTTGACGATGGAACGCCTGTGCGGGTGCACGTACTCGATCGGGTCCTCGATGGTGAGGATATGACAGGACCGCTCGGTGTTGATGTGGTTGACCATCGCCGCCAGCGTCGTCGACTTCCCTGATCCTGTCGGCCCGGTAACAAGAACGAGGCCTTGCTGCAGCTCGGCGAACGTCGTGAGGATCGCCGGGCACCTGAGCTCGGCCATGGTGGGAAGGGCGTTCGGGATCAGTCGCAGACAGAAGGCGACCGACCCCTGTTGCCTGAAGGCGTTCCCCCGGATCCGGGCATCGTCTCTCCAGCTGAAGGAGAAGTCGTACTCGAAATCCTTGCCGAACGCTGCCATCTGCTCGAGGTTGAGCATCTGGGCGAGCAGCGTGATGGTGTCGTCGTCGGTCAGTGTGGACGTTCCCGGGACGTCGCGAAGGTCACCGTCGACTCGGATCTGGGGTGGCCTCCCCGAGGTGACGAGAAGGTCGCTGCCACGAGCCTGCCACAGCGCACCCAGGAACGAATCGATGCCATGAACGGCAGATGCGTGGGTGGCCTCGGTCAGCACGCGGAGCCACCACCGAGAGCTGTCGGCGGTAGCGGAGCTTGTGCGCCTGGTTGGTGCGAAGCCAGCATGACGGACCCTTTGCTTGACGTGATGACGGGAGCATGCCTATAGGGCGAGCCGTCACGGCTCGCCCTACAGAGGCGGTCAGCAGGCGCCGCCGCCAGCCAAGGCTCCGGTCACTGTCTCGCTTGCCGGTGTGGAACCTGATGCTGCCACCGGCGTGTAGGTCACTGTGTAGTTGTTTGTCGGAGGAGCGTTATGCAGGAACCCCGCCGTCACCAGGGCCGCAATGTTGGTTGCGTACGTGCCGTTCTGGGCGTAGTAGGCCTCGGCGGCCACGGTGACGGTGGAGACGTCGGACTTGCAGGCCGAGGCGATGCCTCGGGACTGGATGCCGTTGACGGCGAAGACGACGACCGCGGCCAGGATGCCGAGGATGACGATGACGATGAGAAGTTCGATCAGCGTGAAGCCGCTCTCTTCTCGCTTGGCTTTGCGGATGCGCTGCAGCATGTGAGGATCCCTCAGTCGAAGTAAGTACACGGATGATGGAGCGGTCGTGAGGGCCCCGGGCCACAAGACGTGGCCTCTCTCGAGGAAACTATCTATCCCTTACAATCCGTGATCTTACTATCTACGCAGAGTGATCATCGCGCTTTGGCAAAAGCCACTCTCGGTGACGCATCCATCCAAGCCGGGCACCGCCCAGCCGACGGAACTACCTGAGGTCTTCGGCCAACGTGACTTCGACGCCGCCGAGCAGTGAGGCCGCCATGTTGTAGATGAAGGCGCCGAGCGTCGCCAGTGCGGTGATGATGATGACGTCGATGGCCGAGATCAGCATCGTGACGCCCATGATCCGGCTCATGCCGACATACTGCGTGATGTCGAACCGGTCCTGCGGCTTCTGCTTGAGGACGCCTTGGATGGTGCTGTTGACGCTGTCCCACAGGCCTGACGCGGTGATGATCGAGAAGATCAGGAAGACCGCGACGACACACATGATCCCGAACGCGATGGACAGCAGCAGCGACGCCTTGGTCACCGACCACGGGTCCACCCTGACGATGCGGAGCTTTGCACGCCGCACCGTGCGGGGCTGGCGCGCCTGCGCACGCCTCGCCTCGCGGGCCGCCTGCTTGTCGGGCCTGACCCCCGCAGCTGATGCGGTCGAACCGGCTGCGGTAGGGCCGGCGGCGCTCGCCAAGGGTGGTACCGGCAGGCTGCGTTCGGTGGGAGCGTCGCCGGCTGGGTATGTCGACGCCGCACCGAGCTGGCCGCTCATCGCCGGCTGGGGCTGGCCTGTTCTCGACGGCTCCATGCCGGCGACCGGCTCGGGCGCGGCGGACCGGCCAGACTGACTCGCGAGAGTTCGGGGCGGCGCGATCGGCCCCTTGTCCGAAGGGTCACTCATCGTCCAGGTCCTCCTGCTCGTCCGGCAGACTGTCTGCCGCTGGGTCTATCACGTCGCCGTCGCCGACGCCCAGCACGTCATTGTCGTCTAGTTCGACCGATTCGTCACCGTCCGCTAAGGCTTCTATCAGGTCGTCGGCGTCGCGCTCGATGTTGCGGGCGATGCTCACGACGCTGTCAGCGCCCCCGACAGCCACGAATTTGACTCCCATGGTGTCACGTCCCTTGGCCGGAACGTCGTTCGCCGCGGACCGCGTGACCTGTCCGCTCGCCTTGATGGCCAACACCTCGTCCGCCGACGTCACGACCATCGCGCCGACCAGTGAGCCGCGGGCGTCTGCCAGCTTCATGGCCTTGATACCGAGGCCGCCGCGACCCTGGAGGCGGTACTCGTCGACGACAGTCCGCTTCGCCCAGCCCCCGTCGGTGACCGTGAACACATACCGCTGCTGGGCGTCATCGGCCGTGCTTGCCTCGATGACGGACATCGACAGCAGCTCGTCGCCGGAACGGAACTTCATTCCGGTGACCCCGGAGGTCGCGCGTCCCATCGGCCGCAGCTGTGCGTCGTCGGCACGGAACCTGACCGACTGGCCCTTGCGGGAGACGAGCAGCAGGTCGTCCTCGGCCGTGACCAGCTCGGCGCCGATCAGCTCGTCGTCGTCCTCGCGGAAGTTGATGGCGATCACGCCCGCCTGGCGTGGCGAGTTGTAGTCGAGCAGCCGGGTCTTCTTGACATACCCACGCCGGGTGGCGAGGACAAGGTAGGGCGACTGGTCGTAGTCACGGATCGCCAGCACCTGGGCGATCTGCTCGTCGGGCTGGAAGGACAACAGGCCGGCGACGTGGCCGCCCTTCGCATCGCGTGCCGACTCGGGCAGGTGGTAGGCCTTGGCGCGGTACACACGCCCCGCAGTCGTGAAGAACAGCAGCCAGTGGTGGTTCGTCGTGGCGAAGAAGTGCTCGACGACGTCGTCCCCGCGCAAGGTGGCGCCCCGAACCCCCTTGCCGCCGCGTTTCTGGACCCGGTAGAGGTCGCCCTTGGTGCGCTTGGCGTAACCGCCCCGGGTGATCGTGACGACGACGTCCTCGTCGGGGATGAAGTCCTCCATCGACAGGTCACCGTCGGAGGGGATGATCTGGCTGCGACGCTCGTCGCCGAACTTGTCGACGATCGCCGTGAGCTCGTCGCTGACGATCGAGCGCTGTCGGGCCTCGTTGGCGAGGATGTCCTCCAGGTCGGCGATGTCGCGCTCGAGCTTGGCCAGCTCGTCGATGATCCGCTGCCGTTCGAGTGCCGCGAGCCTGCGCAGCTGCATGTCGAGGATCGCCCGGGCCTGCAGCTCGTCGATGTCGAGCAGGGCGATCAGCCCGGTCCGAGCCTCCTCGACCGTCTGGCTGCGGCGGATCAGCTCGATCACCGCGTCGAGGGCGTCCAGCGCCTTCACCAGCCCGCGGTAGATGTGCGCCTCCTCCTCAGCCTTGCGCAGGCGATACCTGGTTCGCCGCTGGATGACGTCGATCTGGTGCAGGATCCAGTTGGTGATGAAGAGGTCGATGCTGAGGGTGCGCGGCACGTCGTCGACGAGCGCGAGCATGTTGCAGCTGAAGTTCTCCTGGAGCTGGGTGTGCTTGTAGAGGTTGTTGAGCACGACCCTGGCGATGGCGTCGCGCTTCAGGACCACGACGAGGCGCTGGCCGGTACGGGAGGACGAGTCGTCGCGGACGTCGGCGATGCCCTGGACTCGGCCCGAGTCGGCGAGCTCGGCGATCTTGAGCGCCAGGTTGTCAGGGTTGACCTGGTAGGGAAGCTGGGTGATGACCAGGCAGGTGCGGTTCCTGTGGTCCTCCTCGACGTCGACGATCGCCCGCATGGTGACCGAGCCGCGCCCGGTGCGGTACGCCTGCTCGATACCCTGCCGACCGACGATGAGCGCGCCCATCGGGAAGTCCGGTCCCTGGATCCGCTCGAGCAGCGCGTCGAGAAGCTCCTGGCGAGACGCCGTCGGGTTGGCCAGCGCCCACTGCACGCCGGCAGCCACCTCGCGGAGATTGTGGGGCGGGATGTTCGTCGCCATCCCGACCGCGATCCCGGCCGAGCCGTTGACCAGCAGGTTCGGGAACCTGGACGGCAGCAGGACCGGCTCGGAGCTACGGCCGTCGTAGTTCGGCCGGAAGTCGACGGTGTCCTGCTCGATGTCTCGAACCATCTCCATCGCGAGCGGCGCCAACCGGCACTCGGTGTACCTCATGGCAGCCGCCGGGTCGTTGCCCGGCGAGCCGAAGTTCCCCTGTCCCGCGACGAGCGGATAGCGCATCACCCAGGACTGGCTGAGGCGGACCAAGGTGTCGTAGATCGCCGTGTCTCCGTGCGGGTGGTACTGGCCCATCACGTCCCCCACGATGCGCGAGCACTTCGAGAAGCCGCGGTCGGGGCGGTAGCCACCGTCGTACATCGCATACAGCACCCGGCGATGCACGGGCTTCAGGCCGTCGCGCACATCCGGCAGGGCCCGGCCGACGATGACAGCCATGGCGTAGTCGATATAGGAGCGCTGCATCTCCGTCTGGAGCTCCACCGGCTCCACGCGGCCGCCCGGGCCGAACGGTCCGGAGATGATCTCGTCAGTCACCAGGTTCTCTTCTCTACAGGCTCAGCCTTCGGGGCTGTGCGAACGGGCTCAGATGTCGAAGCTCAGATGTCCAGGAAACGCACGTCTTTGGCGTTGCGCTGGATGAAGGAGCGCCGCTGCTCGACGTCCTCGCCCATCAGGATGGAGAAGATCTCGTCGGCCTGAGCAGCGTCGTCCAGGGTGATCTGCGACAGCACCCGGTTGTCCGGGTCCATCGTGGTGTCCCACAGCTCGTTCGCGTTCATCTCGCCGAGACCCTTGTAGCGCTGGATCGGGTTGTCCTTCGGCAGCTTCTTGCCCGCCTCGATGCCGGCCGCCATCATCACGTCGCGCTCCCGGTCGGAGTACACGAACTCGTGTGCGGCGGGGTTGTTCCACTTCAGCCGGTACAGCGGCGGCCGCGCGAGATAGACGAAGCCGCCTTCGATCAGCGGGCGCATGAAACGAAAGAGCAGCGTGAGCAGCAAGGTCTGGATGTGATGCCCGTCGACGTCGGCATCGGCCATCATCACGATCTTGTGGTACCGGAGCTTGTCGACGTCGAAGTCCTCCTGGATGCCGGTGCCCAGGGCGGAGATGATGGCCTGCACCTCCGTGTTGGCGAGCACCCTGTCGATGCGGGCCTTCTCGACGTTGAGGATCTTGCCGCGGATGGGCAGGATCGCTTGCACGCGGGGGTTCCGGCCACCCTTCGCCGACCCTCCGGCCGAGTCGCCCTCGACGATGAAGACCTCGCACTCCGCCGGGTCGGTCGACTGGCAGTCCGCGAGCTTGCCCGGCAGACCCCCGCCGCCGAGCAGGCCCTTACGGCTACGGGCCAGGTCACGGGCCTTGCGGGCGGCCATCCGGGCGGTGGCGGCGGCGATCGACTTGCGGATGATGTCCTTGCCCTCGCCCGGGTTCTTCTCGAGCCACTCGCCCAGCTGCTCGTTGACCACCTTCTGCACGAACGACTTCGCCTCGGTGTTGCCGAGCTTCGTCTTCGTCTGGCCCTCGAACTGTGGCACGGCGAGCTTGATGGACACGATTGCCGTCAGGCCCTCGCGGACGTCGTCGCCCGACAGCCGGTCCTCCTTCTTCTTGATCAGGCCCCACTGCTCCGCCCAGCCGTTGACTGTCGTGGTCAAGGCCGAGCGGAAGCCTTCCTCGTGGGTGCCGCCCTCATGGGTGTTGATCGTGTTGGCGAAGGTATGGACCGACTCGGTGTAGCTGTAGTTCCACTGCATGGCCACCTCGAGGCTCATGCCGACAGCGTCGTTGTTCGCCTCGAAGGCGATGATCGTGCGGTGCACCGCCTCCTTGGTGGAGTTCAGGTGGGTGACGTAGTCGACCAGCCCGCCGTCGTAGCGGAAACGGCGCTCGACCACGGTGTCGTCACCGGTGATGCCGTCCGCGCCACCGTCGACCTCGGCCGGTATCGTCGCGTCGGCGACAGCGTCGGCGATACCGCTGGCGTGCTCGGGACGCTCGTCGCGGACCACGATCTCGAGACCCTTGTTGAGGAAGGCCATCTCCCGGAACCGGCTGGAGATCGTCTCGAACGAGTACTCCGTCGTCTCGAAGATCGTGGTGCTGGCCCAGTACGTCGTCGTGGTGCCGGTTTCGTCGGTGGGTTCGTGACGGATCAACGGGCCGGTCGGCACCCCGTACACGAAGGACTGCTCCCAGCGGTAGCCGTCACGCTTGACCGAGACGGTCAGTCGCTCACTGAGGGCGTTGACGACGCTCAGGCCCACTCCGTGCAAGCCGCCGGACACCTTGTAGCCGGCACCGCCGAACTTTCCGCCGGCATGCAGCACCGTCAGAACGACGGTCACGGCTGGGATCTTCTCGACCGGGTGCTCGTCGACCGGGATGCCGCGGCCGTCGTCGACGACCTCGATGCCACCGTCGGCTCGCAGCGTCACCAGGATCTTGTCGCAGTAGCCCGCCAAGGCCTCATCGACCGAGTTGTCCACTACCTCCCAGACAAGGTGGTGCAAACCGCGCTCGCCGGTCGAGCCGATGTACATGCCTGGGCGCTTGCGGACGGCCTCGAGACCCTCCAAGACAGTGATCGCGGACGCGTCGTACAAGGCCGGTTGGGCCGACTCGGCAACGGGCTCATGCTCCGGGTCGGTCGCGGATTCCTCTTCGTTGGACGCCATCCGCCAACCTCTCCATGCGCTTCTGGGTTGCTGGGCCTGGGTTGCTGAGGCTGAGATACTGAGGTTCAGTTCGTGAGTCGTGGGCCGTCAGTGCCGACAGTCAGCACAAAGGCCGCCGGGCAGACCCCCTACTCCTGGGGAGAGGACGTCGGACATCGTCCGGGCGAGCTGGCGGCCCTTCGTTCACCAGCCAGTATAGGCGCTGAGGGGCCGATAGCCGCACCGTAGGCACCGGCTATGGGCACGAAAGTCAGCTGCCGTGGCGCCCAGCGGCCCCGCAACCGCTTTTCCAGGCCTCAGCAGCCTTCGCAGAAGGTCCCCCTAGGCCTCGGGTCCCGTCAACGGGGCTGTGAGGCGCCCCTCACCCGTAGGTGTCGCGTGGTCCGCGGCCGTCCCGGACGGATCGCCGGCCCTTGCGCCACGACGGTGCATCCGGTCCGGCCACGTCGATCCGCAGGACGGTGCCGTGGCCGAGCTCCTCGTTCAGCCGCCTCACCATCGTCGGCGCGAGCAGCTTCAGCTGGGTGGCCCATGCCGTCGAGTCGGTTCGCACCCGTAGAAGACCGTCGGCGAAGCTCTCGGGAGTGCAGTGCGCCGCAACGTCGGCGCCAACGATCGACGCCCAGCGCCCGAAGACGCCGTGCACCGCGACATCCGTGGTCCATCCGCTCTCGACGACCAACCTGTTGAGCGCCGCGCCGAGCTCGGTGGGGTCTCGAGCATCTGGGTGGGCGCCGGACAGCTCGGTCGCTGCCGAACGCCGTGCGCTGCGGGAGTGCTGCGGCCGCTTGGCGGAGATGCCACGCAGCGCCGCCGCGACCGAGCGCGCGAGCTCCAGCCCGGTCCGGTCGTGCCGGTCTGCCGGCGGCGCCTGCTCGGTTTCCCGCGCCGGTATCGGCGGCTCCTCGGCTGAGGGGTCGGCAGGCTCAGGCACGCGTCACCGTGCCGTCTCGCACGTCGAAACGCTGGCTGACGAGGTCGCCGGGGACGTCGGCCGGGACCGCCGCCGTCACGAGCACCTGCTCGGTACCTGCGACCAGCGCCGCCAGCTGCGCGCGCCGGAGGTCGTCGAGCTCGGCGAAGACGTCATCCAAGATCAGCACGGGGTCGTCGCCGTCAGCCCGCAGCAGGTCGAACGCGGCCAGCTTCAGCGCCAATGCGAACGACCAGGACTCACCATGGCTGGCGTATCCCCTGGTCGGGAGCGAGCCGAGGCTCAACGCCAGGTCGTCGCGGTGCGGGCCGACCAGCGTGAGTCCGCGGTCGAGCTCGTCGGCCCGTCGGCGGCCGACCTCGGCAAGCAACAGCTCGACCAGGTCCGCCCGCTCGCGAGCGTCAGCCAGGTCCAGCGACGGTCTGTAGGTGAGGTTCGCGTCATTGCCGCCGTCGGGCTTGGGCACCGACTGCGCGACGTCGTCGTAGTGCTTGGTGACGTGCGGCGACAGCGACTCGACGAGCTCGAGCCGCGCCGCCAGCAGCTCGGCTCCGGTGCGGGCGAGGTGCGCGTCCCAGACGTCCAGCGTCGCGAGCGCGCTCTCGTTGCGCCGGCCGGTCGCCCGCCCGCCCGCAGTCTTCAGCAGCGTGCTGCGCTGGCGGAGCACCCGGTCGTAGTCGCTGCGGACCCCCGCGAAGCGGGGCTGCCGAGCCACCAGCAGGTCGTCGAGGAAACGCCTCCGGGCGGCCGGGTCGCCCTTCACCAGGTCGAGATCGTCGGGCGAGAAGACGACCGTCCGAAGGATCCCCAGCACTTCGCGCGGCCTCGGCACGTCACCTCGGTTGAGCCGCGCCCGGTTGGTCCGACCGGGGTTGATCTGCAACTCGATCAGGGCCCGACGGTTGTCGCGCTGGACGGTCGCCCGGACGATGGCCTGCTCCGCGCCCACGCGGACCAGCGGCTGGTCACTCGCCACCCGGTGCGACGACTGTGTCGCGACATAGTCGATAGCCTCGACCAGGTTGGTCTTCCCCTGGCCGTTCGGCCCGATGAACGCCGACACACCGGGGCCGAGGTCGACGTCGACCCCTTCATACGACCTGAAGTCGACCAGTCCGAGGTGCGAGACGTACACGATGCGTTAGGGCGCCAGCGGCTGGGTGGTGTCCTTGGTCGCCCGGATCGCGTGGCCACCGAACTGGTTGCGCATGGCAGCGATCGCCTTCATCGCCGGTGACTCGTCCTGACGGGACGAGAACCGGGCGAACAGGGCCGCGGTGATCGCGGGCAACGGCACGGCGTTGTCGATCGCCGCCTCCACGGTCCAGCGTCCTTCGCCCGAGTCCTCGGCATAGCCGGCGATGTGGTCCAGCTTCGAGTCCTCCTTGAGCGCGTGCACGAGCAGGTCGAGCAGCCAGGAGCGGATCACGGTGCCCGACCGCCAGGAGTCGAACACCTCCGTGACGTTGTCCACCGCCTCCGTCGCCTGCAGCAGCTCCCAGCCTTCTGCGTAGGCCTGCATGATGGCGTACTCGATGCCGTTGTGGACCATCTTGGCGAAGTGGCCGGCGCCGATCTTGCCGGCGTGGACGAAGCCGGAGTCACCCTCGGGCTTCAGGGTGTCGAAGATCGGCTGCAGGGTCGCCACGTTGTCGTCGCTGCCACCGCACATCAGGGCGTAACCGACCTCCAGGCCCCAGATCCCGCCCGACACGCCGCAGTCGATGAAGCCGATGCCCTTCTGGGCGAGCATCGCCCCGTTCTCGGTGTCATCGGTCCAGCGGGAGTTGCCGCCGTCGACGACGATGTCACCCTCAGAGAGCAGCTCGTTGAGCTCGCTGATCGTCTTGCGGGTGGGGTCACCAGACGGAACCATCACCCAGACGACCTTCGGCGAGGGAAGCGCGTCGACCAGATCCTGCAACGTCGCCACATCACTCACATCGGCGTTGTGGTCGAAACCAACAACCTCATGGCCGCCGTTGGACAACCGCTTGCGCATGTTGCCACCCATCTTGCCCAGGCCGATGAGTCCGATCTTCATGGCAGATCCTTCCAGGGACGCTTCTCTCGGTGGCTCAGCCTTCGGTCGGCTCAGCCCTGCATTCGCAACGGCATCAACAGGTAGCGGAACTGCTCGTCGGGCACTCCGTCGAGACCGTCCAACCCAGCGAACGCGGCGGGCCGCGCGGGCTGAGTCATGGAGATATGGACGTACGAGCCCATGATGGCGCTCAGACCGTCCAGCAGGTACGACGGGTTGAAGCCGATGGAGATGTCCTCGCCGACCATGGCGGACTCAAGGGACTCCGACGCCTGGGCCTCCTCGCCGTTGCCGGCCTCCAACGTGACGAGCCCGTCGGTGAAGCCGAGACGGACCGGGGTGTTGCGACCGGCTACCAGGGAGACCCGCTTCACCGAGTCGATCAGCGAACTCGCCTCGACCATCGCGCTTATCTCCGCCGTCCCGGTGAACAGCTGGCGGACATTCGGGAACGCGCCCTCGATGAGCCGGGTCGTGGTGCGACGCCGGATGCCACCCGCCTGCGACGAGAACCCGATCAACCCCTCCCCGTCACCGCCCGATGCAGCCAACGCGATGCTGAGCTCGGCACCGGCAGGCAGCGACCTGGCGGTGTCGGACAGCACACGCGCCGGCACGAGCGCCGTGATGGACAGGTCGCTCTGGTTCGGACGCCACTCGAGCTCGCGCAGGCTGAGCCGAAACCGGTCGGTCGCCAGCAAGGAGAGCTTGGAGCCGTCGATCTCGAGCTTGACCCCGGTCAGCACGGGTAGCATGTCGTCGCGCCCGGCGGCCGTGACCGCCTGGCCCACCGCCGCGGCGAAGGCGTCCCCGTCGACGGTGCCGGCGATCGCGGGCATCTCCGGGAGCTCCGGGTAGTCCTCGACCGGCATCGTCTGGAGGCTGAAACGCGAGCTCGCGCAGGTCAGGGTCAGCCTGGCGCCATCGAGGACGACATCGACGGGTTGGTGGGGCAGGGCACGGGTGATGTCGGCAAGCAGGCGGCCGGATACCAAGACGGTGCCTTCGTCCGCGACCGTGGCGGGGATCGTGATCTGGGCGGAGGTCTCGTAGTCGAAGCCACTCAGCGCGAGCCCGTCCGGCTCGGTGGAGATCTTGATGCCCGAGAGCTGCGGGAGCGTACCGGGGCGGGTCGGCAGGCTGCGAGCCGTCCAGGCGACCGCCTCGGCCAGCACGCCACGCTCGACGCGGAACTTCACGATGTGCTGCCTCCTGCCAGAGATGTGCTTCGAGGAATCCTGCCATGACCGGCGCCCGGGAGACAGCGCCGGGAGGACCTCGCACCGTGGTTACCCCCAGACTGGGGCACGGGTGAATTCGAACCCCATGTCATCTAACTGTCTCTTTCGTCATCGTCATCGGTTCTGTGCACGCTGTGGACAACAGGTCAGTGCGCTGGTCAGCATCCTCACTGTCGTCCCCAGGGGGTGTGCATGCGCGAGCCACAACGGGGGACCGGTGTGCATGTCGCCGATGAAGCGCGCCGCCGGATCGGGCTGTCCACCGTTGGGAAGCGGCTGATCACGCTCAGTCCACAGCATTGTCCCCAGGCTGTGCGTTTCTGCTCCTGCGGCATGACGGTTCCGGCCGGCGAAGGACCCGGTCGGCTCACTGCTGTCGAGCCTGTTGCTTGATCCGGTTGGTCAGCTCGCGGACCTGGTTGTAGACGCTGCGACGTTCGCCGAGCAATTGGCGGATCTTGCGGTCGGCGTGCATCACCGTGGTGTGGTCGCGGCCGCCGAACTGCTGGCCGATCTTGGGCAGCGAGAGGTCGGTGAGCTCGCGGCACAGGTACATCGCGATCTGCCGGGCGGTGACGAGCACCCGGCTGCGGCTGGCCCCGCACAGGTCGTCGATGGACAGGCCGAAGTAGGCGGCCGTCTGCGCGATGATCACCGCGGCTGTGATCTCTGGTTCACCACCCTCGGGAATGAGGTCCTTGAGCACGATCTCTGCCAGCGTCAGGTCGACCGGCTGGCGGTTGAGGCTGGCGAAGGCCGTGACCCTGATCAGCGCTCCCTCGAGCTCGCGGATGTTGGTCTGGATCTTGCTGGCGATGAACTCGAGGACGTCGGGCGGGGCTGTCAGCCGCTCCGTCGCCGCCTTCTTGCGAAGGATGGCGATCCTGGTCTCGAGGTCGGGCGGTTGTACGTCGGTGATCAGTCCCCACTCGAAACGGTTCCGGAGTCGGTCCTCGAGCGCTTCCAGCCGTTTCGGCGGGCGGTCGGAGGTGATCACGATCTGCTTGTTCGCGTTGTGCAAGGTGTTGAACGTATGGAAGAACTCTTCCTGTGTCTGGATCTTGCCTTCCAGGAACTGGATGTCGTCGATCAGGAGCACGTCGACATCGCGGTAGCGCTTCTGGAAGCTCGCGGCCCGGTCATCGCGGATCGCGTTGATGAAGTCGTTGGTGAACTCCTCACTGCTGACGTAGCGGACCCGGACGCCGGTGAAGAGGCTTCGGACGTAGTGGCCGATCGCGTGCAGCAGGTGCGTCTTGCCCAGCCCGGAGTCGCCGTAGATGAGAAGCGGGTTGTACGCCTTTCCGGGGGCCTCGGCGACGGCGACGGCTGCCGCATGGGCGAATCGGTTCGACGAGCCGATCACGAAGGTCTCGAAGACGTACTTCGGGTTGAGCCGTGTCTCTCGGGCGCTGGCCGCGCTGTCGGAGGCCGTGCTGGCCAGACCGGAGGGCGTGAACATGGCCGGTCCCGGCCGGTCCCCGAGCCGGGGTTCGTCGTAACTGGTCGAGGTGTCCGACGTCAAACGGGGCTCGAACCCGACCTCGGCCACCTCGAGCGGGGCGAGCGCGGGGTCCACGGTGACGGCAAGGCGTACCGCTCGCCCGAGCCCTCTGCTCAGGGCGTCCTCCAGTCGTGGACGCAGCCGCGTCTCCAGCTGGCTTCGGGTGAAGTCGTCCGGGACGGCGACGATGGCGGTGCTCTCGTGGAGGGTGACCGGCTGCGCGGCCATCAACCAGGCACGCTGGCTGGCCGGCAGGTCGTCCACCAGGCTGCTCCAGGCAGCTTCAAAGTCAGGAAGCAACGTCATCGGGGTATCCACTCGCCTTCTGCCTACGGGCCTGAACGGCTGCATCCACATGGTTATCCACAAGCTGTGCACGGATGGCTGTGCGCCCGAGGTGCCGTGTGATGGCGGCGGGGAATACTTCGGTGCCGATGCGGGACGCTAACAAGAATTCGGTCGGGAGTTCAAGCGGTTGTCCACAGCCCCGCCTGAGAAAAGCTGCCGCCGGGCGAGTCTCTTCGGCGTGTCGCCGCAGCCCTCTGCCGCCATCGCGCTATAACCAGGCTTTCATCGGGCCGTGCCCGCAGCCTCCACGTCCTCACCGGGCAAGACGGGGTCGCCGCGGCCCGGTTTGACCCTTGCCACCAGCACCGCGTACCGTTGATCAGTCGGCCACGGCGTCGACCCCAGCCGCATGTCCACAGGCCCCCGCACTACGGAGCTTCGCGTCGGTTCGACCCGGCGCTGTGGATGGACGGTCCTGTCGAACCGAGCATGTCCGTCACCTCGAATGCGAATCATCCGATTTGGGAGTCTCTCTCCGTGAGCAAGCGCACGTTTCAGCCCAACAACCGCCGCCGCAGTAAGACGCACGGCTTCCGACTGCGGATGCGCACGCGCGCGGGTAGGGCCATCCTCGCCGGTCGCCGGCGCAAGGGCCGTAACCGCCTCGCTGCCTGATTCGGGCCGGAGCTCGTGTGCTGCCCCGAACCAACAGAATGCGTCGGTCCACCGACTTCCGACGCGCAGTGCGTCGGGGCGCCCGCACCGCGTCCGCGACCCTCGTCGTGCACTCGATCGCCGAGCCCGTCGGCGCGGACGCTCTCATCGGCCTCGTCGTGAGCAGGTCGGTGGGCAACGCGGTGGTGCGCAACCGGGTCAAACGACGCCTGCGTGACGCTGTCAGACCACATCTCGAGCGACTCGGGCCGCTGCTGGTCGTGATCAGGGCCAAGCCGGCCGCCGCCAGTGCCGACCTCGCCCTGCTGTCGCGAGATCTCGACTGGTGCCTGTCGAGGATCGCCGGTGTCTCGTGCTGACGGCCGTCGTCGTCGTTTTGCTCAAGACGTATCGTCGTCTGATCAGCCCGATCTATGGCGACGTCTGCCGTTACTACCCCTCCTGCTCGGCCTACGCGCTGGGATCGGTGGAGCGCTACGGTGCGGTGAGAGGGCTCTGGCTGGGCGCACGCCGGATCTCCCGTTGTCATCCCTGGGCAGCCGGCGGCGTCGACCCCGTGCCAGCGCAGTTCTCGTGGCGAGCACCGTCGCCCCTGACCGTGAGCGAGGAGCAGTAAGTGTTCGGCACCCTGGTAGCCATCGGCAGCGCCATCATGGCGCCGCTGTACTACGTGACGACCGGTATCCTCATCGTCTTCCACAAGCTGTTCAACGGCGTGCTCGGGCTCGATGCAGGCGTGTCGTGGGCACTGTCGATCATCGGGCTCACCATCTGTATCCGGACGCTGCTGATACCGCTCTTCGTCAAGCAGATCAAGAACAGCCGCAACATGCAGCTGCTGCAGCCGAAGGTCAAGGAGCTGCAGAAGAAGTACGGCCACGACCGAGAGCGGCTCACGCAAGAGACGATGAAGCTGTACAAGGAGACGGGTACCAACCCGCTCGCATCGTGCCTGCCCCTGCTGCTTCAGATGCCGATCTTCCTGGCGTTGTTCAGGACCCTCAACAAGGCCACCCACTCCGAACTGGTGGGCTTCTTCACCTCCCAGCAGGTCGCGTCTTTGCGCGACGGCACCATCTTCGGGCTCGCCAGGATCTCTGACTCCTTCACCCAGGCGACCTCGTGGCACACCCAGGCACTGACCGCCTTCCTCGTGGTGCTGATGACGGTCACGACGTTCACCACCCAGCGCCAGCTGATGCGCAAGAACATGCCCGATTCGGCCATGAGCGGGCAGTACGCCCAGCAGCAGAAGATTCTGCTCTACGTGCTCCCTGTCGTCTTCGCCGTCGGCGGCATCGCCTTTCCGGTCGGTGTCCTGCTCTACTGGTCCACGTCGAACCTGTGGACGATGGGTCAGCAGTTCTACGTCATCCGCAACAACCCGACGCCTGGTACCCCGGCCTTCGAGGCGAAGAGGCAGCGTGACCTCAAGAAGCGGGGTGGCGAGGACCCTGGCGGTGCAACAGCCGTGATCACACCGCCCGAGGGCCCGAAGACCCCGCCGCGGGCGCAGCCGAAGAAGCAGTCGCGCGACCAGCGCCGCACCACCAAGCCCAAGCCCAAGCCCAAGCCCAGGGAGACCTAGACCGCAGCGGTCAGCCTTCCAGCCTTTTCGGGCCATCGAGACGGAGTACGCATCAGATGAGTGCAGAGCAGATGAGTGCAGAGCAGACGAGCACGGAGCAGACCAGCACCGAGCCAGCGGACGCCGACGTACCCGACGTTGACGACATCGAGTCTGACAGCGTCCCTCGCGGCAGCCGTGACAACGGTGGTGACGACGGCGCTGCTGATGAGGCTGGCGCGTCCGAGGACTCGGAGTCAGCTCCGATCGACCGGCTCAAGCGGCTCGAGAACGAGGGTGACGTCGCTGCCGACTACCTGGAGGAGCTTCTCGACATCGCTGATCTCGACGGGGACCTCGACATGGATGTCGAGGGCGACCGAGCGGCCGTCTCGATCGTCGGTGCAAATCTCGACAGCCTGGTGGGCGACGACGGCGCCGTGCTGGAGGCCTTGCAAGAGCTGACTCGCCTGGCGGTGTATCGCGAGACCGGCGAGCGGTCCCGCCTGATGCTCGACATCGGCGGCTACCGGGCCGATCTTCGGCGGAGCCTGGTCGAGCTCGCCAAGGAGGCCATCGACGAGGTGCGACTGACCGGTGAGGCCGTCAAGCTCGCCCCGATGTCACCGTTCGAGCGCAAGGTCGTCCATGATGCTGTGGGTGATGCCGGCCTGAAGAGTGAGTCCGAGGGCGTTGAGCCGACCCGCTGCGTCGTGATCCTGCCGGTCCCCTGACCGTTCGAAACCCTCGTGGCCGATGTTTCACGTGAAACCGATACTCCCGACGAGGCCGTCATCGCCCACTGGTTCGGTGGGTCCACCGCCAAGATCCACGCGTACGCAGACCTGCTCCGCACCGACGGGCTACGTCGCGGGCTGGTCGGGCCTCGCGAGGGTGGCCGGCTATGGAGCCGCCACCTCCTGAACTGTGTCGTGGTCCATCCCCTGATCCAGGCAGGCGCAAGGGTGGGGGACATCGGCTCGGGGGCCGGGCTGCCGGGCGTCGTTCTTGCGCTCGCCCGCCCCGACCTCGCTGTCACTCTCATCGAGCCCTTGCTGCGGCGAAGCTCGTTTCTCGTAGAGGTGATCGAGGCGCTGGACGTGCCCAATATGACGGTGGTCAGGTCACGGGCCGAGGACCTGATCGGCACGGCGCAGTTCGATGTGGTCACGGCCAGGGCGGTGGCGCCGTTGGAGCGGCTGGTCGGGTGGGCCCTGCCGTTGTGCCGGCCGGGCGGCGAGCTGCTGGCGCTCAAGGGCGCCACCGCCCTGGCCGAGCTCGCCGATGCGTCGCTTGCTCTCTCGCGACTGCGGGCCGGGATAGCCGCTGTGGAAGCCTGCGGAGAGGGTGTCGTCGACCCGGTTACCACCGTTGTCCGGATACAGTCGAATGGTCCGCTTGGTTCGTAGAGAGGTGTGCCGGTGCCGGTCCCGACATCGACTCGGTTGGGATGGCCGCAACCGATTCCGGAGGCCTCTCCCGGGCTGGGCTGGCCGGTTGTTCCACGTGAAACAACCGCTGCCTTTCCGACCGGGGTCTCCACGGCGGCCGAGATCGCAGCTCGCAGTCCCAGCGAACGCGACGCCGAGCCGCCGATCTCCCAAGCGGTGCACCATCGGCGTGAAGCCTCCGAGCGCCGGAGTCGGGGGCTGCCCGCGCCGAGCCAGACGCGGACCTTGGTGGTGGCCAACCAGAAGGGCGGCGTCGGAAAGACCACGACGGCTGTCAACGTCGCCGCCGCGCTTGCCCAGCACGGTCTGCGGGTCCTCCTCGTCGATCTGGACCCGCAAGGCAATGCCTCGACGGCGCTCTCCGTAGCGCATGACGAGGGGTCGCCCGGCATCTACGACGTCCTCATCGGCGGCCGGTCGATCTCCTCGGTCCTGGTCGAGAGCCGCGACGTGCCGGGACTGTTCGTGGTCCCGGCCACCATCGACGTCGCCGGGGCCGAGATCGAGCTGGTCTCGGTCGTCGCCCGTGAGACCAGGCTGCTCAGGGCCTTGACCGCCCACCTGGAGGACGCAGCGGCGCGCGGTCAGCGCTACGACTACGTCCTCATCGACTGCCCACCGTCCTTGGGCCTGCTGACGGTGAACGCGCTCTCGGCCGCCGAAGAGCTACTCGTCCCCATCCAGTGCGAGTACTACGCGATGGAGGGGCTGAGCGCGCTGATGCGCACGGTGGCCCAGATCCGCGAGCACCTGAACCCCAGGCTCCGGCTCGGCGCGATCGTGCTGACGATGTACGACGCACGAACCCGGCTGGCCTCCTCCGTCGCCGAAGAGGTCCGGCGCCATTTCGGAGAACAGGTGCTGAAGACTGCCATACCTCGGTCGGTGCGTATCTCTGAGGCGCCGAGCCACGGACAGACGGTGTTGACCTACGACCCCGGCTCCCCCGGCGCCCTGTCCTATCTGGAGGCGGCGACCGAGCTGGCGAACCAGCTGGAAGGAGCAGTGCGGTGACGACGAACCAGCGCGGACTCGGTCGCGGCCTCGGGGCGCTGATCCCCACCAGCGCTCCCCAGCGGGAGGCGCGGCAGGGCTCGATGGATTCCAGTTCGGGGCGGGTACCTGACCGGGCAGGGGTATGGTTCGCTGAGCTTGCGGTGGATGCGATCCGACCCAACCCCAGGCAGCCCCGCACCATCTTCGACGAGGACGCGATGGCGGAGCTCGTCTACTCCATCTCGCAGGTGGGACTGCTGCAGCCGATCGTGGTCCGGCCTTTGGACGACGTCGACAGCTATGAGCTCGTCATGGGTGAACGACGGTGGCGGGCGGCCAGCCTGGCCGGGCTCGAGCGGATACCTGCGATCGTCAGACGGACGGCCGACGATGCCCTTCTGCGCGACGCGCTCCTGGAGAACCTGCATCGCGCCCAGCTCAACCCGCTCGAGGAGGCGGCGGCATACCAACAGATGCTCGACGACTTCGACTGCACACACGACGAGCTGGCCCAACGGGTCGGGCGCTCCCGCCCACAGATCTCGAACACGATCCGGCTTCTCAAGCTGCCTGTCGATGTGCAGCGCAGGGTCGCCTCGGGAGTGTTGTCGGCCGGGCACGCACGAGCCTTGCTGGCGCTGGACGACCCGGTCACCATGGACCGGCTCGCCAGCCGGGCGGTCGCCGAGGGCATCTCCGTGCGAGGTCTCGAGGAGCTGGTGGCAGTGGGAGAGGGTGATAAACGCCGCTCGACTCGTGCTGGGGGGCCTCGTCCGGTGGTCCCCGAACTGGCTGAGATCGCCGAGCGGCTGTCCGAGCGGCTGGAGACTCGCTGCACAGTCGATCTCGGTCGGCGACGGGGGAAGCTCGTGGTGGAGTTCGCGACCCTCGAAGACCTGCAGCGCATCATGGCCGTCTTCGACGGACCCGCTCGCACCGACCACGCCCAGCAGGCTTGAGGGAGCCCGCCGGCAGTCTGCCTCAATAGTCCCACCCGACATTGAAAGGAGTCTTTCGAAAGAGTAGTTTCACAGTTATGCCCCTCAGTCGCCGCCGGGTCACCGATGCCCGTGACATGGCCGCCTTGGCCCACCCACTTCGCCTGGACCTGCTCGACCTGCTCCTGGCCCATGGCGCGATGACCGCCAGCGAGGCAGGTCGTGGGCTGCACCAGAACCCCTCGAACGTGTCCTGGCACCTGCGCAAGCTCGCCGAGTACGGTTACGTCCGGCAGGAGGACACCGGAAAGGGGCGGCAGCGGCCCTGGAAGCTGGTCACGCAGGCGCTGTCGTGGGGCGACGATGCCGACGACGACGCCCAGGCGTCCGCGCTGCTCGACGTCGCCGTCGACCGAGAGGTTCA
>JBBSET010000052.1:0-27182 GCA_038239485.1 Propionibacteriales bacterium
GCGCGGGCCGGCCGACGCCGCCAGGGTCCGCGAGCTCGGGCTCGCGAAGGTGTCCTCGCCGGACGTGCGGGCGCCCAGATGCACGGGTGTGCATCTGGGCGCATCGCTGCCGACCCCGGGCCGCCGACCTTGTCGGCTAGACCGCCGGGCGCCGCTGCCGGTGCCGTGAGTGGAGCGCGACAAAGGCATCGATCTCCGTACGCTCCAGCCGTCGCTGCGCGAGGACGGCTGAGGCATGGCGAGCGTTACGGAGGGCACCGGCTTGACTGGTCGGGCGCCACAACCAGGCTTTCCACATCACGCGCTCCTTCTCTCGAGTTGTGAGCAAGTGGGTGGATCCGTCATCAGGCTAGCCAGGGGAAAGTCACGCGCTGTGTCTGATATGTGACGTTACTGTTACGGCGGGAGTCTCGGCTGTGGACTTTGCCGGCCTCACGAGGCCATTTGTCGGCCGCTGGTCGGGCACACCGGAGCCAGAGGCCCACCTGGCGGCCCGGGTAAGGCGCGTTCTAGGGTCGTCGGGTGAAGGTGGTGCTCCCGTTCTCTCCCGACAACCTGGCGGGCGTACCAGACGGCTTCGACATCCAGGTCGCGGATGCCACCGAGGACGACTGGCCCGTCTCGGCCAACGAGGCTGAGTTCTACGTCCCGTCGTACCAGTTCTCGCGCCGGGTCGTCGACGTCATCGCGGACATGCCCCGGCTCACCATCGTGCAGACGCTGACGGCGGGGTACGAGCACATCCTGCCGGCATTGCCACCGGGGGTGACGCTGTGTAACGCCACCCAGGTACACCACACGGCGACGGCCGAGCTCGCGGTCGGTCTGATGATCAGCGCGCAGCGACGCCTCCCCGACCACGTGCGGGCGCAGGACCGACAGGTCTGGAACCAGCAGATGGCGTCCTCGCTGGCAGACAAGCACGTGTTGGTCATCGGTGCGGGCAACATCGGGCGCGCCATCCAGCAGCGGTTGGCGGGGTTCGAGTGCGAGACGACGCTGGTGGGTCGTACTCGCCGCGACGACGTCCACGCGCTGGACGAGCTGCCTGAGCTGCTCCCCACCTGCGACGTCGTTGCTCTCATCGTCCCGCTCACGGGCGAGACCAAGGGTCTGGTGGACGCTGCGTTCCTGGCCGCCATGCCTGACGACGCCCTGCTGGTCAATGTTGCCCGAGGTGGGGTGGTCGTCACCGACGCCCTGGTCAACGAGCTGGAGACCGGCCGGCTCCGCGCCGCCCTGGACGTCACCGACCCGGAGCCGCTTCCGCTTGGCCATCCGCTCTGGTCGGCGCCGGGCGTGATCATCACGCCACACGTGGGCGGGGCATCCAGTGCGATGTGGCCGCGTGCCTACACGCTGGTGTCCGAGCAGCTGAGACGGGTGGCGTCAGGCGAACCTCTCCTCGACGTGGTGTCCTAGCCAGGGCACGCGGGCCGTCTCAGCCGACCGCCGAGCGACCCCCCGATGCCAGCCGCCGCCGTCGTAGGCTTCGGGCATGGTCGACATCAAGCCTCGAAGCCGCGCCGTCACCGACGGACTTGAAGCCACCGCCTCACGGGGCATGCTGCGGGCGGTGGGCATGGGAGACGACGACTTCCCCAAACCGCAGATCGGGGTGGCCTCGTCGTGGAACGAGATCACCCCCTGCAACCTGTCGCTCGACCGGCTCGCGCGGGCGGTCAAGCAGGGCGTACACGCCGCGGGCGGGTACCCGCTCGAGTTCGGGACCATCTCGGTGTCGGACGGCATCGCGATGGGCCATGAGGGGATGCACTTCTCGCTGGTGTCGCGGGAGGTCATCGCCGACTCAGTCGAGACTGTGATGATGGCCGAGCGCTTCGACGCCTCTGTGCTGCTGGCCGGTTGTGACAAGAGCCTGCCCGGCATGCTGATGGCGGCTGCCAGGCTCGACCTCGCCGCTGTCTTCTTGTAC
Organism: Propionibacteriales bacterium; assembly: GCA_038239485.1. Taxonomy (GTDB): domain Bacteria; phylum Actinomycetota; class Actinomycetes; order Propionibacteriales; family Nocardioidaceae; genus DASQEH01. Next base: position 1,937 of record JBBSET010000052.1, read on the forward strand.
GCCGGGTCCATCATGCCGGGCCGGGTCGGAGACAGAGACGTCACGATCATCGACGCCTTCGAGGCGGTCGGCGCCTGTCGGGCGGGCCTGATGAGCCGCGACGAGGTCGACAAGATCGAGCGCGCCATCTGTCCGGGCGAGGGTGCCTGCGGCGGCATGTTCACCGCCAACACGATGGCCTCCGTCGCCGAGGCGCTCGGGATGTCCCTGCCCGGTTCGGCCTCACCGCCCTCTGTGGACCGCCGGCGCGACGGCTTCGCGCACAAGTCTGGCGAAGCCGTCGTGGAGCTGCTGCGGCGCGGGATCACCGCGCGACAGATCATGACCAAGGACGCCTTCGACAACGCCATCGCGGTGGTGATGGCGTTGGGCGGCTCGACAAATGCCGTCCTGCACCTGCTCGCGATCGCCCACGAGGCTGACGTCGAGCTCACCATCGACGACTTCAACCGGGTCGGCGACAAGGTCCCGCACCTGGGGGATCTCAAGCCCTTCGGCCGGTACGTGATGAACGACGTCGACCGCGTCGGCGGGATACCTGTCGTGATGAAGGCACTCCTGGACGCCGGGCTGCTCAACGGCGACTGCCTCACCGTGACCGGGAAGACGATGGCCGAGAACCTCGACGCCATCGCTCCCCCGGACGTCGACGGCACCATCATTCGCGAGATGTCCAAGCCCATCCACGCGACCGGCGGTCTGACGATCCTGCGCGGGTCTCTCGCACCCGAGGGTGCGGTCGTCAAGACGGCGGGCTTCGACGACGATGTCTTCGAGGCCACGGCTCGCGTGTTCGACGGTGAGCGGGCCGCGCTGGACGCCATGGCGGACGGCCGGATCGTCGCCGGGGACGCCGTCGTCATCCGCTACGAGGGTCCGAAGGGCGGACCGGGGATGCGCGAGATGCTGGCCATCACCGGCGCGATCAAGGGCGCCGGTCTGGGCAAGGACGTGCTCCTGCTCACCGACGGCCGTTTCTCCGGTGGTACGACCGGGCTGTGCGTCGGGCATGTCGCCCCCGAGGCCGTCGACGGGGGACCTATCGCGTTCGTCCGCGACGGCGACCGGATCCGGCTCGACGTGGCGCACCGTGTCCTCGACGTGCTGGTCGACGCCGACGTGCTCGAGGTCCGCCGAGAGGGCTGGGAGCCGATCGGCCCGAAGTACACCAGGGGTGTTCTCGCGAAGTACCGCAAGCTGGTCCAGTCCGCCGCCGTGGGCGCCGTGTGCGGCTGACCGGGGCCTCGACACGAGATGAGCAGGGTTCACGGACGGATCGACGAGCGCCTGCGTGCGTTCATCGGGGACCGCCGAACGTGGTCCGTCTCCATAGGCGCGGCCGCTTCGTCACCGTGTACGGCAACGGCTTCCACGAGCTGCACGAGCTGTTGCCCGAGAGCCGGCGCCCAGATCGCGGATGGTTCGTTCACATCCTGAGACGAGCATGCGACGGGCTTGACGGGCGGGCCGGTCGTCGGCGACGGTGGAAGCATGCGTCAGATTCTCCTCGTACCCGTCGACGCGCTGCGCTGGCCTCACTGAGACCAACCTCCGCGCGTCCTCCCTCCGAATGCCCTTGGGCCGGGGGGTTTTTTTGTGGCACGAGACAGATCGACGACACCTCGCAATCGGGAAAGGCTGACGAGATGACAGAGCAGGTGACCGGGGCGCAGAGCCTGATCCGCTCACTGGAGTGCGCGGGGGTGGACACCGTGTTCGGCATTCCGGGTGGCGCGATCCTGCCGGCGTACGACCCGCTGCTCGACTCCACGAAGATCCGACACATCCTGGTCCGCCACGAGCAGGGCGCGGGACACGCGGCGCAGGGATATGCCGTCGCCACCGGCAAGGTCGGGGTCTGCATGGCCACCAGCGGACCGGGCGCGACGAACCTGGTCACGCCGATCGCGGACGCAATGATGGACTCGGTCCCCATCGTGGCGATCACGGGCCAGGTAGCGAGCGCGGCCATCGGCTCCGACGCCTTCCAGGAAGCCGACATCCGAGGCATCACGATGCCGATCACGAAGCACAACTACCTGATCACCGACCCGGCTGAGATCCCGCGCGCGATCGCCGAGGCCTTCTACATCGCCTCCACCGGCCGTCCCGGACCGGTGCTGGTCGATATCGCCAAGGATGCGCTTCAAGCGATGACCACCTTCGAGTACCCGACGACGGTCTCGCTGCCGGGGTACCGGCCGGTCACGAAGCCGCATGCCAAGCAGATTCGCGAGGCCGCCCGACTGATCGCCGCCTCGCAGCGCCCGGTGCTGTACGTCGGCGGCGGCGTGATCAGGGCCGGCGCGAGTGAGGAGCTGCTGAAGCTCGCCGAGCTCACCGACATTCCCGTCGTCACGACGCTGATGGCGCGCGGCGCCTTTCCCGACAGCCACCGTCTCCACCTCGGCATGCCGGGCATGCACGGCACCGTTGCCGCCGTCGGCGCCCTGCAACGCAGTGACCTGCTGATCTCGCTGGGCGCGCGCTTCGACGACCGGGTGACCGGCAAGCTCGATACGTTCGCGCCTGATGCGCTCGTCATCCATGCCGACATCGACCCGGCTGAGATCTCGAAGAACCGCCACGCCGACGTGCCCATCGTCGGGGACTGCCGCGAGGTGATCGCCGAGCTGACCGCCGCGGTCCGGGCCGAGTACGACGCCGGTCGTCGCGGTGAGTCGGCGCCCTGGTTGGCGGCCTGCCAGACATGGCGCGACCGCTTCCCGCTCGGCTACGAGGACCACCCGGACCTGCTGTCCCCGCAGTACGTCATCGAGCGGCTGGGTGCGATCGCCGGTCCCGACGCGCTGTACGTCTCGGGCGTCGGGCAGCACCAGATGTGGTCGGCGCATTTCATCTCCTACGAGAAGCCCGGCACCTGGATCAACTCCGGCGGCCTCGGCACCATGGGCTTCGCCGTCCCGGCGGCGATGGGTGCGAAGGCCGGACGTCCTGAGGCCACAGTATGGGCGATCGACGGAGACGGCTGCTTCCAGATGACCAACCAGGAGCTCGCCACCTGTGCGCTGAACGGCATCCCGATCAAGGTCGCCATCATCAACAACTCGAGCCTGGGCATGGTTCGGCAGTGGCAGACGCTCTTCTACGAGGGCCGGTACTCCAACACCGACCTCCACTCGGCCCGTATCCCGGACTTCGTCAAGCTCGCCGAGGCGCTCGGATGCGTCGGCCTGCGCTGTGACAACGCAACCGACGTGGACGCCACGATCGACAAGGCGATGGAGATCAACGACGCCCCGGTGGTCATCGACTTCATCGTCAACCCGGACGCGATGGTGTGGCCGATGGTCCCGGCCGGTACCAGCAACGACGCACTGCAGATCGCGCGCGATCTGAAGCCCGACTTCGAGGACGAGCTGTGACGGCGCGGCATACCCGCCGCGGGGCCGCCGACGACAAGGAGCCACCTCGGTGACCATCCACACCCTCTCTGTCCTGGTCGAGAACAAGCCCGGCGTCCTCGCCCGCATCGCCGCGCTCTTCTCGCGCCGCGGGTACAACATCGACTCGCTGGCGGTCGGTCCCACCGAGCGACCCGAGATCTCCCGGATGACGATCGCCGTCAACCTCGAGGACCTGCCGCTGGAGCAGGTGACCAAACAGCTCCACAAGCTGATCGAGGTGCTCAAGATCGTCGAGCTCGAAGGTCCCGGCGTGATCGAGCGGGAGCTGGCGCTGGTGAAGGTCAAGGCCGACGCCCAGACCCGAAGCCAGATCCTGGAGACCGTCGAGCTCTTCCGCGCCAGGGTCGTCGACGTCTCGGTCGACGCGATCACGATCGAGGTCACCGGCAACCGCGACAAGCTCGAGGCGATGCTGCGGGTGCTGGAGCCGTTCGGCATTCGTGAGCTGGTCCAGTCCGGCATGGTCGCGATCAACCGCGGCAGCCGGTCAATCACCGACCGCAGCACCCGGCCGGTCCCGCCCGTGCTGCTCAGCAAACCTGCCTAACCTGTCCTACAGCCGGCATCGACTGCTCCAACGACTCCCGACACCCACGACCCTCAAGGAGACACCCTCACCATGGCCGAGATGTTCTATGACGACGACGCCGACCTCAGCCTGATCCAGGCGCGCAACGTCGCCGTGTTGGGCTACGGCAGCCAGGGCCATGCCCACGCGCTGTCGCTACGAGACTCCGGCGTCGACGTGCGCGTCGGCCTCCCCGAGGGCTCGAAGAGCCGCGCCAAGGCCGAAGCGGCCGGACTGCGCGTCGTGACACCGTTCGAGGCCTGCGAGGAGTCCGACTTCGTCGTCGTGCTCGCTCCCGACCCGGTGCAGCGCAAGCTGTACGCCGAGGCCATCGAGCCCAACCTGGTCGACGGAGACGCCCTCTTGTTCAGCCACGGATTCAATATCCGGTTCGGGTACGTCAAGGCGCCCGCAGGCGTCGACGTCGTGATGGTGGCCCCCAAGGGGCCGGGACACCTGGTACGCCGGGAGTACAGCGAGGGCCGCGGCGTCCCTGTGCTCGTCGCCGTCGAGCAGGACGAGACCGGTAGTGCCTGGCCACTAGCGCTGTCCTACGCGAAGGCGATCGGAGGCACCCGCGCCGGCGCGATCAAGACGACATTCACCGAGGAGACGGAGACCGACCTGTTCGGTGAGCAGGCGGTGCTCTGCGGGGGGGCGTCCGCTCTGGTTCAGGCCGGCTTCGAGACGCTGGTCGAGGCCGGATACCAGCCTGAGATCGCCTACTTCGAGTGCCTGCACGAGCTCAAGCTGATCGTCGACCTGATGTACGAGGGTGGGATCGCCAAGCAGCGGTGGTCGGTCTCCGACACCGCCGAGTACGGCGACTACACATCCGGCCCCTTCGTGATCGACGCGTCGGTGAAGGCGCGAATGGGTGAGGTTCTCGCCAACATCCAGAGCGGCAAGTGGGCCGAGGAGTTCATCGCCGACCAGGACGCCGGCGCGCCGAAGTTCGCCGAGTTCCGCAAGCAGAGCGAGTCGCATCCGATCGAGGAGACCGGCCGTCAGCTCCGCACGCTGATGAGCTGGGTCAAGTCGCACGACGACGACTACACCGAAGGCACCGCCGCCCGCTGACAACGGAGCTCTCCCATCCCCGCGAGGCGTCAGGTTCATGACGCGAAGCGCCAACTTCTTGGGCTGAGCACTTGCCGAACATCGCCAGGAACGGTATGCCTGCTCGACTACACTGTCCGGGCACGAGCACGGCGTAGTGCTCGGGTCAGATCGTCACCGGGCCCGCTGAGCACTCCCTGATCGCGTTGGAAAGGCGAATGGCCGTGACCAAGCCTGTCGTACTGATTGCCGAAGAGCTGAGCCCCGCGACAGTGGACGCGCTCGGACCGGACTTCGAGATCCGACACTGCAACGGCGCCGACCGGGCGGAGCTGCTCTCCGCGATCGCCGACGTTGACGCGATCTTGATCCGCAGCGCGACCAAGGTGGACGCCGAGGCGCTGGCTGCGGCGACGAGGCTCAAGGTGATCGCCCGGGCGGGAGTCGGGCTCGACAACGTCGACGTCAAACAGGCCACCCAGTCCGGCGTGATGGTCGTCAACGCGCCGACCTCCAACATCGTCAGTGCCGCCGAGCTGGCGGTCGGCCTGTTGCTCTCCGCGGCCCGTCATATCGCCCCTGCCAGCGCTGCCTTGAAGCAGGGCGAGTGGAAGCGCAGCAAGTACACCGGCATCGAGCTCTACGAGAAGACCGTCGGCATCGTGGGGCTGGGCAAGATCGGGGTCCTCGTCGCGCAGCGGCTCAGCGCCTTCGGGATGAGGGTTATCGCGTACGACCCGTACGTCCAGGCCGGTCGGGCGGCCCAGCTCGGCGTACGGCTGGTCACGCTCGACGACCTGATGAGCGACTCCGACTTCATCTCCGTCCACCTGCCGAAGACCGCCGAGACCATCGGCCTGATCGGCGAGGACCAGCTGGCCCGCGCCAAGCCCGCCGCGATCATCGTCAACGCTGCCCGGGGCGGCATCGTCGACGAGCACGCGCTCCACGTGGCCATCAAGGAGGGCCGCATCGGCGGAGCAGGGCTCGACGTCTTCGCCAGCGAGCCGTGCACCGACTCTCCGCTGTTCGAGTTCGACACCGTGGTGGCCACGCCTCACCTCGGCGCCTCGACCGACGACGCGCAGGAGAAGGCCGGTATCGCGGTCGCACGCTCGGTCCGGCTGGCGCTGAGCGGCGAGCTCGTCCCTGACGCGGTGAACGTTCAGGGCGGTGTCATCGCCGAGGACGTCCGCCCCGGGATACCGCTCACCGAGAAGCTGGGGCGCATCTTCACCGCCCTGGCCGGAGAGGTGGCCCAACAGCTCGACGTCGAGGTGCGCGGCGAGATCACCCAGTTCGACGTCAAGGTACTCGAGCTGGCGGCGCTCAAGGGCGTCTTCACCGACGTGGTCGAGGAGACGGTGTCGTACGTCAACGCCCCACTGCTCGCAGCCGAGCGCGGGCTGGCTGTGCGCCTGGTCACCGACGCCGACAGCCCAGATCACCGCAACCTGGTCACCCTCCGCGGCACCTTGGCCGACGGGACGCAGGTGTCGGTGTCTGGCACCCTGATCGGTATCCACCAGCGCGAGCGCCTGGTCGAGGTCAACGAGTACGACGTGGACCTCGAGCCGACCGGCCACCTGGCCTTCTTCGTCTACGACGACCGCCCGGGGATGGTCGGCGCCATCGGCCGCATCCTCGGCGAGGCCGACATCAACATCGGCGGCATGCAGGTGGCACGGGACCGCAGGGGCGGCCTTGCCCTCGTCGCGCTGACGGTGGACAGCGCGATCCCGGCAGCCGTCCTGGATGAGATCGGGGCCGAGATGCAGGCGCAGCTCGTCCGCGCGGTAGACGTCTCCGCCTAGCCGCTACCGCGCAGCCACGGCTTCTGCCGAGAGGTCACATTCTTCTGCCGACGGGTCACCTTGCTGCCCTGCCCGCTGCCGAGGGCGCTCATCGACGTGCGGCGATGAGGACGGCGGCGTCGACCGCCACCATCACTTCGACGGTGGTGAACCGCGGATCGGTGAGCCACTGCTGGCGGATCGTGTCCACCCTCCCCTGGAAGATCGGGGGCCAGGTCGCGCAGGGAGTGAAGTCGTCGAGCACGACGATTCCACTCGGTACCAGCATCTGCGCCACCGTGTCGGCACCTGATCGCTTGGCCTCACGGACGTCGAGGAACAGCAGCGAGAACGGGCCGTGGTCGCGCAGTGCCCCCCAGTCGCCAGTGAGTACCTCGACGCAGGGATCGTCTTGGAAGAGGTCCGTCACCGCCCCAGCGAGGCTTTTGTCGACCTCGGCCGTAACGACCTTGCTGCCGGTCCGGGCACCGTGTGACAGCCAGGCGGCACCGACCCCGCATCCTGTCCCGCACTCGCCTAGCACCCCCTCCCGACTAGCAGCGAGAGACGAGAGCAGACGCCCGGTCTCGAGCCGGCTCGACGTCACGAAACCACGCCGGCGCGACAGGTCGAGGGCCCGGCTCACAATGGGGGGCAGGTCGACCGGAGCGCTCATCCTCTGGAGTCTGTCACACGGGGAACGGCCCTTCAGCCGTATCGGATGGTGAGACGAGTGTCCAAATCCCTGGATCTTTTGCCTGCTGGCTGGGTACCGTCGGACCCTCATGCGGCAATGTGTAGTCATCCTTACTCGCCGCGGCGGGGCCTCCTAGGCCAACACCTCGCCGCGGTGTGTGGGCGTTGGCCGACCGCGTTGCTGAGGAAACCGTCTCGTGCCGATCGCACTGGTTCAGCCTCTTTCACCTGCGCTACAGGCCGCGTAACCCGCGGCCGAGGCCGTGAACGTCACCGTCGGCGCGGTCGGCCCACCCCGCAGCGCCGCTTCCGGCATCGAGCGAGCACCACGGAGAGACCAGATGTACGACATGTACCCCGAGTGGGGACCGACATGGCGCCACCCTCGCGTCGACGCGAGACCTGGCACCAGGCGACGCGAGTGGTCGATAGGGATACCCGACGTCACGACGCAAGAACGTGACGCGTCGGCCGAAGAACGTGACGCGTCGGCCGAAGAACGTGACGCGTCGGCGAGGAAAGCGGCTTTCAGGTGACGCGAAGCATCCGGCTGGCGGTCATCGGCGGTGACGGGATCGGTCCCGAGGTAACCGCGGAGGCGGTCAAGGTTCTCGACCTGGTGGCGCCCGCCAACGACGTCGCGTTCGACCGCACCGACTACGACCTCGGGGCGAAGCGGTGGGCTGCCACCGGTGAGGTGTTGCCCGACACCGTGCTGACGGAGCTCCGCGAGCACGACGCGATCCTGCTCGGCGCCGTCGGCGGCCGCCCCAACGACACGTCGATGCCGCCCGGCCTGCTCGAGCGAGGGCTCCTGCTCAAGCTGCGGTTCGAACTCGACCAGTATGTCAACCTGCGGCCGTCTCGCGTCTACCCCGGCGTGCCCACGCCGCTGGCGGCGCCGGGCGAGGTCGACTTCGTCGTCGTTCGCGAGGGCACCGAGGGTCCCTACGTCGGGAACGGGGGCGCCCTCCGCACAGGCACCCCGGCCGAGATCGCGACCGAGGTCAGCATCAACACGGCGTACGGCGTGGAGAGGGTGGTGCGTGACGCCTTCGAACGGGCCGGGCGCCGGCCCCGCAAGCGCCTCACCTGGGTGCACAAGACCAACGTCCTCGTGTATGCCGGTGCGCTGTGGGCACGGATCGTCCGTGCCGTCGCCGCCGAGCACCCTGATATCAGTGTCGACTACCTCCACGTCGACGCCGCCACGATCAAGCTCACAACCGACCCGGCCAGCTTCGACGTCATCGTGACGGACAACCTCTTCGGCGACATCCTGACCGACCTCGCCGGCGCCGTGACCGGCGGCATCGGCCTGGCCGCCAGCGCGAACATCAACCCGGACCGGACCACGCCCAGCATGTTCGAGCCCGTGCACGGGTCGGCTCCCGACATCGCCGGGCTGCACAGGGCCGACCCGACGGCCGCGATCCTCAGCGCTGCCCTGCTGCTGGACCACATCGGCCTGCCCAAGGCCTCTCAGCTCGTCGAGCAGGCGGTGTACGACGACGTCACCGCCAACGCCGGGCAGCCGCGCGCCACCGCCGACATCGGTGCGGGGATTGCCCAGCGCCTTGCGGACAGCGTGAGTTAGCGTGAAGCCATGACCACGTCCGATCCGGTGTCGGCCGACGAGATCGCAGTCGAGGCGCACATGTCGCCGACGACCCGGGCGCGCCGTGAGCTGATCCTGGCCGAGCCGGGGTTCGGGTTGCACTTCACCGACCACATGTACGTCTCGCAGTGGTCGCCGGAAGCCGGCTGGCACGACGCGTTGGTCAAGCCCTACGGGCCCTTCGCGATCGACCCGGCGAGCTCCGTCCTCCACTACGCACAGGAGATCTTCGAGGGCACGAAGGCGTACCGGCACGCGGACGGCTCGATCTGGACGTTCCGGCTGGACGCGAACGCCGAGAGGTTCCAGCGATCCGCCGCGCGGCTGGCGCTGCCCGCACTGACCGTTGACCAGTTCGTCGGGGCGGTGAGGGCGCTGGTCAAGGTCGACCAGGACTGGGTGCCGAGCGGGGCAGGACAGACGCTGTACATCAGGCCCTTCATGTTCGCCTCCGAAGTCTTCTTGGGGGTGCGAGCAGCACGACACGTCACGTTCGCGGTCATCGCCTCACCGGCCGGTCCGTACTTCAGCCGCGGCGTCAAGCCGGTCTCGCTGTGGCTCAGTGAGGATTTCAGCCGCGCCGCACCCGGCGGAACCGGCGCAGCCAAGTGTGGCGGCAACTACGCCGCGAGCCTGGTCGCCCAGCAGGAGGCGATCGCGAACGACTGCGACCAGGTCGTTTTCCTCGACGCGGTCGAGCACACAGCCGTCGAGGAGCTCGGCGGGATGAACGTCTTCTTCGTGCTGGCCGACGGAACGCTCGTCACCCCCGAGCTCAACGGCTCGATCCTCGAAGGCGTCACCCGGTCGTCGATCATCGAGCTGGCCGACGAGCTCGGCCACAAGACCGACGAGCGCCGGGTCACGATCGACGAGTGGCGCGAGGGAGTCGACACCGGCGAGATCGTGGAGGCGTTCGCCTGTGGCACCGCGGCCGTGGTCACGCAGATCGGCGCTCTCAGGTGGCGCGGCGGCGAGGTGTCCTGCCCCGAGCGTCCGGACTCCGTGGCGCTGGAGATCCGCCAGCGGCTGCTCGACATCCAGTTCGGACGTACCCTCGACACACACGGTTGGATGGACCGAATCGTCTGAACGGGGGGTGACCTTGGCAGTGCCCCCGTTAGCAGCTGTTGGCCGCTACCAGCTCGTCTCGCGCATCGGCGAGGGTGGCATGGGCGTGGTCTATCTCGGCCAGGACCCCGACGGCTACCGGGTCGCCGTCAAGCTGCTGCGCCCGCACGTAGTCAGCGACGACTCCGGCCGGGCCAGGATGGCCCGCGAGGTCACGTCGCTTCGGCGGGTCAGGTCGGCGCTGGTCGCGGAGGTCTACGACGCAGACCCGTGGGGACAGACGCCCTACCTGGTGACCCGCTACGTCCCCGGGCCCTCCCTGCACGACCGGGTCGAGAAGGCCGGTCCGCTGTCCGGGCCGGAGCTCGAGGCAGTAGCCGCCGGGCTCGCCCAGGCCCTGGTCGCGGTGCACGCCGCGGATGTCCTGCACCGCGACGTCAAGCCCTCCAATGTGCTGCTCGACGGCGCTACACCGATCCTGATCGACTTCGGCCTGGCTCAGCTCGCGGACGACTCCCGGCTCACCCACAGCGGCTGGCTGCTCGGCACTCCCGGATACCTGGCGCCGGAGATCCTCTTCGGCGGCGACCCGACGCCGTTCGCGGACGTGCACTCCTGGGCCGCGACAGTGGTGTATGCCGCGACCGGCCGCGGGCCGTACGGGAACGGTCCCGCCGTTGCGGTGATGGACCGGGTACGCCGGGCCGAGCATGACCTGTCCGGCGTCCCGGACTCGCTGTCCTGGGTGATCCGGCGGGCCCTGAGCGCCGACCCCCGCGACCGGCCGACCTCCTGGCAGCTGTCCGACTGGCTGGCCGGTGGCCCGCTCGGGGCCAGCCGGTCGGCTTCGGGCGCCCCGGTGACGGCGGTGGTATCGGCGGAGCCGACTCCGGTCGGCGCGATGTCGATGCCACCCCCCGCCCCGCCGTCGTTCGTCCCGGTCCAGCCGTGGGGCCCGCCCGTGGCGGCATCACCGGGTCTGGCCCAGCCGCGGGGCAGGCCAGGGGAGGCGATCGCGGTCCAGAACCGGCCGTGGAGCCGGGCAGCCGCAGCGGTACCCGTCCCGGCCCGGCCGTGGAACCCGGCTCCGCCCTCGTCGCCAGCCGCGAACCCCCGGGCGTGGACCGATACGGGCGTCCCGAGATCCGCGGAGGCGGCGGTGACCGCGCTGTTCTGGATGTCGATCGGCTGCCTGCTGATGGCCGGGGCCGTCGCCGCGCCCGGACTCGCCGCGGCCGTCCTGGTGGCGTCGTCATGGTTGCTGCGCACCGTCAGCGTGCGCGGAGACCGGCTGTCGCGCTGGCGCCGGCGCCGCGGACCACGCCGTGGCGACACCATTCTCGCGACGGTCTGCGCGCCGTGGTTCGCCCTGCTCGCGCTTCCGGGCGCCGTCGTCAACGCGGGAATCGCGCTGGTCAGCGGTGCGGCGGTCGTCGGCGCGGCCACGCTGGCACTGCCACCCAGGACGTTGGTATACGTGTTGGCCGTGGGGTCGGTCGTGGCCGGCGCGTTCGTCTCGTGGGGTCCGTTCAGTTGCGACGTGCGAGCGGGCTCGAGGGTCGTCTCGTCCGCCCTGCTGAGACCGGGGCTGACCAGCCTGCTCGTCTTGCTGGCCATCGTCGCCGCGGCTGCCGCGGTGCTACTGGTCCGGCAGGTCGCCGGTCCTGTCTACGCGCCGTTCCCGTCGCCGCCGTGGCAGCACAGCCTGCGGCAGCTCGTCCCGCACGAGTGACCGATGCGACCTCGCGACCGCGACGCGAAGCGTCCCGCGGACTCGTCGCAGCGTGATGTGGCAGACTCGTCGCGTGACGCAGTACCGCATCATCATCAGCTAGCGCGCACGGCACATCGTGCGCGCTGACCTCTCGTACCCACGGGGGGTCTTTTTTTGCGACGTTCCACGAAGGCAAGGACCGAGGATGGGCATCTCCGCCGACTTCCACGTCTACGACACGACCCTGCGAGACGGCGCTCAGCAGGAGGGTCTCACGCTGTCCGTCGAGGACAAGCTGCATATCGCGCGCTACCTGGACTCGCTGGGAGTCGGGTTCATCGAGGGTGGCTGGCCAGGCGCGGTACCCAAGGACACCGAGTTCTTCCGACGCGCGCAGAGCGACCTGGTCCTGAGGACCGCAACCCTCACCGCCTTCGGTGCCACTCGGCGCGCCGGCGTCAAGGTCAGCGAGGACCCGCTCGTCGCAGCGCTGCGTGACTCCGGGGCATCGGTGGTGACGCTGGTGGCCAAGAGCCATGACCGGCACGTCGAGCTGGCCCTGCGCACGACGCTGGCCGAGAACCTGGCGATGATCCGCGACACGGTCGAGTATCTCCGCGGCGAGGGGCAGCGGGTGTTCCTCGACGCCGAGCACTTCTTCGACGGTTATCGTGCGAACCGCTCGTACGCGCTCGAGGTCCTGCAGGTGGCGGCCGAGGCCGGAGCCGAGGTGGTGGCCCTGTGCGACACGAACGGAGGCATGCTGCCGAACGAGGTCTGCGACGTCGTCGGGGACGTGGTGGCCAGTACCGGGGTCCGCGTCGGGATCCACTGCCACAACGACACCGGTTGCGCCATCGCCAACACGCTGTCGGCGGTCGGCGCGGGGGCCTCGCACGTGCAGGGCACGCTCAACGGTTACGGCGAGCGGACCGGCAACGCGGACCTGGTCGCCGTCGTCGCCAACCTCGAGCTCAAGCTGGGCCGGGAGGTCCTGCCCGCGGGCCGGCTGCGTGAGGCGACCCGGATCGCCCACGCGGTCGCCGAGGTGACCAACGTCCCGCCGTACTCGCGCCAGCCGTATGTCGGCGGCTCGGCGTTCACCCACAAGGCGGGGCTGCATGCCAGCGCGATCCGGGTGGACCCGAACCTCTACCAGCACGCCGACCCGACCGACGTCGGCAACGACATGCGCCTGCTGGTGTCGGAGATGGCTGGTCGCGCGTCGATCGAGCTGAAGGGCAAGGAGCTCGGTTTCGACCTGGCCGACGACAAAGACCTGGTCGCCCGCATCACGGCGAGGGTCAAGGAGCTGGAGCGGACCGGTCACACCTTCGAGGCGGCTGACGCATCCTTCGAGCTGCTGCTGCTGGAGGAGGTCGACGGCCACCGCCCGTCCTACTTCGAGGTGGAGTCCTGGCGCGTGATCACCGAGTCGAGCCCGGCCGGCGAGGCTGCCTCAGAGGCTACCGTCAAGCTGCGTGCCGGCGGCGAGCGCATCATCGTCACCGGGGAGGGCAACGGTCCGGTCAACGCGCTCGACGCGGCCCTGCGTACGGCCATCGGGCAGGCGTTCCCCGAGGTTGCCAAGCTGGAGCTGATCGACTACAAGGTCCGCATCCTCGACCAGGGTCACGGCACCGACGCCGTGACGAGGGTCCTCATCGAGACCGCAGACGACCTGTCGTCGTGGGTGACAGTCGGCGTCGGTCACAACGTCGTCGAGGCTTCCTGGGCCGCTTTGGTCGACGCGGTCACGTACGGGCTGAGGCGCGCGCTCTTGGGCACAGTTTCGGCTGACCCCGGCGCGGCCGGCCCCGCTCAGGGGCTGCGTCGCTCAGACATGACAGGGTAGGGCGATGCCGCTGCGGACGAACAAGCACTGGTTCGGCGTCGTGCTCGACGCGCCTGACGGTCGGGCGCTCGCAGAGTTCTACGCCACGCTCCTGGGTTGGCAGATGTTCGGTGACGACCCTGATGGGGCTGCTGTCGCTCCCTCGGCGGACGCCGGTTACAACCTCGCGACCCAGACCGAGAAGCAGTACGTCCGCCCGGTCTGGCCCGCCGTCGAGGGCCAGCCGCAGATGTCGATGCATCTGGACATCGAGGTCGACGACCTCGCCGAGGCAGTCGCGTACGCCGTCGAGGTCGGCGCCGAGCTCGCGTCGTCCCAGCCGCAGGAGACGGTGCGCGTGATGCTCGACCCCGCCGGGCACCCGTTCTGCCTCTATCTCGACGACGACGATCCGGGCTGACCGCGAGCCGGACGCCGACGACCGGGTCTGACCGCCGATCCTCCACCTGATGGATCCGAGCGTGGCGTGGTTCGGTCTACACCAGACTCGAATCGTGGGAGTCAAGGGTGGTCAGCTGGTCGATCGCGTCGAGCAGACGATGGCGCAGTCCGGCCCCTCGATCGGCGAACTCCCGTTGCGCGTCGACGTACTCCCGCTTGCCTTCGGCCGTCTCGATCCGGATCGGCAGCAGACCGAGGTCAGCCAGATCGTACGGCGAGGCGCGCATGTCGACCTGTCTGACGTCGTACGCCAGCCCGAAACAGTCCGCCACCAGCTCCGAGCTCGTCGCGGGTGCCAGCTTGTAGGCCCATTTGTACAGGTCCATGGTGGCGTGGAGGCAGCCAGGCTGCTCGCGCGCCCGCTGGTCCAGCCGGGTCGGCTGGACGACGTTCAGCGGACGGGCGGCGGCGGTGAAGAACCGGAAGGCGTCATGGTGTGTGCAGTTGATCCGGTTCGCTTCGACCACCTCGTCGGTCCCCGCGGGTCCCAGCCGCAGCGGGTACTCCGAGTGCCGGACCGTGTCGGGGGGCTGGCGGTAGACCATCGCCCACTCATGCAGCCCGAAGCAGCCGAGCTGGGGCGGACGGGACTGGGTGGCTTCCAGCAGCTCGCGTACCCACCGCGCCTGCTCGCCTAGGCGGCGCGCTGACACCGGGTCCAAGGACGCCCGGCCGGCGTGGACGACGTACCCCTTGACCCCGCGGAACTCCTCTACCCCGGTGCCGCCGAGGAGCACTGCCCCGGCACCGGGATGCCAACGCCGCAGCGTTGCAGGACGGTACGAGTAGTACGTGAACAGGAAGTCGTCGACCGGATGCGCCTCGCCGCGGCTGCGTCGGCCGAGGTGCGGCTCGATCCAGCGGTCCACGCGCTCTTCGTGAGCCTGGCGGCGCGCACGCCACACCTCTTCGCCGAGCTCCTCGCGCACGTGGTCAGCGTAGACGGGCCGACGGCTTGGGATGCCGGTCGCCGCCGGTAGGCTCCCCGGTTGTGAAGATCGCGAGATTTACCACCGGGGACGACCCCACGTACGGCGTCGTCGGGGGTGCCGAGGGTGACGAGATCGTGGCGTCGACGGTCGGCGACCCGCTCTACCAGGGCGTGGAGCTGACCGGCGAGCAGTTCCCGCTGGCCGACGTCCGTCTACTCGCCCCGGTGATCCCGAGGAGCAAGGTCGTCGGTATCGGTCGCAACTACGCCGCCCACGCCGCCGAGCTCGACCACGACATCCCCGAGGAGCCGCTGGTGTTCCTCAAGCCCAACACCTCCGTCGTCGGGCCTTACGACCCGATCGTCTACCCCCGCGAGTCGACCAACGTGCACTACGAGGGGGAGCTGGCCGTCGTGATCGGGCGGATCTGCCGCGACGTGCCGCGGGACTCGGTCGCCGAGGTGATCTTCGGCTACACCGTCGCCAACGACGTGACCGCTCGCGACCTGCAGAACAAGGACGGCCAGTGGACCCGGGCGAAGGGCTATGACTCCTTCTGCCCGCTCGGGCCGTGGATCGAGACCGACCTCGACCCCGCCGACCTGCTTGTCGAGACCACCCTCAACGGCGAGGTCAAGCAGAGCGCGAGCACAGCGTTGATGCTGTTCGACGTGGCCACGATCGTGTCGTATGTGACGTCGTTCATGACGCTGCTGCCAGGAGACGTGATCGCCACCGGCACGCCGGCCGGGGTGGGCCCGATGAAGCCGGGCGACGAGGTCGCCGTCACAGTCGCCGGCATCGGCACGCTCACCAACCGGGTGGTGGCCCGTGACTGAGACACCCGACGACGTGCTGGGCGGCCTCGAGCCGTCGCAGGTCAGACTGCGCTTCCCCCCGTCGCCCACCGGCTCGCTGCACGTCGGCAACGTGCGCAGTGCGCTGTTCAACTGGGCCTTCGCCCGCCACTTCGGTGGCGTCCTGGTCCTGCGGATCGAGGACACCGACGAGGCCCGCAACACCGAGGCGGGACTGGCTTCGGTGCTCGACTCGCTGCGGTGGCTGGAGATCGACTGGGACGAGGGGCCGGAGGTCGGCGGCCCGTACCAGCCGTACGTCCAGTCGCAGCGCCTCGGCCTCTACGCCGGCATCGCGGCCAGGCTGCGCGAGGCGAGCAAGGCGTACGACTGCTACTGCACGCAGGTCGAGCTGGAGGAGCGCCGCGAGGTCGCCCGACGGGAGGGGCGCACCGCCGGATACGACGGTCACTGCCGCCACCTCACACCCGAGCAGGTCGCCGCGTATGAAACGGAGGGCCGAAGCTCGGTGTTGCGGTTCCGGATGCCCGACGACGAGATCGCCTTCGACGACCTGGTGCGCGGCCGGGTCACGTTCCAGGCCGAGCACGTCCCCGACTTCGTCCTGGTGCGGCCCAACGGGCACCCGCTCTACACGCTCGTCAACCCCGTCGACGACGCTCTGATGAAGATCACCCATGTGCTGCGCGGCGAGGACCTGCTCTCCTCGACGCCGCGCCAGATCGCCCTGCTCGATGCGCTGGTCGAGATGGGGCTCGCCGATACGGTGCCGAAGTACGGCCACCTGCCGACCGTGCTAGGCGAGGGCAACAAGCGACTGTCCAAGCGTGACAAGGGCAGCGGGCTGAGCGACTACATCGAGAGAGGCTTCCTGCCCGAGGGGCTGCTCAACTACCTCGCGCTGCTCGGCTGGGGTATCGCCGACGACCGCGACGTCTTCTCGATGGCGGAGATGGTCGAGGTCTTCGACATCAGGCGGGTCAACCCCAATGCTGCCCGCTTCGACCTGAAGAAGTGCGAGGCGATCAACGCCGCCCACCTGCGAGCCCTGCCCGACGGCGAGCTCGCCGCCCGCGTCGTCCCGTACCTCCAGAGGGCCCGGCTGCTGGGCGACGAGCCGACAGATGACGAGCAGGCGATGCTGGTGGCGGTCGCCCCGCTGATCCAGGAGCGGATGACAACGCTCGGCGAGGTGGTCGGCCTGGCCGGGTTCCTCTTCGTGCCGGAGGGCGACTTCGAGGTCGATCCCGATGATGCCGCGAAGCTGCTCGACGAGTCCGGCCGGAGGGTGGTCCAGGCGGCCTACGACGCCCTGAGCCCGCTGGACACCTGGGACACCGCGCATATCGAGCAGGCGCTGCGTGCGGCCCTCGTCGACGGACTCGGTCTCAAGCCGCGCAACGCCTTCGGGCCGGTGCGGGTGGCAGTCACGGGTCGGCGGATCTCGCCGCCACTGTTCGAGTCGATGGAGCTCCTCGGGCGTGACCGGTCCCTGTCGCGGCTGGCCACCGGCTCCGCGCCGTAGCCGTGGCCGCCGGCCGGCCGGTGCCCGGGACCACCTTCCATCGACTGCTGCCCCTCCGGACCGGTGGCTGGTGGCGTGTGGTGCTGGCCGCCGTGCTCGGCATCGCCGGCCTGGTCGTGACCTCGACCGCCTGTGCTGTCGTCGTCCTGCTGGTGGCGCATCAGGTCGGATACCCGAGCTTCGACTTCGACCCGTCCAACGGGATCGACGCCGGCGAGATGCTGGCGACGAACCTGGGGCTCGCCTGCCTGATCGGTGTCTCCGCAGGTCTGGTCCGCCTGCTTTACGGCGTCAGGCTGCGCTGGCTGTCGTCGAACGGGCCGGGGATCCGCTGGGCCTGGCTGCTCAGATGCGTCGGAATCGCCGCGGTCGTGTGGTCGCCGTTGCTCGTCCTGGGAACGATCGGTGCCTATGTCGACAGGTCAGGCCCCGTCGGCGTCGGCGTGGTGGCCCTCATCGCGGTCGTGCTGTTCACGACACCGCTGCAGGCGGCGGGCGAGGAGTACCTCTTCCGCGGCTTGCTCCTGCAGGGTCTCGGAGCGACGCGGCTTCCGACGTGGCTGTGCTGCGCAGGTAGCGGCGCGCTGTTCGCGACCGCACACCTCCAGTTCGCGCCCCCGCTCTTCGTGGACCGGTTCGTCCTCGGCACTGTCCTGGCGGGGTTGGCGGTCCGTACCGGCGGCCTCGAGAGCGGGATCGCGATCCACGCGGTCAAGAACATCTCGGTGCTGATCCCGGCCGGGCTGCTCGGCAGCGTGAGCAATGCACTGCAGCCGACAGGGGTGACGTGGGCCCCGCTGATCGTCGACGCGGTTCTGCTGGCGTTCGCGGTGCCGTGGCTGGTGTCGCAGGCGTCGCGGCGAGAGCCGTCCCTGGCACCTGCTGTCGCCTCGACCTACCCGCGGGCGCCATTCGGCGACGAGAGGCAACCTTGACGCGTACGAGAGGGTCTAAGGAGATGCCGGCCCTATCGACGCGACCCCGGAGTGCCTTGTGACCCAGATGGACCACCACCACCCGACGCTGCCACCGGGCGAGGTCGAGCGGATGCATGGACTGGTCCAGCGGCCGGTGCGGCTGTCGGAGCGGTATCCGGTGTTGTTCCCGGTGGCCGTCTGGGCCAACCGCACCCGCCGGCGGCTTCAGTGGCTGCAATCGGACCGGTGCTGGGCATCTGACCGGTCCACGTCTGCCCTGCCGGTGCGGGTCAAGCAGCACAAGTCGCTGCTGCTGCGCCAGCTCGGCGACTCAGAGATGTACCTCCAGCACAACAAGGTCACCAACCTGAGGCTGGCGACGGCTCGGCTCGACGGTGTGCTGGTCCGCCCGGGGGAGACGTTCTCGTTCAACAAGCTGGTCGGGAACTGCACCAAGCGGCGTGGCTACGTCGAGGGGATGCGGCTGTCCAACGGCGAGGCGGTCCCGGGCGTCGGTGGCGGCATCTGCCAGCTGGCCAACCTGATCTACTGGATGGTCATGCACTCCGCCCTGACCGTGACCGAGCGATCCGAGCACTCCTTCGACCCCTTCCCCGACAATGGGCGGGTGCTGCCCTGGGGTACCGGTTGCAGCATCGTCTACAACTATGTCGACCTGCAGGTCCGCAACGACACCGACTCGACCTTCCAGCTCCGGGTGGGGGTAGGCGACAGGTACCTCGAGGGCGAGCTGCGCGCCGACCGCGAGCAGGAGTCCTCGTACAAGGTGTTCGCGCGCAACGAGCGGTTCTACCACCTCGGCGAGGAGTACTTCCGCGCCAACGAGATCTGGCGCACCCTGATCGACCGCCGGACGGGGAACGCGACCGGAGAGGAGCGGCTTCGCCACAACTGTGCCCTGGTGAAGTACCTGCCCGTCGACGTAGCGGTGGTGGAGCTCTCACCGCCGACGCGAGGGCTGGCCGAGGACCCCCGGGCGACCGCGCACAAGCTGTCGGCCAGGACGCCCGCTGCGCCCTGACGCGGCCGCTCCGCAGCGATGCGGGAAGACTCCCGGCTGTTTTGGCCCCGGCCTGCCGCTCCGGTATTGTCGGCCCTCGGCATTCGCACGCCCTGGCTTGCCGTGCCATTGGGGTATGGGGTAATTGGCAGCCCGGCTGGTTCTGGTCCAGTTAGTCTAGGTTCGAGTCCTAGTACCCCAGCGATTCGTCAGACGTCGGAGATCGGATACAGTCTGACCGGTCCAAGGCCCCGTTGTGTAGTGGCCTAGCACGCCGCCCTCTCAAGGCGGTAGCGCGGGTTCGAATCCCGTCGGGGCTACCACCGTGGAAGGCCCCCTGACCTGCGGAAACGCACTTCAGGGGGCCTTCACCGTCTCGGGTTCATTGAGGCAGTCGGCAACAGGTCGGCGAAACTGATGCGTGGCCGAGCATCTTCTGGACCACCTTCACGTCGGCACCGCTCGCGATCGCGAGACTCGCTGCCGTGTGTGACGAAGCTCGTGCGGGTGCAGCTCGGGAATCCCGATCGAGGCCGCGGCTGCGTTGAACGCCGAGCGGAACGTGGAGACTCGCAGCGGCTGGCCGCGCGGCCGCCACGCCGCCGCCGCTTCTCGATGCTGGCCATGTCTCATCGTCGCTCTGGTCGCGGTCGCCGTGAGTCTCAGGGAGGTCTGTGGATCGTTGCTCTGGTTCTCGAGCAAGTCTGTGACGTCCTGGTGCCAGTGGCGGATGCTACGGCCGATCCGAACCTGCGTGGTCCGGTGCCCCCAGAAAACACATGTACGGCGCAGCTCCGTAGAAAGCCGCTCAGTCCGGTCGTATGCGCTCATGGCCGGCGACACGCATGGCCCGTTGTGACCATTGCGGTGCTGAGTTCAGTGTCGTTAGGTTCATAGGATCGGCCCGTGGAGTGGTCGGTGTGCCAGCTGCAGCTTTTGTTCGGTCGGGAATGGATTGCGCCAAACTCCGGGGGCCAACGGCTGGTGGACTCGTGCGAATTATCCCCGCGAGGAGATTGGGCATGTTAAAAGGGTTGAATTCACGATTATTAGTGGGAACCACGTGCGGCGTACTGCTTACTGCACTGGCGGGGTTGTCGACGACGACCGGAGCTGACGCCGGCCAAGCCTCTGCTCGCCATGAGGCGGCCAACAGCCGACACACCGCCACCCACGAGGCCGTTCAAGGGGCAATGCGCTCCATCCGTGCCACTGGCTCCGGGCACGCCACCTACATCGGCAAGACCAGACTGTCGAGTCTGCCTGATGCCAGGCCGCGCGACTACAGATCGTCGACGCCTCGTTCTGCGCTGCGAGTCCCTCACTGGTTCAAGGGAGCCAGAGTCGGTGCGCATCAGCAAAAGATCTCGCCGTCATCGTCCGGCGCGCAGCCGTTGGTCACTACCCCGACCGTCGTGCGGCTCAACAAGGGTGGGACGAAGGAAGCTCAAGCGAACTGCGGATGCCAGCCACCCGACACGAACGGCGCCATCAACGCGACCAGAATCGTCGAGGCAGTCAATCTGACTCTGACGGTCTACCAGCGAGGGGGTGCCCTCGTGTCGCGTAAGTCGCTGGCATCATTCTTCCCCACCTCACGGTCGATCTCGGATCCGCGTGTCATGTACGACAATGCGGCCAACCGCTGGATCCTCACCTTCATTCCTGTTCCAGAGACGAGCTCAACGACACCGCAGCTCTACCTCGCCGTATCGACAAGCTCGGACCCCAATGGCAGCTATTTCAAGTACACGGTCAGCTTCTCCGGAGGCCTGTACCCGCCGGGGACCCTGCTGGACTACCCGATGCTGGGACAGGACGCCAATGCGGCCATCATCAGCACCAATAACTTCCAACTCAGCTCGTCCGGGAACTTCAACTACATCAACAGCGCAGCCTTCGCCATTCCCAAGAGCGCGATGTACAGCGGAAGCGGGTTCTCGTTTTCGGCGTTCGGCGTCGCATTCAGCACGCACCCAGCAGTCGCTCGGGGCAAGCCGATCCACTCGTATCCAAAGTCGTACCTGGTCGCAGCGAACTCCAGCGGTGGCTTCAGTCTCTACTACATGACGAACACCGGTGGTACGCCGACGATGACCTTGCAGGGGACGACGGCGAACAGTTTGTGGAGTCCCCCTCCGCGAGCCAGCCAACCAGGAACCTCGACGACCCTGGACGCCTTGGACGGCCGGTTGCAAGCACCACCGGTCCAGGCGGACAGTTTCGTGTGGTTCGCACACGCCGTCAATCTAGCCGGTTTCCCGGCGGTTCAGTACGGGGCGCTGGGTCTATCCACGTCAGGGACGAACGGCGTCTCCGCAACGACCCAGTTCGCGTACGAGTCGTCGACGAGCAACGACTGGAATCCGTCGATAGCACTCGCCGAACCCACGACCAACCAGGTCCGCATCTTCCTCAACTGGGCCGTGACGGACCCACCGAACGGGCAGAACGTCAGCCTGCGGGTGAGTGGCGTTGGTCCGGGTGAAGGGGTTCCGAGCCTCGCAGGCATCGGTACGACGCTGTTCACAGGTGGAAGTGCGCCGTCTCAATCGCGCTTCGGCGATTTCTCGTCGACGACGATGGATGTCAAGAACGTCTCCGCGAGCTGCCCGGCCAACACCCAGGCGCTTGTGGTCAACGAAGTGTTCAACTCCGGTAGCTGGCAAGCACGGCTGGCACGCGTTGGCACCTGCTAGCTCATAGGCACCATTCGGCTGGGGTCTGGCCGCGACTGGCCAGGCCCCAGTCGATCGTCATCCGCCAGCAGTCGGTGTACGGATACCGGAGTCGAACGTCATCGTGATGTCGACGAAGCCCTGACTAGCGACGGTGACGGACCTGTGCAGTGTTTGGGGCGATGGGACCCCGTTCGTCAGGGTCGCGGTCACAACGTAACGACCGGGCGGAACGGCTAGCGTGAAATGGCCATCGGCCGCACTGTCGGTCTGAGCCAGTACCTGGCTGCCGCTGACTCTGCTCACCGCGAGATGCGCGACGACGCCGGTGGGGCGGCACGGCGAAGCCGTCGATTCGAGAGGACACGACGGACCCGCCACCGCCGAGCCACGAATCCCTGTCTTGCCGCCGCCAGTACCTCCCGGATCGCCACCACAGGCAGCCAGGGCCGACAGCAACACCAGGCTGAGGAACATCATTCTCATGCGACTTGGACGCACCATCGCGTCGAATGGATCCCGCCGCTGCAGCAGGGAACGGAAGAGCCGCTGGACCGTACGCTGGTGCATCGGCGATGATCCGGCGCGGCCGTTGGTCGCACTGGTCGGCCGATCGCTATCCACAGGCTCGTCGACTCCCATGCTCACCCCTCGTGCCAGGTACGCCTGGGGCGGTGTTTGCTCCCCGTTCCTTAGCAGCATTCCTCTCCCTGCCAGGCTTCGACCCCTTCCCAGACGGACCAGCCGGCGATGCCAAGCGCGATGACCGGGTCGAGCCATGATCCGCCTGGCCACACTGCGGTGATCGCCAAGGCGACGAGGACAGCGCCGGCCTGGGCGGCGCACATCAGGTTCTGGGTGCCTTCGCCGGCCGTTGCCTCAGAGTGCAGGCGAGCGCCGAGGCGCTGCTTTGCGATGCCCAGGGCCGGCATGATGACGACGCTGGATGCGGTGAGCACGATGCCCAGAGTCGACGCTTGGGCGTGATGGCCAGTGAGCAGGTCCTGGGCGGCTTGGATCACGATGTACGGGGCCAGTAAGAAGAAGCTGACGGCGACTGCCTTGTGCGCCCTGGCTTCGGCTGTTTGCGAGAGCGTTCTGGTGCCAGTGAAGCGCCACACGACGATCGCACTGGCGAGGCCCTCGATTGCGCTGCCCAAAGCCCAGCCGACGAGCGCGACCGACCCGGCGGCCAGGCCGGCAACGAGGCCGAGGGCTCCTTCGGCGGTCATCCACAACAGCGATATCCACGCCAGCGCCAGGGCGAGACGTGCTGCTCGAAACCAGCCTGACTCATCAGTGTGGCGGTCGGCGGTTCCGGTTGTGGTCGGGCAGTCGTCGCAGCAAACGTCGACGGTGTGGGTGCGAGCGGCGGGCTCCTCAGGCATGGGTGTCATGTTCGTGGTCGGCGTGGCTGGCTGGTTCGAACTGAAAGGTGGAGTGGCCGACGTCGAAGTGTCCAGCCAAGCACTGCTGCACCTCATCGAGCAGCTGAGGGACGTGGCCGTCGAGAAAGCAGCTGTCGTCAACAACGACGTGGGCGGATAGCACCGGCAGGTTGGTGGCGACGGTCGATGCGTGCAGATCGTGAATGTCTCGGACGTGGGCGACTTCGAGAAGATGGGCTCGGACCTGGGCCAGCTCGACACCCTTCGGGGTTGCCTCCAAGAGCACATCGATCGTCTCCCGCAGCAGTTTCCAGGTGCGAGGCAGGATCAAGACACCGATGAGCAGCGACGCCACGGCGTCGGCGCGAAGCCATCCCGTGGTGGCGATGGCCACGGCGGCAATGAGCACGGCGAAAGCGCCGAGGGCGTCGTTGACCACTTCCAGGAACGCTGCCCGGGTGTTCATGCTGGCCCCCTGTGCGCTGGCCAGCAGCATGATCGACACGGCGTTGCCGAACAGGCCAACGAGCCCAAAGATGATCATGGCTGTACTGGCCACCTCGGGGGGGTCGACCAGTCGTCGGATGGCCTCGACCAACACGAACACCCCGACACCGAGCAGGACCGCCGCCTGAGCCGCAGCAGCCAGCACCTCGGCCCGGCGGAAGCCCCACGTCCGCTCGTCGGTTGCTGGTCGGTTGGAGAGTACGGCGGCAACCAGCGCCAGACTCAGGCCGGCCACGTCGGTCAGCATGTGGCCGGCATCAGCCAACAGCGCCAAGCTGCCCGACACAAAAGCACCGACGACCTCGACCACGAAGATCGTGCTGGAAATGCCGAGCACCATGGCCAGGCGCTTACCGTGACCGCTGCCCGTCGGTACGGCATGATCGTGACCGTGGTCGCTCATGCCGGCCTGGTCGTGATCGCCAGCGTGGTATCCCCGTAGTTCGGGCACAAGGCCACGGCGTTGCCGGTGGCTGCCAACAGCTGCTCGGCAGCAGCGAGAACGGCAATGAGATCAGGTTGGGTGAGCCGGTAGAACGACTGGCGCCCGACAGGACGGCTCGTCACCAAGTCACAGTCAGCCAGGCAAGCCAAATGCCCGCTCACGGTTGACTGGGCAAGAGACAGGGTGCGGGTCAGGTCAACGACCCTCAGCTCGCCACGGGCCAACTCGTGCACGATGGCCAGCCTGGTCGGGTCCCCCAGACTACGGAACAGGGCGACGGCTGGGGCTAGGTCGCCTCGTCGTTTCGGGGCCTGTTTGATCGTCACCAAGCGATGGTAGCGGACCTGGCCGAACAGTGTGTGCGGCTTGATCGACTCAGACGGACCTCGTGCCTTCCGACACGTTCTTCACCAGCCACGCTCGGCAGTGCCCAGACATATACCTGAGCCACGGCTGAGCCAGGTGGCTGGCATGGGCGTGGCTGGTCTGGATGATCGCCGACGGAGTGCTGGGATTGGCCGCGGGCTTGACAGCCGGGTCGCTCGCGCTGGTCGGCCTGCTGAAGGGCCACCGCCACGCGCAAGTGTCGACTCTGGGGCTGAGCTCACTGCCTCCAGCGTCGTGATCATGCCGCTCTAGGCACTTGCGAGCCTTGCCTCGATGCCGCCTCGACTCCGGATCAGCCGCTGGCGAAGACACTCAGAACGTCGTCACTGCCGATCAGCCGGCGCTGACCCCG
Source organism: Propionibacteriales bacterium (assembly GCA_038239485.1). Lineage (GTDB taxonomy): Bacteria > Actinomycetota > Actinomycetes > Propionibacteriales > Nocardioidaceae > DASQEH01. The sequence goes on from JBBSET010000052.1 coordinate 27,150, forward strand.
CTGGAGTGCTGTTCAGTGTTGGCTGCCAGCTAC
>JBBSET010000053.1:0-25739 GCA_038239485.1 Propionibacteriales bacterium
GCGCTCGGCTTCCTGCCCGTTGACGACCTGTTGAAGCGACGCCTTCGCGGGCAGGTCGAGCAGCTCCTTGACGCGAGGGAGGAGCTCGTCGTGCATCAACGACCTCGGCAGAGGGACCTCGTGGAGGGTGTGGTTCTTCACCGGGCCGCGGAAGCCGGCTTGGCGCCGTGGGGTGATCCAGGAGCCGTTGACATGCACGTAGCCGCGGTCGAAGAACACGTCGATTGCGCGAAGGGCGTTCTGCTCGCCCAGACGGAGACCGCCGAACCCGGCCACGCGAATCTTGGTGCCGAACAGCGGGAGGCGGGTCATCAGCGGGTCGGTGCCCTCAGGACCGCACAAGAGATCGGCCGCGACGGCCATCGCGCGCACCTGGCGGGTCTCAGGTCGCAACCGCGGGTCGACGTACTGCGCCGTCGCTCCGTGGAGCACGTTCGAGCGCCCGATCTCCAGGCCGTCGAGCGGGTCGATGCTGCGGTCGAGCCAGCCAAGGCGCCAGGCGAGCTTGCGCATCGCGGCGAGCTGGCCGCGCAGGTCCTCGCGGCCGCGTTGGGAGAAGAGCGTCCGCGAGCCCTTCTCCATGACGAGACGGCTGTGGTCGACCCGCCACTTGGTCACCGGCACGGCGCCGATGGTCGGTAGGATGTGCGCGTTGAGGCGGGACTCGCGCCCCTCCATCGTCCGCGGCTGTTTGCCGCGCGCGATGCTGTCTTTGAGGTACTCCCCACCGAGCATGGCGATGGTGCGGGCGGTGCGGATGTCGGCGCCGGCGGGAGTCTCCCTCTCGGTGTCTAGCGCGGCCTCTGCCTGGGCGAAGATCTTGCGCGCCTCCTCCTCGGAGTTGGCCCGACGCAGCACCCGCTTCCACGGCTCACCTACCCCGGCCGGCGCCCGGAACATCAGCTGATATTTCGTGCCGCCGGTCTCCGGCGCGTATAGCCGAACTCGCCAAGGCCGGCTGCTGCCGCCCAGAGTCCGCGGCTTGCCCTGCGCGAGCAGCGTGGGCTTCTTGCGAGGCGGCATCGGCGTCCCTCCTAAACTGGGGTGGTGGCCTTGAACCAGAGGCCCCGGGATCTGCTTCGTGTATCACTCTCGTGTATCACTTGGTCCAGAATGATACACATGCCACTCGTCAGGAGTCATGGGAAATGGTCAACCGTCTGGCCGTGGCAACGAGCCCGTACCTGCTCCAGCACGCTCAGAATCCAGTGGATTGGTGGGAGTGGGGACCTGACGCATTCGACGAGGCGAAGCGTCGTGATACACCAGTCCTGCTGTCCGTCGGGTACTCCGCCTGCCACTGGTGCCACGTGATGGCGCACGAGTCGTTCGAGGACAAGCCGACCGCCGACTACCTCAACGAGCACTTCGTGGCGATCAAGGTCGACCGGGAGGAGCGCCCGGACATCGACGCCGTCTACATGGAGGCGACCCAGGCGATGACCGGTCAAGGTGGGTGGCCGATGACCTGTGTCCTCACCGCCGAGGCGGCACCGTTCTTCGCCGGGACGTACTACCCGCTCGAGCCCCGGCAGGGGATGCCGGCCTTCGGCCAGGTGCTCCGAGCCGTGGTGGACGCCTGGACCAACCGTCGAGACGAGATCACCCGAGTCGGAGCGGACCTGACCCAGCACCTGCGACGCGCTCAGCCGCTGCCCGAGCAGACGACGGCCGACATCGGTGCCGCCGCGGTCACGATACTGGCGCGGTCCTTCGACCAACGCCACGGCGGTTTCGGGGCGGCGCCGAAGTTCCCGCCGTCGATGGTGTGCGAGTTCCTGCTGCGCCGAGCCGCCAGGACCGCAGACGCCGACGCGCTCACCATGGCAGAGCGCACCCTCGAGGCGATGGCCCGTGGCGGCATCTACGACCAGCTCGGTGGCGGGTTCGCCCGCTACAGCGTCGACGAGCGCTGGGACGTGCCGCACTTCGAGAAGATGCTGTATGACAACGCGCTCCTGCTGCGCGTCTACGCCCATTGGGCCCGGCAGTCCGGTCGAGCCCTTCCCGCCCGGGTCGCCCGCGAGACGGCGGAGTTCATGCTCCGTGAGCTACGCACCGCTGAAGGCGCTTTCGCTTCCGCGCTCGACGCCGACTCCGACGGAGACGAGGGTGTGTTCTACGTCTGGACGCCGGACCAGCTGGTCGACGTGCTGGGTCGCGAGGATGGCGTCGCGGCGGCAGGCGTGTTCGGGGTGCGTTCGCCGGGCAACTTCGAGGGCGGCACCTCGACGCTGCGTCTGGACGCCGACCCGGACGACGACGAGGCCCATCGCGAGGTCGTCCGGCGGCTGGTCGCCGCCCGCGAGCTACGGTCCCGGCCGACGCGAGACGACAAGGTGGTCGCGTCGTGGAACGGGCTGGCCATCGCCGCACTCGCCGAGGCCGGCGTCATCCTGGACGAGCCGCGGTATGTCGAGGCTGCCCGCTCGGCCGCCGCGCTGGTCGTCGGCGTCCATCTCGACTCCGGAGGAATGCTGCACCGGGTGTCACGCGACGGCCGGTGCGGCCGACCGGTCGGCGTCCTCGAGGACTATGCCTGCCTGGCCGACGGCCTGCTCACGTTGTTCGGCGTCACGGGCGAAGGATGCTGGCTCGACCACGCCCGCGAGCTTGTCGACCGTGTCCGCAGTGGCTTCGGCGACGGACACGGCGGCCTCTTCGACACCGGCACCGACGCCGAGGTTCTCCTCAAGCGGCCGCAGGACCCCAGCGACAACGTGACGCCCTCAGGGCAGTCGATGACGGCAGGCGTGCTCGTCGCGATGGCGGCCCTCACCGGTGATGTCGATGACCGGGCTGCCGCTGAGAGGCTGCTGTCCGCTGTCGCCGGGCTGGCGGAGCAGGCACCCCGCTTCGCCGGCCACGCGCTCGCGGTTGCCGAGGCACTGCTGGACGGACCTCGTCAGGTGGCCGTCGTGGGAGCCGACGGCGACCCGGGTCGGGCGGACCTGGTGCGGGCGGCCTACCAGCTGTCGCATCCTGGGGTCGTGGTGGCCCAGGGGGCACCTGGGGCGGCGAAAGTCCCGTTGCTCGCGCAGCGTGACCTCGTCGAGGGACGAGCCGCGGCGTACGTCTGTCACGACTTCGTCTGCGACCTGCCGGTCACGTCTGCTGAGCTGGTCAGATGAAGGACTACCGGTCGAACTACGACGTCGAGCGCCTCAAGCGGATCCTTGCCGCCGGGGGCTCAACGTCTCGATCCCAGGACCACGATGAGGCAACCTCCCTGGCCGAGGGTGGCCAGGACGGTCCCCGTTGGCCGACGGTACCTCCGCAAGACCGGTCGCCCAGCGTGCGCAGGCGCACGCTGGGCGGTCTCATGGTCGCTGCCGTCGTCGTCGTCGCCGTCGGCCCGCACTTCCTGCGCACCAGCCCGACGACGAATGCGGCCACCGACCCCGCCAACGGCTTCAACTCGCCGGGCGTCTCCCAGGCGGCGTCTGCCAACCCCCTCATCAACCCCTGTCCGCAGGAGCCGGTACGGCTCGACGACCAGCCGCTGCCGACGGGTGAGCTTGCGACGGGAGCCGTGTCGGTTCGGTTGTGTCGCGCCATGCTGAACGGCCACCCGTCGCCCTGGGCCGCTCCTGTCGACGCCCTGGTGACCGATGTGGACGGCTTCGTCTACCAGGTCGACGCCCTGCCTGACGCTGGTGGGCGAAGCTGTCCGCCGGCTCGGGCACGTGGCGGCGAGCCCTTCACCCTCACCGTCAGCTACCCCGGTGGCCGCACTGTCCAGCTCTTCGGCACCGACTCGGCGTGCTCCGGGGTCCAGACTGGCGGCCATGTCGTGTCGCCGGACCGGCTGCTCGACGTCTTCCACCACCGACTCACCGAGCAGCGTGCCGGGACCCGCTGAGCACCGTCAGCGCCCGCCGTACACGATCATCGAGACCCCCACATAGTGGGCTGCGAAGGCGACGATGGTGAGGCTGTGGAACACCTCGTGGAAGCCGAACCACCGAGGGATGGGGTTGGGGCGTTTCAGCCCGTAGACCAGGCCGCCCAGGGAGTAGAGGGCGCCGCCGACGATGATGAGCGTGAGAACGGCGGGTCCGGCCGTCTTCGCGAAGTCGCCGAGCCAGAAGATCGAGGCCCAGCCGAGGGCGATGTAGACCGGCAGGTACAGCCATCGCGGAGCGCCGATCCAGAAGATCCGGAAGCCGATCCCGAGCAGCGCTCCGCCCCAGACAAGGCTGAGCAGGATCCGCGCGTTGGTGCCGTCGAGCAGGGTCAACGCGAACGGCGTGTAGGTGCCGGCGATGAGCAGAAAGATGGTCGAGTGGTCGAGCCGTCGCAGCACCCCGTGCCACCGCGGCCCCCATCGGCCGCGATGAAAGAGCGCCGAGCTTCCGAACAGCATTGACGATGTCACCGCGAAGACCGCTGTGGCGATCCGGTCCTTCTCCGGCGACAACACCACCAGCACGACACCGGCCACCACACTCAGCGGGAAGGTCACCAGATGTAGCCAGCCGCGCAGCTTCGGCTTGATCTCGCGAGCGGCCTCTTTGAGTCGCTCGGTGGTGGGCATGGACACGCAGATAACGGTAGAGGGCAAAACTGAGAGCAGACGCAGTAACCTGGGGATTGTGACGTGAGGTATTCCGTCGCGCTATCTTCGGGCGGAAGCGGAGGCCTGGTTGTGAGCTCGTCGCTCGGTTCGGTCCTCTATGACCTGTATGAGCGACGTCTGCTGCGGCGGCTGTCCCCCGAGCAGATCCCCGGCCACATCGGTGTGATGTGCGACGGCAACCGACGCTGGGCGCGGGCCTTCGGCGAGGAGGTCGAAGGCGGGTACGTCGCCGGCGCCGACAAGATCGAGGAGTTTCTCGGCTGGTGTGACCAGCTCGGCGTCCAGCTGGTCACCCTCTGGCTGCTGTCGACCGACAACCTGGGCCGGCCGGCCGAGCAGGTCGGACCGCTGCTGGGCGTCATCGAGGACCTGGTCGAGGAGCTCGCGTCGACCGGCCGCTGGCGGATCCTTCCGGTGGGTGCGTTGGACATGCTGCCGTCCTCGACCGCAGAGCGGCTCAAGAAGTCAGCAGAGTCGACGGCTGAGGTCGAGGGGATGGCGGTGAACATCGCGGTCGCCTACGGAGGCCGGCGTGAGCTGGCGGACGCCGTGCGCTCACTACTGCACGAGCACGCGGCTCAGGGCACCACGATCGAGGAGCTGGCGGAGTTCATCGACGTCGAGCACATCGCCGAGCATCTGTACACGCGCGGTCAACCCGACCCTGACCTGGTCATCCGCACCTCCGGCGAGCAGCGGATGTCGGGGTTCTTGCTGTGGCAGAGCGCCCACAGCGAGTTCTACTTCTGCGAGGCCATGTGGCCCGACTTCCGGCGCACCGACTTCCTTCGGGCGATCCGTGATTACGCGGCTCGAAACCGCCGCTTCGGCACGTAACGGTCAGCAGACATTTGGCGTGTCGTCACCGGCGCGACTTGTTCGCGTCGTAGCGTCGTTGCTGACGGCGGGCGACCAGCCCGGCGTCGCGGGAGGCCCACTGTGCATCACCCGTTGGGGCAGGCATCGTGCCCCAGGGCGAGCAGATCCCGGCCCGACTGACCAGTCAGGGCCGGGCGGGCGATGCGCGCACGGTCCGCGAGAGGACCACCGTGGCACGTGACGACGGTACGACCGCCAGCCCCCGCGCCGCCGAGGCACGTCGCTACCGGCAGGCGCGGGCGACGGCGAAGACGAGCACCTCGACGACCAAGACGTATGTCCTCGACACCAGTGTGCTGCTGGCCGATCCGGGGGCGCTGAAGCGATTCCACGAGCACGAGGTCGTGCTGCCCATCGTCGTCGTCAGCGAGCTCGAAGCCAAACGTGCCCATCCCGAGCTCGGCTACTTCGCGCGGGCGGCGCTGCGGGGCCTCGACGAGCTCCGGATCCTGCACGGTCGACTCGATGCGCCCGTCCCCATCGGCGACGACGGAGGCACGCTGCGCGTCGAGCTCAACCACAGCGACCCGTCGGTCCTGCCGACCGGTTTCCGGCTCGGAGACAACGACACCCGGATCTTGTCGGTGGCCCTGAACCTGCGTGCGGAGGGCGCCGATGTGACGCTGGTCTCGAAGGACCTGCCGATGCGGGTCAAGGCGTCCTCCGTCGGTATTCCTGCGCAGGAGTACCTGGCCGAGCTCGCCGTCGAGAGCGGCTACACCGGGATGAACGAGATCGACGTCACCGGCGCCGACGTCGACACGCTCTACGTTGAGGGCGTTCTGGACCTGCCGGCCGCCCGCGACCTGCCGTGCCACTGCGGGCTGGTGCTGCTGTCGGAGCGTGGCAGCGCCCTGGGCAGGGTCACGTCCGACAAGCAGGTCCGCCTCATCCGCGGTGACCGTGAGGCGTTCGGTCTGCGTGGCCGTTCGGCCGAGCAGCGGATCGCTCTCGACCTGCTCCTCGACCCCGACATCGGCATCGTGTCGCTCGGCGGGCGTGCGGGTACCGGAAAGTCCGCCCTGGCGCTGTGCGCGGGCCTCGAGGCCGTCTTGGAGCGCCGCCAGCACAAGAAGGTCGTGGTCTTCCGGCCACTCTTCGCCGTCGGCGGGCAGGAGCTCGGCTATCTGCCCGGCAGCGAGTCCGAGAAGATGCAGCCGTGGGCGCAGGCGGTGTTCGACACGCTCGGCGCCGTGGCGAGCGCCGACGTCATCGACGAGGTGCTGGGCAGGGGGCTGCTGGAGGTGCTGCCGCTGACGCACATCCGCGGTCGGTCCCTCCATGATGCGTACGTCGTCGTCGACGAGGCACAGTCGCTAGAACGCAACGTCTTGCTGACGGTCCTGTCGAGGGTCGGGGCGAACTCCCGGGTCGTGCTCACCCATGATGTCGCCCAGCGCGACAACCTCCGCGTCGGGCGCCACGACGGGGTGGTGGCCGTCGTCGAGAAGCTCAAGGGTCACCCGCTCTTCGCCCATGTCACCCTCACCCGATCCGAGCGCTCGCCGATCGCAGCACTCGTGACCGAGATGCTCGAGGATGTGACCGTGTAAATTTGGGCCGAACTCCGGTCACAGAGGACGCACAGATGGTCGCCATCGAGCTCAGGAATGTCGTCAAGACGTATGACGACGGCACAACTGCTCTCGACGGAATCAATCTGGAGGTCGACGACGGCGAGTTCATGGTCCTCGTCGGGCCGTCGGGCTCCGGGAAGTCGACCCTGCTCAGGGTCGTGGCCGGCCTCGAGCCGATCAGTTCCGGTGACATCCTGCTCGGTGGGCGGGTGGCGACCGCCGAGACGCCGCACGAGCGCAATCTCGCGATGGTGTTCCAGTCGTACGCGCTGTACCCGCATCTGAGCGTGTACGAGAACATCGCGTTCCCGCTGCGGTTCGGTAGGGAGTTCAACAAGCGAGAGATCGACACCCTCGTGAAGGAGGCGAGCCGGACCCTCGAGCTCGACGACATCCTCGACCGGAAACCGGCGGGTCTGTCCGGCGGGCAGCGCCAACGGGTGGCGATGGCACGGGCGATGGTACGCGACGTCCAGGCGCTCTTGCTGGATGAGCCGCTGTCGAACCTCGATGCGCAGATGCGGCGTCAGATGCGGGCCGACATCTCCTGGCTCCAGAAGCGGCTCGGGGTGACCACGCTCTACGTCACCCACGACCAGTCCGAGGCGATGCAGCTCGGCGACCGGGTGGCAGTTCTCGAGAGCGGGTCCGTGCAGCAGGTGGCGACCCCTCAGGATCTCCAGCGTCATCCCGCGAACCTGTTCGTGGCTGGCTTCATCGGCTCCCCTCCCATGAGCTTCCTGCCGGCGACGGTGAGGGGAGACGTCGTCGAGCTGCCGTTCGCCTGGCTGAAGATCTCCACGGAGAAGGCGGCCCGGGTCTGGGGCCGCGAGCAGCTGATCGTGGGGGTCCGCCCCGAGCACGTCGAGTTGGCCGCGATGGCGCGGACCGACCACAAGTACGCCAGGATCCCGCAGGGCGTTCCGGCCAACGTGCCGGCTCATCTGGCGGAGTACGAGAAGGAGCTGAGCAGCGGCTGGCTGCATACCGCGTTCGACTTCCGGACCGAGTTCACGGGGCGCGTGGTCGAGCGTGGCCGCGACGAGCTGTATCTCAATGCCGCATCGCTGCATCTGTTCGATCCGGTCACCGGCTGCAACCTGACGCAGGGTGTTGACTGAGTCACAGAATCGTTACCAATTTGAAATAAAGGCGGCGACCCCTCAGGCTGGGCCGAGGCTTTCGACTCAATCGAGTCTCCCTACGACTCAGGAGTGGTCCTTCTGTCCGGCCGTCACGCTGCCCCGCGCCACAGAGCGCGTCGATCGCCCGTCCGAATGATGTCGAGGAAACTGGCCGGCGCCGCCGGAGCTTCCAAGCTCACCGCCGCAGCAGCCGTGATCGGCGCCACGGGAGCGGCCGTCGGTATCGGCGCGGTCGCCGCGTCGGCGGGGGGCCAGACCGGCGATGTCGCGCTTGTCCCGTCACCTTCGACTTCGTCAACCGATCCTTCCATCCAGGCTGCCCTGAAGGCTCGCGCCAACGATGGCACGCATGACGCCGGTACACAGGTGAGCCGCGGGGAGGCACGGCCGCCACTGCTCACCTCAGTGCAACGAGCGGTGAAGGCGCGCGCCATGCCGCCGGTCCGCCAGGACGTCTCCGGGGCCGTGACGGAGACGGTCACCCCTACCGACCCACGTGACATCGCGATGGGCATGCTGAAGCGCTACGGCTGGAGCAGTGACCAGTTCTCCTGCCTGAACGAGATCTACATCCACGAGAGCAACTGGGACCCCTCAGCCGAGAACCCCTCGTCCGGGGCGTACGGCATCCCGCAGGCGCTGCCCGGCGACAAGATGGCGACAGCCGGCTCGGACTGGCAGACCAATCCCACCACCCAGATCGCCTGGGGTCTTGCCTACATCAAGGATCGCTACGGTTCCCCCTGCGGGGCCTGGGGATACTGGCAGTACCACAGCTCGTACTGAGCCGAGGGACGACCTGACGGTTGTCGTCGGATCAGGGGTGGGTCATCGACAGCACGTCGAGGGCACGATCCAGCTGCTCCTCGGTGAGCTCGCCGCGCTCGACATACCCCTCGTCGACGACGATCTCGCGGATGGTGCGGCGCTCCTTGACGGCTCGCTTGGCGACGGCAGCGGCGTTCTCATAGCCGATGGTGCGGTTGAGTGGTGTCACGATCGACGGTGAGGACTCGGCGAGCTCCCGGCAGTGCTCGACATCGGCCTCGATCCCGGACACGCACCGGTCGGCCAGCAGCCGGCTGGTGTTGGCGAGCAGCCGGATGGACTCGAGCAGGTTGGCCGCCATCACCGGCAGCATCACGTTGAGCTCGAAGTTGCCCGATGCTCCGGCGAAGGCGATCGTGGCATCGTTGCCGATCACCTGCGCGCATACCATCGACATCGCCTCGGGCAGCACCGGATTCACCTTGCCGGGCATGATGCTGGACCCCGGCTGGAGGTCGGGGAGCCGGATCTCGCCAAGGCCGGCGCGCGGGCCGGAACCCATCCAGCGCAGGTCGGTGCAGATCTTGAGCAGCCCGACTGCCAGTGTGCGCAGCTGCCCACTCGCCTCGACCAGGCCGTCACGGCTGCCCTGCGCCTCGAAGTGGTTGCGGGCCTCCGTGAGCGGCAGGTCGGTGAGGTCGGCCAGGATCTCGATGACGCGCGCCGCGAAACCGGCCGGGGTATTGATTCCGGTGCCGACAGCGGTGCCGCCGAGGGGCAGTTCGGCCAGCCGCGGAAGGCTGTTGTGGAGGCGCTCGATCCCGAACCTGACCTGCGCCGCGTATCCTCCGAACTCCTGACCGAGGGTGACTGGGGTGGCATCCATCAGATGGGTACGCCCGGACTTCACGACCGTGTCGAACTCGGTCGCCTTCGCATCGAGTGCGGTCGCCAGGTGGTCCAGGGCGGGCAGCAGGGCACGGGTGACAGCTGCCGTCGCCGCGACGTGGATCGATGTCGGGAAGGTGTCGTTGCTCGACTGGCTCGCGTTGACGTCGTCGTTGGGGTGGACGGGCCGGCCAAGGATGTCGCCGGCCAAGGTGGCGATCACCTCGTTGGCGTTCATGTTGCTCGAGGTGCCCGAGCCGGTCTGGAAGACGTCGATCGGGAACTCGCCGTCATGGCGGCCGTCGGCTACGAGCTGGGCCGCCTTCTCGATCGCCTCGGCGACGTCCTCGTCGAGAACCCCGAGCTCGGCGTTGGCGCGCGCGGCGGCCGCCTTGATGAGAGCAAGGGCGTGGATGTGCTGCGGCTCGATCGGCCGGCCGGAGATCGGGAAGTTCTCGACCGCCCGCTGCGTCTGGGCCCGCCAGAGGGCCTGCTTGGGCACCTTGACCTCGCCCATCGTGTCGTGCTCGATCCGGAAGTCGCCGTCGTCGCTCATACCTCCACCGTAGGCGAACCGCTCGGGCGCGGCCGAGGGGAGTCGGTCAGTCCCGAGGGGGTTTGCGAGCCTGCTTCAAGTCGCCGCGTCGGCGCTTGCCGTCGAGTCGCCGGCGTATCGAGGACCGGCTCGGCCTGGTCGGACGCCTCGGCGGGCGCGGCGGCGCGATGGCGTCGCGGAGCAGGGCCGCCAGCCGCTGCTCGGCGGCTTCCCGGTTGCGGAGCTGGGAGCGGTGCTCCGACGCCGTCACCGTGATGGCACCGTCGACCAGCCGACCGGCAAGGGCGGCGAGCGCCCGCTGCTTCAGCGTCGCGCCGAAGACGTCGGTTCTGGCGAGGTCGAAGATGAGCTCGACCCGGGAGTCGCTCGTGTTGACCGATTGGCCTCCCGGACCGCTGGACCGTGAGAACCGCCAGTGCAGCTCGCCTTCTCCGATGACGAGGCCGGGCCTGATCGTGAGCGGACCTGGCATGGGAACGAGCCTACGGCGAGCCGTCGGCACCACCTACCGGAGACGCTGGCCCCGATAGAGGTGGTACGACGTCTGCCGGCTCCCCAGTGTCACGGGGACCGCGTGCTCCACGACCTGGCCGAACACTGAGCGGAGCGCCGCGGCCAGGTCTTCGGAGACGTCGGCCGACCACACGGCGAGCGCACCATCGGCCCTCAGAGCCGTCCGACAGCGGGCGAGGAAGTCTGCGTCGTAGACAGCCGCGTTGTCGTCGTAGACGAGGAAGCCGGGCCCGTTGTCCACATCGAGCACGATCGCGTCGAGTGAGCCGGCCGGCTGCCGGGCGACCACGTCGCGTACGTCGCCGACGTCGACCTGGACCCGCAGGTCGCCAAGGACGCCAGCGGTTGCGTCCCTGCCCTCACCCTCCGCCGAGGGGTCACGAGATTCCGCCGAGGGGTCACGATCTTCCCGTGTCGGCCGACGAAGGTGACTCCTCGGCGGTGCGGACGAGGTCACCGCGATCAGCCCGTCGCGATGCCACGACACCAGATCGGGCTCGATCTCCGCGACGACGACGCGGGTGACGAACGGGTTCCGCAACACCTCGGCGAGGGTGAATCCCAGCCCCAGGCCACCCACGAGCAACGTCGCCGGCCCGCGGAAGGCGTCGAGAGCGATCCTTGCCAGCGCCCGCTCCGCGGTGGTCTCACGTGAGTCCATCACGAACACGCCATTGACCCGCAGTTCGAGTGCCTCGTCGTCAGCCATCGACAGCACCATCTCGCCTCGCCCGGTGTTGCTCCTGGCTATCGCCCTCATAGCGCGGCGTCGACCGCGCCAGCCTGAGCCGTGACGGCCATCAGAAAGGCAGCAACCATGTCAGCCGGAGCCAAGGCACGAATTGGGGTGACGAGGCGTACAGGCATCTGGGCTCCAGGGGGTCGGATGCTGACCAAGTTATCCGGCTTTGCTCGTTTCGCACGATACGCTCTGGCATCGTGCCCAGCTGGCGCCACGGCAAGCCCCTTCAGACTGTGCGCAAGACTAGGTCCATGCAACAGCTCTCTCCGCTCGACGCCCAGTTCCTCCATGTCGAGACATCCACCACGGTCGGCCACGTCGGCAGCCTCCTCCTACTCGACCCGAGCACGGCGGATGGTGGCGAGCTGACGCTGGACGCGGTCCGCGAGGTGCTCGAGCCCAGGCTCCACCTGGCTCGTCCGCTTCGCCAGCGGCTCGTCAATGTGCCGTTCTCGCTGGGTTTGCCCTACTGGTTCGACGACCCGGACTTCGACATCGAGTTTCATCTGCGCGAGATCGGGCTGCCGGAGCCGGGCGACGAGGCCCAGCTGTCGGAGCAGGTCGCCCGCATCCACGCCCGCCCGCTCGACCGGACCCGGCCTCTGTGGGAGATGTACCTGATCCACAACGTCGAGGGCCATCGGCAGGCGCTGTACTCCAAGGTGCACCATGCGGCCATCGACGGTGTGTCGGGCGCCGAGATCCTCGCAACCGTGCTCGATGTCACGGCAGAGCCGCGTATCGAGGAGCCACCGGACGAGTACTGGCAGCCGGAGCCGCTGCCGAGCCCTCTGACGTTGGTCCAGCTAGGGCTGGCCTCGGCGGCCGCGCAGCCGCGTGAGATCCTGCGTACCCTGCCTCGCGCGCTGCCGCATCTGGCGGACTTCCCCGGCGCCTCGCTTGTCCCTGGTGTTCAGGGGCTGAGTGACCTGGCGGACTCCCTGGTCAAGCTGGCCATGTCCGGAGAGTACGGCCGCAGTGCCGACGCTCCGCGCAGGGAGATCGTGACCCCGGGGACGCCGCTCAACTCGGCGATCACTGCCCACCGGAGGTTTGCGTACGGCTCCTTGCCTCTCGACGAGATCAAGACCGTCAAGAACGCCTTCGACCTGACCGTCAACGACGTCGTGATGGCGTTGTGCACGTCGTCGCTGCGGCGCTGGCTGCTCGACCATGACGGGCTGCCGGACACGCCGATCGTCGTGGCGGTCCCGGTGTCCATTCGTCCCGAGGAGCTGGCCGCCTCCAACGGGAACCAGGTCTCGGTGATGTTGGCCCAGATGCCGACCCACCTCGAAGACCCGATGGCCAGGCTGGTGGGCGTGCGCCTCGGAATGGCCGAGGCCAAGGAGCACTTCGACGCCGTACCCGCGACGATCCTGCAAGACGTCGCCTCGGCGATCCCGACCGCGCTGGCTGGTCTCACCACCCGCGCCATCTTCCGGATGGTCACCGTGGGGGCGTTCCCGTTCAACCTGTTCATCTCCAACGTGCCCGGTCCCCAGCTGCCGCTCTACGTCGCCGGAGCCCGCGTCCTCGGGATCTATCCGGCATCGGCCATCACCGATATGACCGGCGCACTCAACATCACGCTGTTCTCGTACGACGGCGCTCTCGACTTCGGGCTGATCGCTTGCCGCGAGCTCGTGCCGGATGTCTGGAACCTGATCGGGTACCTGCGCGACGCCCTCGACGAGCTGCTGAAGCTGGCTGAGGAGGCTTCGGCCGACGCGGGTTACTAGGTCGGCAGCCGGGCGAGTGCCAGGCCGGGCTAGGCTGCGTCGACGGCGGCGCGGGCGGCCGTTCGCTCGATACCGTCAGCGAAGATCGGCCAGAGCTGCCTGGGCAGGTCGTGACCCATACCCGGAATCACCAGCAGCTCGGCATCAGGAATTGCGCGTGCGGTGGCGCGACCGCCCGACACATGCACGAGACGGTCGTCGCGGCCATGGATGACGAGCGCCGGCAACGACAGTGAGCGCAGCAGCCGCGTGCGGTCGGGCTGGGCGAGCAAAGCCTGCATCTGGCGGGCGACTCCGCTGGGGTTCATGCCGCGGTCGTACGTCTCTGCGGCACGCTCCCGGATCTCGTCGGGCGGAGTCGGAAAGCCAGGGGAGCCGATTGTCGCCCAGGTGGCGGCGGACTGGGCGATCACCTGTTCCCGCGTCCGTGCCGCGCGTCCGAGCAGCATCGAGAAGAGTCGAGGATCCTGCCAGCCGACCGTACGCCGTCCGGTCGTCGACATGATCGAGACGAGCGACCGGACCCGGACCGGGTGCTCGATCGCCAATGTCTGCGCGATCATCCCGCCCATGGAGACACCCGTGACGTGCGCGCTGTCGAGGCCCATGTGGTCGAGCAGTCCGATCGCGTCGCCGGCCAAGTCGGACATCGTGTACGGCGGTGGGCCGCTGACCCGGAGGAAACCCCGGACGATGTCCTGGCGGGTGCCGCCGAGTCCGTCCAGCTGTGTCGATCGGCCGACGTCGCGGTTGTCGTAGCGGATGACGAAGAAGCCCAGGTCTGCGAGCAGACTGCACAGTTCGGGGCTCCACCAGTTCAGCGGTCCGGCCAGACCCATGACCAGAAGCAGGGCCGGCTGGGAGGTGTCGCCGAAGGTGTCGTACGCGAGCGTGATGCCGTTGGGCAGACTCGCATACTCTTCGGAGCTCTTGGTCATGGGCACGGTCTCCCGGCGCGGACATGCTGCGAGTCGGTCATGCCCAGTCTAGGTTGTCCCGATTCAGACCTTGATGGTCTGCAGTTCAGCGGCGAAGTCCCGCGACGAGTAGCGCTTGAGCTTGGAGAACTGGTGCTCGCCCGTGATCGTCCGAATCGTGCCGGTGCGGGAGCGCATCACCAACGAGTGGGTGGTCGCTCCGAAGTGCGCGTAGCGGACCCCCCGCAGCAGGTCGCCGTCGGTGATACCGGTCGCGACGAAGAAGACGTCGTCGCCCGTCACCAGGTCGTCTGTGCTCAGGACGCGGGAGAGGTCGTGCCCAGCGTCGAGCGCCTTCTGCTTCTCCTCGTCGTCGCGGGGCTTGAGCCTGCCTTGGATGACCCCGCCGATGGCCTTCATCGCGCAGGCGGTGATGATCCCCTCGGGGGTGCCTCCGACGCCGATGAGGAGGTCGACGCCGGTATCGGGACGAGCCGCCATGATGGCGCCCGCGACATCGCCGTCGAGGATGAACTTGATCCGGGCTCCGGTGGCTCTGATCTGGTCGACCAGGTCCGCGTGCCGGGGCCGGTCGAGCACGCAGACCGTGATGTCCTCCTTGCTGCTTCCCTTCGCCTTGGCCGTACGCCGGATGTTCTCTGCGACCGGGAGGCGGATGTCCACCACGTCAGCTGCTTCGGGCCCCGCGACCAGCTTGTCCATGTAGAAGACGGCCGACGGGTCGTACATCGAGCCGCGTGGAGCCACCGCCATCACCGCTACGGCGTTCGGCATCCCCTTCGCCGTCAGCGTCGTCCCATCCACCGGGTCGACCGCCACGTCGCAGCGAGGACCGGTCCCGTCACCAACACGCTCGCCGTTGTAGAGCATGGGCGCGTTGTCCTTCTCGCCCTCCCCGATGACGACGACACCGTCCATCTGGACCGTTCCGATCAGGGCGCGCATCGCGTCGACCGCCACGCCGTCGGCGCCCTCCTTGTCACCGCGACCCACCCAGCGGCCGGCAGCGATGGCGCCGGCCTCCGTCACCCGGACGAGCTCGAGCGCCAGGTCCCTGCCAGGTGCCTCAGGCCCCGTCTCGATGTCGGGTTCGATGGACGTCTCGGGCTCGTATGTGGTCACGGAAAGGCTCCTCCAGGTCGGCGTTTTCTGATCGTAACGAAGACTGCTCTCGTTGGGCAGAGGACCTCGTGCCGCTCTGGCTCACCCGGGGTGAGGGCGGTCCCGGTATCGATAGCTTGGCCGATGACTCGCTCCTGGGGCCAGGCAGGACAATAGGGACGTGAGCGAGACGCGCGGCGGGCCGGACGACAGGTGTTGACGTGAGCCAGACGCGCAGCGGATACAAGCAGAGCGTCAACGGCCTCGTGGGCGCCATCGCTATCTCCCTTCTTCTCATCGCGTCGATCTGGCTGCTGAGTCGGTTCCACGACCACCAGTCCTTCAACCCCACCGCCACGGTCGACTACTCGCAGCCGCTCGCGGACGCGAGGGCAGCACACGCCTTCAAGCCCTTCGCCCCACGCGACGTCCCGCCTGGCTGGCGGGCCACCAGCGCCTCGGCGACCGGTGCGGGGTCGGCGCTCGCCTGGCATCTCGGGTTCCTGACGTCATCTGGCGCTGACGCCCAGTACGTGGGGCTCGACCAGAGCAACGACAACGCCGCGGCCTACCGGCAGGCGACGACCCGGGCTGACCAGCCGGGTGCCACCGTGACCATCGACGGTCGGCAATGGGAGATCTGGACCTCGACCGATGGCGGTGAGACCGCGCTGATCCGCACCGATGCCTCGGGAACCACCACGATCGTCAGCGGGACTGCGAGCGAGTTTGTGCTGGTGACGTTTGTCGGAAGCCTGTCGACGCGCTAGAGGCGCCGCTCAGCCGACGGGAGTGGAGGCGCCGGGCTCGTCGAGGGCGTCCTTCGTCTCGGCCATGACCGCATCCAGCCTGGCCCGGGCGCCGTCCAGCCAGCGCTGGCAGATCTTCGCCAGCTCCTCGCCTCGCTCCCACAGCTCGATCGACTCCTGCAGGGAGGTCCCGCCTGTCTCCAGCCGCTGGACGACGCCGACCAGCTCGTCGCGGGCGTCTTCGTACGACGGGGTGTCTGTCTGCGGGTCGGGTGTCTCAGCCATCTGCTTCCTCCGCTGGTCTGGCGCACTCGGTACCCTCCGGCGGGCTGACCGTCGCTCGGATGCGTCCGCGTGCAAGGCGTATATCGACGGGGTCGCCCGCATGGACGCGGTCCACGTCGGTCAGCACATCCCCGTCAGCGGTCTGGACCACGGCGTATCCGCGCTCAAGGGTTGCCAGCGGGGACAGCGAACGTACCCGAGCGAGCCGGTGGTCGAGGTCGTCTCGGGCCCGGTCGAGGTGGTGGCCGAGACTTCGTCGACCGCGCACCGTCAGATCGACGACCACGCCTTTCTGATGGTCGAAGAGGCGGCCCGGCTGGGTCAGCGCCGGCCTGGCGCGGAAGGCGGCCAGTCCGTCCTGCTCGCGGCGAATCAGGTGGTGGACCAGGCTGCGGCTGCGGTCACGCAGCTGACGGACGCTCGCCGCTTCGTCGGCCACGTCGGGGATCACCTGCTTGGCCGCGTCCGTCGGCGTGGATGCGCGGAGGTCGGCCACCAGGTCGAGCAGTGGCTGGTCCTCCTCGTGGCCGACCGCGCTGACCACCGGCGTCCGACACGCGGCGACGGCGCGAATCAGTCCCTCGTCGGAGAACGGCAACAGGTCTTCGAGAGCACCGCCACCCCGGGCGATGATGACCACGTCGACGTCCGGATCTCGGTCCAGGACACGCAGGGCTTCGATCACCTGCCGGGCGGAGTCGTGACCCTGGACCGCGGCATGCTCGACTCGGAACTCCACGCCCGGCCATCGGCGCCTGGCGTTGTCGACCACGTCGCGTTCGGCTGCCGAGTCCCGCCCGACGATGAGCCCGACGAGGTGCGGGAGAAACGGCAGCGGTCGTTTGCGGGCGGACTCGAAAAGACCTTCCGCGGCCAGCAGTCGTCGGCGCTGCTCCAGCCGGGCGAGGAGCTCGCCGGGGCCGACCGGGCGGATCTCCTTCGCCGCCAACGAGAGCGTGCCGCGGGGGACGTAGTACTGGAACTTCGCGAAGACGACCACGCGAGCGCCTTCGGTGACCGGGACCGCCAGGGCGTCGAACACCGCCCGCGCACACGTCACCTGGACGGATACCTCTGCGAGCGGATCGCGCAGAGTCAGGAAGACCGTGGCCGTCTGCGGCCGCCTGGTCAGCTGCGCGATCTGACCCTCGACCCACACGGGTCCGAGCCGGTTGATGTATCCGGTGACGGCGTTGGCGATCACCCGGACCGGCGCCGGATTGTCGAAGCTGGTCTGCATCGCCATAGACAGGAGGCTAGTGGCTTCCGCTGACACCTACGATGGACCTATGTCTGCAACCGCCTCGGGGACGACGTCCGTCACAGATCTCGGTATCCCTTCCGTCGCCGACCGGTCGGTTCTTCTTGCCGCGCCTCGCGGGTACTGCGCCGGAGTCGACCGGGCCGTGATCACGGTCGAGAAGGCGCTGGACCTCTATGGTGCACCGGTCTATGTCCGCAAGCAGATCGTCCACAACAAGCATGTGGTCCGGGCCTTGGAGAAGCGCGGCGCAGTATTCGTCGACGAGCTCGAGGAGGTCCCCCGCGGCGCCACCGTTGTCTTCTCTGCGCACGGCGTCTCGCCTGCCGTGCATGAGCAGGCGAGGCAGCGCGACCTCAAGACGATCGATGCGACCTGCCCGCTGGTCACCAAGGTGCACCAAGAGGCGCGCCGCTTCGCCGACGACGACTACGAGATCCTGCTGATCGGACATGCCGGACACGAGGAGGTCGAGGGAACCGCAGGAGAGGCACCCGGCCACGTGACCCTCGTCCAACGGCCCTCGGATGTGGCGGATCTCGACGTCCGCAACCCCGACCGAGTGGCCTGGCTCTCCCAGACCACCCTTTCCGTCGACGAGACGATGGAAACGGTCAACCGGATCCGCGAGCAGTACCCGAACCTGCTCGACCCACCGTCGGACGACATCTGCTATGCCACGCAGAACCGTCAGCAGGCCGTGAAGGAGATCGCCGTAGGTGCTGACCTCGTGCTCGTCGTCGGCTCGCAGAACTCCAGCAACTCGGTACGCCTCGTCGAGGTCGCCCTCGAAAGCGGAGCATCCTCGGCGTACCGGATCGACGACGCCGGCGAGATCGACCCGGCGTGGCTCGACGGCGTGACGTCGGTGGGCGTCACTTCTGGTGCGTCGGTGCCGGAGGACCTCGTCGACGCCGTCCTCGACTACCTGACGGCCCACGGGTTCCCGGCCGCCGAGGCGGTGCACACGGCTGAGGAGTCGTTGATCTTCGCCCTGCCGCCCGAGCTGCGTCGCGACATCCGGGCCGCCGACGCGGCTGCCGCTACCGCAGCCGCCCAGAGCTGACAGACGGCCAGTCGTCTCAGCGTGTCCGGGCGGCCGAGAGCCGGCCGGCCAAGGTCGCGAGCACGATGGCGTACCCCACCACCAGGGCAGTGGCATGCTCGGCCAGTCCGGTCATGAACGCCTTGGTCATCCCACCGGTGGTCACGAAGGTGGCGGGGTCGCGGGCTGCGAGAACCGCCACGACCGCTGCGAACACCAGCGGCGGGAGCACGCCGGCGGTGAAGAAGTCGCGTCGACGGACGGCCATGGCGCTGACGAGGCAGACGACGATGAAACACAGGTCGAAGAACATCGTGATCGCGCTGGTCAGAAGCAGGTCGATGCCGGCGCATCCCGCAACAGCGAGCAGCGAGATGAGCACGACGCCACGGGCGGGCAGGCCGGGCATCGCGACGTACTCCCCAACCCTGGTGTGAGGGAGGGGGTCCGACGAGTCGTGTGCCTCCGCTCCGGCCAGCCGGTGGTCGGTTTCCGCCGGGCTCGCACCGTCGCGGACGACCGGCTCCTGGATGTACGCCGGATGCTCCTGGACCAGCAGGTCGAACTCCTGCTCAGGGCTCGACCAGGAACTGTCCGCCCGGTGCGGTGAGGTGGTCATCGAGCCTCCGGCCATGTGGTGCTGTCCACGCTAAGCGTTGAGTGCCGTCCCAACCGCCCGCCACGCCGCTAGGGAAAGCCACATCGGAGCCGGTGACCCCGACCCCCCGATGGCCGCGACTCGGGCGTTCGGCGCTTGGTGGCGACTTCAGGCGCCCTCGGCACGCCGAGCCCACTGTTCCCGCCCGGGTGGGCCTTCGATCACGGCCGGCTCGTCTCCAGCGACCAGCTCTGGGGCGGTCAACGGAACCGTCGTCTCGAAGACGCTCGAGGGGCCAGGCAGGTCGTCGTCGGTGACCTTCAGGTCTCGCATCCGCCTGGCGCTGACGAGTACTCGCTTCTCGAGCGACCCGACCGCCTTGTTGTAGCTCGTGACGGAGGCGCTGATCGACCGGCCGAGCGCATCCAGGTGGCCACCGACCGTCCCGAGCCGGTCGTAGAGGTCGCGGCCGAGCTTGTGGACCTCTCGAGCGTTGTCAGCGAGCGCCTCCTGCGTCCATGCATAGCTGACCGTCTTGAGCATGGCGATGAGAGTGGTCGGCGTCGCCATCAGTACCTGCTTCCCCGCGGCGTAGTCGAGCAATCCCGGATCGGTCTCGAGCGCTTGGGAGAAGAGTGCTTCGGCCGGCAGAAACATCACTACGAACTCCGGTGTCGGCGAGAACTGCTGCCAGTACGCCTTCGCGGCGAGCAGGTCGACGTGGTGACGGACCTGCTTGGCATGCCTCGCCAGCGACTCGTCCCGCACCGCCGGGTCGGTCGCGTGGGTTGCGGACAAGAACGCGTCGAGGGACACCTTGGCGTCGATGACGATGTGCTTGCCTCCGCTCATCGTCACGACCACGTCGGGTCGGATGCCACCGTCGTCGGTGTGCTTGGACACCTGCTCCTCGAAGGTGCAGTGGGCCGTGAGCCCGGCCAGCTCGAGGCTGCGCTTGAGCTGCATCTCGCCCCACTGGCCCCGAACCTGCGGCCGGCGCAGTGCATCGGCGAGCGCCCGGGTCTCTCGCCGTAGCTCGATACCGCTGATCTGGACGGACTCCACCTGCTGCTTGAGCTGGGCCTGCCACGACGCGCCGTGGCTCTCCAGACTGCCGAGCTGGTCGTTCAGTCGCTCCAGGCTGGCCCGGACCGGTGCCACAACCTGCTCTGTGGCCAGCACGCGAGAGTCGGCCATCGCGAAGACCTGCCGGCTCGAGTCCGTCACCGCCTGCGCGGACAGCGCACGAAACTCCGAGCGCAGTCCGTCGCGCGATCGCGCTGCCACCGCCAGCCCGATGACGACGCCGAGCGCAAGCCCGGCGACGAGTGCGAGGAGGCCGATCACCACGGTCGTACTGTCCATGGTGAGACCATGACAGCAGGCGCCGACAGATTCGCGTCCTCGGTGGCGACGTACTCGATGCGCAAAGTGATGGGGGATGCCATCGCCGCCGAGGAGTATTGGGTGGTGAGCCACCGTGAATGGCAGCAAATCGACAGCGCGTGGCCGACGCAGCACTCCTTCGACGGCCGGGTCTCCGCGAGGATGTCGGCATGCCAGCTGCGAGATCGCCAGAGCCGAGATTGATCGAGCTCAGTCATGTCATCGAGGCGGGTATGGTCACCTTGCCGAACCTGCCCCCGCCGGAGATCACGACCCACCTGTCCCGAGAGGAATCGTCGCGCCTGTATGCGCCCGGTACGACATTCGAGATCGGCCGTATCTCGATGGTCGCGAACACGGGGACGTATCTCGACTCGCCGCACCACCGCTTCGAAACCGGAGCGGACTTGGCCGGGCTGAGGCTCGAGCAGCTTGCCGGGCTCCCCGCGGTCGTCGTCGCCTGCGGCGGTTCCGCCGACCGCGGCGCCAGCCCCGACCAGCTGGCCGACTATGACGTGGAGGGGTGTGCTGTGCTTCTGCATACCGGCGACGATGTCCGCTTCGGCAGCCCTGACTATGTCGTCGATGCCGCGTTCCTGACGCGTTCAGGGGCGGACTGGCTGGTCGACCACCGAGCCGCGCTGGTCGGGATCGACGCCGCCAACATCGACGACATGGGTGACCTGGAGCGGCCCGCACATACTCTCCTCTTGGCGGCCGGCATCCCGATCGTCGAGCACCTCACTGGTCTCGCCCAAGTGCCGGCGGTCGGCGCCACTTTCACGGCGGTGCCGCCCCGCGTGGGCGGCCTTGGCACTTTCCCCGTCCGCGCTTTCGCCTCTATCCCGGTCTGAGCACCGAGCTGTTGCCGGCCATGGGTGCCGGTCGCCTCCGTTCCACGGTGACGAGATGAGGGAATCGGGTGCGGATCGGGCTGTAGAGGCGCAGACGGAGCGCTGCCTGATGCGCACCTGGGATCGGGCCGACGCGGATCGGGTCTTCGACATGTACCAGCGATGGGAGGTGTCGCGCTGGCTGGGAAGCAGCCCGAAGGTCATGGAGTCGATCGAGCAGGCACGATCGCTGGTCGCCCACTGGGCGGCGCTCAACCAGGACAGCCCGATAGCCCGTCGGTGGGCGGTCGAACGCAAAGCGGACGGGGTGGTGGCCGGTACGGTGATCCTCGTGCCGCTTCCCGATGGTGGCGGAGAGTTCGAGGTGGGATGGCACTTCCATCCGGACTCATGGGGTCAAGGGCTCGCGACGGAGTCGGCCACGTCGGCGCTGGCATGGGGGTTCGATCACGGGTTAGGTGAGATCTTCGCGGTCGTCAAGCCAGACAATCTGCTGTCCCTCGCAGTATGCCGACGACTCGGCATGGCCGAGCTTGGGCTCACCTCGACGTACTACGGCGCCGAGCTACGGCTGTTTCGTGCCACCCCCTGACCTGCCGTCTCCCAATTGTTCAAGCCGGCGTGCCGGCGGCCGGTCTAGCCTCACTGTCAACGACCACGGCACGGGAGACGACAGGTGCGAGCTCAACCGATGATTGCGGTGCACGACGTCGAGGCGTCGAGTCGCTGGTACCAGGTGGTACTCGGCGCTACGAGTGGGCATGGGGGAGCGGAGTACGAGCAGCTAATGGTCGACTCCAGCCTCGTGCTGCAGTTGCACAGCCTGGACGTCGGCCACCATCACGGCTCCATGGGTGACGCCGACATCCCGCTCGGGAACGGTGTCGCGTTGTGGTTCGAGACTGACGGTTTCGATGCGACCGTCGAAAGGATCCGGGCGGCGTCCTGCACGATCGTGAAGGACCAGCACCTCAACCCGAATGCTAGGCACCGGGAGATTTGGGTCACGGACCCCGACGGATACCTCGTGGTGTTCGCCGAGCCCTACGACGGCCGGTAAAGGCAATTCGTGGATTTCGGCGGCCCGCCGCCACGTCGTACTGTTGTCGCCTGTGGCACTCACCATCGGAATCGTCGGTCTCCCCAATGCGGGCAAGTCGACCCTGTTCAACGCGCTGACGAAGAACAACGTGCTCGCGGCCAACTACCCGTTCGCGACGATCGAGCCGAATGTCGGCGTCGTCGGCGTGCCCGACCCCCGGCTCGGAGTTCTCTCGACGCTGTTCGACTCCGCCAGGGAGCTCCCGGCGACGGTCCAGTTCGTCGACATCGCCGGCATCGTGCGAGGCGCGTCGGAGGGCGAGGGGCTTGGCAACAAGTTCCTGTCGCACATCCGCGAGGCCGCTGCGATCTGCCAGGTCACCAGGGTGTTCGAGGACGACGACGTCACGCACGTCGAGGGCAAGGTGTCGCCGGCCGACGACATCTCGATCATCCAGACCGAGCTGATCCTCACCGACCTCCAGACGGTCGAGAAGGCGCTGCCCCGGCTGGAGAAGGAGGCCCGGCTCAAGAAGGAGAACGCCGCGGTGCTCGAGGCCGTCCGCGGGGCCCACGCCGCCCTCGAGGCGGGGACGCCGATCCTCGCCACCGACGTCGACGCGGCCATGATCCGAGAGCTGATGCTGATGACGGCGAAGCCCTTCATTTACGTCTTCAACTGCGACGCCGACGAGCTGGGCGACGAGGAGCTCAAACTGCGCATGAGGGACCTGGTGGCGCCCGCGGAAGCGATCTTCCTCGACGCGAAGTTCGAGTCGGAGCTCGTCGAGCTCGACGACGACCAGGAGGCGCGTGCCATGCTCGAGGCGATGGGTGTCGACGAGCCTGGCCTCGACGTGTTGGCGCGCGTCGGTTTCGAAACGCTCGGTCTGCAGACCTACCTCACGGCGGGTCCGAAGGAGTCACGTGCCTGGACGATCCGCAAGGGCGCGACCGCCCCTGAGGCGGCCGGCGTGATCCACACCGACTTCCAGCGCGGGTTCATCAAGGCCGAGGTCGTCTCGTACGTCGACCTCGTGGCAGCGGGCTCGATGGCGACCGCCAAGGCTGCGGGCAAGGTCCGCATCGAGGGCAAGGACTACGTGATGGCCGACGGTGACGTGGTCGAGTTCCGCTTCAACGTGTGAATCGGTGCAAAACCCCAGGTCAGAGGGGGTGTGGGGCCTCCCAGTCCGCACAGAGTTCGCAAGACACCTGGCGGGTCTTAGGGCCAAAATGGGAAACCCTCGCCGCCATCCGTGCACCCCGTCAACTGCGATAACTGACGAGCCATAGAGGTTCACGCCGCAAGTGTGATCAGGCGGTGAGCTTGACGACACGGTCAGGTCGGACCACATTCGCACGAAACGCCGAGTGGCGCGCAGTCCGATGCTGTTCGAGGTGAAATACGCGTGATCGCTGACGCTGAAGATGACGCCGCCGCCTGCGTTGACGACTGCGCCCTTGGAGCACGAGCCATCCTGGGGCAGGCGACCCGGCCCTTGACTATCGCTAAGATGGATATTAGCCTCAGCTATATGAGAACTAGTCCGCCGCTGCTCGCTCCGATCTTCCGGTCGGACGGCCAGGCGCGCCTCCTGTCGGCTCTCCTGCTCGTCGGCGACGAACTCAGCCTCACCGATGTTGCCGAGCGCGCGGGCCTCGCCTACCCGACCGCGCACCGCGAAGTGACGCGTCTCATCGATGCGGGCATTCTGGTCGAACGTCAGGTGGGCCGCATGCGCCTCATTCGCGGCAACCCAGACAGTCCGCTGGCCGCCCCACTGAGAGAGATCCTTACCGTCGTCAGCGGTCCGGTGGTCCTCTTGGCCGAGGAGTTCGGGCGCATCGACGGGATCGTGTCGGCGTTCCTCTACGGCTCCTTCGCCGCCCGGCTGCGCGGTGTCGACGGGCCGGCGCCGCGTGACATTGACATCATGGTGGTCGGCTCCCCGGACGTCGACGCGGTCTACGAAGCGTGTACGCGCGTCGAGGCTGCCGTGCATCGTCCGGTCAACCCGACGATCCTCAGCCCTTCGGAGTTCACAGCCGAGTCGGACTTCCTGGATACATTGCGCTCCAGTCCGTTTGTCCAGGTATTTGGGGAGCCGTCGTGGCAATCTCGCCGCTGACCAGGGTCCAGCAGGCGACCGTGCTCGCGCTGGTCGAAGGGCGTCGCCTCGAAGCCGTTCCGGTCGGCGCCTCGCGCGCGGCGTCCTTTATGCGGCAGGCCGAGGAGCGGCTCGGGCAGCTGCCGCTGCTGACCAGCGTCGCCGTGAAATACAGCATCGCCTACGACGCAGCCCACGACACCGGCGAGGCGCTGCTCGCGGCGTACGGCTTCCGCACCGCCAACGGTCCGGGACAACACGAAGCGCTGGGTCGCTACCTCCGCGCCGTCCTGGACAAGCCGCCGGCCGACAAAGCAGCGAGTGCATTCGACCGATTGCGCCGGGCCCGCAACCAGAACCACTATGAAGCCAAGCCAGTCGGTGCAGCCGCAGCCGAAAAGGCCGAGCAGGTGGCCCGCGAGCTCTTCGAGGCTGCCGTGGCCCGCGGGGTGACCCCGTGAGGTTCGACGAGATCGGCGCCCAGCAGTCTGCAAACAGTCCGCGAAGGATCCGCGCAAGCCAGTATCTGGCCAGCAACAGCCAACGAGACGAGATCGACGTTCGTGCAGGTCAGACTACCTTCTCTAGCAAATGTCAGTGGTGACAAGGACCACCAAATTTGCGCCGGCATCGTTTTGCTTCGATGTGTGAATCGGGACGTTTGTGCAGTGTCAAAAAGGGTGTAGGTCCTCGCAGAGCGCACACGGTCCGCAAATTTTCCAGCCTTGAGAGACTGATGGGGCCAGTTTCAGGCTGCTCCGAGCGGCTCTTCGACCGTTCGGAGGCTGCTCGGTGGCGCTGCTTTGGCGGTTATGCGCCCCGCGAACGCGCGGATCGCGGCAGATGAGTGCGTCCCCGGGCATCGTGTGGTGACGCTTCGATTCGGGCATGGGCTGGTAGCGGATGGTGGTGTTCCGGCGGCATCCGACAGTCTGATCCAACTGGTTTGCGGATGCGGGAGCGGAGGATGGTGCTGTCGCC
>JBBSET010000054.1:0-25151 GCA_038239485.1 Propionibacteriales bacterium
CCAGACGTCGCCGTCGTCGGTGAGGGCCACGTTGGTGAAGATCGAGTTGCCCACGGCGATGGTGCGCATGGCGTTCGGGCTGGTACCCCACCCCGTGCCGGGAGCGACACCGAAGAGGCCACGTTCGGGGTTGATGGCATATAGGCGCCCGTCATCGCCGAACCGCATCCAGGCGATGTCGTCGCCCAATGTCTGCGCGGACCAACCGTCGAGCGTGGGCTCGAGCATGGCGAGATTCGTCTTCCCGCACGAGCTGGGGAAGGCGGCCGCGATGTACTTCACGACACCTTGCGGTGACGTCAGCTTGAGGATCAGCATGTGTTCGGCAAGCCAGCCCTCGTGACGAGCTTGTGCGGACGCGATGCGCAGTGCGTAGCATTTCTTGCCGAGCAGGGCGTTCCCGCCATACCCCGAGCCGAAGCTCCAGACCGCCTTCTCGTCGGGGAAGTGGCTGATGAACTTGTTCGGGTTGCTGGGCCACGAGACGTCGGCCTGGCCCTGCTCCAGGGGCGAACCGACCGAGTGCAGGCAGGCCACGAACTCGGCGTCGCGGGCCTCCATTGCCGCCAGAACATCCTTGCCCGTCCGCGCCATGATGCGCATCGAGGCTGCCACATACGCCGAGTCGGTGATCTCCACACCGAACATCGGCTGTTCCGCGTCGAGGTGGCCCATGGCGAAGGCGATCACATACATCGTCCGGCCGGCCATGCATCCGGAGTACAGCGCGGACATGGTCCGCCGCATCTCCTCGGGGGCGACCCAGTTGTTGGTCGGTCCAGCGTCGGCCTCGTCGAGTGAGCAGATGAACGTGCGGTCCTCGACGCGAGCGACATCATCAGGGTCAGACGCACACCAGAACGAGTTGGGCTTCTTGCGCAGACGAACGAAGGTGCCGGCCGCCACCAAGGCATCAGTCAAGGCCGTCCACTCCTCGAGCGAACCGTCGCACCAGTGCACCTGGGCAGGAGTCGTGAGCGCGGCCACCTCATCGACCCACGCTGCCAGCTTCGCATGGCGGGTCGGAACCTGCGACTGCTGCAGAGTGTCGGTCACGACGTCGTCAGCGCCGACTCGCTTGGTCTGTGGGGGTGACTCTGACGCACGCAATGGCTCGCCACTGAGCACGTCGGCCCCCCGAGCGGCGCCCGCGGTCGGCAGCCGGGGGTGGCTATGAGCGTCGTCACGTTTAGTCTCCCTGCTTCGGGGGTGCTTAGTTTGCTGCGCATTGCGTAGTTTGTCAAGCAGTTTCTGTTTTTCCGTGCTGCTCGCGGCAAGGGTGGCGAGAGCATATGCCGAGCGCACAGGGACCGTGGTAGACGTTGATACCGGACAAAGGAGAGTGCACGTGGCAACCGACGAGACTGACCTCACCGGCATCGAAGAAGGGCAAGCCGATGCTACGACCCCGCTCGGGAGCCGACGGTGACATCGCCCAGGCCGATCGACGTCCCCGTTTCTGGCGGTCTCCTGCGCGCCGGCCTGTTCGGGAAGGCGGGACCGGTTGTGCTTGTTTTGCACGGCATCACAGCCACCCAGATGGCATGGCTGGAGGTGGCGAACCAGCTTCCTTCGGTGACGCTGCTCGCGCCGGACCTACGCGGGCGCGGCAGGAGTGCCCAGCTGCCCGGCCCGTACGGGTTCAGGGCGCATGTTGCCGATCTGGTGGCTCTGCTCGACGCCACCGGCTGCTCGCGGGTCGTCGTTGTCGGTCATTCGATGGGCGGTTTTGTGGCTCTCGAACTGGCTGCTCGCCATCCGGACAGGGTGTCGCGGTTGGTGCTGGTTGATGGTGGCCTACCGACCGGGCTGCCCGACGATCCGGTCCCGCCCGGCGGTATCGACGCGGTGCTCGGCCCAGCAGCCGCGCGGCTGGCGATGACGTTCGCGAGTCGGCAGGCGTATCGGGACTACTGGCGAGCCCATCCCGCGATAGGACCGATATGGGGTCCGGTGCTGGAGGCCTACGTCGACTACGACCTGACCGGCGAGCCGCCTGAGCTGCGCTCGTCGTGCCGCGAGGAAGCCATGCGAGTTGACGCAGCGGCGGTCGCCGACCACGCAGTGGTCGAGGCGACGCTTCGTCAGGTGACGACGCCGGTCACTTTCCTACGGGCCGAGCGCGGCCTGCTCGATGCTCCGCCGCCGTTCTATTCCGAATCGACGGTCACCAGGTGGGTGCAGGAGATTCGCACCGTCCATGCCCACGCAGTTGCCGACACCAATCACTATTCCGTCCTGCTCGGGGTGCCAGGTGCGGCGGCGGTCGCACAGGCCATCGTCGACGCGACGACAGCCACCAGCTGACCTCCCCTCGTCGGCGCCTCGCCCGGTCCACCATCTCGCGCGATCGCTGACCTGCTGCCGGCGATTAGTCAGTTCGACAGCCATGAAGCCTATGCTGCAAGTGGGGAAGCGTGTCAGCGCACTCGCGTATGGGCGCCACACCCCCGATCGCTAAAGGATCTGATGACATGAGCAAAGCAGACACAGCGTTGGATATCGGCGAAGCTGCGATGGCAAGCATCGCCCCTGAGTCGGGCCTCATAGGCAGGCTGGACTCGGCAGGCCTCGGGAAGTCCATGTCGGCGGTCATGCGCCGGGCGGCCGTGCACCCTGTCGCCATGGCAGCGGCAAATGTTCGATTTGCGAGCCGGCTGGCCAGGGTCGGCCCGGCGGCGGTGGGTCTGTGGTTCGGGTTCGACGCCGAGCCACCCATGCACGCGGACGAGAAGGAGAAGCGATTCGCAGATCCTGCTTGGACGGACAACCCGGGCTACTTCGCGCTGCGCCAGACGTATCTGGCGATGCTGGCGCTGGCCGAGGACATCCTCGACGCAGGCCGCCTGGACGACCCCCGCTCCAACGCCAAAGCCGACATGGCGACACGGCTGCTGTTCGACGCATTCGCCCCGACGAACTTCTTGCTCACGAATCCCGCGGCTCTGAAGCGAGCCTTCGAAACGGGGGGAGCGAGCCTGGTCGCTGGCGGCCGTCACATGATCGACGATCTCCTGCACAACGGGGGACGTCCGCAGCAGGTGGACACGAGCTCGTTCAAGCTGGGCGAGAACCTCGCGGCCACGCCGGGGCGGATCGTCTTCCGCAACGACCTGATGGAGCTGATCCAGTACGCCCCCCAGACCGACGAGGTTCACTCGATTCCGCTGTTGATGAGTCCGCCCTGGATCAACAAGTACTACGTGATGGACCTGGCCCCCGGTCGAAGCTTCATCGAGTGGGCTGTCCAGCACGGCCGGACCGTGTTCGCGATCAGCTACCGCAACCCGGACGAGACGATGCGGGACGTCACGCTGGACGACTACCTGATCCAAGGTCCTCGCGCCGCGCTGGACGTCGTCGCCGACATCACCGGCGCAGACACGATCGACATCGTCGGGCTGTGCCTGGGGGGAGCACTGACGGCGATGACCGCGGCCTACCTCGTACAGACCGGCGATAGCCGGATCGGGTCGGTCACACTGCTCAACACGCTTCTCGACTACAGCAACCCCGGCGTGCTCGGCATGTTCACAGACGAGCGGACGGTGGCCAACCTCGAGAAGCAGATGGGCGCCAAGGGCTACTTGGACGGTGCGGACATGGCCACGACGTTCAACCTGCTCAGAGCCAACGACCTGATCTTCAACTACGTCGTGTCCAGCTGGTTGATGGGTAGGAATCCCCCGGCGTTCGACCTCCTCGCCTGGAACGGCGACAGCACCAGGATGCCAGCGGCGATGCACTCGTTCTACCTGCGCTCGCTCTACATGAAGAACGAGCTCGCGCTAGGCGAGCTCGAGATGGCGGGGGAGCGGCTCTCTCTGTCGGATGTGAAGAGCGACACCTACATGGTCGGTGCGGTCAACGACCACATCGTGCCGTGGAAGTCGTCCTACCAGGCGACCCACCTGCTGTCCGGCGATGTCAGGTACGTCTTGACCAGCGGCGGTCATGTCGCGGGTATCGTCAACCCGCCGACCCCGAAGGCGTGGTATGAAGTCGCGGAGGACTACCCCGCCGACGCGTCACAGTGGCGCGACGGGGCAACTCGTCGCCAGGGCTCGTGGTGGGAGGACTGGACGAAGTGGAGCTCCGAGCGCGCGGGCTCGCTCGCTCAGCCGCCCCCGCTGGGCAGTGATCGATACCCGGCGCTGGGTGAGGCGCCCGGCGACTACGTGCGAGGGTGACGTCGGTCGGCGGGCCGGTGTCGTCATCGGAGCCGGCGGGGACCGACGTCAGGGCGTCCACCGGGACGCGCAAGGCGGATCACGGCGCGCAGCACACTGAGACCGGACGCTGACGCGACCACGGGGTTGAGCTCGAGCGCCGCAACCTCGGGTAGGTCATCAGCCAGGATCGCCACGCGAAGCAGCAGTTGCTCCAGCGCTGCGACGTCGACGGCTTCGCTGCCTCGATAGCCGAACAGAAGCGGGGCCAGATGAACCGATCGCACCAGCTCGGCTGCGTCGAGGTCGGTCAGGGGAATGATCCGGAACGCACGATCGCTGAGCAGGTCGGTGGCGACTCCACCGAGCCCGAAGGAGATCAAGGCGCCGAGGGAGGGGTCCTCGACGGTGCGCACCACTGTGGCGACCCCCGCCGGAGCCATTGCCTGGACCGCCAGGCTGGCCGCAGAACCTCCCAGCTTTGCGCTCATCGCCCCGTACGCCGAACGCAACTCCCTCTCCGACCCGATGTCGAGGCGGACCGACCCGAGCTCTGGTCGGTGCCGGAACCGGTCTGCCGTCGCCTTCAGGGCCACGGGATATCCCAGTCGCCCCGCTCCCACGACCGCGTCCTGCTCGGACTCGACTGAGACGGCTGACCACAGGTGGATGCCATACGTCGACAGCAGCTTCGCCGTGTCTTCGGCGGAGAGATCCACGCCGCCCGGCGAGGCTTCCACCGTCGCCTTGACCAGCTTCCGGGCCGCGTCGGAGTCGATGTCGTCGAGGGAGGGGATCTGCCCTTCGGGCTGACGTCGCCATTCGGCGTAGGCCGCCGTCCGAGCCAACGCTGCCACCGCCTCCTCCGGAGAGGGGAACAGGGCGACACCGCCGAGTGAGCGCGCTTCGTCTCCACCCTTGCCGTGTCGATCGCTGAAGGCGAGGAAGGTCGAGATCACCGGCTTGGTGGCGCCGGTGGCGGCCTGCGACAAAACCCTCGCCACCACGGGCGGGGGTGTACGCAGGGGAGGGACGAAGACTGTGACGACCGCATCGACGGCGGGGTCGCGCAGGACCGCGTCGAGCGCCGCTCGCAGCGCGTCGGCATCACTGTTGGGCGGCAGGACAAGGGGGTTCGCGATGACCATTCCGGGTCGCAGGCTCGAGCGCAGCGAATCCTCCGTGGCCGGTGACAGCGACTCGACGAGGAGGCCGCTGCCGATGCACGCGTCCTCGGCTAGCTGCCCCAGCGCGAACGAGTTTCCGACTACGGCGACCCGACGGCCGGCAGGCAGCGGCTGCGACGTCAGGAGTTGGGCGACGTCGAAGAGCTGCGACAATGTGTCGACGCGAATCACTCCGGCCTGGCGGAACAACGCGTCGACGGCGTGTTCCGGTACGTCGGTCTGCTGGAGTCGGGCGGCCACCGATCCGACGGTCTTGACGGCCACGATCGGCTTGCTCCGCCCGATGCGACGAGCGAGACGCGCGAACTTCCTAGCATTGCCGAACGACTCGAGGTAGAGCAAGACGACATCGGTGTCCGGGTCGTCCTCCCAGTACTGCATCAGGTCGTTGCCGCTCACGTCAGCGCGGTTTCCGGCCGACACGAAGGTCGACAGGCCGAGCCCCCGTTGAGCGATGTACTCGAGGACAGCGATGCCCAGAGCGCCGGACTGGCAGAAGAAGCCCGTCCGGCCGGGGAGGGGAAGGATCGGCGCAGGCGTCGCGTTCAAGCGGACTCCGGGTGCGGTGGTGATCATCCCGAGGCAGTTCGGCCCGACGACCCGCATGCCGCTGGCGCGCGCGCTAGCCACCAGCGCCCGCTCCTCCGCGGCTCCTTCGGGGCCGGATTCGCTGTACCCCCCGGACATCACGACCAGCCCATGGACGCCCTTGCGGGCGCACTGGGCGATGATCGCCGCCACCTCGGGGGCCGGAACCGCGATGACAGCGAGATCCACCGGGTCAGGTACCTGCTCCACCGTGGCGTACGCCCGAACGCTGGACACATGCCCGGCGTTCGGATTGACCGGATACACCGGACCCTCGAAGCCGCACCGCAGCAGGTTCGCAAGCACGACATGCCCGACGCTCGTAGCCTGGCGACCCGCACCGACGACGACCACTGAGCGGGGGTTGAGCAGCCTCCCAATCGAGCGCGACTCCGCGTGATGCTCCCGAGACTGCATGACGGCTAGGGAGGCCGCGGTCGGCTCGATGGGGAAGACCAGTTGGATGACGTCCTGCTCGAATGACCGCGTCGCCTGATACCCGGCGTCCTGGAACACCCGTGCCATCCGGAAATTCTCGGCGAGCACTTCGGCCTCGAACCGGTGGATGCCTCGTTCGGCGGCGATGGCTGCGAGGTGCTCGAGCAGTACCGATCCGAGGCCTCGCCCCTGGTGCGCGTCTGATACGAGGAAGGCAACCTCGGCGACGTCAGTTCCGGGCATCAGATCGAAACGGCCGACGGCGAGAATGTCCTCCCTCAGAATTGCCACCAGAGCGACTCGGTCGGTGTAGTCGACGGTGGTGAAGTGCTCGACCTCCTGGGCCGACAGTTCGGGGTGAGCAGCGAAGAACCGGTACCGGATGGTCTCCGGCGACAGCCGAGCGTAGAAGTCGACAAGGCCGGCGGCGTCGGCAGGAACGATCGGGCGCAGGTGCGCCGTCCCACCGTCGGCTAGCACGACGTCCGCCTCCCAGTGCTGGGGGTAGGTCGTCATCGCGGGTCGATCGGGTCGAGGCCGTGCTCAGGAAACACGGCCCGGCGAGTAGCCGCCACCGCTCGGTCCAGCGGACTGTCCGGATCCCCTTCGCCGGCGTCCCACGGCCGATAGCGGGTGGTTCCACCGTCTGTAAGCCGCTCCGGAGCGTCTCGTCCGGTCGTCTCTCGGACGAGGGCGCGCCAGCCCTGAGGCGTTTCGGTCTGCGGGTCGAGCGACTCGCCGGTGATCTCTGCCAACAAGTGCGTCCACGACCTCGGTACCACCCGAACGACCTCATAACCACCGCCGCCCACCGCGAGCCACCGTCCCTCACAGACTTCGTGCGCCAGCTCGTGGAGCAGAGCATAGGACTCGCGGTGTACGTCCACGCTCAGATCGAGATGCGCTAAAGGGTCGAGTCGATGCGAGTCACAGCCGAGCTGCGTCACCATGACCTCAGGTTCGAACGCTCGGATAAGAGGCGGCACGACGGCGTGGAAGGCCCGCAGCCAGTCGGCGTCGCCCGTGTCCGGCGGGAGTGCGACATTCACAGCGTGGCCCTCCGCGGCGCCACTACCCATGTCCTGGGGGAACCCGGTCCCGGGAAAGGCGCTGTAGCCGCTCTCGTGCAGACTGACGGTCAGCACCCGATGATCGTGGTAGAAGGCAGCTTCCACGCCATCGCCGTGATGGGCGTCGATATCGACGTAGGCGACCCGTTGGACTCCGTCGGCGAGCAGCCAGGCGATGGCCACCGCAGCATCGTTGTACACACAGAAGCCTGATGCCCTCGACGGCATCGCATGGTGGAGCCCGCCGGCAAGGTTGACAGCGTGCTGAGCTTCACCGGCGCGAATCGCCCGGGCGGCGTCCAGAGTGCCTCCGACCACCAGTGCCGTTGCCTCGTGCATCGAGTCGAAGATCGGATTGTCGGCATCGCCCAGCCCGAAGGCTGCTAGCAGCTCGGCCACCGGACGCAGCGATGCGCCTCGCACCGCTGCGATGTAGCCAGGAGTGTGGACGAGCCCCAGCATGAGGTCGTCGGCTGGTTGTGGCGTCGCCATGGCCAGGCTCGGCCGGGTCAGGACGCCCAACTGGCGCGACAGCTCGATGGTCAGCGCAAGCCGCCCGGGCGCCATCGGATGCGTCGCGCCCAGGTCGTATTTCAGGAGGTCCGGGCTCCACAGGAGCAGGACCGCTTCGCTCACCCGACCCTCGCCGACGCCACAGGAGCCTAGGTGGTCTTGCCGCGCGCTGCCGCCTTCGCCTGCAAGGTCTCGACGACGGAGGGGTCTCCCAAGGTGCTTACGTCGCCGAGCTCTCGGCCCTCGGCGATGTCGCGCAGAAGTCGGCGCATGATCTTGCCCGAGCGGGTCTTGGGCAGGTCCTCGGCCCAGATGATCGACTTCGGGCGCGCTAGTTTCCCGATCCGGGCACCAACGTGTTCGCGGATCTCAGCGGCAACGGTGTCGTCGCCCTCCTGACCACCGATGAGGGTGACGAAAGCGACGATGGCCTGTCCGCTCATCTCGTCGGCCTCCGCGACGACAGCGGCTTCCGCAACTTTGTCATGGGTCGTGATGGCCGACTCCACCTCAGCCGTGGACAGCCGATGGCCCGACACGTTGATGACGTCATCGGTTCGGCCGATGATCCAGAAGTAGCCGTCATTGTCGAGTCGGGCAGCGTCCCCGACGACGTACACCTGCGAGCCGAAGCGGCCGAAGTACGTCGAGACGTACCGATCGTCGTCTTCGTACAACGTGCGCAGCATGCCGGGCCAGGGGCGGGTGATGACCAGGATGCCTGTGCCCTCGGTCATGACGTTGCCATCGGGGTCGACCAGCGCCGCGGAGATCCCGGGAAGTGGCCTGGTCGCGGAGCCCGGCTTCGTGGTCGTGACGCCCGGCAGCGGCGCGATCATGAGCTGGCCGGTCTCGGTCTGCCACCAGGTGTCGACGATGGGGCAACGCTCGCGGCCGATGACCTTGTAGTACCACAGCCACGCCTTGGGGTTGATCGGCTCGCCGACCGATCCGAGGAGCCGCAACGACGACAGGTCCCGCTTGTTCGGGTGATCGACGCCCCACTTCATGCAGGCCCGGATCGCCGTGGGCGCGGTGTAGAAGATGGTCACACCGTAACGCTCGATGATCTCCCACCAGACGTCCTTGGCGGGATAGTCCGGCGCCCCCTCGTACATCACGCTCGTACACCCGTTGGCGAGCGGGCCGTAGACGATGAACGAGTGCCCGGTGATCCAGCCGACATCGGCCGTGCACCAGTACACATCGGTGTCCGGGCGCAGGTCGAAGACGTCTCGGTGAGTGGCGGTGACTCCAGTCAGGTAGCCGCCCGACGTGTGCTGGATTCCCTTCGGCTTGGCCGTGGAACCCGAGGAGTACAAGATGAACAGCGGGTCTTCGGCGGCCATCGGTTCGGCCGGGCACTCCGGCTCGCTGCTGGCGAGCAGCTCGTCATAGAAGACGTCACGTCCGTCCTGCATGTCGCATGGGGTGTCCGTGTGTCGGACCACGACGATCGTCCGGAGGCCGGTCAGGTCGCCCATCACCCGGTCGACCTCTCGCTTGGTCGGTGCCAGCTTTCCCTTGCGTCGGGCGCCGTCGACGGTGATGAGGGCCTTCGCGTTCGACACCTCCATCCGTTCGCGCACCGAGTCAGGTGAGAAGCCGCCGAACACGACGTTGTGGGGAGCGCCGATCCGGGCACACGCCAGCATGGCGACGACGACCTCGGGGATCATCGGCATGAAGATGCCGACGACATCACCCTTGGCGATGCCTTGGTCCTTCAGCCCATTGGCGAGCCGCTGCACGTCGCCGAGCAGGTCGGCGTAGGTGATGTCGCGCTCCTCGCCCTCCTCACCCCGCCAGTGGTAGGCGACCCGATCACCGCGCCCTGCCTCGACATGTCGGTCCAGGCAGTTGTAGGAGACGTTGAGAGTGCCATCAGCGAACCATGTGTAGAACGGGGCCTTCGACTCGTCCAGCACGGTTGTGAAGGGTGTGTCCCAATGCAGCTCCCGGGCCTGCTCGGCCCAGTAGGCCTCCGGGTCAGTTCCAGCCTTGTCGTAGATCGCCTCATCGGTAATGCGCGCATGCGCGCGGAACTCGGGTGACGGCTCGAAACTCTCGATCTTCTGGAGCTCCTCAAGCACTCGCTCGAGTTCCTGCGCGTCGTGGACGAGTGGTGCGCTGTCAGTCATAACTCACCATCGCACAAAGTCACTGCGTGGGGAATCGGCTGATGCCCTGCCAGCCCTACGCATCCATCGCTGCGACCCGCTGTCAGGCGCGCGGCGGCATCTGGTGCCGGGCGAAGAAGCCGATGATCTCGGCGGAGGCGTCCGGTCCGAGGGGATCGGTGTACGTCCCCTCCGGTCCACCGCCGAACCAGGCGTGCCCACCACCATGGACCAGCCACTGCTCCACGGCCACCTGGCCGCCTGCTTCGGTGAACTCCGAGCGCGTATAGGACCGTCCCCCGGGTCTGTCGAGACGGTGGACGGCTGGGGTGGCTGACCGTTGCCCAGTCGCCGCGACCGATCGCCACTGGTCGACAAGCCGACTCGCATTGATGCGGTCGACGGTCTGGTCCTGGTCACCGTGGAAGACGATGAGGGGAACCGCACGGCCGGGCAAAGCAACATTGCGCGATGGCCCCTCCCGCATGACGGCGAAGGCCGAGGCGACATCGTGGGCGGACCCGTAGGGCAGGCCGGAGTGGACTCCCGCGGCGGCGTAGACGTCAGGGTAGGTCGCTGCCATCACCGCGGCCATTGCTCCACCCGCTGAAAAGCCGGCCACGTATACGCGGCCCTCGTCGACGGCGTAGCGCCCGCGTATGTCGGCCGTGATGCCCGCGATGAGAGCGGGCTCGCCTACACCCCGGCGCTGGTTCACGGGCTGGAACCAGTTCCAGTACTGCATCTGGTTGGCAGCAGACGACTGCTCCGGGTACGCCACCAGGAACTCGCCTTGCTCGGCCAGCCTGTTCATGCGGGTGCCGGCAGCGAAGTTCTCCGCGTTCTGTGTCCCGCCGTGCAGCATGAGGACCAAAGGAAGTGGGGCGCCGGTGTAGCCGGAGGGAAGGTAGAGCTTGTACTTCCGCGCTCCGCTGGCGCCTGAGTGGGAGGCGTTGAGAAACTGGCCGGCCAAGGGTGACGAACGTGGGCGTTCGGTCCGATTGGGGCGGATCGAACGGGGCCGTCGCAGTCTGTCCTGCAGCTTGTCGCGGACGTCTCCAGCCGTCGAGTCGCCCCCTGGCATCAGTGCGCGCAGGCCGACGGTGGTGGGGGCCGGGGGAGCGGGGGGCGCGCTGCGTCTGCCTTGCCCGAGGCTTCGCTGGATGACAGCAGTGGCCTCCGCCAGCTTCCCGTTCCGGGTCAGCCGAGTCGCGCGGGCCATGTCCTGCTGCCTGTCGTCGTTCATCGAGATCCTGTCTTGTCGATTCGGCTTGTCCGGATATGTACCGACGTCATCGGGTCGTCCTGTCAGGGCCGGCTGTGTTGGATGAGGTGCGCGACGGCGGCCTTCACAGCCGATCCGGCACGAAAGGCGCCCAGCACTTCGATGGAGTCGATCGTTGCTGCTGCCAACTCTGGTGAGACGTCGGGTGCGATGGTGGCCAGGCCAAGGACGTGGATGCGAATCTTCGACCCTCGCGCCCGATGCTCCTCCAGCTCAGCACGGCTGACCTCCTGAACTCCCAGTACCAAGGTCCGCCGCTCGATCGTCTGAGAGACGGCCTCCGCGTGGGCGGCCAGCTGCTGCCGGGTGGCCGTTCTCAGAAAGTCCGTCCGGTTGGCATAGAACCCCTCTTCGACGAGCAGGTCGATCTGACCCAGATCTATGAGTCCGACGTTGATGGTGATCTTCTCGGTCCGGTCACTCTCCGCCATCTCCTGACCTTCCCACTGGATGGTCGGACAAGCATAGGACAGTGTGCGGCCGCGCGCACGTCGAGGTACCGGCAGCTTGCCCGCTACCGGCACCTCGTGCTGTACGCGTCAGCGCTTGTCGTCCTCGATGAGCCGCTCACGAAGCTCCTCGACCAACCCCGCCTTGGGCAGATCGCGGCCAGCCAGCTCGTCCTGGAGCTGCGCCTTGGTCAGGTCGGCGTACCTCCGCGTCACCTTCTCGTCCAGAGCCTGCTGTGCTGTCTCGGCCTGCTCTCGTATCGCCTCGGCCGCCGACTCGCTCTGCTCCCGAACGACGGTGGCCACCGATTCAGCGTGGTCCCTGATCCCGTCGGCTGCAGCGACTGTGACTCCCGCCAGCTGCATGGCGATCCCGCGCTGCGCCGCGAGCGACTTCTCCCAGAAGTCGAACGTCTGGTCGATGGCAACGTGAGGGTCGATGCTCGCGTAAGTGCCGGCCGCCTGCGCGAACGCACTCTGCATGGAGTCC
Organism: Propionibacteriales bacterium; assembly: GCA_038239485.1. Taxonomy (GTDB): domain Bacteria; phylum Actinomycetota; class Actinomycetes; order Propionibacteriales; family Nocardioidaceae; genus DASQEH01. Next base: position 12,310 of record JBBSET010000054.1, read on the forward strand.
TTGGCGGATTGCGTCACGCCTGCCCAGGTCTCAGTCGCCTGTCGGATCGCTCTGGTGTACTGGTCTTGAACACTCATCTGCTGTCTCCTCCGCTGAGGCGCCTGTGCCTCAGGTGCCGTTCGATATAGTACGCTCTGTGCAGTATATATCAAGCACACAGTTACCGATCAGCTACGGCGTTGCCGGAAGTTGCGGTAGACACCCAGCAGAACCTGAATCTCGTCCTCAGTCAGGTCTGGGTCAGCGCGGATCGCGCTTTCGACGGTCGTGGCTGCCGCGGCTGACGCCGGCGCGTCGCGATCGATGACGCCGGCTTGCGCCAGCAGTGCCTCGCCGGAGAGGTTGAGGGCGCCCGCGATGGATCGCAAGACCTTCAGAGACGGCTGGTGCAGCCCGCGTTCGATCTGGCTCAGGTAGGCGTTGGACACGTTGCTCAGTCCGGCGAGCTGCCGCAACGAGAGATCGGCAAGTTGCCTTTGGGCTCGGATGTAGGGACCAAGAACATCGCGCGGGGGCGCTGACTCCGCGTCGTCGTCCAATGCGAACTCCGTCCAGCTAGGTCCGTGGAGGCCAGTCGAGCCACGAGTCGCCACGCCGATGGAGCCGTGGCCCTGGCTCAGTCCTTGGCCTTCTCATTGTGCTGAAAGGGCGCCATCGCGGCTGTGACGATCTGGTCGTAGGCCCCCATCCACTCCTGAGTGGCCTGGAGGAACATATCGCTTTGCGCTCCGACCGGGTCGGACAGCATCGTCTTGCCGATCTCGACCTGTCTGCGCAGAGTCTTCAGCTGGCCGCCCAGTACGCCCAACATGCTCCCCACAAAGGTCTCCACCCGCTCAATGCCCTGTTGCTGGGCGGCCATGGCGGTCGTCACCACTTGCCGGGAGGCTTCCAGGCTCTCCGACAGCGCCTTCGTCGACTCTGCCTGGCTCTTGATCGCCTGCTCCATCGAGCGTAACGACGTGTCAACCGACCGCAGCAGTGCGCTGTAGCTTGCTGCCTGTTCTTTCAGCGCCCCCAGGACGCTCTCGGAGAAGTCTTGGGTGACCGAGATGGCCCGCTGCTGTGCTTGGACCGCACCACTCACCATCGCATCCAGAGACGCCATGGGTGTGCTCGCCTGTGTCGTGCTCTGCTTGGCGGCCATGTTCATCCTCCTGGTGACGGATCCTATCCGTCACGATGTCTGCCGATCCTATCGCGGAGCCGGCGCTGGTGAGCGCAGCGTATGTCGATGCACGCCAACAGTTACCTGAGGAGCCTTGCGCGATCAGCTCGTTTGTATGAGAGTGGCTGACGTAGGCGGCTGGGCGCACAGCGCTCGCATCGTGGATAGCACCCGAACCATCGTGCTCTTCCGTGGCTGGACCACGGCTTGAGCCAGGCCCGAGCACTGTCGGCAGTGTGCCGATAGGTCATCGCACACGGAGGTCACATGCCAGGATCGGTAGTTGTCAGCGGCGCACGAACGCCGATCGGCAAGCTCTCCGGAGCGCTCAAGACCATGCAGGCGGTCGATCTCGGCGGACTGGCCATTTCCCGCGCCCTGGAGAAGGCGGGTATTTCTGGCGACCAGGTCGACTACGTGATCATGGGCCATGTCATCCAGGCCGGAGCCGGGCAGATCACCGCGCGCCAGGCAGCCGTCAAGGGTGGCATCCCGATGGGCGTGCCTGCCCTCACGGTCAACAAAGTGTGCCTGTCGGGGCTGGACGCCATCGCCTTGGCCGACCAGCTGATCGGGTACGGCGAGTTCGACGTGGTCGTTGCCGGCGGCATGGAGTCGATGACCAATGGGCCCTATCTCCTGCCCGGGGCCCGGGCAGGGTATCGCTACGGCGACAGCACCATCGTCGACGCCACCTCGCACGACGCGCTGTACTGCGCGTTCGACCTGATGGGCATGGGTGCGGCCACGGACATGTACAACGCCAAGCTCGCGATCACCCGGGAGGAGCAGGACGCCTACGCGGCCCAGTCCCACCAGCGAGCCGCCGAGGCGGCGAAGAACGGCGTGTTCGACGACGAGATCGTCAACGTCGACGTGCCCCAGCGTCGCGGCGACCCCATCGTCGTCTCTGCTGACGAAGGGGTGCGGGCCGATACGACAGCCGAAACGCTTGCCAGGCTCCGTCCGGCTTTCGCCGCGGACGGCACAGTGACGGCTGGGTCGGCCTCGCAGATCTCCGACGGTGGGTGCGCCGTAGTGGTCATGAGCCGGGCCAAGGCTGAGGAGCTCGGCGCCCCGATCCTCGCGGAGATCGGAGCACACGGGGTCGTCGCCGGGCCCGACGCCTCGTTGCAGTCCCAGCCCTCCAACGCCATTGCCAAGGCACTGAAGCGGGAGGGGTTGACACCCGGCGAGGTGGATCTCTTCGAGATCAACGAGGCTTTCGCGTCCGTCGCCATCCAGTCCATGCGGGACCTGGGCCTCACCCCGGACAACGTCAACGTCAACGGTGGCGCGATATCGATGGGGCACCCGGTGGGGATGTCCGGCGCCAGACTCCTCCTGCACCTGGCTCTGGAGCTCAAGCGCCGCGGGGGCGGGCTCGGCGCCGCGGGACTCTGTGGCGGCGGTGGCCAGGGCGAGGCACTGCTGATCAGGGTTCCGGCCTGACGATGTTTCTCGGTCCTCACACACCACGATATCTCCACGAAGGCGGGAGCTGATATGGCGGACATGACCGGCCAGGTTGCCCTGGTCACCGGCGGCATCAGAGGAATCGGGCTCGCGATCTGCGAGAGGCTGGCCGCGCGCGGCGTCGCGATCGCCGCTGGCTACTCACGTGACACCGACGCCGCCAAGCGGTTCCTCGATGATTTCGGTGAAGGCGCGAGCGTTCACCAAGGCAACATCGGCTCGAGCGAGGACTGCGAGCGCGTGGTCAACGAGGTGATGGAGCAGCACGGTCAGCTGGATATCCTGATCAACAACGCGGGGATCACCATCGACAAGACGGTGCGCCGGATGTCTGCGGAGGACTGGGACCATGTTGTGCACGTCAATCTCTCCGGCGCGTTCTATCTCGCCCGAGCGACCCTCCAGCACATGCTCGACAGGGGGAGTGGCCGGATCATCAACATCAGTTCGGTGATCGGCTCGTCGGGCAACATCGGGCAGGCCAACTACGCCGCGGCGAAGTCAGGGATGTTCGGGCTCACGATGAGCCTGGCCCAAGAAACCGCACGCAAAGGCATCACGGTCAACTCGGTGACTCCTGGCTTCATATCGACCGATATGACCGCCGCCGTGCCCCCTGAAGCGATGGAGAAGGTCGTCAAGAGGATCCCCGTCGGGCGCCTAGGCGAGCCCGACGAGGTTGCTCGAGTCGTGGAGTTCCTGGCTGACCCGGACTCGTCCTACATCACCGGGCAGGTCTATGCCGTCAACGGCGGGCTCTACATGTAGGCCGTCGCATCCCGGTATCATTCCCGCGGTCGCTGGCCAGCCTCGGTCTCGTCGCTGATCGGGTAGGGGATGAAGGTTCCTCGGTCGGGATCGATGGCAAGGCGGCGCCCGATGGTCGGGAATGCGCGCTGGGGGCACCTAGTGCGCTCGCACACCTTGCAGCCCACCCCGATCAAGGTCGCGCCTCGGGGGTCACGCGGGTTCAGACCCGCCGAGTAGACCAGCCTCCCTGCGTGGCGGATCTCGCAGCCCAGCGCGACCGCGAAGAGCTTGCCAGGCACACCATAGCGCCCAGGGCTGCGGTACACCGTTCGGGCCATCCAGAGGTGGCGACGGCCGTCGGGCATCTCAGCAACCTGCGTCAAGAGCTTGCCTGGAGCGGCGAACGCCTCGTAGACATTCCAGAGCGGGCAGGTGCCGCCGGCGCGTGAGAAGTGGAATGCCGTCGCCGACTGGCGTTGCGACATGTTTCCGGCGCGGTCGACTCGCACGAACGCGAAGGGAACGCCACGGACCCGAGGGCGCTGCAAGGTGCTCAATCGGTGGCAGGTGCTCTCGAAGCCGATCGAGAAAGTTGAAGCGAGTCTCTCGATGTCGTAGCGGAACGCCTCGGCCGTCGTGCGGAACAACCCGTAGGGCAGGATCATCGCCGACGCGACATAGTTGGCAAGACCGATCTCCAGCAGGCCGCGGGCTTGTGGATCGTGGAAACCGACGTCCCCCGAGATGTCGGCGATCTGGTCACCGAACTCCAAGATGGCCAACTGGTGAGCCAGCCGGAACGCGCGTTGGCCGGCGTCAAGCTGCGGAGACAGCCGTACGACCTTGCTCGCACGGTCGAATCTCGAGAGCTCATTGCCATCCTGATCAGCGTCGTCTTCGACCCTGACGCGCACCCCGTGTGACTGCTGCAGCCTGGTCAGCAGGATCTCATGGCGGTCGCCCTCGCTCAAACCGATGCGCTCCGCGAGGTTCTCGGCGGCACGGTCCAACGAGTCGATGTAGTTGCTCCGGTCGGAGAAGAAATCTCGCACCTCCTCGTGGGGCATCAGGGTCGCGTGTTCGGGCTCGTCGCGCGTCGCTACGGCGAGCTGGTCGGCGACAGACCGGTACCTCCGATGTAGTGCCAGCACGGCGCGCGCTGCCGATGGGTGCTCGCTCGCAATCTGCGCGACCGCGCTGTCGTCGAGGTCAGCACCGACATCCGCGTCGGTCAGCGCCTCACGCAGCTCGGCGATCAGCCGCGTCCGGTCGTGAGGGGCGAAGAAGAGGGCGTCGACGCCGAACAGCTCACTGATCCGCAGCAGAACCGGCACGGTGAGCGGTCGCGAATTGTGCTCGATCTGGTTGAGATAGCTCGCCGAGATGTCCAGCTGGCGGGCCAGCTCAACCTGCGACACCCGCCGTTCGCCTCGCAGCTGCCGCAACTTCGCTCCCACAAACATCTTCTCGGCCACAGCCCAACAGTAGTAGCCAAAATTGGCAAAGTTAGCAAGAACGGCTGCATTGTTAGCGATGCCTGGCATATTGCGTGGCTGGAAGCATCTGTGATCGCGACAGAGGATGGACTTGGCCTCAACCGGGCTTTACAACGAAGCGAAAGTCGACTGGAAGAAGAACACCATGACGCTAACCTCGACGGTCTCCGCAGGCCTGGGACGCAACGCTGCCCGAAAGCAGATGGCCGAGGAGCTGGAGAATGCCTGGGCCAGCGACCCGCGTTGGTCCGGTGTCGAGCGCACCTACACCGCTGCTGACGTGGTGGCAGTGCGCGGGCGCGTCGTGGAAGAGCACACCCTCGCCCGGATCGGCGCTGAGCGACTGTGGACTCTCCTCCACACCCGCGACTACGTGAACTCACTCGGCGCGCTCACCGGCAACCAGGCGGTGCAGTGCGTCCGCGCCGGCCTTGAGGCCATCTACCTCTCCGGTTGGCAAGTGGCAGCGGACGCCAACCTCTCAGGGCACACGTATCCCGATCAGAGTCTGTACCCAGCCAACTCAGTCCCGGCGGTCGTTCGGCGCATCAACAACGCGCTGCTGCGTGCGGACCAGATCAGCTGGTCCGAGGATGTGGATGCCGACCTCGAGTGGCTGGCTCCGATCGTCGCGGATGCCGAAGCCGGCTTCGGTGGCCCGCTGAACGCGTTCGAGCTGATGAAGGCTATGATCGCCGCCGGAGCGGCAGGTGTGCACTGGGAGGATCAGCTGGCGTCGGAGAAGAAGTGTGGGCACCTCGGGGGGAAGGTGCTGATCCCGACGGGCCACCACATCCGGACGCTCAACTCAGCCCGCCTCGCGGCGGATGTCCTTGACGTTGCGACGCTGATCATCGCCCGTACGGACGCCGAAGCGGCCACGTTGATCACCACCGATGTCGACGAGCGAGACCGGGAGTTCCTCACCGGAGACCGCACCGCCGAGGGTTATCACAGGGTGCGCAACGGAATCGAGCCCTGCATTGCGCGCGGGCTGGCCTACGCGCCGTACTCGGACCTGCTCTGGATGGAGACATCGCTGCCGGACCTCGAGATGGCCCGAAAGTTCGCCGAGGCGATCAAGGACCAGTTCCCCGACCAGATGTTGGCGTTCAACTGCTCGCCGTCCTTCAACTGGCGACGCCACCTCGACGAGTCCACCATCGCCAAGTTCCAGCGTGAGCTCGGGCACATGGGCTACAGCTTCCAATTCATCACCCTGGCGGGGTTCCACGCTCTCAACTACTCGATGTTCGACCTGGCCAAGGCGTATGCAGCTGACGGCATGCCCGCTTATGTCGACCTGCAGGAGCGGGAGTTCGCAGCCGAGTCAGCCGGGTACACCGCGACTCGACATCAGCGCGAGGTCGGCACCGGGTATTTCGACCTGGTCAGCACGGCCCTGAACCCAGCGTCGGAGACGACTGCTCTGGCCGGGTCGACCGAGCGAGAGCAGTTCCTGTCATGACGACGAGCGGCGTCCTCGCACCGCTGGCATTGGGTCACCGCATCCAAGTGACGGCGCCGATGGTGCCGGGGGCTGAGCACATCCTCAACTGCGACGCCCTCGCCTTCGTCGCCGAGCTGGACAATGTCTTCGCGGGTCGGCGTTGTGAGCTGCTGGCTGCCCGTCGTGAGCGTGCTGATCGGGTGGCTGCCGGTTGGGACCCGGACTTCGATCCTGCGACCGCCGACGTCAGGAACGACCCCACCTGGCAGGTCTGCGGGCCGGGACCCGGACTCCTCGATCGCAAGGTCGAGATCACGGGCCCCCCGGAGCCCCGGATGGCCGTCAACGCCTTGAACTGCGGCGCGCAGGTCTGGATGGCCGACCTCGAAGACGCCATGAGTCCGACCTGGGACAACGTCGTGAGTGCGCAGTCGACCTTGCTCGCGGTCGTCGAGGGCGCCGTCGACTTCACGGACTCCACCGGCAGACGATACGAGGTCGGACCGGACGCAGCCACCCTCGTCGTCCGGCCGCGTGGTTGGCACATGGTCGACAAGTCGGTCCTCGTCGACGGCCGGCCGGTGTCGGCAGCGCTGCTCGACTTCGGTCTGTACTTCTTCCACTGCGCGGCGAAGCAGGTCGCGCGTGGCCAAGGCCCGTACTTCTACCTGCCCAAGCTGGAGAGCCATCTCGAGGCGAGACTGTGGAACGACGTGTTCGTGCTGGCACAGGAGATGATGGGCATCCCGCGCGGGACAGTCCGGGCCACGGTCTTGATCGAGACTGTCTTCGCCGCTTTCGAGATGGACGAGATCCTCTACGAGCTGCGCGAGCACTCGGCCGGCCTGAACGCCGGCCGGTGGGACTACCTCTTCAGCATCATCAAGGCCTTCGGCAAGCGCGGCACCGATTACGTGCTACCGGACCGTTCGGCGGTGACGATGACGGCCCCGTTCATGCGCGCCTACACACAGTTGCTGGTCGCCACCTGCCACCGCCGAGGGGCACACGCCATCGGCGGCATGTCGGCGTTCGTTCCGAGCCGCGACCACGCGGCCAACGACGTGTGTCTGGAGCAGGTGCGCCTGGACAAGGTGCGTGAGGCCGACGACGGTTTCGATGGATCCTGGGTGGCTCATCCAGCGCTGGTGCAGACGTGCCGCGGGGCCTTCGAGGCTCGACTCGGCGTGAGTCCTCACCAGATCGCGGTTCAGCTCCCTGCCCCGGACCTCGACGGGCACAGTCTGCTCGCCGTGTCACAGACCCCAGGTGAGGTCACCGAGGATGGGGTGCGTGCGAACATCCGCGTGGCCGTCCGTTACATCGACGCCTGGTTGGGAGGCAGGGGCGCAGTCGCCATCAACGGCCTGATGGAGGACGTGGCCACCGCCGAGATCGCCCGCTGTCAGGTGTGGCAATGGCTGCGTCACGCGACTGTCACCGCTGAGGGCACCGTCATCGACGCCGCGATGGTGAGACGAATGCTGGATGAGGAGGTCGCGGCGGCGGGCGCGGAGCTGACCGGGGACTCGCGGCTCGGTGATGCACGGGCCGTCTTCGAGGCAGTTGCGATGTCCGACGAGCTGCCGCCGTTCCTGACCAGCTGGGCGTACCCGAGGCACCTGCTCTAATCTGCTCCAATCGCCGAACGTTCAGTCAGGATGACCCGTATACGAGCCCGAATGCCGATCCCGTCTGACCGGCGTCGGGCCGACGACACGACACTTCGACCATCGATGCGATTCAGGTCACGGTCGGACAGAGGGGCCGGGGTGTTCCGGCAAGGGGATCCGCACCTGCCAGGCGTGCCCGGTCTGTGCGGCGGCCGCCATCGGGGCGGAACAGAGCCGGAGCACCTGCAGTGAGCTGAAGACAAGCAGCGAGGCGAGTGGGAGCTCGATCACGAGCGCGCTCACCACCGACACCGTCGTGTCGCCGCCGTGCGAGGTCATCACGTCGAACCAGGCGTCGCAGGTCAGCAGCATCCCGGTCGCGAACGCAGTGACGCTGACCAGCTGGCGGCCGAAGAAGGCCAGTACCCCGGTGGTGAGAAGCATCGCCAGCAGCAAGACGTCGAAGCCGACCCATGCGACGTCCCAGTTGTGCGCGACGTAAACCCTCGGCAAGGTCAGCGCCAGGTAGACGATCCAGGGAACCAGCACGACCACGCTTCCGACCGTCAGGACCATCCGCAACTCGCGGACGAGGCGGGGTAGCCAACGCGACGGCGGGTTCGCGGCCGGAGGAGGGTGGTTGGACAACCGTGAGATCAGCGCGGCACGTTCGTGGGGGCTCATCGCCGCGACCTGCTCGTCTGTCAGCATGTCACTATTGTCGCCGTCCCAACCGGCGCGCGGTTTGCCTGTCGTCGGCTGCTCCGCTCGGCGCGACACGTATCGTGAGCGGGTGATCCCCCGGAGCCTGTCATCCCTGAGCAGGGAAGCGGTTCGACGTCCTCCCGGTGGTGCTCGACCAGACCTTGATCGCGCCGCCGGCGTCGTGATGGCCGAGACCGGGACGTGATGCGCCGCAGGACGAGAGACCGCCCACGATCCTTCAGATGGCTTCTCGTCGATCGCGCCGATCACCTGCGTCTGTGGGTGCCATGAAATTGACGACGCTGAAGAGTCCGTTGTGGATGGGGCGGATCGTGGCGTTGGTAGGTCTGGTCACGCTGCTGAGCGCGTTGCTGCCCGCCGTCCGCTCGAGGACGCAGTACGTCAACGAGATGGTGCCCGGCGTCTATCCCGCAGCTGCGACGACCGGTGCGGCCGCTGTTGGCCTGATCCTGGTCCTCCTGTCGCGCGCACTGCGTCGGGGAAAGTTTCGCGCCTGGTTGCTGGCGACGATACTGGCCGGCCTGGCCGTCGGGCTCCACATCTTGAAGGGCCTCGACGTCGAGGAGGCCCTCCTCTGTCTCGCCGTTTTCGTGCTGCTCCTTTCTGCTCGAAGGAACTTCACGGCACGACCGGATCCTCGCTCGTTCTCAAGACTCGTGGCGGCGGTGTGCATCGGACCGTTCGTGGCGACGACCCTCGGCTATCTGTGGCTTGCCATCGACGTTGACGGACAGGTCCCTGGCACGACGCAGCTCGATCGCCTCGCGCAGGCATTCGTCGGTCTGGTCGGCATCTCCGGTCCGGTGGTGTTCGTCAGCCAGAGCGAGGCCAACCGGGCTGCAGTGGCTTTGGTCGTCCTCGGAGCCACGGTGTTCTTCGTCGCGGTCCTGCTCGGTCTGCAGCCCGCGGGCGGCCCGCATCCGATGACGGAGGAGGAGCGAACGGCGCTTCGCGTCATTCTCGAGACGTGGGGCTGTATCGACTCGCTGGCGTACTTCGCGCTCCGCAGCGACCGCTCCGCGATCTTCTCCCCGAGCGGGAAGTCGGCAGTCACGTACCGGGTGGTCGGGACTGTGTCGCTCGGCGCCGGTGACCCGATCGGCGATCCGGAGGCCTGGCCCGGAGCCATCCAGGCGTGGCTCAACGAGGCCGCCTCCTTCGGTTGGTTGCCGGCGGTGATCGGAGTCAGCGAGCGCGGCGCGGAGGCGTTCCACCGGGCCGGGTTGAGCATTCTCGAGTTCGGGGACGAGGCGATGCTCCATACCGACGATTTCACCCTCGAGGGGCGCAGCATGCGGGCGGTACGTCAGGCCGTCTCCCGGTGTGACCGAGCTGGCGTGTCGATCCGCTGCCGGCGCATCGCGGACCTCGACCCAGCGACGCTTCTGCGAGTACGCACCAAGGTGGACGCTTGGCGGGAAGGTCCGGTCGAGCGGGGCTTCTCGATGGCGCTGGGCCGTCTCGGTGCGGAGGAGGATGCCCGGACGATCGTCGTGCTCGCCACCGACTCCGACGGCCGACTGGTCGGACTACTCCACTTCGTCCCCTGGGGTGCGGACGGTCTGTCCCTGGACCTGATGCGGCGGGACCGGGAGTCGGAGAACGGCGTCATCGAGGCGATGGTCGCCGGACTGATGGCGGCCGCTCCGTCGCTGGGGATCCGGCGAGTCTCGCTGAACTTCGCCGTGTTCCGCAGTGTCTTCGCACGAGGCGAACGGCTGGGCGCCGGGCCTGCGCTCCGGGTCTGGCGCGCCATCCTGCTCTGGGCTTCGCGGTTCTGGCAGATCGAGTCGCTGTACCGGGCGAATGCGAAGTACCAGCCCGAGTGGCTGCCGCGTTATATCGCCTACCCGACCTCATCGGACCTGCCTCGGGTCGCAACGGCAGCCCTGCGGGCCGAGGCATTCATCGTCGCGCCAGCCTGGATCCGCAGGCTAGGGGGGCCGTAGCTCGCGCAGCACGTCGAGCTGACCACGGTGGCAGGGTCAGGGTGGACGGCGAGACCGAGCATTGGGCGACACACCGGTCCTGACGTGAGCCTCTTCAGACCTCGAGGCGGAGCGGGCTCACCGGAGCCGTACGAGGGGGATGTGGACGGACGGTCTCGATCACCAAGAGCACCGCCTGCAATGCCGCTCCCACCCACAGGTCCCTTGGTATGGTCGCGGTCGTTTGCGCACCACCATCAGACAGCAGGGTGCCACTCGGGCTTCAGGGCAGCCGGGTCGACGGCGCGGAAGTACAGCGTCTGACCCGGTTGGAGCTGACCACATCGGTCGACATCGGCGTCGACGACATAGGCGATGACCGGGTAGCCCCCGGTGGCTGGATGGTCGGCCAGGAACAGCACGGGTGTGCCGGATGGCGGGATCTGCAGGGCCCCTCGCATCATGCCCTCGCTCGGAAGCTCGTCGGCCTTGGCACGGTCGAGCGGCTCTGCTTCGAGGCGTAGCCCGACCCGGTTGGAATCATTCGTCACGGTATAGGGCTGATGCACCAAGTGGGCCCATGCACTGTCGCTGAACCAGTCGCGGCGCGGCCCTGGCTCCACCAGTACGGTGGCGTCGCCGGCTTGCGGGTCGGCCACGGGCGCCACGTCGACATCCGGTGCCGGCAGTCCCGGTTCGCCCACCTCGAGCACATCATCGGCGGCAACCTCTGGGGGTCCGAGACCGGACAGGACATCAGTGGAGCGCGACCCGAGCACCGGATCAACCGCGAACCCACCCCGGACGGCGACATAAGTACGCATTCCACTCGCCGGCGGACCGAGCAGCAGCTCGTCACCTGGTCGCAGGATCGCCGGCGCATTGTGGGCCCACGCACCCTTGCACCGAGCCCCCGTCGTCACCATCATCACCTGGTGGTCGGCGTGGAGGTGGAGGCCGCCGAAGGTCACCTCGAGGACCGCGGCGCCCTCCGGGTTACCGACCAGGCGGTTCGCCAGCCGGTACGAGGTCCGGTCACACGCTCCCGACCGCCCGATCCCCAGTGCTGCCTGGCCCGGCCGACCGGCGTCCTGCACGGTGGTGAGCGGACCGGGTGCCACCACCGTGATCGACCGGGTCACGAGCGGCCCATGTCGACGAAACGCACCCGGGTTCCTGGGCGTAGCAGCGCGGCCGGCTGGCGAGCGACGTCGAACATCGACAGCTCGGTCCGGCCGATCAGCTGCCAGCCGCCGGGCGACTGCCGCGGGTAGACGCCACTGAACTCGCCGGCCAGCGCCACCGAGCCGGGGGGTACGGCTTTGCGCGGGGACGACCTGCGGGGCACCTCCTGCCCCCACGACTTCGAGGTCAGGTAACCGAAGCCAGGAGCGAAACCACAGAATGCGACCGTCCAATCGTCGGCGCCATGTCGTCGCACCAGCTCCGCCGCGTCCCAGCCCAGCAGCTCAGCCGCCTGTGCGATGTCGTCACCGTCGTAGTTGACGGGAACCTCGACCAGCTCACCGGCCCCGCTACGGTCCTCCCGCGGCGAGGTCCGACGGACCATGTCCGCGACAGCCGACAGCGAAGCGGCCGACGGATCGATCACCACGAGCACCGTGCGCGCCGCCGGCACCAGGTCGACGACACCATGAGGCAGGTCGTCAGCCAGTGCGGCATACAGCGCCAGTACCTCGTCCAGGTCGTCGAGCTCGACGAGGAATGCGGTCGACCCGCTGGGCAGCAGCCGCATCAGCCGGCCAGAGCTGAAACGGTGACTCCGGCATTGACGAGCGCAGCCTTGACGGCGTGGGCGATCTCGACCGCCCCCGGGGTGTCGCCATGCACGCAGATGGAGTCCGCCGACACCGTCAGAGCTCCGCCCTCGACGTCAGTGATGCGCCGGCCGGTGGCTATCGCGACACATCGCTGCGCGATCTGGTCCGCGTCGTGCAGGACCGAACCGGGCAGCCGTCGCGAGACCAGCGCACCGTCGGGGGTGTAGGCGCGGTCCGCGAACGCCTCTCGAACGACCTGCAACCCGGCGTCCTCGGCCTTGCGCAGCCATACCGATCCAGGCAGGCCGAGCACCGGCAGAGCGGAGTCGTAGTCGACCACCGCCTGCACCACGGCGACGGCCTGCTCCTCGTGATGCACGATGGCGTTGTAGAGCGCTCCGTGCGGCTTGACGTAGCCGACCCGCGATCCCGCGACCCGTGCGAACGCCTCGAG
>JBBSET010000055.1:0-24522 GCA_038239485.1 Propionibacteriales bacterium
CGGTATCGCCAGCACCAGCCAGAAGCAGAATGCGGCCTGGGAGTTCGTCAAGTACCTGACCACGGACACCGGCGCGGTCGTCAACTTCGCGAACGCGATCCACAACATCCCGTCGACGTTCGCCGCCCTCAAGTCGCCCAAGGTCGACCAGGACCCGAACTTCCAGACCTTCATCACCATCGCCCAGAACCCCGACAGCAACACCACCCCGTCGAGCCCGAACGGCGGCGCCTACCAGCTGACCCTGCAAGACGTCGGCTACAAATACGAGTCCGGCACGACCACCGACCTGGCGTCGGCACTGCAGCAGGCCGCCTCGCAGATCGACACCGACATCGCTCAGGCGCAGTGACCGCAGCACCGGTCACGCGACGCAGCAGGGTCCGCAGGGACCGCCTGCGCACCCTGGCGTTCCTGTCGCCCTGGCTGCTCGGGACCGGCGTCTTCTTCCTCTACCCGCTGGTGGCGACCGTCTACTTCTCCTTCATGAGGTACGACGGGTTCACGGCCCCGGTCTGGGTGGGGATGAAGAACTGGCACTACGTGTTCACGGCCTATCCTTTCTTCTGGCCGGCGCTTCGCAACACCCTGTGGCTGGTCCTCGTCGTCGTGACGCTCCGCGTCCTCTTCGGTCTCGCGGTCGGGCTGCTGGTCGTCCAGCTGAAGCGGGGGGCGGGCGTGTTCCGCACCATGTTCTATGCCCCCTACCTCGCGCCCCCGGTCGCGGCGACGATGGCATTCGTCTTCCTGCTCAACCCCGGCACCGGACCGGTCAACACCATCCTTGGCAAGCTCGGGCTCCCCCAGCCGGGCTGGTTCAACGACCCCGTCTGGGCCAAGCCCGCACTGACGCTGCTGGCACTGTGGGGCATCGGGGACCTGATGATCATCTTCATGGCGTCACTGCTCGACGTGCCTCGCGACCAGTACGAGGCGGCCGAGCTGGACGGTGCGGGAGCGCTGCGACGGTTCCGCTTCATCACCTTGCCTAACATCCGGCCGATCCTGGTGTTCGCGGCCGTCACAGGGGTGATCTCCATGATGCAGTACTACACGGAGCCCTTCGTGGCCGGCCAGGTGGCGAGTGGGCAGATCGGGGGCTCCGGCCAGCAGGTTGAGCCGGGCTATCCCGACCAGTCGACCCTGACGCTGCCGCAGCTGGTCTACAACCTCGGCTTCCAGCGGTTCGACACCGGGGCGGCGTGCGTGGTGGCGCTGGTGCTGTTCGTGTTGGCCATGGTGTTCGCCGCCTTCCTGATGCGCCGCGGCAGCGGCTTCCTGGCGCTGGAGGACTGACCGCCATGAGTGATGGCACCTTGGTGGTGAGGCATCTGGACAGCGCCGCCGAATCGCCCCAGCCTCGACGACAGACGTCCGCGGCGTACCGCAGGCGCGCGATACTGGAGTGGATCGCGGTGCACTCGTTCGCCGTGGCGGCAGCCCTCTTCTTCGTGCTGCCCTTCGTGTTCGTGTTCCTCACCGCGCTGATGAGCGACCAGCAGGCGCTGACGCGGAACCTGTGGCCGCAGACGTGGGAGTGGCACAACATCGCCACCGTCTGGCACACTCCCGGCTTCCTCACCTGGTGGCGCAACACGCTGTTCTACGCCGGGCTGGGCACGGTCTTGACGCTGCTGTCGAGCATCCCGGTGGCGTATGCGCTTGCGCGGTTCAGGTTCCGGGGCCAGAGCGTCGCGATGATGGTCGTGATCTCGACGATGATGCTGCCGCCCCAGGTCGTCATCATCCCGATGTACCTGTTCTGGGCGCAGCAGCTGCACCTGTCCGGGTCGCTGTGGCCGCTGATCATCCCGCTCGCGTTCGGCGACCCGTTCTCGATCTTCCTGCTCCGGCAGTTCCTGCTCACCGTGCCCAAGGAGTACATCGACGCCGCGAAGGTCGACGGATGCAGCGACCTCCGGGCCCTGCTGAGGGTCGTCATCCCGATGATCCGACCGGCCATCGCCGCAGTTGCGCTGTTCGAGTTCTTCAGCTGCTGGAACGACTACTTCGGACCGCAGATCTATGCCAGCGAGAACCCGGCCGCATGGACGCTGAGCTACGGCCTGGAGTCCTTCAAGAGCGCCCACCACACCAACTGGAACCTGACCATGGCCGCCACCCTGCTCGTCATGGCCCCGGTCATCATCGTGTTCTTCTTCGCGCAGAAGGCCTTCATCGAGGGCGTGACGCTGACGGGGGTGAAGGGATGAAGATCGCCGTCGTCGGCGGCGGGTCCACCTACACCCCTGAGCTGGTGGACGGCTTCGCCAGGCTTCGAGACGCGCTGCCTGTCGACGAGCTCGTGCTCGTCGACCCGAGCGCCGAGCGGCTGGAGCTGGTCGGGGGCCTGGGCCGGCGGATCCTCACCAAACAGGACCACCCGGCACGGCTGACGACGACCTCGTCGCTCGACGAGGCCGTCGCGGACGCCGACGCGGTACTGCTGCAGCTACGGGTCGGGGGCCAGGCGGCGCGCCTGCAGGACGAGACATGGCCGCTGGAGTGCGGGTGCGTCGGGCAGGAGACGACGGGGGCGGGCGGGCTCGCGAAGGCGCTCCGCACGGTTCCCGTGGTGCTCGACATCGCTGAGCGGATACGGCGAGCGAACCCTGACGCGTGGATCGTCGACTTCACCAACCCGGTCGGCATCGTCACCCGGGCGCTGCTACAGGCGGGCCACAAGGCCGTCGGGCTGTGCAACGTGGCGATCGGGTTCCAACGCCGGTTCGCGGCGATGCTCGGCGTCGAGCCGTCCGACGTCCGGCTCGGTCATGTCGGTCTCAACCACCTCACCTGGGAGCGGTCGGTCACGGTCGGCGGTGTCGACAGGCTTCCCGGGCTGCTGGCCCAGCACGGGGTCGAGATCGCAGGCGACATCGGCCTGCCGGCCGCTCTGCTCTCCGAGCTCGGCGTGGTCCCGTCGTACTATCTGCGCTACTTCTACGCCCATGACGAGGTTGTTCGTGAGCTGATGACGCAGCCGCCCCGGGCGGCCGAGGTGGCCGCCATCGAGGAGCAGCTGCTTCAGATGTACGCCGACCCGGCGCTGGACGAGAAGCCCGCCCTGCTGGGCATGCGCGGCGGGGCCTTCTACTCGGAGGCGGCCGTGGCGCTGAGCGCCTCGCTCCTGAAGCCGCCGGCTGGTGCGGTCGGCACGGTGCCGTCCGTCCAGGTGGTCAATGTCCGCAACGACGGCACCTTGCCCTTCCTGCCTGCCGACGCTGTGATCGAGGTGCCGGCGTCGATCGACGGCTCGGGTGCTCGGCCACTGCCGATCGAACCGCTCGAACCGTTGTTTGCCGGGCTGGTAGCGGCCGTGACGGCGTACGAGAACCTTGCGCTCGAAGCGGCGCTGCTCGGCGGCCGCCGGCGGGTCTTCAAGGCGCTGCTGGCGCATCCGCTCGTCGGTCAGGTCGAGCTGGCCGACGGGCTGACCGACCGACTGGTTGCGCACAACGGCGACTACCTCGGCTGGGCCTGACGTGGCGCAGTCTGCCCCTGTCCCCTCCTCGCGCGGGGTGCTCGCGATCGACGCCGGCAACAGCAAGACCGACGTCGCCATCATCGCGCCCGACGGAGAGGTCCTGGGCGTCGCGCGGGGGCTCGGATTCGTACCGCATCTGGTCGGCGCCCAGGTCGCCGTCGAGGGCCTGGTACCGCTGGTGGCCAAGGCGGCAGCCGACGCCGGCCTCGCGTACGGCGGGCCACCGGCGCTCCTGCAGCATGTTTCGGCATGCCTGGCCAACGCCGACCTGCCGCTCGAGCAGGAGCGCCTCCAGGCGGCGATCGAGGCTCTGCGGTGGGGGGTCTCGTGCGAGGTGGTCAACGACACCTTCGCACTGCTCCGGGCCGGCGTCGAAGACTACCGAGGGATCGCGGTCATCTGCGGCGCGGGCATCAACTGCACGGGAGTGCTGCCGGACGGCCGTACCGCCCGGTTCGCGGCTGTCGGGCACATCTCTGGCGACTGGGGCGGGGGGGCGCACCTGTGGCAGGAGGCGATGTGGTGGGCGGCCCGGGCGGAGGATGGGCGTGGGCCGTTCACGTCCTTGCGATCAGCTCTGCCTGCTCACTTCGGGCTGGCGTCGATGGCGGCGCTGATCGAGGCCGTGCACCTGCACGTGCTCTCGCCGGCGGACTGCATGGAGCTCACTCCGCTGGTCTTCGATGTCGCGAACGCCGGAGACGAGATCGCCGTCGAGATCGTCCGCCGACAGGCCCGGGAGGTCGTCGCGTTGGCGGTCACCGCGATGCGACGCCTCGGCGTCCTAGGCGAGCCGATCGACGTGGTGCTCGGCGGTGGCGTCCTCACCTCCGGGCACCCGCTGCTGATGGACTCGATCTCCGGTCTGCTGCGGGCAGCGGCCCCACTGGCAGTCACCCGTGTCGTCTCGACCCCGCCTGTCGTCGGCGCCGGGCTGCTCGGACTCGACCACATCGGGGCGACCACCACGGCGCATGCCCGGCTGCGGGCGCAGTATCCACAAGGTGGTTGATCCACAGCTCAGTTGGCGAGGGCCGCGCGGACTGCGTTCTTCCAGGGGTCCTCGAACGACAGCATGCGGCCGTCGTCACGCACCGAGACTCCCCGCGCGGACAGTCGCTCACGCAGCGCACCCAGGGTATCCGCGTCCGGGATGCGAATCGCGACCTGGCCGAGACCCAAGGCTGGTGTGCGCGGCCCAGCGCCCTGGCTGTGCCAGGTGTTCATGCCGATGTGGTGGTGGTAGCCGCCGGCCGACACGAACAGTGCCTGCTCGCCGAACTCGACGGTGGTCTCGAAGCCCAGCGTGTCGACGTAGAACGACTTCGCCGTCTGGATGTCGCCGACCTTGAGGTGCACGTGCCCCACCGACATGTCGCCCTCGCCGGAGGCAGCTGAGCCCAGGTGTTCGGAGAGGAAGGCGTTCGGGTCGAGGTAGTCCGAGGCCATTCTCAGCCGGGTGCCGAGCCTCGGCCACTCGGCCCGCGGCCGGTCCCAGTACAGCTCGACGCCGTTGCCCTCGGGGTCGTCGAAGTAGAAAGCCTTGGACACCAGGTGGTCGCTGGAGCCGGTGAACGAGTGCGGGTACGTGCTCGCGACGGAGTGAACCGCCTGGGCGACGGCGGGCTGCGAATCGAACAGCACCGCCGTGTGGAACAGTCCCGCGGCGTTGGAAGCCGCGTGCCGCAGATCCGGCGTGTGCCGAAGCTCCAGCGCTGCGCGGGACCCGTGCCCCAGAACCACCCAGCCCGATCCGGTCTCCAGCACGTCGAGGCCGACGCCGGTGACGTAGTAGGTCGTCATCGCGTCGAGGTCGGCGACCGCGAGCGTTACGGCTCCCATGTCAGTGGTCGGAGCGAGCAGATCTTCTGAGGTCATCACATAAGTATATGACATTTCAACTACATTGGATATTCCCTGTGGCGGCACTCACGAAGTGTCGACGGCGTTGGTCGCGATCACATCGCGGAACCACAGTGCGGAGTCCTTCGGCGTCCGCTCGAGAGTCTGATAGTCGACCTGCACGATCCCGAACCGCTGGGAGTAGCCCCACGCCCACTCGAAGTTGTCCAGCAACGACCACACGTAGTAACCGCGCAGGTCGACGCCCGCCTCGATGGCTGCGCGTGCGGCCGCCAGGTGACCACGAAGATAGTCGACCCGATCGCGATCGTGTACCTGCCCGTCCTCACCAACCGCATCCGCGGACGCGCAGCCGTTCTCCGTGACCATCAGCGGGATCTCGGGGTAGTCGGTCTTCACCCGCACCAGCAGCCTGGTCAGCGCAGCAGCCTCGATCGGCCAGCCCATGGCCGTGTGCGGTCCGGATGTGTGGACCGAGTACGCCAGGTCGGTCCCCGGCCACAGCGTTGCCCGCCCGAGGTCGTTCGCGGCGGTGATCCGGGCCGGTGAGTAGTAGTTCACCCCCAGCATGTCGATGGGAGCTGCGATGTCGCCGAGATCCCCGTCGCGCACGAAGGACCAGTCCGTGAGGTGCCGGGTGTCGGCGAGCAGCTGGTGCGGATATCGTCCTCGCAGGATCGGCTCGAGGAAGACCTGGTTCGCGATCGCGTCCACGTGACGACAGGCGGCATGGTCGGCACCAGAGTCCGAGGCAGGCTCCACCTGGGCAAGGTTCAGCGTGATCGACAGCTGGCTCTCGGACGGGAGCACCGCCCGAAGCGCCGTCACCGCCCGGCCGTGAGCGAGGTTGAGGTGGTGCGCCGCCGTCAGCGCGGCCCCGTTGTCGGTGATGCCGGGAGCGTGGACTCCTGTTCCGTAGCCGAGGAAGGCCGAGCAGAAGGGCTCGTTCAAGGTGGTGATCGTCGGGACCCGGTCACCGAGCGCCCGCCCGATCACCTCGGCGAGCTCGACGAACCGGTCGACCGTCTCGCGGTTGACCCAGCCGCCGGCATCCTGGAGCGGCTGAGGCAGGTCCCAGTGGTAGAGCGTGAGCAGCGGGGTTATGTCTCGCTCGAGCAGACCGTCGACCAGGCGCTGGTAGAAGTCGAGCCCGACCTGGTTGACCTTGCCCTCCACGGCGTCCGGGATCACCCGCGACCAGGAGACCGAAAAGCGGTAGGACTGCAGGCCCAGCGTCGCCATCAGGTCCAGGTCGTCGTCCAGCCGGTGGTAGTGGTCGCAGGCGACGTCGCCGTTGTCGCCGTCGACGACCTTGCCTGGCGTCCGGGAGAAGGTGTCCCAGATGCTCGGGGTGCGATCGTCCTCGGCGGCGGCGCCTTCGATCTGGTACGCCGCGGTCGCAGCCCCCCAGACGAAGCCCGGTGGGAATGTCAGTCGTGTGGTCATCCTTTGACGGCTCCTTGCATGATTCCGCCGACGATGTGCTTGCCCAGGAGGGCGAATGCGATCAGCACCGGAACGGTGCCGTAGAGCGTGCCGGCCATGATGATGGACTGCTGCGGGGCATAACCGGTCGCCAGGCTCTGGAAGGCGACCTGGACGGTGGGATTCTGGGTGCTCAGGGCGATGATGGGCCAGAAGAAGTCGTTCCACGTCGTCAGGAATGTCAGCATCCCCAGGACGGCCATCGCCGGCCGGGCGGCCGGTACCACGACGTGGATGAAGGCCTGAAACGTGTTGGCGCCGTCGATGTAGCCGGCGTCCAGCAGCTCGTCCGGGACCGCGCCGACGATGTACTGGCGCATGAAGAAGACGCCGAAGGCCGTCACCAGGGTGGGCAGGATGACCGCCTGCAGGTGCCCGGTCAGCCCGAGCCGGGCCATCATCATGTAGAGCGGGATGACGCCCATCTGCATCGGCACCATCATCGTGCCGACGCACAGGCCCAACAGCAGGTTGCGGCCCGTGAAGGTCAGCTTGGCGAAGGCGAACCCAGCGAGCGTGCAGAAGGCGACCGTGCCCACGGTGATCGTGCCCGACACGATGACGGAGTTCACCAGCCCGTGGTTGAGGGGAGCCAGCCGTAACGCCTCGGAGAGGTTGTGGAAGATGCTGGAGTAGCGGCGGCCGCTCGGCGGCCATCTCGGCGTTCGTGTGCGACGCCATCACGATCGTGTAGTAGAGCGGGAATGCCGCCACCAGCGTGAGCACGATGACGATGGCGTAGACCATCCAGCTGGCGTTCATCGGGTTCGGGCCACGACGCCTGATGAGGCTCATCGGCTCGCCCGCCGACGCGAGAGCAGCACGTTGGCGACCACCGCAAGGACGATGATCAAGAACATCGTCCAGGCGGTCGCCGACGCCAGGCCGAGGCGGTCGTTGGTCCAGCCCTGCTGGTACATCAGCAGCCCCAGCGTCTGGTACTGGCCGGACGTGCCCCCGTTGGGCAGGCCGCTCGGGTCGTACAGCAGCGGTTCGCCGAACAGCTGAGCCGCCCCGATCGTCGACACCACGATCGTGAACAGGATCGTCGGCCGCAGACCGGGGATGGTGACGTGGAGGAACTGCCTCCACTTCGACGCCCCGTCGATGGCGGCGGCTTCATAGAGCGACGTGTCGATCGCCTGCATGCCGGCCAGGTAGATCAGTGCGTTGTAGCCGGTCCAGCGCCAGGTGACGATGGCGGACACAGCGATCTGGCTGGGCCACTTCGAGCCCTGCCAGTCGACCGCCGGGAGGTGCAGCAGGTGCACGACCGCCCAGTTGACGATGCCCTGGTTCTTGTCGAACAGCTCGAGGAAGATCACGGTCGCGGCGGCCAGGCTGGTGGCGTACGGCATCAGCATGGCGACCCGGAAGAACGTCCGGCCGCGAAGGCGGTAGTTGAGCAGGTGCGCGATACCGAGCGCCATGCACAGCTGCGGGACGGTCGAGATGATCCCGATCGAGATCGTGTTCCTGAAGGCGTTCCAGAAGAACGTGTGCGTGAACAGGTTGCGGTAGTTCTCCAGCCCGACCCACGTCTGCTGGTGGTAGGTCGTCAGGCGGACGTCATGCAGCGACACCCACGCCGTGTCCAGCCATGGGTAGAGGCTGAACGCGAGGAAGTCGACGAAGAAGGGGGCGATGTAGAGGTACCCCGTCCGACGCCCAGGCAATCGGAAACGCTCTCGACGCGGACGTGGACGCGGGGTGGAGATTACGAGGTCGACGCTTCTGACCGACAACTCGGCTCACCTTCTGTGGCAGGGGCCGGGCGGGTGGACGGCGACGATGCCCTCCACCCGAACGACAACGACTGTCATGCGCGGATGAGGTGATTCCTAGCCGGTGACCTGCCCGATCTCGTCGAGCGCATCGCTGAAGGCCTGGTCCGGCGACGTGCCCTTCGTCTCGACATTGGTCAGCTGGGTGGTCAGGTCGCTCTGGATCTGCGTGTCGTACAGCCCGATCGGCGGGATCTTCATCTGCGCAGCGATGCCGCCGAAGATCTTCCCCACCGGCGCGTTGTCGAAGTACGCACTGCTGGCGTTCTTGACGCTCGGGTCGGCGGCCGCCTGCTGGTTGGACGGGAAGTGTCCACCCTGTTCCTTGGACGTCCACATCGTGACCTCCTGCGGCTTCGCGGTCAGCCACTTGACCAAGGCGATGGCAGCCGGCTTGTTCTGCGCCGCGGTGGGGACGCCGAGCCAGGACCCGCCCCAGTTCGTGGCCCCACCCGGGAGCACCGGGGCCACGCTCCACTTACCGGCATACGACGGTCCCGCCTGACCCTGGATGTAGCCCATCATCCACGTGGGGCACGCGATGGCGGCGAAGGCGCCACTGGAGAAGGCCTTGTTCCACGGGTCGGAGAACTGGGTGAGACCGGCCGTGATGCCGTCCTGCGCCGCCTGGGTGGCATAGCTCCACGCCGCCTTGACGCCGTCGCTGTTCTTGACGTCGGGCTGGCCGGCAGCGTTGTCGTATGCCTCCTTGCCTTGGTACACGGCAGTGGAGAAGATGCTGGCGGCGCTGTCAACGAAGGCCTTGCCGGTCTTGGCCTTGTAGTCCTTTCCGAAGCTGATGAAGTCCTGCCAGGTCGTCCACTGCTTTGCCAGGTCAGCGGCGTTACCGCTGAAGCCGGCTGCTTTGAGCAGGTCGGGGCGGTAGCAGATGGCCTCCGGACCGACGTCGGTGCCGAGACCGACCGTGTCAGCTCCGTTCGTCGTGGTGGCCTGCTGCCACTTCCAGGGGTAGAACGCCGCCTTGAGCTTGGCGGCACCCGTGACGTCGTTGAAGTTCACGAACTGCGACGCATGGTTCTGCACCACGTCTGCCACGAAGCCGATCTCGATCGCCTGCACGTCGTCGAGTCCGCTGCCCGATGCGAGCCTGGTCTTCAGCCTGGTCCAGTAGTCGGCCGACTGCTCGACCACATCCTCTTTGATGGTGATGTTCGGGCAGAGCTTCTTGTACTGGTCGTACAAGCCGTTCTCCTTGAAACCGAAGGTGCCGAACAGGCCCACCGTGACCGTGGTCGGATCGGTGGTCCCGCAGACACCGGAGGACTTGGCATTGTCCGCTGCGTTGCCGGAGGCGTTGCTCGACGAGCAAGCCGACACGCCGAGAAGGCCGATCGAGATGGCCATCAGTGCGCTGATCAGCCGCCGGGCCGGTCGTGAACGTGTGGGCATAAATCCTCCTGGAGGCAACGGGGGCGAAGAGATGTTGGGGCTGAGCTCCGGTGCTGAGCGCTGTGCTACGAGCCGCTCTGAGAGCGCTCTCACGAGAGAGCATGCCCGGGTCAGGAAGTGCTTGTCAAGGTTCCTGCTGATTCCGCGCGTGTCCTAGGCGGTCTGTCGGTGGACCAGCTCGACAGGCAAGATGGTGGCCCGGGTCGGCGCTTCGCCCGTCAGCCGGCGGATGAGCAGTTCGGCCATCGCCGTTCCGATGCGGGCGATCGGCTGACGCACAGTCGTGAGCGCGGGCCGGGAGGTGGCCGCGTCGCTGATGTCGTCGAACCCGATCACCGCAACGTCGTCGAGGACGCGCCGACCGCTCGCCTCGATCGCTCGCATCACCCCCAGCGCGGTGAGGTCGGAGGCCGCGAAGACGGCGTCGATACTCGGATCCACCTCGAGCAGGTGCTTCATGGCATCGAAACCGCTGGGGTTGGTGAACTGTCCGGCCGCGATGAGCTCGTCGCGGAGCGGGAGACCGCGTTCGGCGAAGACCTCGCGGTATCCGACCAGCCGGTCCTGGCCGGCGCACATGTCCTGCGGCCCGGTGACGGTGGCGACGGTACGCCGACCGCTGTCGAGCAGGTACTGCGTCGCCATCTTCGCGCCGCCGATGTTGTCGGCGTCGACGAAGTACAGGTTCTCGCCCCCCGCCAGCGGGCGACCGCTCAGCACCGTCGGTATGCCGTAACCCTCGAGCTGTTCGGGCAGCTCGTCCTTGCCGTGGAGGGAGAGCAGCAGAACACCGTCGACGTGCCTGCCCGCGGCGTAGTGCAGGAACCGCCGGTGCTCCTCGGGATTCGACGCGACGGTGAAGACGAGCTGCATCCCGGCATCCGCGATGGTAGTCTGCGTGCCCCGCAGGACCCCCAGGAAGAACGGGTCCGCGAACAACCGGTCCTCGGTCTCGTCGACGTAGAACGCCACCGAGTCGCTGCGGCCCGTGACCAGCGAGCGAGCAGCCCGGTTAGGGGTGTAGGACAGCTCCTCGGCGGCCCTTTCGACGGCGAGCCGGGCCCGCTCGCTGACATTGGCGGCGCCGCGCAGGACCCGGCTTGCCGTCGCGCGCGACACGGCGGCGCGCGCGGCCACGACCTCGAGTGTCGGTGCTCCACGGCTGTCGGAATGCACGTCGCTCACGAAGGGAGTGTGACACGAGAGGCCAGGGGTACGGCATCCTTACAGGCGACGAGACCGCGGGAAGGAGCCGAATGCCACCAGACGACCCCCGGCAGCACCCGGACCGGGCCGCTACGGGCGAGGGTGGGTGGAATCCTCCGGTGGGAGCCTCGCCGGGCCGCGCGATCCGCTACGAGCTGATCGGCTGCGCCCTGAACGGCCACTGCGTTCCGCTGATGGCGGTCGGCGCGACCGGCACGTCGGACCCCGCGATCACCCGCGAGCACGGCGGTGTCGTCTGGCATCGATGTCTTCGCTGCGACGCCTGGCTGCCTGGCCAGCCCAGCGGCAGCACGGTGTCGACCACCGGTGACACGTGGAGCAGGGACGGCACCGAGCCACCGCTACGGGGCCGGCTGCTCCGCGACCGCTACGTGCTGCGGCTGATCGCCGTCGACCGCGCGCTCCATGTCCTGGTGCTGAGCCTTCTCGCCGCGGCGATCCTGCTCTTCGCGTCCCACCGGACCGGGCTGAAGGAGAAGGTCACCAAGATCGCCTCCGACCTCCAGGGCGGCGTTGGCGGCCAGAGCCACAGCGGACACGGGCTGTTGCACGATGTGAACCGCCTGTTCAGCCTGCAGACCAGCTCGCTCTATCTGGCTGCCGCCGTCGCCACCGCCTACGCCGTGCTCGAAGCCGTCGAGATGGTGGGGCTGTGGCGGGCCAGGCGTTGGGCCGAGTACCTGACCTTCCTCGCGACCGTCCTGCTGCTGCCCCTGGAGATCTACGAGCTGTCCCAGTCACTGTCACCGCTCAAGATGGTCACGCTCGCCATCAACCTTGCCATCGCGGCGTACCTGCTGTGGGCGAAGCGGCTGTTCGGCGTCCACGGCGGCGGCCGGGCCGAGCAGGAGGAGCGTGACCGCGACTCTGGCTGGCTGCCGATCGACCGCGCCACCCCGCCCGTCGAGGGCTGACCCGGGTCAGGCGTCCGGTCACGAGCGAGGATCTGACGGCAGCCAAAGCCGGAAGGACGCGCCACTGCCCGGCGCGCTCTGGACGCTCAGCGTCCCGCCGTGCGCCTCCGCGATGCTGTGGGCGATCGCGAGACCCAGCCCGGTCCCGCCGTGGGTACGGGAGCGAGAGATGTCTCCCCGCGTGAACCGGTCGAAGAGCCTCGGCTGCTGCGCCGAGGCGATACCCGGGCCGTCATCTCGGACCAGGAGCTCGACGCCGAGCCGCTCCGGACGCAGCACCGCCGTGACGGTCGTGCCTGCCGGCGTGTGGTTGCGGGCGTTGCTCAACAGGTTCGCCACGACCTGATGGAGGCGGTCGACGTCGCCCGTCACCATGACGGCATGGTCGGGAAGGTCGAGGCGCCATTCGTGGTTCTGGCCGGCGGCCCTGGCGTCGTTGACCGCCTCCAGGACCAGGAGGGTCAGATCGAGGGGCCGACGAGCCAGTGGGCGACCGGCGTCCAGCCGAGCCAGCAGCAGCAGATCGGCGACAAGGGCGCCCATCCGGTCCGCCGCCACCGTGATCCGGCTCAGCGCGTCGGCCGTCTCCTCCGGCACCGAGCCCGACTCAGGAGTCGCCCCGAACTCGGCGTAGGCGCGGATCGTCGCCAGCGGAGTACGCAGCTCGTGGCTGGCGTCGGCGACGAACTGTCGCAGCTGGGTCTCGGTCGCGTCGCGGGACGTCATCGCCTGACTGACCCGTTCGAGCATCCGGTCGAAGGCGGCGCTGACCTGGTCGACCTCGCTGCCCGAGGACGTCGTCGCCGATGTCGTCGGCAACGAGGTGTCCGGGCCGGTGAGCGCCAGCTCGGAGACGCGAAGCGCATTCTCGGACAGGTGCTCGAGCGGCCGGAGCGCGCGACGTACCACCCAGGCGGTTGCCAGCGCCCCAAGCAGCACCAGGACCAGGAACACGATCAGCAGAACCACGAAGAGCTGCGCCAGGGTCTCGTTGATCGGATGCAACGGCAGACCTGTCACCTGGACGTCGCCGTCGTGGCCTGCCACCGCCCGGAGCCGGTAGTCCCCGATCCCGGCGAGGTCGACACTCGTGGGGCCGGCTCCCGGCTGGACCGCTGCGACCGCCGCGACCTCCGCGCGGTCCATCCGTAGGGTCTGGTTCGCCCCGGAGTCGGTGATGAGCGCAGCCTGCGTGACCCGACCCCCGATCAGGCGGATCCCGAGGGTCCCCGCCGCCTGACCCGGGATCGAGTCGTCAGGGTCAGGGCCCGGTCGCTTGACTCCGGATCCTGCGTGCTCGAGGCTGGCCGAGTACCGGCCGCCGGCGGCGACGAGCTGGCTGTCGAGCCGAGAGATGAGAAACTGGCGCAGGAACAGCTCGCTCGTGAACCCCAGGACCGCGCAGGCGACGAGGAGCACCACCACCGTGCCTGCCGTCAGCCGTGCACGCAGAGTCCGGCGGCGACCGCTCACGAAGGTGGGCGCATGATGTAGCCGACGCCCCGCACCGTGTGGATGAGCGGCTCACGGCCGGCGTCGACCTTCTTGCGCAGATAGCTGATGTACAGCTCGACGATGTGCGCCTTGCCACCGAAGTCGTAGTCCCAGACGCGGTCGAGGATCTGTGCCTTCGAGAGCACCCGGCGAGGGTTGCGCATCAGGAAGCGAAGCAGCTCGAACTCCGTCGCCGTCAACTCGATCCGCTCACCGGCCCGGGTCACCTCGTGCGCGTCCTCGTCCATGCTCAGGTCGGCGACTGTCAGCGACGCTGCCGCCTGCTCCCGGGTACTGCCAGAGCGCCGGAGCAGGCCGCGCAGACGCGCTAGCACCTCCTCCAGGCTGAAGGGCTTGGTGACGTAGTCGTCACCCCCGGCGGTGATCCCCGCGATACGGTCCTCGACGGACTCCCGCGCGGTGAGGAACAGCACCGAGACGTCGGCATCCCAGGCGCGGATCCGGGACAGTACCTCGAGCCCGTCCAGGTCGGGGAGCATCATGTCGAGGACGACGGCGTCCGGCTTGAACTCCCTGGCCTCTCGCACTGCATCCGACCCGGTGTACGCCGTCCGCGCGGTCCACCCGTCGCGGCGGAGCACGCTCGCCAGGACCTCCGCGAGACTCTGCTCGTCGTCGACGACCAGCACGCGCGGTTTCGGTGCTGTGCTCACGTCCTCAGCATGCGTGCCCGCGGACCCGAACTTCCTCTGCGCCACCTCAGCATGTCCTCTGCGTCGTCTCGGCTCGGCAGGTCGGTTCCGCCCAAGCCCCATGCCTCTGAGCATTCTCACAGACGCGGGCAAGAACTCGCACAGACACGCGAGCGACCGTGGTAGCACGAAGCTCCCTGGAGAAGAGGACACCCATGTACATCGACTCAGACGCACGAGACGGCGGCCAGCGTCGAGCCCGCAGTGTCACCACGACGCTTGCCGCGAGTGCGACCGTCGGCACGCTCGCGGTGACAGGGCTGCTCGCCGCCCATGCGGCCCCGTCGGCCAGCTCGAACGGAACCGCGGCGCCCACCTCGGCGGCCAGCAGATCCTCGCATGCGGCGGGTTCCACTACCCAGGTCCGCAGCGGCACGTCGTCCGGCCGGTCGTCGACGTCGACGCCGACGCCGACGCAGTCCTCGAGCACACCTCGAAGCACCGGCAGCGGCGTCACCGGTTCGACGGGTCAGGCCCACGTCCAGTCGAGCGGGTCATGAGGGCCGCCGCTGACGTAGAGCACCAAACTGTCACCGCCGAGTGGGAGGTCTGGACCACCACGGCACGGCTGGTGGTGACCGAACCAGCCGCGCTCGCTGCAGCAGTAGAGATCGTGAGGGACTACCTGAGCCAGGTTGACGCCGCCGCGAGCCGGTTCCGTCCCGACTCCGAGGTCTGCCGGCTCGCCGTCGCCATCGACGGACGAACGACGCCCAGTCCGCTGCTCCGCGAGCTGGTCCACGCCGCGCTCTGGGCCGCTCAGACCACCGACGGAGCTGTGGACCCCACGCTCGGCAGTGTCCTCACCAGCCTCGGGTATCGAGGAGACCTCGACCAACAGGCGACCGCCCGCCGCGCCGCGCCGACCCTCACCCGCCGGGCCACCTGGCGCGATGTGCACCTGGACCCGGTCAGCCTGCAGGTTCCGCCGGCCACCCTGCTCGACCTGGGCGCGACGGCCAAGGCATATGCCGCCGACCGGTCCGCCACCATCGTCGCGGAAACCCTGGACTGCGGTGCCTTGGTCAGCCTGGGCGGCGACATCCGGTTCGCAGGCCGGGAACCGGCCGGCGGCTGGAGAGTTCGGGTCCAGGACGGACCGGACCAGCCTGCGAGCACGATCCGGCTGACCGGAGCGCGGGCGGTCGCGACGTCGTCGACCTTGCACAGGAGGTGGCTACAGGACGAGGAGATCCTGCACCACGTGCTGGATCCCGCGACCGGCCGCCCCGCCGACCCGGTCTGGCGGACGGCGACCGTTGCCGCGAACACCTGTCTGGAGGCCAACACCTGGTCGACCGCAGCGCTCGTCAGGGGCCGCCGGGCTCCCGACCTGCTTCGTCGGGCAGGTGTCGACGCTCGACTGGTGACCGCCGAGGGCAGTGTGGCGCTGTTCGGGGGATGGCCCGCATGAGCGAGGCTTTGTGGTACCTCGGGCGCGCATCCGGCGTGGTCGCGCTGGTGCTGTTCAGCCTTGTCGTCGTCCTGGGGATCGTGACCCGCGCCGGCAAGCCGCTCCCCGGCCTGCCCCGGTTCGCAGTGGCGACTGTGCACCGCACAACGAGCCTGACCGCCGTCCTCTTCCTGGTGGTCCATATCACCACCCTGACGCTGGACCCCTATGCGCAGCTGCGTGTGGTCGACGCCGTGCTCCCTTTCGCCGGCGCCTACCGACCGCTGTGGCAAGGGCTCGGTACCGTCGCCACCGACCTGCTGGTCGTGCTGGTCGTCTCGAGCCTGCTCAGAAACCGAATCGGCCTCCGCATCTGGCGTGTCATCCATTGGTCGGCCTACCTGTGCTGGCCGCTGGCGGTCATGCACGCCGTCGGCAACGGAACCGACAACGGCAGTCGCTGGCTGCTGGGTGTGGTCGCCGGATGCGTCGGCGCTGTCGGGGCGGCCGTCGTCTGGCGCCTCAACGGTGCCTCCTTCCGTGCCGCTCCCCCACCCCAGCCTGTCCCCGCTCCGTCGGACCTGGCGGGCCTGAGATGAGTCGGCTGCGGACGGCTCCGCGCAGCCTGCTGGGCGCCCGGGCGGGCGGCTACGACGAGCACCTGTCGTCGCTCGGCCCGCTGCCGGATATCGGCGCCGGGACGCTGATCGAGATGGTGACCGCTGCCGGGCTGACCGGGCGGGGGGGCGCCGCGTTCCCCACCGGCCGGAAGCTCGCCGCCGTCGCCACCCGACGTGACGCGGTAGTGGTGGGAAACGGTGCCGAAGGTGAGCCCGCCAGCAGCAAGGACCGGGTGCTGCTCAACCAAGCGCCACATCTCGTCCTGGACGGACTGGCACTCGCGGCCCAAGCAACGGGGGCCACGTCGACCTTCCTCTACGCCCCGGCGGACATCCTCGACAGGGCCGTCGGTCCGGCGCTGCGCGAGCGACGCAGAGAGCAGTCGGTCACTCTCGTGGCATCGGCCGACTCCTTCATCTCCGGCCAGGAGACCGCCGTGGTCGCGGCAGTTCAAGGGCAGCAGGCCCTGCCCACGAACGCCGCGGATCCCGTCTTCCGGCGCGGAGTGCGAGGGCGGCCGACGCTGGTGCAGAACGTCGAGACACTGGCCCAGCTCGCGCTGATTGCGCGCTTCGGCCCGGACTGGTTCCGAGGTTGCGGGACCGATGCCGAGCCGGGCTCGCGGCTCGTCACCGTGTCCGGCTCGGTCCGCTCCCCCGCGGTGATCGACATACCAGGAGGTAGCCGCCTCGGCGACATCGTGGACTGGGCCGGCGGCCCGAGCGAGCCGCTGCAGGCCATCCTCGTCGGCGGGTACCACGGCGGCTGGGTGCCGTGGGACGAGCCGGCCTGGCACCTACCCCTGACGCAGACCGCGCTGCAGCCCTATCACGCGGCACCGGGAGCCGGGGTCCTGCTGGCGCTGCCGGTGCGCCGCTGTGGACTGCAGGCAAGTGCGGAGGTGGTCTCGTACCTGGCCGGACAGAGCGCCGGACAGTGCGGACCATGCGTCCGCGGCCTGCCCACCCTCGCCCAGCAGCTGGGGGCGCTGGCGTCTCGCCGCACCAGTGTGGCTGCCGTTCACGAGCTCCACCGGGTGACGACGATGGTCGACGGCCGCGGAGCCTGCCGGCATCCGGACGGCACGGTTCGGCTGGTCCGCAGCGCCTTGAGCACCTTCGCCGCGGAGGTGGACCGTCACCTGCGCGGAGAGTGTACGGCCGAGGCGTACCGGAGGCGCGCGTGAGTGCCGAGCTGAAGGTCGACTGGACCCGCTGCGACGCGCGGGGGCTGTGTCTCGAACTGCTTCCTGAGCTGCTCCGGGGAGACGACTGGGGGTACCCGATGACCACCGGGACGGAGTCGGCCGTCCTCGTACCCCTGGCGCTGCTCGAGCACGCCGAGACCGCCGTACGCGAGTGCCCACGGCTCGCCCTTCGGCTGGTGCCCGGCCACCCGCCGACACGGTAGGCGCAGAAGGCGCTCAGAGCCTCCACAGAGCCTTGTCAGCCACGGTTGCGGGGTGACCACATCGCAGACCGACACCCCTCGACGCGCCACGCCGGTGTCGGACGTGGTCCGCTCCTTGCTCGGTCGAGACCAGCGCCACGACCCCGTCCTGCCAACGTCCGGCGGCCCAGCCGGCAATGCCCGGCTGACCGCATGGATCGGCCTGGTGCTCCTGGTGCTCTCGATCGCCGAGCTCCTCACCCTGTTCGACGTCCGAGGCCTCATCTCGTGGCATGTCGCCATCGGCACCCTGCTCGGACCTCCGGCCCTGGCCAAGACGGCCAGTACGGGCTGGCGCCTGGTCCGCTACTACTCGGGTCACCCTGCCTACCGGGAGGCGGGGCCCCCGCCGATGATCCTCCGCTTGCTCGGACCCTTTGTGGTGCTATCGACGCTGTCGCTGATCGGGTCGGGAGTCGTGCTGGTCCTGCTGGGCGAGTCGAGCAGCCGCACCCCGCTGGTGTCGGTACTGGGGTTCCACGTCGACTGGCTGACGGTGCACCAAGGGTCGTTCGTCGTGTGGGGAGCAGTGACGGGACTTCACGTGCTCGCCAGGGTCGTGCCTGCACTCCTCCTGACGGTGGCAGGTCCCGACCGCGAAGCGGTACCAGGCTCCGCGCGGCGTGGCGTTGTTATCGGCGCCGCCGCGCTGGTGGCGGTGCTCGCTGCCGTCCTGCTCGTCCGCGCGGACGGATCTTGGGCGCACCACCCGGACTTCGGCCCAGGGTCAGTCCACTTCGATGGTCAACGGCTCACCCCGCCACAGCGTCTCCAGCACCGCCCGGCACCATTCGTCACTGGCGTGCAGGCCCACGTGTGAGAGATTGGTACTGAGATGCGCGACGGCGGACGCGACATCGGGTGGCCCCCAGCGATCGGCAACGTCACTGATCACATAGCTGATGCAGCCGTTGAAGTCCTCGTCGACCTCACTGTCTCGATCCTCGCTGGTCACGGCGGCCATTCGGACCGCACCACGCCACCATCTCATCCGTCCTGCTTCCCGACTCACGACAGAGGCTGTACCGAGCTAGGGACCAGCTACCGCGAGTTACTACCGATGAACTCTAGGCGACCCTGGCCACTTTTAGCCAGCCGTGACGCGCTGCAGAGATGTTTTCTCGTCGGCACACCGCGCTCGGTCAGACGACTCCAGCGGAACGCTCCGCCTCCTCGACGTCGGCGTTCCACTCCCGCTTGAGGGCCCGCCAGCCCTCGTCGTCGGAGTCGTACCGCCAGTAGCCAGAGATGGACAGCTGGTCGCGAGGCACGCCCCTGTCGATCACGAGCAGCCGGCGCAGCCGTTTGACGAGGCCGGCCTCGCCGTGGACGAATGCGTGCACGGCCCCCGTCGGGAAGTGCAGCGCGGCGACGCTTTCCACCAGGCGCGACCCGACCTCCTCGCCGTCGCGATGGACCCAGCTCAGCCGCCCTCGAGCCGGCAGCGCGAGCTCGATCTCGTCCTCCGGGCCGTCGACCTCGACGAAGACATGCGCCTGCGCGGCGTCCGGGAGCTCCTCCAGCGCGACGGCGATTGCCGGCAGCGCGCTCTCGTCTCCCACGAGCAGATGCCAGTCGGCCGCCGGGTCGGGGCGGTAGCCACCCCCGGAGCCGAGTAGCAGCACCTCGTCCCCGATCCGCGCGGCCTTGGCCCACGGTCCGGCGATCCCACTGTCGCCGTGGACGACGAAGTCGAGGGTCAGCTCGAGCGCGTCGCCATCCCAGGCTCGGACCGTGTAGGTGCGTTGGCGGGGCCACCTGTCCGGTGGCATGGTCGCGCGGATCGCCTCGACGTCGATAGGGCGGGGGTACCCGCCGTCAGGGTGGAGGAAGAGCACCTTCACGTACGCGTCGGTCTCGGCCCTACCCGCATACGGTGAGAGGCCTGCTCCGCCGACCACTACGCGGACCATCGATCGGCTGAGCCACTCGGTCCGCCGCACCGTGGCGGTCATCGGGACGCGAGAACTGCGGGGAGGGTCAGTGGGCATCTGGTGGACTTCCTTCAGGGTCGGCGCCGCCGCGGGCCGGTTGTGAGCCGTCGCCGGGCGGGCCGAAGAGCTGGATGAGCCGTTCCGGCTCGTCGGTCAGGGCCAGCACCTCGTCACCCGCGCGCAGTGACGTGCTGCCCCGGACCCGAAGCAGCGCACCATCGCGGCTGACCATGCTGATCCACGCCGACTCGCCGATGTCGAGGGTACCGACCGTGCTTCCGTCGGCCGGCGACCCGGCGGCGACGTGCACTCGCCGCCCTCCCGGCTCGTGCAGGAACCGCAAGCCCAGCGCCCACGGTTGTGGCTCCACGCTGCGCATCGGCACGCCGAACAACGTCGCGGCGTAGGGCACCAGGCTCCCTTGGACCACCACGGACACCACCACGACGACGAAGATGATGTCGTACACCGTTGCGCTGCGAGCAACGCCCCCGGAGACGATGAACAATCCCAGCAAGATCGGCACCGCACCCTTGAGCCCCGCCCACAGCACGAACGCCCGCTCACCGCGATCCAGCCGGACAGCCGACATCAGCAGGCCTACGAACAGCGGCCGCACCACCAGGATGAGAAGTCCGGCAAGAGCCAGCCCCGTCCACAGCGGGGTCGGCCGCAGCGCATCGCCCAGCGACACCGACAGCCCCAGCACAACGAAGGCGACGATCTCCGCCAGGCTGGCGATCCCGGACGAGAACCGCTCGACCTCCCGCTTGTACGGCGCCCGGGCGTCGCCGACCACGATCCCGGCCAGGAAGACCGCGAGGAATCCCGACCCGTGGAGCACCGTCGCGGCACCGTAGACGACCGCGGCACCCGCCAGCGTCTGCAGCGGGTACAGCGCCTCGTTCGGGAGCGAGACCCTGCGCATGAGCTGAAGCAGCCCGATGGCGCCCAGCAGGCCGACGGCCGAGCCGACGGCCATCTGCAGGGCGAACTCGCCGACGCCCTCGATGGCGGCATGCAACCCGCCGCCGCTCGCACCGAGGACACTGACGACGACGGCTATCCCGACCGGGTCGTTCGTCCCCGACTCGCCCTCGAGAATTGTGCCCGTCCGCCCGGAGATCTCCCGTCCGCCGAGCACGGAGAACACCACCGCCGGGTCGGTCGGCGCCAGCGCCGTCCCCAGGAGTAGGGCGACCCGCCAGTCGAAGCCGAACAGCCCGTGCGCTGCCAGGGCGAGGACAGCCGCTGTCACCACGGTGCCGGCGACCCCGATCCAGAGCACCGCCCCGGCGGCTTCGCGGAAACGTCCCCAGCCGATGTGCATGCCGCCGTCGAACAGGATGAAGATCAACGCCACGGTGACGATACGCATGTCGACCTGCACCGGCAGCGACCGCAGCGAGCTGAACACCGCAGACGCCACGGCGGCGGAGACGAGGAAGATGGCCGGCGCCGGGACGCGGATCAGCGAGCTGATCTTGTTGGAGAGCACCGCACCCAGGACGACCGCCGACGTCAGCCAGATGACGGCGGCGAACGGGACGAGATCATCCACGGCGGCAGATGTCAGCGCACCTGGAAACCGGACTCACCACAGGCCTGCTCACAGGTGACCTCAGTCTCGTCGACCCGCGCGTAGCGCGGTCCCTGCCGACACCATGCGCACATCGCCTCGACGGCGTCCGCATCGCCCTCGAAGACCGCCTCGACGCTGCCGTCCCAACCGTTCTGGACCCAGCCCGCGACCCCGGCCGACACAGCTTCGCGACGGCAGCTGTCCCGGAAGGACACACCTTGGACGTCGCCTCGCACGACCACTCTGCGTCGTTCCATCGCTGCAGGTTACCCCCCCTCACGCCGGTGCCCGGGTCCAGGCTGATCACAGCGAGACGGGGTGCAGGTCTGCGCTGATCCGGCGAGGGGCCGCCCTCCATCGGACGTGGTTGCCGGTGCCCAGCGCGGCGATCCACACCCCGAGCGCCCCGAGAACCGCGCCACCGAAGACGTCGACCAGATAGTGCCAGCCCAGGTACACCGTGGACACGGCGGTCAGGCACAGGAACAACCAGAGCGCCACCCGGTACCAGACCTTGATCCGCAGCAGGTGCGCGATCAGGCAGACGGACACCGTGATGCCGACATGGAGCGAGGCGAAGGCGGCGATCGTCTGCACCGCCTTTGTCGCGAAGGGGTCGGCCAGCACGGCATGGCGCTGGTCCATCATCGTTTCCTGGATCTCCGAGACGTAGGTGTGAGGCAGCTGGCTGAACTCCTGCGGCGTCGCGTAGATCGGTCCCAGTGTGGGCAGCGCGAAGTAGGTCGCGGCGCCGAGCACCCAGTCGACCGCCACCGCCGTCACCAGCCACGCCCCGCCTGACGTGTTGCGCGACCAGACCAGGGCCGCGGCGAGCGTGACCGGTACCAGGGCGATCCAGGCGATGTAGACCAGCGACAGGACGTGAGCCGCCCAGCTCGTGCCGAGCAGGTCGTGCAGAACGACGGCCGGGTCGTGGCCCAACATGATCGCGTTGTCGATCCGATCGAGATTCGAGTCCCACAGATGCGGGTTGACGAAGG
This sequence comes from Propionibacteriales bacterium, assembly GCA_038239485.1. Taxonomy (GTDB): domain Bacteria; phylum Actinomycetota; class Actinomycetes; order Propionibacteriales; family Nocardioidaceae; genus DASQEH01. The sequence goes on from JBBSET010000055.1 coordinate 22,358, forward strand.
GGACGTAGCTCTTGAGGTTGCGGAACGACACGTACGTGAGGTACCAACTGCTCAGTCCCATAAGGGCGAACCGGATGTGCTCTAGCGGCCAGCGCTCGAGGGTGACGGCCTTGAAGAACCCGGGGAACCGGCGCATCGATCCCGCGGTGTAGGAGCGGTGGACCGCTCGGGGGACGACGTCGGTGAGGAAGGCAGCGAGCAGGATCAGGGGAAGCAGGACGAAGGTCGGGCCGGCCACGCCGTCGGGGTCACGGTACGGGAGGTGCTTCACCAGCGCCACGGCGACGGCGACAGCCGTGAGCGCCAGCGCGAGGACCGTGGCGAAGCCGAATCGATGCCTCCACATTGGTGGAAGCGTACCTAGCCAGCCAACGGGTCCGGACCCGACAGGCCGTCTGCGGCGCGGGCAGCGGCTCAGGGCCGCTGATGCACGAGCAACGGGAGGACGGCCGAAGCTCCCGCCTCGCGCAGCATTGCCGCAGCCATCGTGACGGGCCACAGTGACGAGGTCGCGTCGACCACCAGCAGCACGGACACCTGGTCGACGGCACGGCGGGCCGCGTCACTGAGCCCCAGGCTGTCGCGCCAGTGGGTGGCTTCCTGGGCGGAGCTCTGCTGCCTGGGCTCGCTCGGCCGGGAGGTCACCAGGATCGGCTCCCGCTCGAGGCGACCGACCGACGCGATGTACCCGGCGACGCCGTCGACCAGCGCGTCAAGCCCCGACGCCGACAGCGACATCACGACCCGCGGCCGGGCCACCCACTCACTGCGCCAGGCGGTCATCAGCGCGACGCTGGCGTGGAGCAGCTGCTCCGACGGCTCCGAGCTGGCCGTGAACGTGGCCACCTCGTCGGCCCATTCGGGGGCGTCGGCATAGATGAGGGTACGGCCGGGCTCGGGCATCAGATCCGCGGGGATCCGTCCCCTGGACCCGAACTCCCCGCCCGGCCACATCTTGCGGGGAGCCAGCACATGCACCTCGCCACGGAGCAGTGCCACCACCTTGGCCACGCTGGTCGCGGCAGGTCGCTGGGGCAGCCCAGCCGGCAGCTCGCCACGGCAGGCCGAGCAGCGCCCGCACGGCCGCGCGCTCGGGTCGTCGAGCGACTCCTGGAGGAGCTGCATCAGGCAGGTCTGCCCGCGCAGGTAACGGCGCATGATCTCGGCCTCTCGGCGCCTGGTGGCGATCACCGAGTCGTAGTGCTCGGCGTCGTAGCTCCAGACCACGGACGTCCGCCGCCAACCGCGTTCGAGGCGTTCGACCACCCCGTCGACCGCCAGCTGCTTGAGCAGCAGCTCGACCCGGCCGCGGCGCAGACCCGACTCCGCCTCGAGCGCCGGCACCGTCCAGGCCCCCTCTGCGCTGGGCGACTCCAGGCAGGCGAGAAGGCGAGCGACCTGCTCGGCATCCGGGATCGTCGCCGTCGCGAAGTAGTCCCACACCCCCTCGTCGGCTCCTGAGCTCAGCAGGACGACCAGGGCGTGGTCGATGCCGCGACCGGCGCGCCCGATCTGCTGGTAGTACGACACCGGCGACGGCGGAGACCCGAGGTGGACGACGAAGCCGAGGTCAGGCTTGTCGTACCCCATCCCGAGCGCCGATGTGGCGACGAGCGCCTTGACCTGGTTGGCGCGCAGCGCTTCCTCGAGGCGTTCGCGCTCGTCGGACTCCAGCTGTCCGGTATACGCCGCGACCTGAACCTCCGCTGGGTCGTGGAGGGCTTGGATCACCGCGGTCAGCCGCTCGGCGTCGGACACGATCAAGGTGTAGATGATGCCGCTGCCGGGAAGCGCAGCGATCTGCTCCGCCACCCAGGCGAAACGCTCCAGCGGGCTCATCGGGCCGATGACGGCGAGCTCGAGGCTGCTCCTGGCCAGCTGGCCGCGCAGCACCAGGGTGGCGCGGCCGAGCTGATCGGCGACGTCGTCGGTGACACGCTGATTGGCCGTGGCCGTCGTTGCCAGCACCGGCGTATCGGGGTTGAGCCGACGCAGCACGTCGGACACCCGTCGGTAGTCGGGCCGGAAGTCGTGTCCCCAGTCCGAGACCGAGTGCGCCTCGTCGATGACGAGCAGACCCAGCCGGCCCGCCGACGCATCCAGGACTCGGCGACCGAAGCCGGGGTTCGCCAGCCGCTCCGGCGACACCAGCAGCACGTCCAGCC
>JBBSET010000056.1:0-23873 GCA_038239485.1 Propionibacteriales bacterium
CCTCGGCGCCGCCGTCGTCCTGCTACTGCTTGCCGGGCTCGGCCTCTGGCACGCCCGCCGCGTCGAGGCATCCGCCGAGCTCCCCGTCAGCGGCCACAGGACGCCCCTACCCGCCTGAGCACCGGTCCCAACAACCACACCCCGCGTCATGGTCCCTCACCAGCGTCCGCCGGTGAGGGACCACCCATGTCGCCACGGCTATGTGGGCGGGTGAGGAGCAACCCGAGCCACGTCAGCGCTGCGCCAGCCGACGCAGCTGGTCGCGGGTCGTGTCACGCGCCTCGCTGTCATCCCCGAAGAAGGTGCCGTCGACATCGGCGACGATGCGGACGGCTCTGCTGACCAGCTCGCTGCCGGCCGCCGTCACGACAACGCGTCGCACCCGGGAGTCGGCATCATCGGACGTACGGTCGACAAGACCCCGTGACTGCAGCGTGGCGAAGACCTTCGAGGCCATCATCCGGTCGGCGCCGGCCAGCTCGGCCGCCTGCTGCTGGGTCGGAGGACCGCTGAGCCCGGTGAGCCAGTTCGAGGAGGCCAGCAGGTTGAACTGGGTATGGGTCAGGTTGAGGGATCGCAGCTCGGTGTCCACCCGTTGCCGCCAGGCGAGTGCGGCATGGTGCAGCCAGAACCCCGGGCTCAGCAGTGGGCCACGAGGTTCACCCACGCCGTGCCGCTTCGGCTTCGAGTGCGCAGAAGCTGGCCGGTAGTGCCTTGCGGACGCGCGGGCCGTACCAGAACCGGAAGAGCGGCGTCAGCGGCCCGGAGACGATGTAGCGCTTCGCGACGGTGAGACGGCCGTCGCCGTCGCTGCTAAGCAGGTGGTCGATGACCAGTTTGCCGCCCGGGAGTGGCGACTCGACAGTCCAACTCGACTCGGGCGTCACCTCGGTGATCGTCGAGGTCCCGCCGGGGTTGCCTCGCTGCTTGGAGTCCACGGTCGTTCCCACGCCGAACGGCCCGTTGAGGCTCGTGCTCACCTCGCGTGGGTCCCACTCCGGGAACCGGTTCATGTCGGTCCAGGTAGACCACACCGCGTGGTGGTCGCCACGGATCTGCTGCTGCGCGCCGAACTCATACATTGTTGCCTCCAGCCTTGATAGTTGTCGTGACTACAATAATCTGATGTCGCGACAACAGTCAAGAGCTCAGTGGCCGCACCGGTCCACACCGAGGCGCCCGCGCGTCTTCCAACTGACAGGGATCCGAACGTCGGCGCGCAGCCTCACGTTCACCGCAGTCGCGGGGGTTTCAGCGGTAATGTCAAGATCCCGCGCTCGTCGCCGGCTACATGGTCGGAGCCAGCCAGGTGCCCCGCCGAGCGGAACGACTTATGCTCCGAGGCCGCCGGCGACCTCGGACTCGACGTCTCGACCCACGCCCAGACCCTCACGCCACACGCTCTTGGAGATTCTTGACGGGCTTCACTGGGGCGACGTCGATCGACGACACCATATTGGCTTGCTCGGGAACAGAAACGGACCTGAGCGTCGACAGTCGGGCCTCACGTCTTGACAGTCATAGGTGATGTAACGACACAAGGGTGTCGGGGCTCAGGCAACCGAGTCGATGCCCGAGAACGCCTGCCAGTACTTTTTCGAGTGCACCACGTGTGGTGAGAGGCTGAAGCCGCAAGCCGGTGACTGCTGCGTGTTCTGCTCCTACGGGACCGTCGCGTGTCCGCCGATGCAAACCGAAGGAGGCGGATCCGATGCCGACGTTCGCTGTGGTTGAGGATGCCGAACGTGAGCCGTCTCGGTGCTGGTGCTGCGGGGCGATTGACACCCAGCAGCGCATGGTGCACCTCGGGAACCACCCTGAGGTCGCGCTGTGCCTCGGGTGTGCGCGCTGGGCGGCCAAGGAGGCTTGGGAGATCGAGGACGAGGGCCGGACCGGCGTGGTGGTGCGGGCTCGCGAACGGTTCCGCGCGATCCGCCGAGGTGTCGTCGACCGAGGGTGGCATCAGCATCGCGTCGTTGGCGGCCCGTTGCGCTGGATCGGCAAGCGCCTCCCGTAAGGCTTTGCGCGCCTCACATCGGCTAGGGGCGGGCGGATTGACGTTCACGTGCACCTTCGTCTATCTCGGTGGTAAGGAGCGGGTCTGAGGCCGCCGCAGAGGTTGGTCGGTGCCGTCGGGACGGCCCGCGTCGGGGCAGTGACCAGTGGACGTGGCCCTAAGCGTTGGGTCGGCGTTTGCACACTCCGTATCGCGTTGGTCGTTCAGCGCCTCGTCAGCCCGGCTGGCGAGATTTCTTCGGGACCGGCTGGAGTTTGGGGTGACGGACCGGCGTGTGGACCGCAGCGAGGACGGCTGCGACCATGAGCTCGACTGCCTCGTCGTCTTGGAGCTGGCCGGCCATGCACAGCGACTGCCAGGTCCGGAACGCGATGGCATGGGCGAGGGCGGCGTGAAGCCGGTGGGCCGTTCGGCCTGCACCCGGGAAGCCTCTGGCGAGAATCGTTACGCGGTCTTGTTCCTGCCGGCTGAGCGAGTCGCCGACGAAGGTGGGCATGACGTGCAGGTCCCGATAGATCTTCGTCATCATCGGGGCTGCGGCTCCGGCCCAGGTGTACAGGTCCGACAGGGCGGCACGCAACCGCTGTACGGGGTCGTCGATGGACACCCAGCTCGCCGTGTCCGGTGGGGGGTGCAGCGCTCCCCAGTGGGCAGCGCAGGCACCGACGAGCGCGGCTTCGTCGGGAAAGTGCCGGTAGACCGTCAGCCGGGTGACGCCTGCCCGGTCCGCAACCGCAGACACCGTGGTCGCTGCCGGGCCGACGTCCTCGTGCAGGCGCATCGTGGCTTCAGTGATCCGCAGGTGGGTCTGGTCGACGTGCTCCTGCCGGGCTCGCATCGTGTACGCGCGCTGCTCAGCCGGGCTGGGCCGACATCCCATGCCTTGACACCTCCGTGGGGATGGTAGTAGACCTTCATTTGACTTTACACTGATGTTTAGTCAATAGACTCATTCGAGGAGATGTGCATGAGCCTCACTCAGCCGCCGACAACACTGGAGCAGGCGACCGCGGGCGGACGCGGGCTGCCGCTGACCGTGCTGCCGCCCCCGCAGGGCCCGGACCGATCCATCGGGTCCATCGGGGTCGGATTTCGCCTGACGGGCGACAACACCGCAGGCCAGGTGGCCATCGTCGAGCACCCCTTCCCCGTCGGAGCCCTCGTCCCGCCTCACGTCCATACCCGTGAGGACGAATTCTCGATCGTCACCGCCGGCGAAATCGGGTTCCGGTCAGGTCCGGATGAAGTGGTCCTGCAAGCCGGCGGATACATCAGCAAACCCCGCGGGGAACTGCACACGATGTGGAACGCGGGCCAGACTGTGGCCCGGATGATCGAGGTGATCACGCCCGCCGGCTTCGAACGCTTCTTCCTCGAGCTCGCCGAGATCTTCGAGGACGGCCCACCCGACCCGACAACCCTCGAGCCTCTTGCCGCGTCCTACGGGCTCTTCTTCGACCCCACCTGGGTCCCCGACCTGATGGCAAGACACCACCTCAGGTCCCCATTCGGCTAGCCGAACCTCCCGACACCCACTATGTTCGCAAACTCGCATCCCGGGGACCCTCGTTTCAAGGCACGTGCGATGTGGGTCCGACTGGCTTGACGTCGTTGGGGTGAGTTGCCGCGCTTGTGGGTTCGCCCGTGGGGTTACTCGACGAGGAGTTCGGTGCGTTCCGCGGCCAGCAGCACGGCACCTATCAGTGACGCTCGGTGGCCTAGGGCGCTGGCGACGACGGGGGTGGACCTCACGGCGTCAAGGGCGTGCCGACGCAGCCCGACCCGGGCCGAGTCGAGGAGCAGGTCGCCGGCTCGGGCGAGGTCGCCTCCGACGACGACCAGGGACGGGTTGAACAGGTTCACGAGGCTGCCGAGGGCCCAGCCGAGATGCAGGCCGGCGTCCTCGAGGCTGCGCAACGCTGAGACGTTGCCTGCCTGGGCAGCGGCGAGGACGTCGTCGAGAGTCGCGTTGGGCATTTGCGTGGCCATCAGGTTAAGCACGCTGCCGGTGGATACATAGGTCTCGAGGCAGCCTCGGCTGCCGCACCGGCAGACCGGCCCTTGCTCGTTCAAGGTCAGGTGGCCCACCTCGCCCGCGGTGCCCCCCGAGCCGTGGAAGAGCTGGTCGTCGATGATGATCCCTGAGCCGACTCCGGAGGAGAGCTTGAGATAGACGGCTGTGCTGTGGCCTCGGGCCACGCCTTGTCGGTGCTCGGCGAGGGCTCCGAGATTGGCGTCGTTGTCGACGTGGACCGGACATGAGAGACGCCGCTCGGCCACCTTGCGTGCGTTGACCCCCACCCAGCCTGGGAGGATCGCTGATGAGCGGACGACGTCATCGATGATCGGCGCGGGAAGGCCCAGGCCGATCGTGCGCAGCGCCGTAGCGTCGAGCCCCAGGCTGGCGAGCTCCCGGGCGAGCATGTCGGCGGCCTGCCCCAACGCTTCGTCGTAGCGGTGCGAGGGGTGGAGTTCCCGACCATTTTCGGTGAGGACATGACCGGTGAGGTCACCGACGGCGACCGAGACGTGGCTGTGACCGACGTCAATCCCCGCCACGGCCCCGGCACTCGGTGCCAGTTGCACCGAGGTTCCGCGGCGCCCGCTGCCCGGCTCGGTGACCACGAGCCCGGCGGCGGCGAGCTCGCGCACGATAGACGACACGGTCGCCGGCGCGAGGCCGGTCATCCGTGCCATTTCTGCCTGGGTGAGCCGGCCGTCGGCCACCGGTGTGAGCTCGGTGTTGTGTTGACGCAGCACGTCGAGAACCCGATGCTGGTTGGCCGTCCGCAGTGTTGCAGTCGAGCCCGGAGCCGCATCGGTCGAGGGCATGGTTGAACTGTGCGCGATCGGTCGGGCAACCGTCAAGAGATGACGAAGAAATGCATCACCAGCCCCAAGATAACAATCTTGCGTTCGACTCTTGACGACAAACCTGTGACGCAGGACACTTTCGGGGAACCCGATGGCGTCCTCGCGCCTCACTCTCCAGGAGGAACCGTGTCTTCACTTATCCGCCGCGTCGCCATCACGGGCACTGCGGTCGCTCTCAGCGCGGGAACGCTCGCGGCCTGCGGCAGTTCCAGCAACTCCGGCTCGAGCACTCCGACCGGGGGTACCTCGAACGCGGGCGGTATCGCTGCGGCGTGCAAGCTGACCAATCCGCCGACGAGTGGCGCGTCGGCGCCCGCTGGGAACGTCAATGTCGGCAAGGCGACCGGCAAGGTGGGGGTGATCCTGCCCGACACAACGTCCTCGACCCGCTACACGCTCTACGACAAGCCACTGCTGCAGAAGGCGCTCTCGTCGGCCGGCCTCACCCCCAACATCCAGAACGCGCAGGGCGACATCAACAAGTTCACCTCGCTCGCGCAGAACATGATCGGCAGCGGTGTCAAGGTGCTGCTCATCGACTCGATCGACGCAGCCTCCGGTGCAGGCGTCGAGAAGGCCGCCGCGGCGGCCAAGATCCCGGTCATCGACTACGACCGGGTGAACCTCGGGGGCTCCGCGGGCTACTACGTCTCGTTCGACAACGAGGATGTCGGCAAGTTGCAGGCCCAGACCATGATCGACTGCCTGACCGCCCAGGGTGTGTCCAAGCCCAACATCATCATGATGGACGGCGGCACCGACGTCGACAACAACGCGGTCCTCTTCGCCAAGGGCGCTCACGAGGTTCTCGACCCGCTGGTCAAGGCCGGCAAGGCCACCATCAGCCAGGAGGCCGTGGTCAAGGGTTGGGACGTCGCCAACGCGGCGCCTGCTTTCCAGCAGGCGCTCACCGCTTCCGGTGGGAGTGTCGACGGGGTGCTCGCCGCCAACGACGACATCGCGAACGCGGTGATCGGTGTCTTGAAGAACACCGGCCTGAACGGCCACGTGGTGGTCACCGGTCAGGACTCCGGCACCGAGGGTCTGCAGAACATCATCACCGGTCAGCAGTCGATGACGGTCTTCAAGAACGTCAAGCTCGAGGCCAACGCGGCCGCGCAGCTCGCCATCGTGCTGGCACAGGGCAAGGACCCGGCGTCCGCGGGTCTCAGCCTGAGCCCCTTTGCTGACCCCAAGGCGCCCAACCACAAGTTGCAGGCGCTGCTGCTGCCGGCCCAGGTGATTACGCAGGCGAACATCTCCGACGTGATCAAGGCGGGCGCGCTGAGCGCGGCCGCGATCTGCAAGGGCATCGCGTCCGCCTGCTCCTCACTCGGGATCAAGTGAGCCTGCCATGATGCCGGTGGCCGGGCCTTCCCGGCTCGGCCACCGGCATGCTCAAGATCCTCGCTGCTGCCTCTCCTGAAACGAACGGCGGACCCGATGACCGAACCGATCCTCCAGGCACGCATGCTCAACAAGAGCTTCGGGCCGGTGCATGTGCTCCACGACGTCGACTTCGAGGTCTATCCCGGCGAGGTCACCGCGCTAGTCGGTGACAACGGAGCCGGCAAGTCGACGCTGGTGAAGTGCTTTGCCGGTATCAACGGCATCGACAGCGGCCAGTTGCTCTTCGAGGGGCAACCGGTCACCATCGCCGACCCACGCCAGGCAACGGGGCTCGGTATCGAGTTCGTCTACCAGGACCTCGCGCTTGCCGATAACCTCGACATCACCCAGAACATGTTCCTCGGTCGCGAACTGACCCGGGGCCGCATGTTCTTGACCGACGGTGAGATGGAGCGACAGGCCCGCGAGACACTGGTCAGTCTCTCAGTTCGCACCGTTTCCTCGGTCCGCCAGCTCGTGGCCAACCTCTCAGGCGGTCAACGACAGACCGTGGCCATCGCCAAAGCCGTGCTGTGGAACAGTAAGGTCGTCTTCCTCGACGAGCCCACCGCCGCCCTCGGGGTGGCCCAGACCAGGCAGGTGCTCGACTTGGTCCGCCGACTCGCCGACCAGGGCCGAGGCGTGGTCCTGATTTCGCACAACATGAACGAAGTCATGGAGGTGGCCGACAGGGTCGCCGCACTGTACCTCGGCCGGATCGCGGCCGAGGTCAAGACGACCGACACGAACACCACCCAGATCGTCGAGCTGATCACGTCCGGCCGCAGCGGCGATGTGGGCCTCGCCGACGCCGCCACCGAGAACCTCTAGGAGTTCGCGATGTCGACCAACCCTCCTGACACCGACGCGACCGACACCTCCGAAGGCTCCTCCGAACGGTCCGGCTCCTTCTCCCTGGACATCGAGGAACGCTCGATCACCAACGCCTTCAACGGCTGGTGGATCAAGATCCGCTCCGGAGACCCCGGTGCACTGCCCTCGGTAGCCGGCCTGGTCGTCCTGGCGCTGATCTTCATGCAGGTCAGCAACCAGTTCCTAACCCGCTACAACATAGGCAACGTGCCCGGTCAGGGTGCCTACATCGCCGTGATCGCCCTCGGCCTGGTGTTCGTGCTGCTGCTCGGAGAGATCGACCTCTCCGCGGGCACGGCCGGCGGCACCTGCGCCGCCTTCGCCGCCGTCGGCGTCTTCAACGGCAGCCTCCACGACGGCCTCCCAGGCCTGCTCTACTGGGGCCTCGTGGTTGGCCTGCTGGCAGCCGCCGGCCTCGCCGTCTGGCTGAAGGCCTACACCGGGGCCGTCGTGGTCGCCGTGGGCTTCGTACTCGTGGTCACCAACCTGACCCAGCACCTATTCCTGGGCCTAGTCGCCGCGATCTGCATCGGCGCCGCCATCGGGGTCCTGAACGGATACCTGGTGGCAAAGGTCGGCATCCCCAGCTTCGTGGTCACCCTGGCACTCTTTCTGGCCTGGCAGGGCGTCCTGCAGTTCGCGCTGAACGGCCAACCAGTCAACACCTCCAACTACACGCTCTGGTACAAGATGGCCTTCGGAACCCTCTCCCCGCTGTGGAGCTGGGTGTTCGTCGTTGTCGTCGTAGGCGGCTACGTCGCCTACACCCTGACCACCGCGCTGAGGGCCAAGCGGTCCGGGCTCTCGCACGACTCCATCGGCCTCGTACTGGCCCGCGGCGGCGCCATCGCCGTAGTCGGCCTCATCATCACGATCCTGGCCAACGAGAACCGCAACCCGAACCCCTATGGGATCATCAAGGGCATCCCGGTGCCGGCAGTGATCGCGATCGTCTTGATGATCGCCTGCACCCTTGCGCTGACGAAAACCACCTGGGGCCGGCACCTCTACGCCACCGGCGGCAACGCCGAAGCGGCCCGGCGGGCCGGTATCGACGTCGTCCACATGAAGGTCACGGCGTTCATCCTGTGCTCGTCATTCGGCGCCCTCGGCGGCATCCTGCTGGCCTCGGCCCAGTCGTCGGCATCGCTGAACCTCGGCTCCGGCAACGTGTTGCTGTTCTCGGTCGCGGCCGCGGTCATCGGCGGCACGTCACTGTTCGGCGGCCGAGGGAAGCCCCGCGACGCCATCATGGGCGCGCTGGTGATCGCGATCATCCCGAACGGTCTCGGCCTCAAACCCAGCCTCGGCGCCCAGTGGCAGCAGGTCATCACCGGCGTCGTGCTGCTCCTCGCTGCGGCAGTCGACGCCGTCTCGCGGCGACGCGCCCGCCGCTCCTGAGCCCCGTCGGTGAGACTTCTCCGGTCCGGGCGACTCGTGCCTGACTGGCAGGCGCGCCTGCGAGACAACAGACGACCTCACGGTGCGTAGCCTTCGGGTCGCCTTCGGGTCACCTTCGGGTCACCGTGGCCTCAACGGACAGTGATTTTCTAAGCAGGTCACTACGCCCACCCGCGCCACAATGGCCTCGCGCTCCGAGTCTGGCTGGCGTGCCCACACGTGTGCCAACGCGTCGGCCGCCGAGAGCCGTCGGAACGGTCGCGTCGTCTGGTCAACGGTTCCCGAGGGCTGGGGCAGCTCGAAGCCGGGCCGAACTCCATGCCGGGATAGTTCACCGACTTGCGGTCGATAAGGACCGGAGCTCGCTCTCTCCTGGGGGCATCGCGAGCAGCGCACCGTCCGGCCGGTAGGGCCGGAGTGTTCGTTCAAGGTGGGCCGGGGTGTCGCGTCGACGGTGCGGTCGGGCTCGATGTAGTGGCCTTAGGTGATCGCGGTCGAGGAGTGCTTGAGGAAGGTCGCGACGGCGAGGACCCCATCCCGCGGGCGATGACGGTGGCCCGGTACGCCGTTACGAGCGCAGGCTAATGCGGGCATCGCCACGCTATGAACGCCCGAGGTATCCCCAGAGCACCCGATGGATGGCCCGCGCCGAACACATAAGTGTCGAATCAGTGGAGAGTTGCCACTCCGTCCTCCGCTTTAAGGACGGCGAGCACATACCCTGACCTGCGGGTTTGGTGGAGCTGAGGGGATTCGAACCCCTGACCTTCTCATTGCGAACGAGACGCGCTACCAACTGCGCCACAGCCCCGGAGCGCCACAGTGAGGCACGGCGCGCGGTGTGAACCGAGGGGAAACACTAGCATCCGGTCAACCGCCGCCAGCACGGTTCAGGCGTTCGCCGCCCGCTGGCCCTCCTCGGCCAGGTCGGCGTCGTCCGCGGCACCCGATGAGCCCGTCGCACGGTCGTCCGCCGCCTGCGCATCCGTCACCGCCGGCGTCACAGCCGGGGAGTGTCCTGACGACCAGCTACCTGGTTCGCCGAGCGAGATGTTGCGCACGCTCCGCCTGGCCACAGCCTGTCCCACGTAGGTCGGGAGCGTCATCGGGAGGGGGTCCCACAGAGACCCCCCATCAGCAGTCGCCAGCGACACGGCTACCGTGCGCTGCTGGGCGAGGACAGCTGCACCTGCCGCCAGCTGCTCGACAGTGAGCGTGACCGTTGGCTCGTCGTCGGCGGGGGCGTGCTCCTCCTCGGTACTCGGCCCCTCATCTTCGGCATCGACACCAGCCGTGCTGCGGGTGACCCCATGCGAGGCGTCGACCCGCGCGGCCGAGCGTCGGACGACGTTGGAGGCCGCGGGGCGCGCCGCCGACGCCTGCTCCCAGTACGCCTCGTTGGCCAGCCGGACCTGACGTCGGGCCAGCACCAGGAAGCCGACGATGATCGCGAGCGGTACGACAACAGACCCTGCCGGCACGATGCCCAGCAGTGAGACGACCCCGGTCAGCAGCGTCAGCGCGACCAGGATGCGAAGGACCTGGCGGCGACGCGCAGCGGCCGCCCTGGCCCGCGGGCGGCTGACGGGTCGAGCGTGCGACTTGTCCTCCGTGGCACCGGCAGGGCGGCGCTCGGCCGCGGCCGTCGAGCCAGCCGTGGACGGCAAGGACTCAGCCGGCGCCGGGCGATCGGTGCCGCGCTTGGGGGTGAGGACGACACGGCTGCCGACTCGGCGCCCGCTCGTCGACAGCACCCGCATGGTCGACGAGAACCGTTCGATCGACCTGTTGCGGGCCGTCTGGTCATGTCGGCGCAGAGCCAGCGGGACCAGGAAGATCGCCCAGGCGACCACGATTGCTGCGTAGATAACACCCGTCAAGCCCACGACACGACGGTATGCAAGGCGTCGCACCGGGGCCGGCAGCCCACGCGGTGTGTCGGCAGAAATTGTGCGAGGGCGGGCCAGGTGGCGCCGCAGGCCCTGCGTCGGGGCCGCGACGTCAGCCCAGCCGAGCGAGCAGCCCGGCTGGCGCCTGCTCAGCCGTCATGGCGAAGAGGAGGTGGTCACGCCAGCCGCCGTTGATGTGCAGGTAGCGCGGCGCGAGCCCGATCTTGTCGAAGCCGAGCTTCTCGACGATACGCAGGCTGGCGGTGTTCTCGGGCCGGATCGCGATCTCGATCCGATGCAGCCCGATCGAGAAGCAGTGGTCGGAGGCCAAGGCGACCGCCGTCGGCATGATTCCGCGGCCGGCGTGGCCCTCGTCGATCCAGTATCCGACCTGCGCCCATCTCGCCGAGCCCCAGGCCACCCCGGTGACTGTGAGCTGGCCGACCATCTCGCCGTCCCAGGTCACGACGAAGGGCAGCGAACGGCCGTCCTTGCCTTGCCTGATCAGGTCCGAGACGAGCTCGCGATACCCGATGACCCGCCCGCCGAACGAGTCCGGCGGGCGGGTCGACTCCCACGGTCCGAGCCAGCCGAGGTTGTCGCGGCGAAGCCGTTCCCATCGCGAGGCATCACGGCGCCTGATCGGCCGAAGTCCGACCCGCCCGGCCTGGAGCCGAACCGGCCAACCCCGGGTCAGGACGCACCTTCGGATCGTGGGTGGTCGCCACCTCGGATCTGGTCCAAGGTGTGCTCCACGATCGGCAGCAGCACGGCGAGCCCATCCTTGACTCCGCCCGTCGAGCCCGGGAGGTTGACGACCAGCGTCCTGCCTGCCACCCCCGCCAGGCCGCGCGACAGCGCCGCCGTCGCGACCCCGCCCGCCACGCCGTAGGCCCGGATCGCCTCCGCGATTCCCGGCACCTCGTAGTCGAGCACCGCGTGCGTCATCTCCGGCGTCTGGTCGGTCGGGCTCAACCCGGTGCCACCGGTGGTGACGATGATGTCGACTCCCGTCTTCACTGCCGCGCCCAGGGCGCTGCGGACCGCCTCCCCGTCGGGTATCACCTCCGACACCACATCGCCGAAGCCGAGGGCGGTCAGGGCGGCCGCGATCCTCGGGCCCGTGGTGTCGGCATACACCCCGGCGGAAGCACGGTTGGAGACGGCCAGGACGACGGCACGCTTGTCGGCAAGGCCTGTCACGGCGCACCGCCGCCGACATCGACCGACTGGTCGCGCACCCACGTGCCGCTGCGTCCGCCCGACTTACGCATGACCTTGACGTCATCGATGACGGCGGCCTTGTCGACCGCCTTGACCATGTCGACCAAGGTCAGCGCTGCCACACACACGGCGGTCAACGCCTCCATCTCGACGCCGGTCCGGTCTGACGAGCGGACCGAGGCCGAGATGTCGACAGAGGTATCTGTCAGCACGAGGTCGACGACGACCCCGCTGAGCGATACGGGGTGGCACAGCGGGACCAGGTCGGGCGTGCGCTTAGCACCCATGATGCCGGCGATCCGCGCCACGGCGAGCGCGTCGCCCTTGGGTACACCGTCGCCACGGAGCAGGGCGACAACCGCAGGTGAGACGATGACCCGGCCGGTCGCTACCGACTCCCGGGTGGTCACCGCCTTGCCCGACACGTCCACCATCCTGGCCGCGCCCGCCTCGTCGACGTGGGTGAGCTTGGGCGCCACGGTCTCGCCGGCCATCAGAAGTTCCGGTCGAGCACCAGCACGTCGACGGTGCTTCCCTCGTCTACATGCGCCGTCGCCTCCGAGAGCACGATCAGGCAGTTCGACTTCGACAGGCTCCCGATCAGGTGGGAGCCGTGTCCGCCGACGGGAGTCGCCCGAGCACCGCGAGCGGTCACCTCGAAGTGACCCCGGACGAACTGCCGACGCCCGCGTGGGGACGAGATGTCCGCCGCACAGGTGGCTTGCACCAGGGGTCGTCGGTAGGGCAGCCGGCCCATCATCCGCCGTATCGCCGGTAGCACGAACACCTCGAACGAGACGTACGACGACACCGGGTTGCCCGGCAGGGTGAAGATCGGGGTCGAGTCCTCGCCGATGGTTCCGAAACCCTGCGGCTTGCCGGGCTGCATCGCGACCTCGGTGAACTCGACTGTGCCCAGACGGCTCAGGACGTCCTTGACGACGTCGTAGTCGCCCTTGCTGACTCCTCCGCTGGTGACCACCAGGTCCGCACGGACAAGCTGGTCGGACAGCGCGTCGCTCAGCTCCTGGGGGTTGTCGCTGACGATGCCGACCCGGTAGGCGATCGCGTCGACCTGGCGGGCGGCTGCGGCGAGGCCGAAGGAGTTGCAGTCGAAGATCGAGTCGAACCCCAGCGCCGTACCGGGCTCGCGCAGCTCGCTGCCGGTCGAGATCACGACGACCCGCGGCCGTGGCCTGGCCTGGACCCGGGCATACCCGGTCGCCGCCAGGATCATCACCTCACGAGGACCGAGGATGGTCCCTTCCGCGAGCAGCGCATCCCCGGTCCGTACGTCCTGGCCCCGCGGGCGGACGTGCTCACCGAGAGTGGGCGACTGCGAGATGGTGACGGTGGCCCGACCGCCATCGGTCCACTCGATCGGCACCACGGCGTTGGCTCCCGTTGGCAGCGGGGCACCGGTCATGATCTTGACCGCCTGTCCTGGTGAGAGCCCGTACGCCTTGGTCTGTCCCGCTGCAGACTCTCCGACGACAGGAAGCGTGACCGGGTTGTCCCGCGTCGCCTTCTCCACGTCCGCGAAGCGGCACGCATAGCCGTCCATCGCGGAGTTGTCGAAGCCGGGCAGGTCGATGCCGGCAGTGATGTCCTCACACAGCGGCAGCCCAAGGGCATCGAGAAGCGGCTGTTCGTAGGGAGGAAGCGGCTTGACGACCTCGAAGATGCTGCTGAGGTGCTCGTCAACGCTGCGCATCAGGTTGTCTCCCCCTGGGTGAATAGTCCGTTGGTCGCACCTGTCACCTTAGTGCCCGACCCCAGGCCGTACCCGCCGACGCGGGCTAGCCGAGGGCTAGCCGTGGGCTAGCCGACGCTGGCGTCCGCAGGCTGCGGATCCTCGCTGACCCGGCCGGGAGACCCGGCGGCATCGATGGTCACATCGCCGCGGATCACAACCCCGGCGTCGAAGATCCAGTCGCCGCGCACGCGCAGGCTGCTCGCCTCCACCAACGACGGCGGCCCGTCGGGGAAACGCTGGTCGAAGCCGGCGACCAGCTTGTAGAAGTCGGCGTCGAGGTCGATGTCCGGGGCGTCGTCGCGACCGGCTGCGAGCACGATGCCATGGTCCGGGGCGAGCTCGTACACGTCCGAACGGAGCACCAGCAGGTCGTTCGTCGACTTCACCGGCAAGAAGCGCGTCCGCTCGACCTCGAGCGCCTGCGCCCCCTGGAACACCTCGACGGCAGCGCCCATCGCCGTTTCGATCTGCACGACAGCTGGCGACGTCTTGTCCGAGGGGTCGACGGTCTTCTCGTTGCGGATCAGCGGCAGGCCGAGCACCCCGTGGCGTTCGTCCAGCGTGGCTTGAAGCGCCCTGAGGTCGAGCCACAGGTTGTTGGTGGTGACATACCGGTGCCTGTCGACGTCTCCCAGTGCCGCCAGGTCCTCCGGAGCCGTCTGGGCGCTTTCGCGCAGGATCAGCTGACCGTCGCGTTTGCGGATGGCCAGGTGGCCGCCCTTCTTGTCCGCCGACGTACGCCGACAGACCTCCGAGGCGAAGGGTGCGTTGCTGTCGACGAACCAGGCGGCGGCCTGGGCATCCACCGTCGCGCAGAGGTTGTCGGCGTTGGACACGAAGGCGTAGTGGTAGCCCGACTCGAGGAGCGTCGCGAGCAGGCCGGACGCGGCCAGCGCCGTGTAGATGTCGCCGTGGCCTGGCGGGCACCACTCCAGGCTGGGGTCTGCCGGCCACGCGACCGGTGTCAGGTCGTCGACGACGATCTTCGGCTCACGGTTCTGCAGGAAGTCCAGCGGCAGGCCGTCCGTCGCCAGGTCGGGGTAGGCGGCCAGCGCCTTGAGCGTGTCGTCGCGGGTACGGAACGAGTCCATGAGCAGCAGCGGCAGCCGGACCCCCAGAGCTTCCCGGGCACGCAGCACCTGAAGGGCGATGATGTCGAGGAAGCAGAGGCCGTCTCGCACCGGGAGCAGAGACTTGGCCTTCGCCATCCCCATCGACGTGCCCAGCCCGCCATTGAGCTTGATCATGACCGTCGCGTCCAGTGCGGCGCGCCCCTCGTCGGCCCCGTAGTCCAGGTCGACGAGGCGGGTCGGCTCCTCGAGAGGGTCGATGTCGGCCTCGGCCACGATTCCGGTGGCACCCGACTCCAGCTGGCGATAGTAGTGGCGGAACACGTCGATGGCCGCTTCGTGAACGCCTCCGGAGCGCATCTTCTCCTGGGCCGCTGCGAGTCCGGTTTCACTCATGCCCAGATGCTAGGGGACGGCCGGGCGACCGCGTGCCGCTGTCCTACAGTGACGTGATGAGCGCCGCCGACCTGACCGCCACGGCGAAGCTCGAGATCCGACGCCGGGTGATCGCCGCCCGTGCACAACTCGGTCCTGCGTCGGCGGCTACCGCAGCGGAGGCCATCGGCGCCCGCGTGTCGGCACTGGTCTCCGAGCGCGGCGC
The DNA here is from genome assembly GCA_038239485.1 of Propionibacteriales bacterium. GTDB lineage: Bacteria > Actinomycetota > Actinomycetes > Propionibacteriales > Nocardioidaceae > DASQEH01. The sequence continues at coordinate 15,095 of JBBSET010000056.1, forward strand.
CACGACGGTCTGCGCTTATGTCTCGGTCACCGGCGAACCGGGGACCAAGCCGCTCATCGACAGCCTCCACGGCGCCGGTGTACGCGTGCTGTTGCCGCTGCTGCTGGACGACCTCGACCTGGACTGGGCCGACTACCGGCCGGGTGAGTGGCGCCCGGGGCCGTTCGGGCTGGTCGAGCCCACCGCGCGGCCGCTGGGTGTCATGGCCGTCCAGCTCGCCGAGCTGATCGTCTGTCCGGGTGTCGGCGGGACCACGTGCGGGGACCGGCTCGGTCGAGGCGGCGGATCGTACGACCGGGCGCTCGCCCGCGCGCTGCCCGACAGCCTGCGCTGCCTGCTGCTCCACGACGACGAGGTGCTGACCGAGGTGCCCACCGAGCCGCACGACCAGCTCGTCGACGTCATCGTCACGCCGAGCCGTGTCGTGGCGACCTGGGGACGGCGCTCGTAGGCCAAGCCGAGGACGCCAGCCTCACGAGGCTGGCTCCAGATACAGCGTGTCGGTGCCGGCCCGCTTGACGGCCGCGGCGCTGAACGCCCAGGGCAGCGTCTCACCCCTCACCCACATGTCGGTCTGGTCGGTGTAGTTGCTGTCGTAGGCGTGCCCGGACTCCCCCGTGAGGTCTATCCACCGGGCGGCGTCGAAGTCGTCGAGCGGGATGACCATCCGCATCGACGGGACCGACGTTGCCTGGTAGCCGTCCGAGGCGTCCCAGCTCGTGGCGTCGACGAGCGAGCCGCCGCCCGCCAGCTCGTACCCGCCCCGGTTGAAGAGGAAGGCGACCGGGGAGGTCTTGCTGCCGAGCGTCTGGTTCCGCAGTGTCAGCGTGTGAAGGTTCCCCCATTGCCACTCGTGCGGGTCCCGGGACCGCGACCGGGTCAGCTCGTCGCGCGCCTGGATCATGGCCTGACGCAGGATGTCGTCGCGGGTCTCCCGCACTCCGGTCGTGTCGATGTCGTCCCAGAACACGTCGTGAGGTTTCTTCACGAGGTTCAGCACGACCTGCCACCATCGGTCGCCGCCGTCGGGCCAGGTGTCCTTCGGCAGCTGGTCGTCGAAGGTGAGAGCCAGGACGCGTCTCCAGACGACGTTGAAGTACGCCGCCGCGTTGGAGTCGGCGTCCTCGTGGAAGTTCCAGCTGCCGAGCAGGTGCTGACCCTGGCTGTAGTAGCCGCCCGGAAGCTTGAGGGACAGCAGCAGCGGGGTCAGCCGTCTGGCGAGCAGGCTGTAGTCGTCCAGCTGGATCGTCGACATGTCGTCGACGGTCAAACCGTCCTTGGCCTGCAGTAGGTTGCGAATCCGCTGGCTGCGATAGCCATAGTCGAAGGAGTCGCCGATGTAGTAGGGATACGAAGGCCTCGTGACGGCCTGGTTGGCAGTGACCACATAGCCGTCCTTCGGGTCGAGCACGCTTGGCAGGGCGTCGAAGGGTATGTAGGAGTCCCAGTGGTAGGCCGGGTTCCAGCCGGGGACGGGCCAGTCACCGTCGCCGGTGCGGCGGATCGGTATCAGGCCCGGCGCCTGGTAGCCGATGTGGCCGGCGGTATCGGCGTAGACGAGGTTCTGGCTCGGTGCGTCGAAGGTCCGTGCCGCATCGCGGAACTCGTTCCAGTTGCGTGCTTTGTCGAACCCGAACAACGCGTCGGCGGTCCTGCCCGGTTGCAGCGCGGTCCACTTCAGTGCGACGGCGTACCCGTTCCCGCGCGGCGGTGCTCCCCGCCGCCCGCTGCCCGCTGCCCGGGCGTCATGAAGGACGGGCGCGTCCGCGCCGACGGTCGACAGGCTGCTGCTGACGTCGGAGATGAGTGGTCCGTCCCGGGTGGTGCGGACGGTGATGGTGACCGGCTCATTCTCTCCTCTGACGGCGAATGTCTCCTGCCGGGTGACCAGCGGGTACCGCTTCCCGGCGTACTTGTACCTGTCGTCACCGACGAGCTTCTCCAGGTAGAGGTCCTGCACGTCCGGCCCGAGGTTGGTCAGGCCCCAGGCGATGTGGTCGTTGTGCCCGATGACGACCCCGGGCAGCCCGGCGAAGGTGAAGCCGGAGACGTCGAACGGGCACGCGCTCGTCAGTTGCGTGCAGTGCAACCCCATCTGGTACCAGACGCCGGGCATGGTCGCCCCGAGGTGCGGGTCGTTGGCCAGGATCGGGGCCCCGCTCGCCGTGTAGCGAGCCGACACCGCCCACGCGTTGGAGCCGAGCCCGTCGCCCGTGCCGAGCAGGCGTTCGAGCCCGGCGCCGGCCGACTTGGCGGCGCGAAGTGACGGCGCCGACTTGACCGGGAACGGTGGCCGTCGGGGCAGCCTGGTCCCTGCCTTGGTGGCGTTCTGCTCGTAGACCCCGTCGACGATCGCCCCCTGGGTCACGATCGGTGTGTTCCGCCCGTACGGGTAGCTCGGATACAGCTGGGCGATCTGGGCGTTCGTCAGCCGCACGGACTCCAGCGATCGGGAGATCTCGTCGTCCATGTTGCCGCCGAGGTCCCACGCCATCGCCTTCAGCCAGGCCAGCGAGTCGATCGGTGTCCACGGCTGCGGGGTGTAGTTGAGCCCGCTGAGCTGCAGGGCGGCGTACTCCAGTGACAGCCGTGAGCCTTGGTGGTCGGCGAGGTAGGCGTTGACGCCGTCGGAGTATGCCTGGAGGTACTGGCGGGTGCTCGTCGACAGCAGCGCGTACTCCTGCTCAGCCACCCGCTCCCAGCCCATGGTCCGCACGAACATATCCGTCTGTAGCGCTGAGCGGCCGAACAGCTCGCTGAGCGTTCCCGCGGTCAGATGGCGCCGGAAGTCCATCTGGAAGAACCGGTCCTGGGCCTGGACGTACCCCTGGCCGAAGAACAGGTCGTGGGTCGTGTCGGCATAGATCTGCGGGATGCCCTGGTCGTCGCGGACCACCGTGATCCGGTCGTCCGGTCCCTTGAGCGTGATCGTGCCCTGGGTTTGCGGAAACGACCGCCGCACCGTCCAGACTGCCGTGACCAGACCCACGATCACCACGACCACGACGACGGTGCCGGTCCATGACAGCACTTTCGTCCAGCGGCGCATCCGGCCATTGTGCCCGCCGGACTTTGCGTGCCGCTGGTGGCTGACGCACAATGGAGGCCGGTTGGCAGTCGGGGGACTAGAGTGCTAATTCGGTCGTTGCGCTGTGAGGAGCTGTCCGTGCCCGTCTACGAATACGTCTGCACCGAGTGCGGCGAGCCCCTCGAGGCGCGCCAGAGCTTCACGGATGCAGCGCTGACGGTCTGCCCGAACTGCTCAGGTCGTCTACGCAAGAAGCTGAGCCCGGTCGGGGTGGTCTTCAAGGGCTCGGGATTCTACCGAAACGACTCGCGGGAGGCGGCTGCTTCGGCGTTGAAGGGCGCCGGAGCCAATGGCGACACCAAGGACGCGACCGAGAAGAGCGGCTCGGAGAAGGGCGGCTCGGAGAAGGGCGACAAGAGCGCCACGAAGGAGGCCATCGGCTCGGGTACGAAGGAGAGCGCGCCGAAGAATGGCGGTTCGGGGTCGAGCAACGGGTCGTCCGCCGGGTCGGGATCCGGCACCTCGGGCGCGGCCCCGGGCTCCTCGTCGTCGGGTATGTCGTCCACAGGCAAGGCGCCCCGGAGCTGACCTGTGGATGGCCGCGGCGGGAGCGGTCTCGCGCTGCCTACGCTCGGCAGATGGCCGAGCTCCGTGACGTCACCACCCGACTGCGCAGGTCGTACCTGAGACATCGTCGGCTCGCGACCGCGGGCGTCGCCTCGCTCGCCGTGGTGTCGTGCGTGCATGTGCTCGCGCCGTCCTCGCCGCGGACCGTCGCGATGGTCGTGGCAGCCCACGATCTGACCGGCGGGAACGTGATCGCCGCCGCCGACGTCAAGATCGTGCGAACCGATCCCGGCCTCGTGCCCGATGGAGCGTCTGGTGCCGTCCCACCGCTGGTCGGTCGCATCGTCGCCGGCCCGATGGGCGCCGGCGAGCCCGTCACAGACCGGCGTGTGCTCGGGGCGGCGCTCATCGCCGGGTACCCAGCGGGCCTGGTGGCAGCCCCAGTCCGTATCCAGGACGCGGCTGTCGTCTCCCTGCTCCGCGTCGGTGACCGGATCGACATCTACTCCTCGAACGGCGACCAGGACGTCGCGGCGCCACGGGTCGTCAGCGACGTGGCAGTCGTGGCCCTGCCGATCTCCGATGCCGCTGACCGCGACGGCGCTCTCGTCGTCCTGGCCGTGACCTCGTACGATGCCGCACGACTCGCCCAGGCGAGCGCGACCACCCAGCTGTCGCTGAGTCTGCGCGGCTGACACTCCGGTCGGCGGGGGCCGCGGCCGGCACCGATATCGCTGCTAGGCTCCCTCGCTGCTCACCCGAGCGGAGTTGGCGCCCAGAGCCGCGTGCACCCGAGAAAGGGATGCACCGAGGACCGGGGCGCACTCGAGACAAGGAGAGACTCGTGAAGGGTTTCAAGGACTTCATCCTGCGCGGGAACCTGGTCGAGCTGGCCGTCGCCTTCGTGATGGCTATGGCGTTCGCGTCGGTGGTCCAGGCGGCCGTGGCGATCCTGATGGATCTGGTCGGCAAGCTGGGCGGGACACCGGACTTCTCGAGCTACGCCCCCGGCGGCGTCCACCTCGGCGACTTCCTCACCGCGCTGGTCGCCTTCTTGATCCTGGCCGCAGTGGTGTACTTCATGGTCGTCCTGCCCTACACCAAGGCGCGCGAGCTGTTGCTGCGCCGCGACGAGGAGGCGAGCGCCGCCGTTCCCGAGGACATCGCCCTACTCACCGAGATCCGCGACCTGCTCCGCAGCCCGTCCGCCACGCAGGACCGGACCCCCTGACCCACGCTCTGGTGACTGTGGCGTCAACCGTGGTGCGGGGGCACGTTGCGGAGCAGATCGCCGTCGCGGCCGGACTCGGAACGGACCGACCCGTCGTCGGCCTCGTCGCGGGTGGTATCGGGTAGCACGTCCCCGAACACGTCGTCGAGCATCGTCTTGGACGGTCGCGCGGTCGCCTGCTCCGGCTGCTCGCCCTCGAGCGTGACTGCCTCGCCCGGAGCCTGAACCGCGGGGGGCTGCTGCTCAACGAGGGCCACTGCGTCGAGAGACTGACCGCTGAGAGAGTCCGGACTCAACCTGGCACCACGACTGTCAGCCACGAGGGGTCGAAGACGTGGTGGGTCGGCTTCCATCCGGTCGCCTCGTGGAGCCGGCCGGACGAGACTCGATGTGAGCGGGTGAGCGGCTCCAGGCGTTCACCGGCGACCTTCACGGCGAGCCTCGGTATGAAACCGATGCTGGGGTGCCCCGCGAACTCGCCGAACACCCGCACCATGTCGTCGCGCCGGACCGGATCGGCGCCAACGTTATAGACGCCGCCGGGCACGTTCAACGCGGCCGCGATCGCCGACCCTGCGTCCTCGGGATGGACGACGTGGGCCCAGCCGTGCGGATCGCCCAGGCCGACAGCGCGGCCCGCCCGTGCCTGCGAGACCCGCCACCGGGTCATCCCGTCGTCGCCGATCAGCTGACCGAAGCGCAAGATGACGGGCGCGTGCGACGCGCTCGCGAACTCGGCCGCGTGCGCCTCCGCCACGGCGGACGGTTCGACGGCTCGGGTCACCGACAGCGAGCTCTGTTCGGTGATCCACTCATCGCCACCGTCGGCATACAGGAACGACACACTCTCCTGAATCAGTCGGCGCACCCCCGCCTCGCGAGCCGCCGTCGCCACCGTGCGCGAGCCCTCGACCCGCAGCCGGTCGTTGACCTTCCAAGCGCTGCGGCGGATTCCAGCGCGCCCGACTGGTATGTGGGTGACCAGGTTGCAGACGGCGTCGAAGCCGCGCAGCGCCTCGGTCATGTCGTCCACGTCGAATACCTGGGCCTGGCTGGCCTCGGCGCCCAGCTCGCGGACGGTAGCGGCCTTCTCCGCTGTCCGCGCCAGACCAGTCACCTCGTGTCCGTCGGCGAGCATCGAGATGATCGCCGCGCGTCCGAGGACGCCAGTGGCACCGGTGACGTAGACCCGCACGGCAAACCTCCGTCTCGCGCTCAGATAACGAGACGATAACAGACACATATCATCACCTAAGACACCTGACGTTACAGGTGCGTGTCCCGCGAGAGCCGCCATCGGTCGACACCCACGCCGCGATCCAGCAGAATTCGAGCATGGCTCACGAGCGCGCCGGTCAGCCCGCGCAACCCCAGGATCTCATCGACGTCGACAAGGTGCTCAGTGCCTACTACGACATCACTCCGGACCCCTCCAACCTCGATCAGCGCGTCGTCTTCGGGACCTCGGGTCATCGCGGGGCGAGCCTCGACGGGGCTTTCAACGATGCCCACATCGCGGCGACAACACAGGCGATCTGCGAGTACCGCAAGGAGAAGGGTTACACCGGGCCGCTGTTCCTCGGGAAGGACACCCACGCACTGTCCGGCCCCGCGTGGGATACCGCCGTCGAGGTTCTCGTTGCCAACGGTGTCGACGTGAGGGTCGACTCCGGTGACGCGTACACGCCCACGCCAGCCGTGTCGCACGCGATCCTCGCGGCGAACAAGAGTGGTGGCACTGCAGACGGCATCGTAGTGACGCCGTCGCACAACCCGCCTCGCGACGGCGGCTTCAAGTACAACCCGCCGCATGGCGGGCCGGCCGACACCGACGCGACCGCCGTCATCGCCGCGCGCGCCAACGAGCTGCTCGAGGAGAAGCTGGCCGGCGTATCGCGGGTGAAGCTCGACGAGGCGAAGGGCGAGCTCACCGGGTACGACTTCATGGCGGCCTATATCGACGACCTCGTCAACGTGCTCGACCTCGAGGCAGTTCGCTCGGCAGGGGTTCGGATCGGCGCGGACCCGATGGGGGGAGCCAGCGTCGACTACTGGGGGGCGATCGGCGAGAAGTACGGCCTGGACCTCACCGTCGTCAACCCGAATGTGGACCCGGCCTTCGCCTTCATGACGCTCGACACCGACGGCAAGATCCGGATGGACTGCTCGTCGCCGAACGCGATGGCGTCGCTCATCGCCGTCCGCGACACCTTCGACATCGCCACCGGCAACGACGCGGACTCCGACCGTCATGGGATCGTCACCCCGGACGCCGGTCTGATGAACCCCAACCATTTCCTTGCCGTCGCCATCGGGTACCTGTTCGCGCATCGCTCAGGCTGGCCCGAAGCTGCGGCCATCGGGAAGACGCTGGTCAGCTCGTCGATGATCGACCGGGTCGCCGAAGAGCTCGGGCGGACGCTGCTCGAGGTGCCGGTCGGCTTCAAGTGGTTCGTCCCCGGCCTGATCGACGGCAGCGTCGGCTTCGGTGGTGAGGAGTCGGCCGGCGCGTCGTTCCTGCGCAAGGACGCGACAACGTGGACGACGGACAAGGACGGGATGATCCTCGCGCTGCTCGCGAGCGAGATCCTCGCGGTCACCGGCAAGAGCCCGAGCCAGCACTACGCCGAGCTGGTCGAGCGCCATGGCGACCCGGCCTACGCGCGGATCGACGCGCCGGCCAACCGCGAACAGAAGGCCAAGCTGGGCAAGCTCTCCCCTGACGACGTCACTGCCGAGAGCGTCGCGGGCGAGAAGATCACCGCCAAGCTCACGACGGCGCCCGGCAACGGCGCTGCCATCGGCGGTCTCAAGGTCACGACCGAGTCGGCGTGGTTCGCCGCCCGGCCGAGCGGGACCGAGGACGTGTACAAGATCTACGCGGAGTCGTTCCGCGGCAAGGAGCACCTGGCCACCGTCCAGGCGGAGGCCAGGGAGGTCGTCAACGCCGCCCTCGGCTGACCAGAAAGAGCTGGGCGGCGCTCGGGCGACGTGCGGTCAGTCTGTTCCGCGGGAGCCCAAAAGATCTCACCATCTTGGCCTCTCGCGCATGACCTGACCGCTGGCAGGCGGAGCCGGAGGCGGACGAGGGCCTGCGGTCAGGACGCCGGAGCCACCGCTCGGATATCGGCGTATCCGAGCGCAGCCAGCGGCTCACGGACGACACGTGGGTCGCCTACCACGACAACGGTGAGGGCCGACGGGTCGACCACCCCGACGTAGGCAGTATTCGCCGAGGCCGTGGTCACCGCGCGGATACCGGCCAGGTTGGTGTCGACGTGATCCAGCGGCAATCGCTGCGAGAGCAGCATCTCGACGCGGGATACGACAGCATCGGCCCGCTCGAAGCCGAGGGCGGCTGAGTCGCTCGCGGCTCGAACAGCCATCTCGACCTCGTCGTCGGTCAGGGTGCCGGCTGCGCCAGCGAGGATCGACATGATGTCGGACACCGACTCCGCTGTCGCATCACTGCGCACGGCGGTCGACACAGCGACGACCCCAGCGCCTCGGCTGGTGTCCAGCGTCGAGTTGGCACCGTAGGTGACGCCCTTGTCCTCACGGAGCACGGTGTTGATCCGTGAGGAGAAGTTGCCGCCGACGGCGAAGTTGGCGACGAACATCGACGGCCACCGGGGGTCGTCGCGGAGGATCCCCGGGCCGGCGAGGCGAAGAGTCGACTGGGGCGCCTCCGGCCAGTCCACCACGACGAGCTGCGCCGTGTTGTTGACCATCGGCGAGGACCGCGCCTCTCGCGTCTCACCAGCCGCGGTCCAGGCTTCGAACGTCTCCTCGATCGCGGTCAGCGGATCCGCAGCCCCGAAGTCTCCAGCGATGATCATCGTCGCGTTGCCGGGGTGGAGGCGGGCAGCGACGTAGGCGGCGACATCGTCGCGCTGCACCTGCTCCACGGTGTCACTGGCTCCGCCGGTGGGACGGGCCGAACGGGCAGCGCC